>CAVVSO010000059.1:0-75837 GCA_963750745.1 uncultured Alphaproteobacteria bacterium | reverse complement strand
AAAGAGCGAAGGAACGCAAACAACCCATCGCGCCAACCTTGAGCGCAACAAGCTGCCCGAACCCCTGATTTTTAGGCTGCGAGGTCGCCCCCGCCGCCGGTGGAGCGCTTGATACGAGCCGGAG
Organism: uncultured Alphaproteobacteria bacterium; assembly: GCA_963750745.1. Taxonomy (GTDB): domain Bacteria; phylum Pseudomonadota; class Alphaproteobacteria; order Rhodobacterales; family Rhodobacteraceae; genus Amaricoccus. The sequence goes on along the minus strand of CAVVSO010000059.1, from coordinate 75,713 downwards.
CGGAGTCGTGCAAGCGAAAACCGGAGGATGTGACAGATTTTTTTCGCAGCACCCGGGGCCGCCCCGCGAGCCATCCCGCGGCAGCCCCGGTCATCGATGCCTCGGTCGTCGGCGCGTAACCTGGCCTTCCGGCGCCGGCTCCGGGCGCCGCGTCACTCGACGGGGAGAAACCTCATGATGAACCGCAGGACTTTCGCCGGCCTCGCGCTCGTCGCGGGTGCGGGCCTCCTGGTCTCGGCCTGCGCGTCAAACGAACCGAAGCTGCCGACGATCCGGGAGGTGTTCGATTCCAACGCGAGCTTCAGCGCGCTCGCCCGGGCGCTGGCCAACGCCGGCGTGCACTCGCTGGGCGCCGAGGGGCCCTTCACCGTCTTCGCGCCGCGCAACTCCGCCTTCGACAAGCTGCCGGAGGGCGAGCTGGACCGGCTGCTCCTGCCGGAGAACCGGGCGGAGCTTGCCCGCATCCTGCAGTTGCACGTGGTGCAGGGGACCTATACCGCGGCCGATCTCGTCAACAAGACCACGACGCTGACCACGCTCAGCGGCCTCAGCATCATCGTCGACGGCTTCAACGGCATCAACGTCGGCGGGGTGAATGTGGTCCAGACCGACGTCATGGCCTCGAACGGCATCATCCAGGTGGTCGACGGAATCATCATGCCGCCCGCCTGAGCGCGGCGCCCGGGATAAAGGCCGCGGCGGCGCAGCCCGCCGCGGAGGCGCGGGAGCCCCGGCTCAGTGCACCAGCGCGCCCGGTGCCCGCGCCGTCGCCGGGCCGCCGATCACCAGGCCGCCATCTCCGGCCGTCACATGGACGCTGGCGCCGTCGAGGATGGCGCCCGAGAGCAGCTTCTCGGCCAGCTGGTCCTGCAGCTCCTTCTGGATCACCCGCTTCAGCGGCCGCGCGCCGTAGACCGGATCGTAGCCGCGGTCCGCGAGCCAGGTCCGCGCCGTCTCGTCCACGTCGAGCGTAATGTCGCGCGCCGCGAGCCGCCGCGCCAGGATCCCGAGCTGGATATCGACGATGCCGTCCATATTGGCGCGGCTGAGCCGGTCGAAGAGCACGATCTCGTCGAGCCGGTTCAGGAACTCCGGCCGGAAGTGCGCCCGGACCGCCGCCATCACTTGGTCGCGCGCCGCCTCGGCGTTCGCCCCGTCCGGCAGGCTCGAGAGCGCCTGGCTGCCGAGGTTCGAGGTCAGGATGATCAGCGTGTTCTTGAAATCGACCACGTTGCCCTGCCCGTCGGTCAGCCGCCCGTCATCGAGCACCTGCAAAAGCACGTTGAAGACGTCAGGATGCGCCTTCTCGACCTCGTCGAACAGCAGCACCTGATAGGGCCGCCGCCGCACCGCCTCGGTCAGCACCCCGCCCTCGTCGTAGCCGACATATCCCGGCGGCGCGCCGATGAGGCGCGCGACCGAGTGCTTCTCCATGAACTCGCTCATGTCGATCCGGACCATCGCCTGGTCGTCGTCGAACAGGAACGCCGCCAGCGCCTTGGTCAGCTCGGTCTTGCCGACGCCGGTCGGCCCGAGGAACAGGAACGACCCCAGCGGCCGGTTGGGGTCGTTCAGCCCCGCCCGCGCCCGCCGGACCGCGTTCGACACGGCTTCCACCGCCGCCCGCTGGCCGATCACCCGCTTGCCGATCGCCTCCTCCATGCGGAGCAGCTTCTCGCGCTCGCCCTCGAGCATCCGGTCCACCGGAATCCCGGTCCAGCGCTCGACCACCTGCGCGATCTGCTCGGGCGTCACCGCCTCCTCGACCATCGCCTCGCTGCCACGCTTCTCGGCCGCCTCCAGATCCTTCTCGAGCCCGGGAATGATGCCATAGGCGAGCTCGCCCGCCCGCTGCAGGTTGCCCTGCCGCTTGGCGTTCTCCAGCTCGCCCCGCGCGAGGTCCAGCCGCTCCTTGATATCGGCAGCACCCTTCAGCTTGTCGCGCTCCGCCCGCCAGCGCGCGGTCATCTCGGCCGACCGCTCCTCGAGGCCGCTGAGCTCCTTCAGGAGCTTCTCCAGCCGGTCCTGGCTCGCCAGATCCGTCTCCTTCTTCAGCGCCTCCGCCTCGATCTGCTTCTGCAGGATCTCGCGGTCCAGCGCGTCCAGCTCCTCGGGCTTGGAATCCACCTGCATCCGCAACCGCGACGCGGCCTCGTCCATCAGGTCGATCGCCTTGTCCGGCAGGAACCGGTCGGCGATGTAGCGGTGCGAAAGCGTCGCCGCCGCCACCAGCGCACTGTCCGTGATCCGCACCCCGTGGTGCACCTCGTACTTTTCCTTGATGCCGCGCAGGATCGAGATGGTGTCCTCGACCGTCGGCTCGCTGACGAAGACCGGCTGGAACCGCCGCGCCAGTGCTGCGTCCTTCTCGATATGCTTGCGGTACTCGTCGAGCGTCGTCGCACCGACGCAGTGCAGCTCGCCCCGCGCCAGCGCCGGTTTCAGCATGTTGGACGCGTCCATCGCGCCCTCGGCCTTGCCGGCGCCGACCAGCGTGTGCATCTCGTCGATGAAGAGGATGATCTCGCCCGCCGCGGCCGTGACCTCGGTCAGCACCGCCTTCAGCCGCTCCTCGAACTCGCCGCGGTACTTCGCCCCGGCGATCAGCGAACCCATGTCGAGCGCGAGCAGCTTCTTGTCCTGGATCGACTCCGGGACGTCGCCGTTGACGATCCTGAGCGCCAGGCCCTCGGCGATCGCCGTCTTGCCGACGCCGGGCTCGCCGATCAGCACCGGATTGTTCTTGGTCCGCCGGCTCAGCACCTGCATGGTGCGCCGGATCTCCTCGTCGCGGCCGATGATCGGGTCGATCTTGCCCTCGCGCGCCGCCTCGGTCAGGTCGCGCGCGTATTTCTTCAGCGCATCATAGCCCTGCTCGGCGCTCGCGGTATCGGCGGTGCGGCCCTTGCGGATGTCGTTGATCGCCGCGTTCAGCGCCTGCGCCGTGACGCCGGCCGCCTTCAGCGCATCGTTCGCGCCGGACTTGGTCACCGCCAGCGCGGTCAGCAGCCGCTCCACGGTGACGAAGCTGTCGCCGGCCTGCTGGGCGATCTTCTCGGCCTCGGCCAGCACCTTTGCGGTCTGGGTATCGATGACCAGCTCGCCGCCCTCGACCCGCGGCACCTTGGCGAGCGCGCGCTCGAGCGCCGCCCGCGCCTGCGCCGCGTCGCCGCCAGCGCGCGCGATCAGGTTGGCGGCCAGCCCCTGGTCGTCGTCGAGCAGCGCCTTCAGCAGATGCTCGGGCAAGAACCGCTGGTGGTTCTCGCGGAGTGCGATGGTCTGGCCCGCCTGGACGAAGCCGCGCGCACGCTCGGAAAACTTCTCGAAATTCATTGCTCTCTCCCTCTCGGCACCCTTCCCCGATGCCCGTCGTGCGGCGCATCCCTCGAAAGGCCTTGGCTCAAGGTAGGTAAGCCCCTCGCTGGTTGCAAGAATGCCACAGTCGCGGTTCGCGCCTATTTTTCCGGGGCATAGCGGATGTAAGCGAAGGCCGACGCGTCCGGCGCCCAGCACGGCACGTTGATCGTTCCCTGCCCGCCGAAAAGCTCGACCAGGGTCCGCACGTTACCGCCGTCCGGGTCCATCAGCCTCAGCGCCACATCCTTGTCCCGGGGATGCCCGGTGGTTCCTGGCGGATAAGCCAGAAACAGCACCGCGCTGCCGTCGGGCGCCGGATGCGGGAACCAGTCGACCAGCCCGTCCTCGCTCATCCGCTCCAGGTCGCTGCCGTCCGGCCGCACCCGCCAGATCTGCGCCTGCCCGCTGCGGTCGGAGTTGAACCAGATCCAGCGCCCGTCCGGAGAATAGTCCGGTCCGTCGTTGTGACCCACGTCGGTCAGCCGTGTCTCCTCGCCGCCCGTCACCGGCACCGTATAGACATCGAACCGGCCGTCACGCTGGCCGCAGAAGGCGAGCGTCCCGCCGTCCGGCGACCAGCCATGCCAGTAGGAGGGATTGCGCGCCGTGACCTGCCGCGGCGCGCCGCCGCCCGCCGGCAGCGTGAAGATCGTCGAGCCCTCGCCGGTGTGGTGACTGATCGCGATCAGGCTGCCGTCCGGCGCGATGCCGTGATCGTTGTTGCAGCGGTCGGCGAAGCCGGTGTCGACCGGCGCCAGCTCCGGCGCGGCGCCGAGCGCCACCCGATGGAGCCGTCCGCCGCCGTTGACCAGCAGGCTCCCGCCGCCGGGATCCCAGTTCGGCGCCTCGATCAGTTCATCGGTTTCGAGCACCACTTCCGACCGGCCGGTCGCCAGCCGAAAAATCTCCAGCGAGCTTCGCATCGCATTGCCCTCCCCTGCCCTTTCTAGTTCCCGGCCCGCGCGTGTCAAAAGCTCAAGGGCCTCGCGGGAGTGCGGCCAATGCGCCTGCCGATCGGGTCTTCCGACATCCGGATCGAGGCTCAAATGCTCGCAGCGCGAGCTAGCCGAATATGGCTATATCGGCAGTATTCACTAATCAACTATAGTATAATCAAATCCAGTATCACTCTTGTTCATCAGCAATGCTCGCATACCAACTGACTTTGCGCTAGCCTCATGCCGAGTTGCACCCAATTCTCGACGGTGAGCGGCGTCGTATTGGTTTGGGAGGGACAGCTCCCGGTTGAGCCCGTCGCCTGAATTGTTGCTGAGGCAGAAACCGCTGCCGGTCTCCAGTATCCCGCGGGCCGTCCAGCTGGTCCCCGCCGCAGTCACCACCGGCGGCTGGCGCACGAAGGTGCCGAGAATCTCCGAGAGCGGCCGGGCTGGACCGAAGCCCACCCCGCCGTCCCGTCGAGCGGCGATGCATCACCACCGCCACATCCTGCCGCCCGCCGGGCTGGGAAGTGTAGAAGAGCCAGACCTCGCCGTCCGGCGCGACGAACAGCACCGGGTTCTGCTCGGAGCGGCCCGCGTCGCCGGACTGCCGCTCCGGCCCGCTCCAGCGGTCGGCGCCGGTCGCCAACCGTGCCATCCAGACCGAGATGTCGCCCATGCCCTCCATGGTCCCGCCGAACTAGGCGCAGGCGAGCGTGCCGTCCGGCAGCAGTGCGAGGTTCGCGGCATGATTCTGGATGCAGGGCGAGCCGAGGTAAGCCTCGGCGCGATCCGGCACGCCGGATCGCCCCGTGATCCGCCCGGTCATCGCCGCGATGCTGTGACTACTGCCACGTTTCAGCAGGGAATAACGGCGCCACCTACGACACGATGCTGCGGGAGAGCGCTGGCCTATATCGCCGCGAACATGTCGAGCGATTCGATGCGGTCCCTCGACCAGCCCGTTCTTCCGGCTGGTGCACTACCTCGGCTTCGCCTCCCGCAGCCTGCTGCGCCGTTCGCCGAGGCGCGGCGGCGTTCACTGCCCCGCGTCGAGCCGCAGGTACTTGATCGCCCGCCGGTGGTAGGTGAAGGCGACGTGCAGCACCCCGTCCGGCGTCTGCAGGATCGACCGGATAGGACAGCTCCCGGTTGAGCCCGTCGCGTGAATTGTCGCTGAGGCAGAAACCGCTGCCGGTCTCCACGGATCCCGCCGCCCGGCGAAGCTCGCGCCGTCGTCGGCCGAGAAGCCGAGGCTCAGCGGCGCCCGCGGCACAGCCCCAGACCGCCGCCCGCACCCGCGGCGGCAGGCCGAGCTTTCCGCGGCACGGCGCTGCGCCCTCGCGCTCGCCGCGATGCCGAGAGCGTCGCCGGCGGCACCATCCCGCGGCCACGCGCCTTATCGTGGGCGTGAGGACGCGATGGCCGGCGAGATCGGCTGCATCGTCACCGCGCCGATCAACAAGGAAGCGCTGAACGCCGCCGGCCACCACTATGACGGCCATACCGGCATGCTGGCCGCGCTCACCGGCTCGAAGGCCGTCCTTCATGCTGCTCGCCTCCGAGCGGCTGAAGGTCATCCATGTCTCGACCCACGTCTCGCTGCAGGACCGCCATCGACCGCGCGACGACCGAGCGTGTGCTCGCGACCATCAGGGCCGGCCACAAGCACCTCAGCCGCATCGGCATGGCAGCGCCGCGCATCGCCGTCGCCGGCCTCAATCCGCATTGCGGCGAGAACGGCCTGTTCGGCACCGAGGACGACGACAGATCGCCCCGGCCGTCGCGCAGGCGCGGGCCGAGGGCATCGACGTCCACGGGCCCGATCTCCGCCGATACGTCTTTCACCGCGCCTATAACGGCGCCTTCGATCTCGTGGTCGCGCAGTATCACGACCAGGGCCATATCCCGATCAAGCTCGTCGCCTTCGACACCGCGGTCAACGTCTCGCTCGGCCTGCCGATCGACCGCACCTCGGTCGACCATGGCACGGCCTTCGACATCGCCGGCAAGGGCAACGCCAACCACGTCAACATGACTCGGCCATCGCCTATGCGCGCAAGCTCGCCGCCCCGAGGCCCGTCAGGAGATCCCGCATGAGCTTCGCCGTCACCGGCGTCTATTGCGCCGCCGCCACGCCCGTGAATGCGCGACGCTCGCCCGACCTCGCCGCCTTCACCGCGCACTGCCGCTGGCTGCTCGACGAAGGCTGCGACGGCATCGCGCTGCTCGGCACCACCGGCGAGGCCAATTCCTTCTCGCTCGCCGAGCGCCAGGCCATCCTCGAAGCAGCGCTCGCGGCCGGCATCGCGCCCGGGCAGCTGATGCCCGGCACCGCCACGCCGAATATCCCCGAGACCATCGAGCTGACCCGCCACGCCGTCGGCTCGGGCGTCAAGGCCGTCGTCATGCTGCCGCCCTTCTACTACAAGGGCGTCAGCGACGACGGCCTCTTCGCGCTTCTATTCGCGGTTCATCGAGGGCGTCGGCGACGACCGCCTGCGCGTCGTCGCTCTACCACATCCCGCAGGTCTCGGCGGTGCCGCTCGGCCACGACCTGATCGCCCGCCTCATCGCCGCCTTCCCCGGCGTCGTCGTCGGCATCAAGGACTGCGCCGGCGACATCGCCAACATGCAGGCGATGATCGCCGCGCTTCCCCGGTTTCTCCGTGCTCGCCGGCGCCGACCCGCTGCTCCTGCCGCTGATGCGCGATCGGGCGGCGCCGGCGCATCACCGCGACCTCGAACCTCGTCGCCCGCGACCTCGTCACCGTCTTCCGCGGCGCAAACGACCCGGCCACGCAGCGCCGCGGTCGATGCCGCGCAGGCGCGGATCAATGCCTTCCGCACGCTCTCCAACAGCTACGTCCAGATCCCGACGATCAAGGCGATGATCGCCGCGCACCGGCGACGAAGGCTGGCTCCGCATCCGCCCGCCGTTGCTGCCGCTCGACGCCGCCGCCTTCGCCATGGTCCGCGAGAAGTTCGGCGACCTGCCGGCCGCCGCCTGAGGGACCGCGCCATGCCCGACTACGCCCGCCCGATCCTGATCCACCAGCCGCGCCGCTTCGAGTTCGGCGCCGGCACCGCCGAGACGGTCGGCCTCTGGGCCGACGCCGAGGGCTTCCGCCGGATCCTCGTGGTCTCCGACGCCTTCAACGCCGACCGCGTCGACCGGCTGGGGCTGCGCGGCTCCGTCACCGTCTTCGGCGCGGTCAAGCCCGAGCCCGACACCATCAACCTCGAGGCGGCGCTGTCCAGGGCCGCCGTCGCCGAGCCGGATCTGGTGATCGGCTTCGGCGGCGGCAGCGCGATGGATTTGGCCAAGCTCGTGACCGTGCTCCGCGACGGCACCCCGCTCGAAGAGGTGATCGGCCCGAACCGCGCCCGCCGGCGGCTGAACGCGCTCGCCCAGGTGCCCACCACCGCCGGCACCGGCAGCGAGGCCGGCATCCGCGCGCTCATCGCCGACACCGCCACGCTCGCCAAGCTCGCGGTCGAGAGCCCGCATCTCCTCGCCGACATGGTCGCCCTCGACCCCGAGCTCACCACCTCGCTGCCGAGTGCGGTCACCGCCGCCACCGGCGTCGACGCGCTCGCCCATTGCGTCGAGGCCTTCACCAGCCGCAAGGCGCATCCCCTGATCGACGCCTACGCCCGCATGGGCATCGATCTCGTCGGCCGCTACCTCGCCCGCGCCGTCGCCGACGGCGAGGACACCGAGGCCCGCGCCGGCCTGCTCCTCGCCGCCTGGTACGGCGGCATCTGCCTCGGCCCGGTCAACACCGCCGCCGGCCACGCCGTCGCCTACCCGCTCGGGACCCGCCTCGGCCTGCCGCATGGTGCTGCCAACGCGCTGGTCTTCCCGCACGTCCTCGCCTTCAACCAGCCGGCCGCCGCCGAGAAGACCGCCGAGATCACCGCCCGCCTCGGCCTCGACGGCGCGAGCGAAGCGGCCGTGCGCGACGCCGCCTACGGCTACTGCCGCAACCTCGGCCTCGAGATGCATCTCTCCCGCCTCGGCGCCACCGAGAACCACCTGCCGCTCTTCGCCCGCGAGGCGCATTCGATCCGCCGGCTGATGGACAACAACCCCCGCGACATGACCGAGGCCGACGTGCTCGCGCTCTACCGCGCCGCCTTCTAAAGCGATTTCCAAACGGACGGAATTGTCCGATGATTAAGAAATCGCGGCAATTCGAGACTCTAGCCCCGCGACAGATCGAGCAGCCGCCCTCGAACAGCCGGTCGCGCGAGCCGGTGACGTGGCCGGCCATCGCCGCCCGCGCCGCCGCCGCGTCGCGCCGGCGCACCGCCTCGAAGATCGCGGTATGCTCGTCGAGCACATGGTCGAGCCCGCCGCGCACCGATTGCAGCGACAGCCCGTGGAACTCCACCGGATTTACAATTCCGCCGCACCCGCGGCGATCCCGCTTCCCGGTTACCCTTCCCGGCAAAAGGCGCTAGATGCCCCGAGCGGCCAACGACAAGGCGCATCACCGATGACCACGCAGACGCCGGCCCCCGCCGGCCCGGGCTGGATCACCTTCCTGATCGCGGCCGCCTGCGGCCTGATCGCCGCCAACCTCTATTTCGCCCAGCCGCTGATCGGCCTGATCGGTCCCGAGCTCGGCCTGACCCCGGCGCAGTCCGGGCTGATCGTGACGCTCACCCAGGTCGGCTACGGCCTCGGCCTGCTCTTCGTGGTGCCGCTCGGCGATCTCTTCGAGAACCGCCGGCTGATCCTGACCGTGCTGGCCCTCGGCATCGTCTCCGCCCTCGGCCTCGCCCTCGCCCGCACCCCCTCGGTCTTTCTCGCCTTCTGCTTCCTGATCGGCCTCGGCTCGGTCTCGGTGCAGATCCTGGTGCCGCTGGCCGCGCACCTCGCGCCGCCGGAGATGCGCGGCCGGGTGGTCGGCCGGGTGATGAGCGGGCTGCTGCTCGGCATCATGCTGGCGCGCCCGGCCTCGAGCCTCGTCACCGAGCTCGCCGGCTGGCGCGTGGTCTTCTTCGGCACGGCGGGCCTGCTCGCCCTGCTCGCCGTCGTGCTCCGGCTCTGCCTGCCCTGGCGCCAGCCGGAGGCCCGGCTCGGCTACGGCGCGCTGATCGCCTCGATGGGCCGGCTCGTCCGCGACACGCCGCTGCTCAGGCGCCGAGCCTTCTACCAGGCGCTGATGTTCGCCTCGTTCAGCCTGTTCTGGACCACGACGCCGCTGCTCCTCGCCGGCCCGGACTTCGGCCTGTCGCAGGGCCAGATCGCGCTCTTCGCGCTGGCCGGCGTCGCCGGGGCGATCGCGGCGCCGATCGCCGGCGCGGCCGCCGACCGCGACCTCGGCCTGCCCGGCACCGCGCTCTCGATGCTGATCGGCATCCTCGCCTATCTGGTCAGCCACCTCGGCGCGACGGGGTCGAACGCCTCGCTGACCGCGCTGGTCGCCGCGGCGGTGCTGCTCGACTTCGGCGTGACCGGCTGCCTCGTCTTCTCGCAGCGGGCGATCTATTCGCTGTCGGATTCGGCGCGCAGCCGGCTGAACGGCATCTTCATGGCGACCTTCTTCGGCGGCGGCGCGCTCGGCTCGGCGCTCGGCGCCTGGACCTATGCCCATTACGGCTGGGGCGCGACCTCGCTGGTCGGCATGGCCTGCCCGGGGCTGGCGCTGCTCGCCTACGCGATCCACAGCTTCTCCGCGCGCGGCGCCGAGCCGGCGACCCAGCCGGAGCTGTAGTCTAGGAGCGTCCAAACGGAACGGAATCGTCCTATGGTTAAGAGATCGCCGCAATTCGCGAGACCGGAGCGATCAATCGTTCTGCTCAGGGGCGAGTTGGCGGTTGAGCCATGGCATTCGGTCTGTTAGCCTTTCCGTATTCGGGGGCTTTTTTCGTTGTTCGGACTACTAAAAGGATTTGCCATGCGGTACATTCCGTGGCGGTCGGCCATCAGGCTTGCCGCCGTCGTCAGCCTCATCGTCAGCATGGCCTTCGTGGCCTCGGTCGCGCCGGCTTCCGCCCAGACCGTCCGCAGATCGATCACCGATCTGACGCCGGCGCAGCTGATGTCGCTCCGCCGCGGCGTCGCGACGATGATGGCCCGCGACACTGCCCCCCGCACAGCGCCGACTTCCGCCGCAGCTGGATCTACTGGGCGAACATGCACGCGCATTTCGGCGATGACTGCCGCGGCCCGATCACCGGCGGCGGCATGACCGGCGTCCGGACCTGGACCGCGTCCAACGCGAGCGAGGATGCGACCTGGTGCGCCTGCGAGCACGACACGCCGCAGTTCCTGACCTGGCACCGGATGTTCCTGTGGTACTTCGAGCGGGTGCTGCGGCAGGCGTCCGGCGATCGCAGCCTGACCCTGCCCTATTGGGACTATGCCACCGCCCCGCGGCTCCCGCCGCCTTCCGCGCCCCGACCTACATCGACGCGGACGGCGATCGGGTGCCCAATCCGCTCTACGTCGCCGCGCGGCGCGCGGCGCTGAACGCCGGCACCGCCGGCCTCGCCCGCCGCGGTCACCTCCTCGGCCAACGCGATGCAGGCGACGACGCGCACCCAGTTCCAGCAGCGCCTCGAGGCGACCCCGCATGGCGCCGTGCATTGCGCGATCGTCAACGGCGGATGCCCGAACGGGATCATGGGCTCGGTGCCCGTGGCGGCGCTCGATCCGATCTTCTACCTGCATCACGCCAATATCGACCGGCTCTACGAATGCTGGCTCCGGGTCGACATGAACGCGCGCCTGCCCACCAGCCAGACCGTCCTCAATCGCAACTATTCCTTCGTGGACGGCAACGGCAGCGTCGTCCAACGGCGGGTCCGCGACATGCTGACCACCAACCAGATCCGCTACAGCTATTCCGCCGGCGGCGCCGGCTGCCCGCCGGCCCAGGCAGCGCCGTCGGCCGCCCTCACCGCCCAGGCGGCTCCGTGCGCCCGCGGCCAAGCAGGTGGCGCCGGCGCCGAGCACCGGCAGGATCGAGCTGAAGCGCGGTCTGACCGAGGTGGCGCTTCCGATGCCCGCCGCGGCGCCTCCGTCTACGGCTTGCCGGTGGTGCCGCAGACGGCGACGGTCACCATCGAGGGCGTCAACGCCGCGGTGGTTCCGGGCGTGGTCTACGATGTCTATCTCGCCAACGCCGCGGGCAAGCGGGCGTCGATCGGCGTCATCTCCTTCTTCGGCTTCGGCGGTCCGATGACCGGCGGCGCGCATGCGCACGCCGCGATGGCCGGCCGGACCTTCGAGTTCGACGCCACCCAGGCGATGAAGGCGCTGGGGCTCACCGGCACCAGGTCGCCCAAGCTGGTCTTCGAGCCCTCCACCGGCCTCACCAGCTCCACGCTCGCGGCCGCAACCGCGGCGATCCCGAAGGACGCCAAGGTCACCTTCGCCTCCGCCCGGCTGACCGTGCAGTAGCCCCGGCCGCGCCGGCCCCCGCCGGCGCGTCCCCCCTCGCGGCGGCCCGAACGTCAAGACGCATTCCAGACGTTTTCCAGACGCTTTCCAGATCGTCCAACCCCCGCTTCCACGCTGGCGAACTCTCCCGCCCGGCGCGCCGGCGCCCCTCGCGCCGGCCAGAACGTCCATATGCAAAGAAGACGCTTTCCAGACGCGTTCCAGATCACCCAAGCCACTGTTGACGCTCACTAAAATTCCAGCCAGCCGCCCCCCGCCGCGCTCGACGCCACCGCCGCCGCGACGAACTGCACCCCCCGCAACCCATCCGCCACATCCGGCACGAACCCCTCCCGCGCCGGATCCCCCGCCTCCCCACTCCGATGCGCCCGGATGATCGCCGCCGCATCCCGGTAAAGATTGGCGAAAGCCTCGATATACCCCTCCGGATGCGCCGCCGGCATCCGCGACACCGCCCGGCTCTCGCCGAACGAGCCGTGCCCGCCCCGGATCAGCGTCCGCGCCTCCTCGCCGACGCGGGAGAAGCGCAGCTCCTCCGGCCGCGCCCCGAACCACTCGAGCCCGCCCTTGTCGCCATAGACATGCACCGACAAGTCATTGTAATGACCGGGAGAAGTCTGGCTCGCGATCAGCGAGCCGCGCACGCCGCCGGCCCATCGCAGCAGCACGTTGGCATTGTCGTCGAGCCGTCGCCCCGGCACCACGGTGAAGAGATCCGCCGCCACCGCCTCCGCGTCGCGCCCCGAGACGAAGCTGGCAAGATTGAACGCATGTACCCCGATATCGGCGAGCACCGCCGACTGCCCGGCCCGCGCCGGATCGGTCCGCCACGCGGCCTGCTTCTGCCCCTCCTGGTCGATCGGCAGCGTCAGCCAGTCCTGGATATAGGCCGCGCGAATCGCGGTGACCCGCCCGATCTCTCCCGCCGCCACCATCTCGCGCGCCTGCCGCACCATGGCATAGCCGGTATTGTTAAGCGTGACCAGCAGCTTGCGGTTCCGTTCTCGCGTCAGCGCCACCAGCCCTTCCGCCTCCGCGACGTTCATCGCCAGCGGCTTGTCGCAGATCACGTCGATCCCGGCCTGAAGAAACGCCGTGGCGATCGGCGCGTGCAGATGGTTCGGCGTGACGATCGCCACCGCCTCGATCCCGTCCGAGCGCATCGCCTCGGTCTGCGCCATCTCCCGCCAGTCGGCATAGCTCCGCTCCGGCGCCAGCCCGATCTCCGCCGCCGAAGCGGCCGCATTCTCCGCATCCGCCGAAAGCGCCCCCGCCACCAGCGCGATCCGGTCGTCGAGCCGCATCGCCAGCCGATGCACCGCGCCGATGAAGGCGTTCCGCCCGCCGCCCACCATCCCGACCCGCAGCCTGTCGCCTGGGGCAGCCGCCCCGGTTGCATAGACCATCTCTTATCCTCCCGTTCCGCCTTACCGCGACCTTAGCCGCCGCCGCGCCGCCTTCGAAAGCGGCTTTCCATTTTTCCGGTTGTGGAGCGCCCGCCCCGCGCTACCGTGCGGAAAGACCGCCCTGGGAGGGACCTCGCGTGGCAAGGCACCGCGTGCTCGGCATCAGCTTCGACCACATGCACATGGGCGACCTGCTCCGCCAGGTCGCCGAGCATCCCGACGCCGAGATCGCCGGCATCTTCGACCCTGACCGCAGCCGGATGGCCGGTGCGATCGCAAATTTCGCCATCCCCGACACCCGGGTCTTCACCGACCTCCAAGCCTGCCTGGCCGATACCGCCGCCGATCTCGCCATCGTCTGCGCCGCGACCGCCGCCCACGCCGACACCGTCGCGGCGATCGCGCCGCACGGGCTCAATGTCATGGTCGAGAAGCCCTTCGCGGCCAGCGCCGCCGACGCCCGCCGGATGATCGCCGCGATGGACGCGAACCGGGGACGGCTGGCGATCAACTGGCCGCTCGCTTGGTGTCCCTCGCACAAGACCGCCAAGCGGCTGATCGACGCCGGCGCCATCGGCGATCTCGTCGAGATGCATTTCTACGACGGCAACCGCGGCCCGCTTTTCCATCTCGCCGACAAGGTCGAGGTCTCGCCCGAGGAGGTCGAGGCGCAAAAGCCCACTTCCTGGTGGTACCGCAAGGCCAGCGGCGGCGGCAGCCTGCTCGACTATCTCGGCTATGGCACCACGCTCGGGACCTGGTTCATGAACGGCGAGGCGCCGCTCGAGGTCACCAGCGTCGTCGACGAGACCCCCGGCATCGAGGTCGACCAGCATTCGATCACCGTCTGCCGCTACGCCCGCGGCCTCTCCAAGTTCGAGACCCGCTGGGGCACGCTGACCGACCCCTGGACCATGCAGACCCAACCGAAATGCGGCTTCGTGCTGGTCGGCACCGACGGCAGCCTCTCGAGCTACGATTACGACGCCTTCGTGACCCTGCAGACCCGCAAGGCGCCGGCGCCCGCGCAGATCCCCGCCGACCCCCTCCCGCCCGAGCGGCAGGGGCCGGTGGCCTACATGCTCGCCCGGATCGAGGACGGCGCGCCGATCACCGGCCCGCTCGATCCCGCGCTCGCGCTGATCGGCCAGCGCATGATCGACAGCGCAGTCCTTTCCGCCGCCAGCAAGCGCTCGGTGCCGCTGACGCCATGACCGAGACCGACCTGGACGCCTACGCGCTCAAGGCCGCTACGCCGCCCGAGATCGCGGCGCCCGATCTCGACTACCGGCCGCCCATGCCCAGGGCCTGGCGGCCGCGCATCGCCCTTGTCGGCGCCGGCGGCATTGCCGCGGCGCATCTCGCGACCTACCGCGCGGCGGGCTTCGACATCGCGGTGATCTGCAACCGCACCCTCGCCCGCGCCGAAGCGCGCCGGGACGCGTTCTTCCCCGCCGCCGAAGCCACCGACGACATCGCCCGCACCCTCGCCCGCGACGACATCGCCGTTGTCGACCTCACCCCGCATCCGGCCGAGCGCTTGCCGCTGATCGAAACCGCGCTGACCGCCGGCAAGCACGTGCTGTCGCAAAAGCCCTTCGTGCTCGACCTCGACGCCGGCGCGCGACTGGCCGATCTCGCCGACGCCCGGAGCGTCGTGCTCGCGGTCAACCAGAACGGCCGCTGGGCGCCGCATCTCGCCTGGATGCGCACAGCGGTGCGCGCTGGGCTGATCGGCGCCGTCCAGTCTTGCGACATCAGCATCCACTGGGACCACGGCTGGATCGCCGGCACCCCGTTCGAAGCGATCGACGACCTGATCCTGTGGGATTTCGCCATCCACTGGTTCGATTTCCTCGCGAGCCTCGGCATCCGACCGACCTCGGTCTTCGCGACGACCGCCCGCGCGGCCGGGCAGACCGTCCGCCCGCCACTGCTCGCCAAGGCCTTGGTCGCCTTCGACGGCGGCGCAGCGACCCTCGCCTTCGATGGCGGCTCCCGCTTCGGCGCCGAGGACCGCACCTTCATCGCCGGCAGCGAGGGCGCGCTCACGAGCCGAGGCCGCGACCTCGGCACCCAGGAGGTCACCCTCACCACTCCCGAAGGCATTGCCCGACCCCGGCTAGAGGGCACCTGGTTCAAGGAAGGCTTCGCCGGCACCATGGGCGCGCTATTGCGCGCGGTCGAGGACGGGCGGGCGCCCCTCAACGCCGCCCGCGGCAATCTCGACGCGCTGGCGCTGGTCTTCGCCGCGATCGCCTCGGCCCGCCGCGGCGTGCCGGTGGTCCCCGGCACCGTGCGCAGCCTCGCAGAAGCGCAACGGAGGTGACCACCGAGGCGCACGCAAAGCCGGCGCGCGGCCTCAACCGCGCCGCCGTCGGCCATGCCCGGCCGCAGACCTACGAGGAGCTGCGCGCCGTCCTCTCCTCCGGCACCGTCCACTTCCCCAAGCGGCTGCGCCAGATCGCGATCTTCCTCTGGCAGCACCCGAGCGACGTCGCGGTCGGCACCATCAGCCAGGTCGCCGAGCAGGCCGGCGTCCAGCCCTCGACGCTGGTCCGCTTCGCGCAGATCTTCGGCTACGCCGGCTTCTCCGACTTCCAGGGCATCTTCAAGGCGCACGTCAAGGGCTCCTGGCCCGAAGGCCGCAAGGCCTCCGCCAGCGGAGGCGGCACCTTCCTCAACGGCCTCGTCGCCGCCTCGCAGGCCTCGCTGGCCCGCCTCGGCGGCGACTTCGACATCGCGAGCTTCGAGCGCATGGTCGCGGTGCTCGCCGAAGCCGACCTCATCCACGTCATCGGCAGCAAGCGCGCCTTCCCGGTCACCGCCTACGTCTCGCTGGCGCTGTCGCAGCAGGGCGTGCGCAACGTCCTCGTGGACAACGTCGGCTCCGGCGCGCTCGACCAGGTCGGCTGCGTCTGCGCCCGCGACGCGGTGCTCGCCGTCAGCTTCAGCCCCTACAATTCGATCACGCCCGACCTGGCCGCGGTCGCGCGCGAGCGCGGCGCCCGCATCGTCTCGATCACCGACAGCACCTTCAGCCCGCTGGTGCCGTTGTCCGACGCGCTCGTCGAGGTCATCGAATCCGATTTCGCCGGCTTCCGCTCGCTCGCCGCCTCGCTCGCGGTCGGCATGGCGCTGGTCCAGGCCGTCGCCGCCCGCCGCGCGGCGGATTGACTGGCGGGAAGCTTCGTTCCATGGTCCCGGAAATAGAAACGACGTTCCAGGGAGGAGCGCCCGCGGTGACTGCCGACCTGCTCGGCCCGGCTCTGCTCGACCGCCTCCGGCCGGAGGTGCAGCGCCCCGGCTACGATCGGGCCGCCCTCCGCCCCGGCATGGCCCATATCGGGGTCGGCGCCTTTCACCGCGCCCATCAGGCCGAATACACCGACGACATGCTCGCCCGCCGCTTCGACCGCTGGGGCGTCGTCGGCGTCAACATCCGGCCCGCCCTACCTCGCCGCCACGCTCGGCCGCCAAGACGGCCTCTACACGCGCCTCTCCGCTCCGGCCAAACCGTCGAGGCCCGCGTCATCGGCAGCATTCTCCGCACCGTCGACAGCCAGTCCGGCCCGGACCCGCGCTCGCCGTCCTCGCCGATCCCGCGATTCGACGTCATCACCATGACCGTCACCGAAAAGGCCTACTGCCACCGTCCGGCCGACGGCGCGCTCGACCCGGAGCATCCCGACATCGCCCACGACCTCGCGCACCCGGAGACGCCGCGCAGCCTGCCCGGCATCATCCTGCGGGCGCTGGAGCTGCGGATGCAGACGCACGGCCGGCCGATGACGCGTGATGAGCTGCGACAACATCCCCGGCAACGGCATCATCCTCGGTGGCGTGGTGCGCGCCCTCGCCGAGACCCGGCCGCGGCTCGCCGACTGGATCGCCGCCAACGCTGGCTTTCCCTCGACGATGGTGGACCGCATCGCCCCGGCGACGACACCCGCCGACCTCGAGACGGTGGAGCAGCGCTTCGGATACCGGGATCCCGCGGTCGCGGTCGGAGAGCCGTTCCGCCAATGGGTCATCGAAACCCGCTTCGCCGGCCGTTTCCCCCGCTGGGATCTCGCCGGCGCCAGCTTCGTCGAGGACGTCACCCCGTTCGAGCACCTGAAGATGCGCATCCTCAACGGCGCGCAGACCACGCTCGCCAGCCTCGGCGTGCTGGCCGGCCATGAGTACACCTTCGACGCCGTCGCCGATCCGCTGCTCTTCGACTTCACCCACCGCATGCTGACGCAGGAAAGTGTTCCGACACTCAGCTCGGTGCCGGGCATCGTGCCGCTCGCCTATGTCGACCAGAGCCTCGACCGGCTGCGCAACACCGCGATCCGCCACCGCTGCCATCAGATCGCGACCGACGGCTCGCAGAAGATCGTCCAGCGCCTGCTCAACCCCGCTGCCGAGCGGCTGCGCCGCGGCGAGAGCGTCACCTACCTGCCGGTCGCGGTCGCCGCCTGCATCGCCTATCTCGTGCGCGCCTCGAACCGGTTCGGCCGCGCCTGGACCGCCGACGACCCGCAGGCGGGCCGCATCGCCGCGATCGCCGACCGCATCGGCCGCGACCCGCAAGGCGCTGACCGCCGAGATCCTCGCGATCGACGCCATCTTCCCGCCCGCCCTCGCCGCCGACACAGGCTTCCGCGACCGCCGTCGCCGACGGCACTCGACGGCCTCTCTCAGCGACCATCCGATGGCCTATCTTCGGGATCTGCTCGCCACGCCGCATCCAATGGGAGACGACGACATGAAGCTCGGAATCCTTACCGCGCCGTTTCCGGACACGCCGCTCGCCGAGGTCGCCGCCTGGGCGAGCGGCGCCGGCTTCGAGGCACTGGAGATCGCCTGCTGGCCGAGGTCCTCCGGGCCGACCCGGCGCTACGCCGGCACCAGCCACATCGATGTCGCGGGCCTCACCGCGGCCCGGGCCGGCGAGATCGTCGCCGCGCTCGCCGAGCAGGGACCTCTCGATCTCCGGCCTCGGCTACTATCCCAACCCGCTGCATCCCGATCCCGCCCACCGCGCCGACCGTCATCGCCCATCTCATGCACGTCATCACCGCCGCGAAGCTCATGGGCGTGCCGGCTGGTCAACACCTTCTGCGGCGGCGACGCCGCGAAGCCGGTCGACGCCAACTGGCAGGCCGCGCTCGACGGTCTGGCCCGATATCGTCGCCCACGCCCGCGACAATGGCGTCAAGCTCGCCTTCGAGAACTGCCCGATGATCTTCAGCCAGGACGAATGGCCGGGCGGCCACAACATCGCCTATTCGCCGCAGGTCTGGCGCTGGATCCTCGACGCCTGGGGCGGCGACGTCGGCATGAACTTCGACCCTTCGCACCTGGTCTGGCAGATGATCGACCAGGACCGCTTCATCCGCGAGTTCGGCCCGCGCATCCTGCACGCCCACGCCAAGGATCTGATGATCGACCGCGACGGCCTCTACGAGCGCGGCATCCTCTCCGAGGGCATCGGCTGGCAGGTGCCGCGCATGCCGGGCCTCGGCGAGGTCGACTGGCGCGGCTACTTCTCCGGGCTCTACCGCGCCGGCTACGACGGCCCGATCATCATCGAGCACGAGGATCGCAGGTTCGAAGGCAGCGACGAAGCGGTGAAGCGCGGTTTTCTGCTTGCCAGGGACGTGTTGCGCCCGTTTGTTAAGTGACGACGACAAGGGACGCAACGGTCCCGACCAACCCGGGAGGAAAGGGAATTCCATGCATAAGGTCAAGCATCGCGCCATGCTGCCGCTTCTGGCCGGCGCCGCGCTGATGGCGTCCGCGGCGCTCGCCGGCGGCCGACGGCTACAAGATCGGCGTCTCCAACACGGTGCAGGGCAACGGCTGGCGCGAGGAGATGATCTGCGCGATCAAGGCGCAGGCGCTGGCCTCCGGCGAGGTCGCCTCGCTCAACATCGCCCACCGCAACACCGACGCCGCCGGCCAGCTCGAGGACATCCGCAACCTGATCAGCGCCGGGGTCGACGCGATCGTCGTCAACCCGGCCGATCCGGCCGGCATCCAGTCGGCGCTCGCCGAGGCCACCGCCAAGGGCATCACCGTCGTCGCGGTCGACCAGGCCGTCACCGAGCCCTCCGCCTACATCATCTCCAACAACCAGGAGGAATACGCCTACCTCGGCGCCAAGTGGCTGTTCGAGACCCTCGGCGGCAAGGGCGACGTCGTCTACATGCGCGGCGCCGCCGGCGCCTCGGCCGACAGCGACCGCGACAAGGGCTTCAAGAAGGCGCTGGCCGAATTCCCCGACGTCAAAGTGGTGCAGGAGGTCTTCACCGGCTGGCAGCAGGACCAGGGCAAGCAGCAGATCCTCGACTTCATCGCCACCGGCATCCCGTTCGACGGCATCTGGACCTCGGGCATCGACAACGTGATCGTCGACGCGCTGGTCGAAGTCGCAGACGCCGCTGGTGCCGGTCGTCGGCGCCGACAATGCCGGCTTCGTCGGCCAGCTCAGCTCGGTCGAGGGCCTGAAGGGCGCCGCGGTGACCAACCCCGGCTCGATCGGCGGCGCCGGCGTGACGCTGGCGCTGCAAATCCTCGACGGCAAGAAGCCGGCCGAGCAGACCGTGCTGGTCGACCCCGAGATCTGGGACAACGTCACCGACGAGGGCAAGGCCAAGCTCAAGGCCGCCGCCGACCCGTCGCTCAGCCCCGAATGGCCGGTCTCGATCTCGATCCCGGACTGGACCACCTACACCAAGGACCAGATCGTCGCCTGCAAGGGCCCCGGCGAGTAGGCCCGCACCGGTGAACCCGGCGCTCGCAGAACGCCGGCGGGCGGCACCGTCCCGCCCGGGCAGCGCCCGTCCCGCCCCCACGGGCGGGCGCTGCCGTTCGCGGGCCGTGCAACGCAGGCGGAACGCCTGTCGCGCAAACCCCGCCGTAGCTCGTCCGCCCCATGACCCCCAGCCCCTCCTCGACGCCTCCGGCGTCGCCAAGTCCTACGGCGCCGTCGCGGCGCTGCGCAACGCCGCTCTCAGCGTGCTGCCCGGCGAGGTCCACGCGCTGATGGGCGCCAACGGCGCCGGCAAGTCCACGCTGGTGAAGATCCTGACCGGCGCGGTCCGCCCCGACCGCGGCCGCATCCTGCTCCGCGGCCAGGCGCTCGCCATCGGCTCTCCGGCCGACGCCCGCCGCGCCGGCCTCGTCCCGGTCTACCAGGAGCCCTCGCTGATCCCCGACCTCGACGTCGCCGACAACCTCCGGCTCACCGCGCACGCCGGTGGCGCCGTTCCGCGACTGGGTGCGCGAGCTCGGCCTCCCCGACCTCGACCTCCGCGACCTCGCCCGCGACCTGCCGCTCGCCACCCTGCGCGTCCTCGATCTCGCCCGCGCGCTCGCCGTCGAGCCCGACGTGCTGCTCCTCGACGAGATGACCGCGGCGCTGCCCGCCGACCTCGCCGAGCGCGTCCTCGACGTCGTCCGCCGCCAGACCGCCGCCGGCCGCTCGGTCATCTTCATCTCGCACCGCCTGCTCGAGATCGCGGCACTCTGCGACCGCGCCACCGTGCTCCGCGACGGCGAGACCGTCGGCGTCGTCGACATCGCCCCCGGCGCCGAGGAGAGGATCGTCGAGCTGATGCTCGGCGCCCGCATCGAGAAGGCCCGCGCGCTCCGCCGCGACACCCCGACCGCCGCCGCGTCGCCGGTCCGCCGCGCCTCGCCATCCGCAACCTCCGCGTCGGCACCAAGCTCGAGGATGTCTCCTTCGATCTCGGCAACGGCGAGGTCACCGCGGTGGTGGCGCTCGAAGGCCAGGGCCAGGACGAGCTCTTCGGCGCCCTCTCCGGCTCGGTCCGCCCCGCTGCCGGCAGCATCGAGGTGGACGGCCGGCCGGTCCGCTTCACCCATCCCGCCGACGCCATCCGCGAAGGCATCGGCCTCGTCCCCGGTGACCGCGCCGAGGGCCTCTTGATGCAGCGCTCGGTCCGCGAGAATATCGCGCTGCCGTTCAGCGCCCGGCTCGGCAACTGGGGCCCGCTCCGCGTCGGCCGCGAGCGGGTCAGCGTCGGCGGCGCCATCGAGCGGCTGCAGATCGACACCCGCGCCCAGCGCGAGGTGCAGCGGCTCTCCGGCGGCAACCAGCAGAAGGTCACCATCGCCCGCTGGATCGCCGCCGAGGCGCGCACCATCCTCTGCTTCGACCCGACCCGCGGCATCGACGTGCGCACCAAGCAGGAGATCTACCGCCTGCTGCGCGACCTCGCCGGCCAGGGCGCCTCGATCCTCTTCTACACCTCCGAGCTCGAGGAGGTGCAGCTCGTCGCCGACCGCGTCGTCGTCATCTTCGGCGGCCGCGTCGTCGACAGCTTCCCCGCCGAGATCGCCGACGAGGCGACGCTGACCCGCGCCGCCTACGGCCTGCCGCGGGCCGCCGCATGATCCGCGCGCCTGCGCCGCGAAGGCTGGGTCGCCGGCCTCTTCGGGCTCCTCGTGGTGCTCCTCGTCGTCACCCGGCTGATCCAGCCCGGCTACGGCGGCGGCGACTTCGGCTCGCTCGCCCGCGCGGTGCTGCCCTACGCTTTCGCCACCGCCGCCCAGACCGTCGTCGTCATCGCCGGCGGCGTCGATCTCTCGGTCGCCTCGATGATGGCGCTGACCAGCGTCACCGCCGCCCGGATGATGGACGGCGCCAGCGGCGAGTTCGCGCTCCTCGTCGTGCCGCTCGTCCTGCTGCAGGGTCTCCTCCTCGGCGCGCTCAACGGCATCCTGATCGTCGTCACCCGCGTCCCCGACATCGTGGTGACGCTGGCGATGCTCTTCGTCCTGCAAGGCGCCGCCCTCCTGGTGCTCGACGCCCCCGGCGGCGCCGCCGCCGACTGGCTGAAGGCACTGATCATCGGCACCATCCCCGTTCCGGGCGTCCCCGAGGCGGTCACCGCCTGGATCCCCAAGGCGCTGATCCTGCTCCTCGTCTGCCTCGGCGCGGTGTGGATCCCGCTCCGCCGCTCGCGCCTCGGCCTCTCGATCTACGCGATCGGCTCCAGCGAGCTCGCCGCCTTCCGCAGCGGCGTCGCCGTCGCCCGCACCCGCATCGCCGCCTACGCCACCGCCGGCCTCTTCGCAGCGATGGGCGGCCTCGCGCTCACCATGTCCACCGGCATCGGCGCGCCGATCCCCGGGCCTTACCTGCTCGCCAGCGTCGCCGCGGTCGTCCTCGGCGGCGTCGTGCTCGGCGGCGGCCGCGGCGGCCTGGTCGGCCCGATCGTCGCGGTCTTCATCCTGCGGCTGGCGCGCACCGACCTGACGCTGCTCTCGGTCGATCCCAACGTCGCCACCATCGTCGAGGGCACGATCATGGTCGTCGTCGTGATGTTCGGCGCCTTCATCGCCATGCGCGGACGCACCCCATGACCGACACCTCCGCACCGCAAGCGCCGTCCTTCGGCCGCCGGATCAAGCGCTTCATGAGCGACCAGCCGCTGGTGCCGCTCTTGATCCTGCTGATCCTCCTCGTCGGCCTCCTGCAAATCCTGCGCCCCGGCATCGTCAACGAGCGCTGGATCGCCAACACCATCAAGTTCGCGATCCCGCTCGCCATCCTCGCCGGCTGCCAGACCATGACCATGCTGACCGGCGGCATCGACCTCTCGGTCGGCACCGTCGCCACCATGGCCGCCTTCATCATGGCGACCCAGGTGGTGCAGCACGACCCGGCGGTCGCCATCCTGATCGGGCTCGTCCCCGCCGTGCTGATCGGCCTCGCCAACGGCATCGGCGTCGGCATCTTCCGGGTGCATCCGCTGATCATGACGCTCGGCACCAGCCTGATCGGCACCGGCTTCCTGCAGGTCTACCAGCGCACCGTGATCGCCTCGGGCACCAAGATCCCGCGATCGCTCGCCTGGCTCGGCACCGGCCTCACCCACGGCGTGCCGAACGCGCTCCTGGTCTTCGTGCCCTTGGCGGCGCTGATCATCTTCACCCTGCGCCGCACCGGCTTCGGCCGGCTGCTCTACGCGGTCGGCGACAACGAGAAAGCGGCGCGCATCTCCGGCGTCCTCTACTGGCAGGTGATCCTCACGCTCTACCTCGTCTCCGGGCTTCTCGCCGGGATCGCCGGCCTGCTCTACGTCGGCCTGATCAAGGCGCCGTCGCTGTCGCTGGTCGAACCGCTGGTACTGCCCTCGGTCGCCGCGGCGGTGATCGGCGGCACCTCGATCTTCGGCGGCCGTGGCGGCTACGCCGGCACCATCCTCGGCGCGCTGATCCTGACGGTGCTCGCCACGCTCCTCACCGTCCTGCAGATGCCCGAGGGCACCCGGCGCATCCTCTTCGGCCTCATCATCCTCTTCGTCACTGCCGCCTATATCCGCATCGTCGAGGATCGCTGACCCGTCAGCCCAGCCAGTAGCGCGGCCCCGGCCCCGCGCGGCCCGCCCGGTCGGCGGGGTTGGCGAGGCGGCAGCGGTCGATCGACAGGCAGCCGCAGCCGATGCATTCGGTCAGCCCAGTCGCGCAGCCGCTGCAAGCTCGGCGATCCGCTGGTCGATCCGCGCTGCGTCCACTCGCCCGACAGCCGCGCCCAGTCGCGCGCGCGTCGGGCATGCGGTCGGTCGGCAGCTTGGCGAGCTCGGCGCCGATCTCCTCGAGCGTCAGCCCGATCCGCTGCGCGAAGACGATGAAGGCGATCCGGCGCAGCACCGAGCGCGGATAGCGGCGGTGGCCCGGAGCCGGCCCGCTCGGACGACGATCAGCCCGCGCTCCTCGTAGAAGCGCAGCGCCGAGGACGCGACGCCGCTGCGCCGCGACACCTCGGTGATGGTCAGCATCGGATCCATGCGCGGACATCAAGCACAATTTCCGCTTGACTTCAAGTTCACTTTAACTTGTAGCAGAGGGCGCTTCTCGAACGAAGGAGCACGCACACATGCATCGCACACCGATCTCAAGGGGCTTCGCGTCGCGGTCACCGGCGGCACCTCCGGCCTCGGCCTGGCGCTCGTGCGGCAGCTCGCCGCGCACGGCGCGCGCGTCGCCTTCGTCGCCCGCACCGCCGCGGCGGTCGCAGCGAGACCGCCTGGGACACCGGCGCGCGTCGGCATCGTCGGCGACGTCGGCACGAAGGACGACATCTACCCGATCGCGCTGCAGATCACCGGCGAACCTCGGCGGCCTCGACGTGCTGATCAACAATGCCTCGAGCCTCGGCCCGGTGCCGCTGGCGCTGCTTGCCGACACCGAGTGCGAGGAGCTGGAGCGGGCGCTCGCGGTCAACCTCGTCGGCGCCGTTCCGCCTGACCAAGGCGCTCTCGGCGCGCTTGCCGCCTCGGCGCGCGAGGGGCGCGGCGCGCTCGTGATCAACATCTCCAGCGACGCGGCGGTCAACGCCTATCCCGGCTGGGGCGCCTACGGCGCGAGCAAGGCGGCGCTGCGCCACCTCACGGCGATCTGGGCCGAGGAGGCGCAAGGCCGACGGCGTGCGCTTCCTCGCGATCGACCCGGGCGACATGGACACGCCGCTGCACGCGCTGGCCGTTCCCGACGCCGATCCGCGCGACGCTGAAGCGCCCGGAGGACGCCGCCGCCGAGATCATCGACGACGATGCGCGCCGCGCTTGCCGGCCCGCGCCGCGCGCCGCGCTCGGAGGCGCGCGCATGATCGCCGCCGACCGTCCCGATCGCGCGGTCGCGCCAGGCTCCTCATCGCTCGAGCGCCGACGGCCGCATCCGGCACCTGCCGCGCGCCGCGCTCGCGCACGCTGTTCCGCCCCGGCGACCTGGTCGTCGCCAACGACGCCGCGACCTTGCCGGCCAGCCTGTCCGGCACCCACCTGCGCGAGCGGCAGGCCGATCGAGGTCCGGCTCGCCGGCTGGCTGTCGCTCGCGCGATCCGACCCGCTTCGTCGCGCATCGCCTTCGGCGCCGGCGACCACCGCACGCCGCACGGAGGACCGGCCGCCCCCGCCGCCGCTGTCGCCGGGCGACCGCCTCGCGCTCGGGCCGCTCGACGGCGGTGGTCGAG
Organism: uncultured Alphaproteobacteria bacterium; assembly: GCA_963750745.1. Classification (GTDB taxonomy): domain Bacteria; phylum Pseudomonadota; class Alphaproteobacteria; order Rhodobacterales; family Rhodobacteraceae; genus Amaricoccus. The sequence goes on along the minus strand of CAVVSO010000059.1, from coordinate 50,603 downwards.
CGCACTGCTCGGCCACCCGCGCCTGATCGAGCTGCGCTTCCTCGGCAGCGGCGCCGACGATGCTGGCAGGGCTGGCGCGGCACGGCCGGCCGATCCAGTACGCGCACGTCGCGCGAGCCGCTGGCGCTCGTGGGACGTCTGGACGCCGATCGCCGCCAACCCGGTCGCCTTCGAGGCGCCGTCGGCCGGCTTTGCGCTCGACTGGCGCACGCTGGCAGCGCTGGCGGCGGCGCGGCATCGGCTTCGCCACGCTCACCCATGCCGCCGGCATCTCCTCGACCGGCGATCCCGCGCTCGACCGCCGGCTGCCGTTCGACGAGCCCTACCGCATCCCGCAGGCGACCGCGGCCGCGATCGCCGAGACCAAGCGCCGAACGGCGGCCGCGTCATCGCGATCGGCACGACCGTCGTGCGCGCGCTGGAGGCCGCGGCCGTCGCCGACGCGGCCGTGCGTGCCGGCGACGGCGTCGCCCGCGGGCGCATCGGCCCCGACACGCCGCTCGCGCGTCGTCGACGCCATCCTCACCGGCGTCCACCAGCCGGGCGAAAGCCATTTCGAGCTGCTGCGCGCCTTCGCCGACGACGCGGCATTAGACCGCGCCGGACAGACGCTCGCCCGCCGCGGCTACCGCACCCACGAATTCGGGGATTCGCTGCTCGTCGAGCGGGCGCCTCGCCCACCCGCGGCTGCATCCGCCGGCGTCGCCGCGGCATTTACAATGCTTTAACAGCTCCGTGCGAGAGGTTAACCTAGTCGTGCGGCGGCCCGAGCTCGGGCTCGAGGTCGACCCGGGAGCCATCGATGACCACCTTTCCGGCATGCTCGAAGTTCACGGTGATCTTGCCGTTGATCACCGACTGCACCTGCCCGAGGCCCCAGTCCGGCCGTTCCGGATGGCGCACCAGCATGCCCGGTTCGAGATACTGGTCCATCGCACACCCTCGCGACCGGAGCACCCCATCGTGACCCGGCCCGATCTCAGCGAGTTGGTCAGCGTCCGGCTCTGCCACGACCTGATAAGCCCGATGGGCGCGATCGGCAACGGGCTCGAGCTGATGCAGCTCTCCAGCGGCGGCGGCGCCCCCGAGCTCGCGCTGGTCAACGACAGCCTCGCCACAGCACTCGCCAAGCTCCGCTTCTTCCGGGTCGCCTTCGGTCCCGCCGATCCGCAGGGCGGCTCTCGATCGACGAGGCGACGCAGATCACCGACGCGATGTTCCACGGACGCTTCACGGTGGCCTGGGAGACGCCCGCCGGCGACCTGCCGCGCACCTCGGCGCGGCTGATCTACCTCGCGGTGCTCTGCCTCGAGCGCAGCCTGCCGATGGGCGGCCAGGTCCGCGTCGGCGTCACCCCCGGCGCGATCCGTCTCGCCGTCGAAGGCCGCCGCACCGCCCCGCCGGCGGCGCTCTGGGCGCATCTGACCGACGGCGCGCCGCTCACCGACCTTAAGCCCGACGGCGTCCAGTTCGCGCTGCTGCGCCAGGCGCTCGCCGCCGCCGACCAGCGCCTCGCGATGAGCTTCGGCGAGAGCGCGGTGGAGATCGGCATCATCGCCGATCGTCAGACCGCCGAAGTCCCGACCTGAACCGCGCCATATTGGCGCGGTAGCCCTCCCCGACCGGCGGAGCCCGGCGATCTCCTCGCCGGTCAGCGCGCGGACCACCTTGCCCGGCCGGCCGATCACCAGCGTGCCGTCCGGGATCTCCTTGCCCTCGGTGATGAGCGCACCGGCGCCCACCAGCACGCTCCGGCCGATCACAGCACCGTTCATCACCATCGCGCCCATGCCGACCAAACTGTTCTCGCCCACGGTGCAGCCATGGAGCAGCGCCATATGCCCGATGGTGCAGCCGGCGCCGATGGTCAGCGGAAAGCCGATGTCGGTATGGCAGACGCAGTTGTCCTGCACGTTCGAACCCTCTCCGACCACGATCGGCTCGTTGTCGCCGCGCAGCACCGCGTTGAACCAGACCGAGGCGCCGGCCTTGAGCACGATCCGCCCGCTTAGCTGCGCGCCGGGCGCCACCCAGAAGTCGCCGTCCGCCGGCAGCTCCGGCGCGATCCCGTCGAGCGTGTAGAGGCTCATTTCAGCCGCTCCTCGAATTCCTCGTTGAGCCCCCGGATCAGCGCCACCAGATCCGGCCGGCGGTCGCGGCGCAACCGCTCCGCAGCAAGCACCGCCCGAAGCTCCGCCTCGCACTGCGCGAGGTTGGCGTTGATCAGCACGTAGTCGTATTCCGCCCAGTGACTGATCTCGTCCCGAGACTTCGCCATGCGCTCGGCGACCACGCTCGGCGCGTCCTGGCCCCGGGCGCGCAGCCGGCTCTCCAGCTCGGCGATCGACGGCGGCAGAAGGAAGATCGAGACCACCGCGTCGCGCAGGCTCGAGTTGCGGATCTGCTGGCCGCCCTGCCAGTCGACGTCGAAGAGCACGTCCTGACCGTCGGCGATCGCGGCCTCGACCGGCGCCCGCGGCGTGCCGTAGAGGTTGCCGAACACCTCGGCATGCTCGAGCATCTCGCCGCGCTCGACCATCGCCTCGAACTCACGCCGGCTCTTGAAGAGATAGTCGCGCCCCTCCTGCTCGCCGGCCCGCGGCGGCCGGGTCGTCGCCGAGATCGAGAAGCGCACCTCCGGGTCGAACTCCAGCAGCCGCCGCGACAGCGTGGACTTGCCCGCCCCGGAGGGCGACGACAGGATGATCAGGATGCCGCGCCGCCGCGAAGGCTCGGTCACCGGCTATTCCACATTCTGCACCTGCTCGCGCATCTGATCGATCACCACCTTCATCTCGAGGCCGATCGCCGTCAGCTCGCTCGATCCGGCCTTGGAGCAGAGGGTATTGGCCTCGCGGTTGAACTCCTGCATCAGGAAGTCGAGCTTGCGCCCCGAAGGGCCGGCGCCGGCGATCAGCGCCCGCCCCGCCGCGACGTGCGCCGTCAGCCGATCGAGCTCCTCGGTGACATCGGATCTTGACCGCGAGCAGCGCGAGCTCCTGCGCCAGCCGCGCCTCGTCCATCGCTGCGGCCACGACCAGCACCGCCTCGAGCCGGCTCCTGAGCAGCGTGCCGGCGCGGCTGGCCCGGGCCTCGGCGGTGATCCGCGCCGCCGCCGCCAGCGCCTCGATCCGGTCGAGCTGCGCCGCGAGCACGCCGGCGAGCGCCGCGCCTTCGGCGGCCCGCGCCTCGGCCAGCGCCGCGAGCAGCGGCTCGATCTCGGCGACGAGTGCGGCCAGCAGCGCCTCGGTCTCCTCCGGCGCCGCGCCTTCGCTGTCGAGCACGCCGCGCACCCCGATCAGGTCCGCCGCGGTCATCGGCGCGAGGTCGAGCCCGAGCCGCGCTGCCGTCTCCGACGCCGCGAGCGCCGCCATGACCGCGCCCTCCAGCGCCTCGGCGTTCAGCCGCGGCACCCCGCCCCGGCCGCCGCGCGCCAGCCGCAGCATCACCGTCACCGACCCGCGCGCGAGCAGCCGGCCCGCGGCAGCGCGTACCGGAGGGTCGAGCGACTCCATCCCGTCGGGCAGCCGCAGCCGCAGGTCGAAGCCGCGGCCATTGACGCTCCGCGCCTCCCAGGTCCAGGCGAATCCATCGCTTCCCCCGACCCGGTCGGCGAAGCCGGTCATCGAGCTCAGCGGCATTCCGGACCACTCGCGCTATAGGCGACTCTCTGCCGATCTCTTCGCCAAAATCCGCGCAAATTAAGATAATCTGTGCAAAGCGCGCGACTTTGCGGCAGGGGTGGTATAGCGTATGAAGAAATCATTTACCTAAGGGCCGGCCGCGGGGGCCGCCGAGGGTAAGCAGGCAGGTCTCGTGCGGTCAAGTTTCGAATGAACGACATCATGCTTTCCTCGCTGAAGACCTACTGGGAGCGGCTGCGGGCCGGGCGCGCGGCTCCCTATCGCGCCGAGATCGACCCGCGCCAGTTCGAGTCGGCGCTCGAGAATATGTTCATCATCGAGAAGCTCGCGCCCGACAACATGCGCATCCGCCTCGCCGGCATGAAGATCTGCGAGATGATGGGCATGGAGGTGCGCGGCATGCAGCCCGCCCAGCTGATCGAGGAGGCCGACCGCGTCCGCTTCGACCGCCTGCTCAACGTGGTGATGAACGAGCCGGCGATCGTCGAGCTCAAGCTCGCAGCACCGAACCGCGCCGGCACCTACCACGCCACCATGCTGATGATGCCGCTCAAGAGCGACTTCGGCGACATCAACCGGGTGATCGGCTGCACCTCCGGCGAGGGCGAGCTCTTCGCGGCGCCGCTCGCCTTCGCCATCGAGGACGTGGCGGTCACCCCGGTCGAGCCCAGCCAGGGCGCCGAGCCCAGGCAGCTGATGCCCGGCTTCGCCGAGGCGCAGGCTGCCTTCGCCGCAGCCAAGCCCGCCCCGGCCCCGAAGCTCCGCAGCATCGACGGCAACCCGAACGCGCCGGCCAAGGCTCGCGACGCCGCGACGCCGCCGCGGTTCCGGGTGATCGACGGCAAGTAGGCCCGCCCCGCGGCCATCGAAGCGATCTCAGCCGCGCCACTCGTCCTGCGGTATGCCCTGCAACGCGAGGAGCGCGGTGAGGTCCGAGTATTCGAGCCGCGCATCGGCCGCCGCCGCCAGCGCGGGCTTCGCGTGATAGGCGACCCCGAGCCCCGCGGCCTCGATCATGGCGAGATCGTTCGCCCCGTCGCCCACCGCGAGCACCTCCGACGCCACGATCCCGGCCTCGTCGGCAATGCGCCGGAGTGCTGCGAGCTTGGCCTCGCGGCCGAGGATCGGCCGGGCGACCTCGCCGGTCAGCACCCCGTCGCTGACCTCGAGCCGGTTGGCCTGCTGCCGGGCGAACCCCGCCGCCGCGGCGACGCGCTCGCTGAAGAAGCTGAAGCCGCCCGAGACCAGCGCGGTCTCCGCCCCGAGCCCCGCCATCGTCCGCACCAGCACCCGGGCGCCGGGATTGAGCCGCACCCGCTCGGCATAGCAGCGCTCGAGATCCGCTGCCGGCAGCCCCTTGAGCAGCGCGACCCGCGCGATCAGCGCCCCCTCGAAGTCGAGCTCGCCCCGCATCGCCGCTTCGGTGATCCGCGCCACCTCCGGCTTCACTCCGGCGAAATCCGCGAGCTCGTCGATGCATTCGACCCCGATGATCGTCGAATCCATGTCGGCGATCAGCATCCGCTTGCGCCGGCCCTCCGCCGGCACGACGTTTGCGTCGCACCCCGGCACCGCGAAGCCCGCCGGCAGCGGCCCATCGAGCGCGATCTCGACGGCGGTCGGCGCCAGCCGCCGCACCGTCCCGCCCAGCGCCGTGGCGGCGGTGTCGGAGACGCCGGCCGCCGCGGTCAGGACCAGCACGCGCCCGGACAAATCTCAGACGGCGGCGCGGCGCGCCTGCAGGCGCTGGTGCAGCATCTCCGCCACCAGGAACGCGAGCTCCAGCGCCTGCGACGCGTTGAGCCGCGGATCGCAGGCGGTGTGATAGCGGTCCGACAGGTTCTCGTCGCGCACCGCCCGCACCCCGCCGGTGCACTCGGTGACGTCCTGCCCGGTCATCTCGAAATGCACGCCGCCGGGGATGGTGCCCTCGGCGGCATGCACCGCGAAGAACTCGCGCACCTCGCGCAGCACCCGCTCGAACGGCCGGGTCTTGTAGCCGGAGGCCGCCTTGATGGTGTTGCCGTGCATCGGATCGCACGACCAGACCACCTTGCGCCCCTCGCGCCCGACCGCGCGGATCAGCCGCGGCAGATGCTCGCCGACCTGCCCGGCGCCGAAGCGGCAGATCAGTGTCAGCCGGCCGGCCTCGTCCTTCGGGTTCAGCCGGTCAATCAGCTTCAAGAGATCGCTCTCGGTGATCGTCGGCCCGCACTTCAGCCCGATCGGATTCTGCACGCCGCGGGCGAACTCGACGTGTGCGCCCTCCGGCTGCCGCGTCCGGTCGCCGATCCAGATCATGTGCCCCGAGCCCGCCACCGGCAGCCCGGTAGTGGAATCGATCCGGCACAGCGCCTCCTCGTATTCGAGCAGCAACGCTTCATGCGAGGTGTAGTAATCGACCCGGTGCAGCGCATCTGCGGTCTCCGGGCTGACGCCCGCCGCGCCGACGAATTCCAGCGCGTCCGAGATGCGGTTGGCGAGCTTGTGGTACTGCTCGTAGCCGGCCTGCCCGGCAGTGAAGTCGAGCGTCCAGGAATGCACCCGGGTGATATCGGCATAGCCGCCCTGGCTGAAGGCGCGCAGCAGGTTCAAGGTCGCCGCCGACTGGGTGTAGGCCTCGAGCATCCGCGCCGGATCCGGCACCCGCGCCGCGGCGGTGAAGTCGAAGCCGTTGATGATGTCGCCGCGGTAGGACGGCAGCTCGACGCCGCCCACCGTCTCGGTGGCCGAGGAGCGGGGCTTGGCGAACTGGCCGGCCATCCGCCCGATCTTCACCACCGGCACCTTGGCGCCGAAGGTCAGCACCACCGCCATCTGCAGCATCACCTTGAAGGTGTCGCGGATATTGTCGGCGGAGAACTCCGCGAAGCTCTCGGCGCAGTCGCCGCCCTGCAGCAGGAACGCCCGGCCCTCGGCCGCCTCGGCGAGTTGCGCCTTGAGCTTGCGCGCCTCGCCGGCAAAGACCAGCGGCGGATAGGACGCGAGCTTCCGCTCGGCGGCGGCCAGCGCCGCGGCGTCGGGATAGTCGGGCATCTGCACGCGCGGACGCGATCTCCACGCGGTCTTGCTCCACTCGGCACACATAGTCGGGCTCCCCGGACTGAGCATCGGTCTGGCGCCCGTCTATAGGCGAGCCGCCGGAGCTTTTCCATAGTCTCGACGCGCGGATTTGACTTGACCGCGGGCGGCCTCGGCTCGCCTAGTCGCGGCATGTGCGCCGCTGTCGCATCCGCGAAGCCCAGTCCGAAGCCCAGTCCGGACCTCAGGCCGGAGCGGTTCGTCTTCCTCCTCGTCGAGAATTTCACGATGATCGCCTTCGCCGGCGCGATCGAGCCGCTCAGGATCGCCAACCGCATGGCCGACCGGACGCTCTACGAGTGGCGGGTGGTGAGCGCGAGCGGCGGGCCGGTGACCGCCTCGAACGGCGTCGCGCTGCAGGCGGACGGCGGCCTCGAGCCGGTCGGCGGCGACGCGGTGATCCTCGTGGTCGGCGGCATCAACGTGAAGGCCGCGATCAGCAAACCGGTGCTGACCTGGCTTCGCCGCGAGGCGCGCCGCGGGCTGGCGATCGGCGCGCTCTGCACCGGCGCCCAGGTGATCGCCGCGGCGGGCCTGCTCGACGGCCGCCGCTGCACCATCCACTGGGAGAACCGCGACGGCTTCGAGGAGGATTTCCCCGACATCGACCTCACCCCGAACATCTACGTCATCGACCGCGACCGCTATACCGCCGCCGGCGGCGCCGCTTCGACCGATCTGATGCTGAAGCTGATCGCCCGCCGGCACGGGGTTGAGCTCGCCAACCTCGTCGCCGATCAGATGATCCACACCTCGATCCGCTCCGACCAGGACGCGCAGCGGATGTCGATCCCGACCCGGATCGGCGTGCGCCACCCCAAGCTCGCCTCGGTGATCGCCCAGATGGAGGCGCATATCGAGGACCCGGTGTCGCCCGCCGACCTCGCCCGCGACGTCGCGATGTCCACCCGCCAGCTCGAGCGGCTGTTCCGCCGCTATCTCGGCCGCAGCCCCAAGCGCTACTATATGGATCTGCGGCTCGGGAAGGCGCGCAACCTCTTGTTGCAGACCGACATGAGCGTGATCAACGTGGCGCTGGCCTGCGGCTTCGCCTCGCCGTCGCATTTCTCCAAATGCTACCGGACGCTCTACAAGACCACGCCCTACCGCGAGCGCGGCGCCTCGGACGCCTCCGGCTAGTCCAGGCTTCAGGCCACCGCCTGCTTCGCACCGGCCCGGCCGAGCCGCCGGTCGAGCAGCGCCGCCAGCCGCGCGGCGCCGTCCGGCGTCTCCGCGGCGCGCGCGGCAGCGTGAAGGTCGCGGTCGCCGAGCATCTCGCCGACCGAGCCGAGAAACTGCGCGCAATAAGCGATGGTCTCGGCATCCCCGGCGGGAACCGCGTCGGCCATCAGCGCCCGGGCGCGGCGCAGGTCTTCCTGAAGTGCTGCGCCGACCGACGCCCGCCCGGCCAGCATCAGCTCGCGCTCGTCGGGCCGGCGGCGGCTCGCGGCATCGGGCAGCACCGCGAGCACGCATTCCTGGAACGCCCTGAGGCTGGCGATCGGCTTCTCCAGACAGGCCGCGGCGCCGGCCAGCGTCGCCTCGGCCTGCCAGGCGGCGCGCTCGCGGCCGCTCAGCGCGATGATGGCGTCGATCGGCGTCGAGGCCGAGGCGAGGTGGCGGATCAGCGCCATGCCGTCGCCGTCGGGCAGCCCGAGGTCGACCATCACCACGCTCGGCCGATAGATCGCCAGGTGCCGGCTCGCCGCATGCAGGCTGTCGGCGCGGCGCACGCGCGCGCCGCTCTCGGCGGCGTAGAGCCGGATCGCCTCGGACGCGGTGCGGCTGTCCTCGACCAGGAGGATGGTGACGGCGAACAGGCACTGCCGGCGCAGGCTGCCCAGCGCGCGAAGCTCCGCCTCGGGGGTGGTGAGGCTACTCATGGGGACCAGGCACTCCTTGTGGGATCGCAACCTGCCGATTTGACGCCCGCGATGGCTAACAGGCGCTTAACCGCGCGGAACCCCGGCCCAGCGTCGACGTTTTCGCGGGAATCGTGTCTCCCGCCGTGCATCCAGACTTGCGCTATGATCGCATAGATCGCCGAGTCGAGCCTGAGGATACCGCGTGACATGACCACGACTGCCGACCCCGACGCCGGAACCCCTGCCCCGCCGCCGCGAAGCGAAGATCTGGCCGACAGCCTGGCCCGGGCCATCCTCGAGCACCGCCTGACCCCCGGGATGCGGCTGCCCGAGGACGAGGTGGGCGACGTCTTCGGCGTCGGCCGCACCGTGGTCCGCGAGGCGCTGAAGGGCCTCGCCCACCGCGAGCTGGTCACGCTGCAGCGCAACCGCGGCGCCTTCGTCGCCCGCCCGAGCCTGCGCGAGGCCCGCGAGGTCTTCGAGGCGCGGGCACTGCTCGAGCCGCGCACCGCCGAATCGGCGGCGCGGCGCGCGCGCGCCGCCGACCTCAAGGCGCTCCGCGCGCACATCGCCGAGGAGCACGCGGCCATCGCCAGCCGCGACATCGGCCGCGCGGTCTACCTCTCCGGCACCTTTCACAACCGGATCGCGCAGATCGCCGATCAGACCATCATCGCCGACTTCATCGAGCGGCTGGTGGCGCGCTCGGCACTGATCATCGCGCTCTACTGGAAGCGCCGCGACACGCTCTGCGAGCGCCACGCCCACGATGCGCTGCTGCTGGCCTTCGAGGCCCATGACGCCCCGCTCGCCGGCGAGCTGATGGAGAGCCATATCGTCGATCTGGTCTCCGGCCTCGACCTGCACGAGAAGCCGGCGACGCCGGCAAGCCTGCGCCAGGCGCTGGCCGGCCACGGGTGATGCGGATCGCGACGATGAGCCCGGCCGATGTCGAGCGCGCGCTCGACTGGGCGGCCGCCGAAGGCTGGAACCCGGGCCTCGATGACGCCGGCGCCTTCCGGGCGGCCGATCCGGAAGGCTTCCTGATGGGCTGGCTCGACGCCACGCCGGTGGCGGCGATCGCCGCGGTGCGGCACAGCCGCGGCTTCGGTTTCGTCGGCCTCTACATCGTCCGCGAGGGCTGGCGGGGTAAGGGCCTCGGCCTCGCCATCTGGAAGGCGGGCCTCGCGCGCCTCGGCGACCGCACGATCGGCCTCGACGGCGTGGCCGAGCAGCAGAAGACCTACGCCCGCGTCGGCTTCGTCGCCTCGCACCGCACCCGGCGCTATCACGGCAGCCTGACCCCCGCGCCGGCCTCGGACGTGGTGCCGGTCGCGCCCGGGCACCTGCCGTCGCTGCTCGCGCTCGACCGCGAGGCGAGCGGGGTCGATCGCCGGGCCTATCTGACCGCCTGGTTCCGCGACACGCCGCGCCGCCATACCCTCGTGCTCGAGCGCGACGGCGAGGTCGAAGGCTACGGCACCATCCGCAGCTGCCGCTCCGGCGCCAAGATCGGCCCGCTGCACGCCGCCGATCCGCGCGACGCCCAAGAGCTCCTCGCGACGCTCGCGGTCCACGCCCCGGCGGATGGTGGCGTCTCGCTCGACATCCCGGAGCCCAACTACGCCGGAACCGCCCTCGCCCGCGACCTCGGTCTCGCCCCGGTGTTCGAGACCGCGCGCATGTTCCGCGGCCCGCGGCCGGAGCTCGACCACTCCGCGGTCTTCGCCGAGGTCTCGCTGGAGCTCGGTTGACCTGCCGGTCGGCCGGGGGTCGCGGCCTTGCACCGGCCCGCCGATCCGCTACCGTGCCGGCGATGCGATGAGAGGGAAGCGGCGATGGCTGACTGGTGGCGAGGCGCGGTGATCTATCAGATCTATCCCCGGTCGTTCCAGGATTCGAACGGCGACGGCATCGGCGATCTCGAGGGCATCACCGAGCGCCTGCCCTACGTCGCCGAGCTTGGGGTCGATGCGATCTGGCTGTCGCCGATCTTCACCTCGCCGATGGCCGACATGGGCTACGACGTCAGCGACTATACCGACATCGACCCGATCTTCGGCTCGCTGGCCGACTTCGATGCGCTCCTGGAGCGGGCCCACGCGCTCGGGCTCAAGGTCATCATCGACCAGGTGCTGTCGCATTCGTCGATCGAGCACCCGTTCTTCAAGGAGAGCCGGCAGAGCCGCAACAACCCCAAGGCCGACTGGTACGTCTGGGCCGATCCCAAGCACGACGGCTCGCCGCCCAACAACTGGCTCGCGATCTTCGGCGGCGGCGCCTGGGCGTGGGAGCCGCGCCGCTTCCAGTACTATCTGCACAACTTCCTGGCCGAGCAGCCCGACTTCAACTTCCACAATCCGGAGGTGCAGGACTGGCTGCTCTCGACCATGCGGTTCTGGCTGGAGCGCGGCGTCGACGGCTTCCGCCTCGACACCGTCAACTTCTACTTCCACGACAAGCTGCTCCGGGACGACCCGGCCGACTTCCGGGTGAAGGAGAAGCCGGAGTGGAACCCCTACGGCATGCAGTACCACCTCTTCTCCAAGAACCAGCCGGAGAACCTGATCTTCCTCGAAAGGATGCGGAAGCTGCTCGACGAATACGAGGCCCGCGCGCTGGTCGGCGAGATGGGCGAGAGCCACCACGCCATCCGGATGATGGGCGAATACACCACCGGCAAGCGGCTGCACCAATGCTACTCCTTCGAGATGCTGGGCGATCGACTTCACCCCGGCGCATTTCCGCGGCCAGATCGAGGAGTTCTACGCCGGCGCGCCCGGCGGCTGGCCGAGCTGGGCCTTCTCCAACCACGACGTCGCCCGCCACGTCACCCGCTGGGCGAAATACGGCATCGGCCGCGAGCCGCTGGCCAAGCTCGCCGGCGCGCTGCTGCTGTCGCTCGAAGGCTCGATCTGCATCTACCAGGGCGACGAGCTCGGCCAGACCGAGACCGAGCTCGAATACTTCGAGCTGACCGACCCGCAGGGCATCCGCTTCTGGCCGGAGAACAAGGGCCGCGACGGCTGCCGCACGCCGATGGTCTGGGACGACGGCAACGCCAGCAGCGGCTTCTCCACCGGCCGGCCCTGGCTGCCGATCAAGGAGCCGCAGGCGGCGAACCACGTCGCCGGCCAGGCCGGCCAGCCCGAACTCGGTCCTCGCCTTCTACCGCGCGATGCTGAAGCTCCGCCGCGACACCCCTGAGCTGCGCACCGGCCGCACCGCCTTCTTCGACGTCTCCGACCCGATCCTCGCCTTTACCCGCGGCGGCAGCGTGCTCTGCATCTTCAACCTCTCGCCCGAGACGCACCAGGTCCGGCTGATCGGTGGCGGCGCGGTGGCGCTGGCGCAGGGCATCGCCCACAGCGGCGACACGCTGACGCTTCATCCGAACGGCTTCGCGATCATGGAGGCGACGGCGAAGGCCGAGGTGGGGGATGTCCCGGCGACCGCCTCGAAGCAGCGTGCGACGTAAGTCGGAGTCGCACGCGTGCGACGCCGGAGAGATGTTTGATTTTACTGCACAATCTTTGGCGCGTTAAGCCCGCCGCAAGGAAGGTTAACCGCTTCAGGCGAAGTCGAAGCTCGACGCCCTGAGGTCGCCGAGCGTTTCGCAGGTCAGTGTAAGGGTGTCGACGAGATCCGCGCCTCCCGCGGCGCGGCCGAGATCGCAGGACGTGGGCGTCGCCGCCGTTGACGTAGTCGGCGCCGTCGCCGCCTCTCCTCCGCCACACAGATACGGTTCACGCATCTGTGATCGAAGCAGACTTGTGTCTATTCAGTGGCAGTCCGCTGGCACGCGATCGGTGACGGCCCTGTCACCGCATCGGCACGCCCTTCTCGTCGAAGCGGTGCAGGTTCTCCTCGAGCGGCCGGATGCCGATGGTGGCGCCCCAGGGGATCGAGGTCTTGCCCTCCTGGCGCACCAGCACCGGCTCCTCCGAGCCGATCTCGACGAAGAGATAGTTGTCCGAGCCGAGGTTCTCGGCGTGCACTACCTCGCCCTTCCAGGTCGGATTGTCGTTGTCGACGACGATATGCTCGGAGCGGACGCCGAGCGTGTGGCAGCCGTAGCCCTTGGGCGATCTCGCCGTTCAGGAAGTTCATCTTGCGGCGAGCCGATGAAGCCGGCGACGAAGATCGAGTTGCGGCGTCTCGTAGAGCTCGATCGGCGTGCCGACCTGCTCGACCAGGCCGTCGCGCAGCACGCAGATCCGGTCGGCCAGCGTCATCGCCTCGACCTGGTCGTGGGTCACGTAGACCATGGTGACGTTGTCCATGCTGTGGTGCAGCTTGGCGATCTCGAGCCGGGTCGCGACGCGCAGCGCCGCGTCGAGGTTGGACAGCGGCTCGTCGAACAGGAACACCTTGGGGTCGCGCACGATGGCCCGGCCGATCGCCACGCGCTGGCGCTGGCCGCCCGAGAGCTGCTTGGGCAGGCGGTCGAGCAGGTGGTCGATCTGCAGCAGCTCCGCGGCCTGCTCGACCCGCTGCTTGATCTCGTCCGCGCCCGGCCTTCTGCAGCTTCAGGCCGAAGGCCATGTTGTCGTAGACCGTCATGTGCGGGTAGAGCGCATAGGACTGGAACACCATGGCGATGCCGCGCTTGCGACGGCGCCAGGTCGTTGACCCGCTTGCCGTCGAACAGCATGTCGCCGGAGGTGATGTCCTCGAGGCCCGGCGATCAGGCGCAGCAGCGTGGACTTGCCGCAGCCGGAAGGGCCGACGAAGACCATGAACTCGCCGTCCTCGATCTCGAGGTCGACGCCCTTGATCACATCGACCGCGCCGAAGGACTTGCGGACGTCGCGAAGTTGCAGATGCTGCCATTCGTACGTTTCCCCGATTATCCTTTGACGCCGCCGGCGGTCAGGCCGGACACGATCTTGCGCTGGAAGATCAGCACGAGCACGACCAGCGGCACCGTCACGATGACCGAAGCGGCCATGATGATGCCCCAGGGCATTTCGTACTGCGGCGCGCCCGAGAGCAGCGCGATCGCCACCGGCACCGTGCGCGTGCGTGTTCGACGAGGTGAAGGTCAGCGCGAACAGGAACTCGTTCCAGGCGCCGATGAAGGCCAGCAGCCCGGTCGTCACCAGCGCCGGCCACATCAGCGGCATGAACACCTGGGTGATGATGACCCAGGGCGTGGCGCCGTCGACGATCGCCGCCTCCTCGATCTCGATCGGCAGATCCCGCATGAAGGTGGTCAGCACCCAGACCGTGAACGGCAGCGTGAAGATCGTGTAGGAGAAGACCAGCGCCCAGGGCGTGTTGAAGATGCCGATGAAGCGGATCAGCTCGAACAGCCCCGCCAGCACCGCGATCTGCGGGAACATCGAGACCGCCAGGATGGTCAGCAGCAGCAGCGTCCGCCCGCGGAACCGCACCCGCGCCAGCGCATAGGAGGCCGTCACCGCGAGCAGCAGCGCGAAGGCGACGGTCAGCGAGGCGACGAGCACCGAGTTCAGGATGTTGCGCGGGAACTGCCCTGCCGCATCACGTCGATGTAGTTGCCGAAGTTGAACTCGGTCGGCCAGTAGTTGACCTGGAACAGCGCGGTGCCGGTTTTGAAGCTGGTGATGATCGCGTAGTAGAACGGGAACACCGCCACCACGACGATCACCACGACCGCGAGGTAGAACGCCGCCTGTCGTTGACGAGCCTTCATCGACTTGCTCCCCCCGAGGTCGACCTTGCCGAGCCAGATGTAGAGGATCACCGAGACGCGCGATGATCAGGAACAGCAGCGTCGACTGCGCCGAGCCATAGGCGAACTTGTCGAAGTCGATCAGGTTCTCGCGGCTGATGACCGACATGGTCTTGGTGGCCGCGAGTTCGGCGTCAGCACGTAGATCAGATCGAAGATGCGCAGCGCATCGAGCAGGCGGAAGATCACCGCGACCATCAGCGCCGGCCGGACCAGCGGCAGCGTGATCCTGAAGAACACCTTGACCGGATGCACGCCGTCGATCTTGGCGGCCTCGTAGATGTCGCGCGGGATCATCTGCAGGCCGGCGAGGATCAGCAGCGCCATGAACGGCGTGGTCTTCCAGATGTCGACGATCAGCACCGCGTACATCGCCGTCTCGACGTTGGCGGTCCAGGCGATCTTCTGGCTCGATCAGCCCGAGGCTCATGCAGCATATCGTTGACCATGCCGAACTGGTCGTTGAAGCATCCACGCCCACATCTTGGCCGACACGATGGTCGGGATCGCCCACGGGATCAGGATTGCGGCGCGGACCATGCCGCGGCCCGGAACTCGGCATTGAGCACCAGCGCCACGATCAGCCCGAGCACCGTCTCGATCGTCACCGAGATGATGGCGAAACGGAAGGTGTTCCAGACCGCGTTCCACCAGGCCGGATCGACCAGCATGCCGCGATAGATGGTCTTGCCCGAGCTCAGCGTGCGCCAGGTCAGATAGTTGTCGAAGCCGATCCACTCGCCGCCGGACGAGGTTGGTCAGCGAGGTGTCGGTGAAGCTGAAATAGATCGTCCGGAGCAGCGGCCAGGCCGCCACCAGGAACAGCGCCATCAGCATCGGCAGCAGGAAGAGCCGGCCGCGCGGATGCGCTCGGCCTGAGCTCGCGACCGTTCGCCGGCTTGACCGCGGCGCCGGCGCCTTGCGGCGGGCGTCCGCTGATGGTGGTGGTTGTCATGTCGAGCCTCCCCAGGTTCGCCTTCGGGGGCCGGAGGGCGGTGGCCCTCCGGCGAGGCTTTCGACCCGCGGCTTCTCCGCGGGAACAGGCGGCCTACCAGCCGCCGCCCTTCATCTCGTCGAGGTCGAGCTCGAGCAGCTCGAGATTCTCTGCCGCAGTGCCGGTGCCGGACAGCGTCTCGTGCACCGCCGACCAGAACTTGGACGAGACCTCGTTGTAGTCGACCTTGGTCGGCGCCGACGGGCGCGGCACGGCGTTCAGGAAGATGTCCTTCCAGCGCGGCATGAGCGGCTGCTTCGCGGCGATCTCCGGATCGTCGTAGAGCGACACGATCGTCGGCAGGTGCGAGTTCAGCAGCGCCCGCTGCTTCTGCACCTCGGTCGAGGCCAGGAACTTCACCAGCGAGATCGCCGCTTCCGGGATTCGGCGAGAACTTGGACACCGCCAGGTTCCAGCCGCCGAGCGTCGCCGCCGACTTGTTGTCGCCGCCGCCCGACGGCAGCGGCGCCACGTCGAACTTGCCCTTGATCGGGCTGTCGTCGCCGTTGCCGAGCGCATAGGCGTAGGGCCAGTTGCGCATGAAGACCGCGTTGCCGGTCTGCCAGACGCCGCGGGCTTCCTCTTCCATGTAGGCGAGCACGCCCTCGGGCGAGATGGTGCCGACCCAGCCCTTGGCCATCTCGAGCGCCGTCACCGCCTCCGGGTTGTTGACCGAGATCGTGCCGTCGGCCTCGATGATCTGGCCGCCGCCGTTCGACTTGATCCATTCCAGCGCGTTGCAGGTCAGGCCCTCATAGGCGTTGCCCTGCCAGACGTAGCCCCAGATGTCCTTGGATCCCGCGGCGCGCTCGCCGTCCTGGATCTTCTGCGCCGTGGCGGTCAGCTCGTCCCAGGTGGTCGGCACCGCGTCGCCGTACTTCTCGAGCAGATCCTTGCGGTAGTAGAGCGCCGGCGCGTCGGTGAAGAGCGGCAGGGCGACCAGCTTGCCGTCGACGGTCTGCGACTCGATGATCGACGGGAAATGGTCGGCGATCACGTCCGCGGCGGCCTCGGTCAGGTCGAGGAACTGTCGGCGAGCTGCGGCGCCCAGATCACGTCGGTCTGGTAGACGTCGATGTCGGCGTTGCCGGCGGCCAGCCACAGCCGGTACTGCGCGAACTGGTCGGTGGTCGAGGACGGCATCGGCACGATGGTGACCGTGTTGCCGGTCTCCGCTTCCCACGGCTTGACCAGGTCCCGCATCATGTCGATGTCGCGGCCGGTGGCGCCGGACACGAAGTTGATGTTCACCGCGCCGGCGGCGCCGGCCCACAGCGTCGCGAGGGTTGCCCCAACCGCGACGGCCGCTCTTGCGAGCGGCAGCCTGTCAAATCCCATCGGTTTTCCTCCCCGAGTTGAGCTTCTTTCGAAAGCTTAACAACTTTTCGCGATGGTTGCGACCAGCAGTTTTCCGCCGGAGCTAAGAACCTTTCGCGCCGGCCATCAGAGCAGCCCGAGGCTGCGGAACGACGCCTCCGCACCCTTCCCGACCACCACGTGATCGTGCAGCGTGACGCCGATCGCCTGGCACGCCAGATCGATCTGCCCGGTCATTGCGATGTCGGACTCGCTCGGCGTCGGATCGCCGGAAGGGTGGTTGTGCACCAGAATCAGCGCCGAAGCGTTGAGCTCGAGCGCGCGCTTTGCGACCTCGCGTGGATAGACCGGCACATGGTCGACCGTGCCCTTGGCCTGCGCCTCGTCGGCGATCAGCACATTCTTGCGGTCGAGGAACAGGATGCGGAACTGCTCGGTGTCGCGATAGGCCATCACCGTCCGGCAGTAGCGCATCAGCTCGTCCCACGAGCCGATCACCGACCGCTGGATCACCTTCGCCCGCGCCATCCGGTGCGCGAAGGCCTCGACGATTCGGAGCTGCAGATGCACCTTGGCCGTGGTCCCCGGCACCTGCAGCAGCCGGTGCTCGGAGGCCGCCACCACGCCGTTGAGATCGCCGAAGGCCGCGAGCAGCGCCTTGGCCAGCGGCTTCACGTCGATCCGCTCGATCGCGTTGAAGAGCAAGAGCTCCAGGAGCTCGTACTCCGGCATCGCCGCCTGCCCGCCGGCGACGAACCGCTGCCGCAGCCGCTCGCGATGCCCCCAGTAATGCGGCCGCGCCTCGGAGACCGGCCCCGGATCCGGCAGCCGCGACGCCGGGTCCGCCGCCGGCGGCGGCAGCCGCCGCTCGAAGTCGGCGAGCCCGCGCAGCGCCTCCTCGGAAAACCCCGACACCTCCTTCTCGCCTGCCAAAGTCGCCTCCGCCGCACCCCGGCCGGAGCCTCCGGCCTCAGGGTTAACCGCCGGTTAGCGCCGCCCGGCTCAGAACTCGACCTCGAGCTCGACGATCTCGTCCGGCTCGGCCAGCGCCCCTTCGGTCCATTCCGCCATCAGCGGCCAGTCGAAGATCGTCTCGCAATAGCCCTGCAGCCGCGCGTCGAGCGCCACCGCATAGGTGCGGACCCGGGTGCAGACCGGCGCGTACATCGCGTCGGCCACCGTCGGCGCCCCGAACAGGAACGGCCCGCCGTAGGCCTCGAGGCACTCGCTCCAGATCGTCCGGATCCGCTCCACGTCCGGCCGCGCCCCGGAGAAGATCTTGAAGTTCGCGTGCCGCGCCTTGAGGTTCATCGGCAGCGCCGAGCGCAGGTTGTAGAAGCCCGAGTGGATCTCGCCCGACACCGAGCGGCAGTGCGCCCGCGCGCCTCGGTCCTCCGGGAACAGCCGCGCCCCCGGCGCGATCTCGTTCAGATACTCCGCGATCGCCAGAGTGTCCCAGACCTCGACGCCATTGTGGTTCAGCCGAGGCACCAGCACCGAGGGCGAGAGCAGCAGCAGCTCCTGCCGGGCGTCGTGGTCGTCCGAGGTCCACCGGCACCTCCTCGAAATCGAGGCCGGCCATCCGGCACAGCAGCCAGCCGCGCAGCGACCAGGACGAATAATTCTTCGACGAAACCGTCAGCGTCGCGCGTGCCATCCGCCGGAAGGTCCCCCAAGCCAATGCGTTGCAGTGCACACAATTCTCTCGCACTGCAAAACGCATTGCACTAGCATTTTTTCAGGTCCAAGGGCGGAGGAAACAATTCTTTACCAGTCCTACCAGTGGCACGACGACCTCCTTGAGCCGCTGCGCCGCAGCGCACGCTGGGCCCGCGCGATGTCCGGCCCCTTCGCCAGTCCCGCCCGTCGCGCCGTCGATGCCGGCCTCGAGATGCTCTCCCGCTTCCATCTCAGCCACGCGCGTCCCGGCTTCGACATCGCGACGGTCCGGGTCGGCAACCGCGACGTGCCGGTCACCGAGCAGGTTGCGCTCGACCTGCCCTTCGGCCAGCTCCTGCACTTCGCCAAGGACGTCGACACGCCGCAGCCACGGGTGCTGGTCGCCGCACCGCTCTCCGGGCATTTCGCCACGCTGCTCAGCGGCACCGTCGCCACGCTGCTCCGCGACCACGACGTCTATATCACCGACTGGAAGAACGCCCGCGACGTGCCGCTCGCGGCCGGCCGCTTCGGCGTCGAGGACTATGTCGAGTATCTGATCCGCTTCCTCGAGGCGATCGGCCCGGGCGGACACATCCTCGCGGTCTGCCAGCCCTGCGTCCAGGCGCTGGCGGCGGTCGCGGTGATGTCGCAGGACCGCAACCCGGCGACGCCGCGCTCGATGACGCTGATGGCCGGCCCGATCGACACCCGCGAGAGTCCGACCGAGGTCAACCGGCTCGCCACGTCCCGGCCGCTCTCCTGGTTCGAGCGCAACCTGATCGCGGCGGTCCCGGCACGCTACGCCGGCGGCGGCCGGCGGGTCTATCCGGGCTTCGTGCAGCTCTCAGCCTTCCTGACCATGAACATGGGCCGCCACCGCGAGGCGCACCGCAGGCTCTACCGCCATCTCGCGCGCGGCGAGTTGGCGGAGGCCCAGAGGATCAAGTCGTTCTACGACGAGTATTTCGCCGTGCTCGACCTGACCGAGGAATTCTACCTCGAGACGATCGAGCGCATCTTCCAGCGCGCCGAGCTCGCCGAGGGCAGCTTCACCTTCCGCGGCCGCCCGGTCGATCCGCGGGCGATCCGCCACAGCGCGCTCCTCACCGTCGAGGGCGGCCGCGACGACATCTGCGCCCCCGGCCAGACCGCCGCCGCGCACGAGCTCTGCAGCGCGCTCCGCCCGCACCTGCGCCGCCACCATCTGCAGGCCAACGTCGGCCACTACGGCGTCTTCAGCGGCCGCCGCTGGGAGAAGGAGATCTACCCCGCGGTGCGCAACCTGATCCTGGCGATGGAGTAGCGGCCCGCGCCGGCGTCTCCGCTCCCGGCCAACGACCTGTCCGGAAACTACGCCCGGCAAATTACTCCCGGGCGCCGGACCGATATGAACGCGCGGGCATTTACCCCGGCCCACGCAAGGGCCAGACTTGCGGGCCAGCGCTGCACGGAGGCAATGCGATGAAGGACCTGCCCGATCACGATGCGGTCGCGCTGTTGCGCGAGGCTGCGGCCTGCCCGTTCGAGGAGGCCCGCGCGATGCCGCCCGCTGTCTATACCTCGCAGGCCTTCCTCGACGCCGAGCTCGACCGCCTGTTCCGCCGCGAATGGCTCTGCGTCGGCCGCGCCTCGGCGCTGGCCGAGCCCGGCGACTATCTGACCTGGGAGATCGCCGGCCAGCCGGTCGCCGTGGTCCGCGACCGCGAGGGAAACCTGCACGCCTTCTCCAACGTCTGCCTGCACCGAATGTCGACGCTGCTTTCCGGCCGCGGCCGGGTGCGCAGCATCGTCTGCCCCTACCACGCCTGGACCTACAACCTCGACGGCAGCTTGCGCGGCGCCCCGGCGATGACGCTGAACCGCGCCTTCCGCCGCGAGGACTACCGGCTGCCGCAGGTCCGCTGCGAGGAATGGCTGGGCTGGGTCTTCGTGACGCTCAATCCCGAGGCGCTGCCGGTCGCCGAGCGGCTCTCCGAGGTCGAGGCGCTGATCGGCGACTTCGCCATGGAGAGCTACGTCGAGAGCTTCTACGAGACCCACGTCTGGGACACCAACTGGAAGGTGCTCGCCGAGAACTTCATGGAGAGCTACCACCTGCCGGTCTGCCACGCCGCGACCATCGGCGGCCTCTCCAGGCTCGACGAGATGGTCTGCCCGCCGGGGCGGCCGACCTTCAACTTCCACACCATCCTCAAGGACGACAGCCTCAGCATCGCGCTGGCGCATCCGTCGAACACCCGGCTTCAGGGCGACCTGCGCCGCACCACCTTCCTGCTCGCGATCTACCCGAGCCTCTTGATCACCCTGACCCCGGGCTATTTCTGGTACCTGACGCTGCACCCGCAGACCCCGGGGACGGTGCGGATCGGCTTCGGCGGCGGCATGTCGCCCGACTTCGCCGACGACCCCGACGCCCAGGCGCATTTCGCCGCGGTCAAGACGCTGCTCGACGAGGTCAACGTCGAGGATCGCGGCTGCACCGAGAAGGTGTTCCGCGGCCTCTCCTCGGCGCTGGCCCGCCCCGGCCACCTGTCGCACCTGGAGCGCCCGAACTACGACTTCGCGCGCTACCTTGCCGAAAGCCTCGCCTGAGCCGACTCGCCCGCCGGCCCGAACCCGGCCCTGGCGGGCATGATCGCCAGCGAAGGCCGCTTTCCGATCTTGGCGGACTGCGATCGGCGGAATCTCGCCAACAACCTCCGCGCGCGGACGCGCTTTGCAGGCCGTTGCGGAACCCCTCCCGCAAGTCGTTGGTTTCAGCCGAGATCGGTCGCCCGGACCAGGCATCCCGCCCCCGCCCGCGCAACCTCACGGTGCGCTGGACACACTTTAACGTGAGCCCGCAGTCGCCCGGGCCGGGCGCGGCAAATTTAACCGGTTGCGCCGCCGCCGGGCTTGGCGGTTAATGACCCCGTGATCCCCTCAAACCAGCGATCACGGGGCCCTGACGACACACCCCACCCCTCAACCGACGTCGTCACGGCCTTCGCCAGAGGCGGGTGTTCGTCCCCAACGGACACCCGCCGACGCTCGTACCGAGCCCATCGGCACACACGCACTCACTGGGAACCGAATCAACCGCGCACGCGCTACACGGCATTGGCGGGAAGATCCCGCCGCGGGTGCCTACTCGTAAACCGCGCATCCGCGGCCGTTCTGGTACCGATGCCTTGGTCTTACATCCGGTTGTTGCCGGCAAAAATCAACACTTGATCAACGACGGCTAAAGCGTTTTTTCGCGCACTGTCACTGGTTTGCCGCACTATTGTCACGCCGCCGCTGCCGAATCACCTTGAGACCGGCCGCCATTCACCTGAAATCGTTGGAGGAAGTTGTCCACACAACCGCAAGGCCCTGTGGACAGCGTCAGCCCACTCGCACGGCGTCGGAAACCGCCGCTCCGTCGCGCCAGATCACGTCCGCCGCCCGCGAGCCTGAGGCCACCATCTCGGCGTTCGGCATGTCGTTGCTGTCGATCCAGGCCTCCGAGGCAACCGGATCGCGGCCGTAGCCGCGCCAGCGCTCGACCAGCCGCCGGCGCAGCTCGGCGATCGGCACGTCGAGGTAGAGCGTGCGGTCGAAGAAGCCCGCCAGCCGGTCCCAAGGCGCCCGGTCGAGCAGGAGGTAGTTGCCCTCGACCAGCACGATGCGGTGCCCGGGGCGGATCAGCCGCGCCGCCGCCCGCGCCAGCTCCAGCGAGCGGTCGAACACCGGCACCGCCACGTCGCGCCCGCCGGAGCGCACCCGCGCCGAGATCCCGCTCCAGCGCGTCCACGTCGAAGGTATGCGCCGCGCCCTTGCGCGCCCGGAACCCGAGCTCGTCCAGCACCGCGTCGTCGAAATGATAGCCGTCCATCGGCAGCAGCGCCGCCTGCCCCGGCGCCGCCCGCTCCAGCGCCGCGAGCAGCGCCTCCGCCAGCGTCGACTTGCCCGACGCCGGCGCCCCGGCAATGGCGAAGAGATACCGCGCGCCGCCCCTCGGCGCGGGCGATCGGATGTCGGCCGCGAGCGCATCGAGGCTCACGCCGCCATCGCCTCCTGCGGCGGCTTCATGGCGCCGGTCATGATGGCGACCGCGTCCGACATCGTGTAGTCCTTCGGGTCGATGACCGCAGATGCGCCGGCCGAGCCGGTGGATGTGGATGCGGTCGGCGACCTCGAAGACGTGCGGCATGTTGTGGCTGATCAGCACGATCGGCAGGCCGCGCGCGCTTGCACGTCCGCATCAGCTCGAGCACCCGGCGGCTCTCCTTGACGCCGAGCGCCGCGGTCGGCTCGTCCATGATGACGACGCGCCAGCCGAAGGCGGCGGCGCGCGCCACCGCCACGCCCTGGCGCTGGCCGCCCGACAGCGTCTCCACCGACTGGTGGATGTTCTGGATGGTCAGCAGGCCGAGCTCGGTCAGCTGCTCGCGCGCCATCCTCTGCATGTCGGCGCGGTCGAGCCGGCGGAAGACGCTGCCGGCGATGCCGGGCTTGCGCAGCTCGCGGCCGAGGAACATGTTGTCGGCGATCGAGAGCGCCGGCGACAGCGCGAGGTTCTGGTAGACGGTCTCGATGCCGGCGTGGCGCGCCTCCATCGGCGAGCGGAAGTGCACCGGCTTGCCGTCGAGCAGGATCTCGCCCGCGTCGGGGATGACCGCGCCGCAGAGCGCCTTGATCAGCGTCGACTTGCCGGCGCCGTTGTCGCCGATGACCGCCGAGGATCTCGCCCGGCATGCAGGTCGAAGTCGGCGTGGTCGAGCGCCACCACGCGGCCGTAGCGCTTGATGAGGCCCCGCGCCTCGAGGACGGCTGGCGGCGCGCTCATGCCGAAATCCTCCTGATCCACTGGTCGATGGTGACGGCGACGATGATCAGCACGCCGACGGCGAATTCCTGCCAGAGCACGTCGAGGCCGGTGAGCGCCAGGCCGTTGCGGAAGACGCCCACGATCAGCGCGCCGATCAGCGTGCCGACGATCGAGCCGCGCCCGCCGAACAGGCTGGTGCCGCCGATCACCACGGCGGTGATCGAATCGAGGTTGGCGGTCAGCCCGGCCTGCGGGCTGACCCCGCCGATGCGCCCGATCAGCACCCAGGCGGCGATGGCGCAGATCAGCCCGGCGAGCGCATAGACCGCGATCAGCGTGCGGTCGGTGTTGATGCCCGAGAGCCGCGCCGCGTCCGGATCGTCGCCGGTGGCATAGACGTGGCGGCCGAAGGCGGTGCGGTTCAGCACGTACCAGACGACGACCGCGAGCACGATCATCAGGAGCGAGCCGTAGGTGACCACCCAGCCCTTCAGGAACGGCAGGTCGAGGCCGATGCCGTGCCGCAGCGTCGTAGAGCTTGATCAGGCTTGCCGGTCCAGAGCAGGAACGGCGCCGCCGCCTCGATGTCCTGCTGCGCGGATCGTCTCGCTGCGCGAATACCAGGTGTTGAGCGCGCCGAAGATGCTCCAGGTGCCGAGCGTGACGATGAACGGCGGCAGCCGCAGCATGGTGACGATCAGCCCGTTGACCACGCCGCAGGCGAGGCCGACGAGCAGCCCGAGCGGGAAGGCGATCGCGAGCGGCACGCCGTAGACGACGGCGGTGCGGCCCATCACCACCGAGCAGAGGATCATGATCGCGCCGACCGACAGGTCGATGCCGGCGGTCAGGATCACCAGCGTCTGCGCGATCCCGAGGATGGCGATGATCGTCACCTGCTGCAGGACCAGCGACAGGTTGAGCGGCGAGAGGAACTTGCCGGGCGCCGCGAAGCGCGAAGATCACGACGCCGAGCAGGAGCACGATGAAGGGGATCGATGGTCGGATAGTGCGTGCAGGAAGGCCTGGATGCTGCCGGACCGGGCTCGGGCGCTCCTCCTCGAAGCTGCGCGACCGACTGGTCGCTGCCGCGCCAGGCCGCGTCTCGGCCGCTGCCGAGCCGGCGGCGTCGTCGCTCATCCGGCTCTCCTCCCCGGCGCCGTGCACGAAGGGGACGCCGACGGGCGTCCCCTCGCTATCGAGACAGCCGCCGCCGCGGCGGCGCCGGCAAGGCCGATCAGCCCCAGCAGAGCTTCAGGCCCTCCTCGACCGTGATCGACGGCACGCCGTCGACCGGCTTGGCGGTGATGAGCGTGCGCGCCGGTGTCGAGGAAGCCGGCCGCCGGATCGATCTCCGGCAGCTTGCCCGATGCGATCGCCTCGAGCGCCATCGACGCCATCTTGAGCGGATACTGCTGCGAGGTCGCGCCGATGACGCCGGCCTCGACGTTCTTCGACGCCCGGGCAGCCGCCGTCGATCGAGACGATCAGCACGCTGCCGTCGTCCTTGCCGACCGCCTTCAGCGCTTCCCAGGCGCCGGCCGCGGCCGGCTCGTTGATCGTGTAGACGACGTTGACGTCCGGGCACTTCTGCAGCGCGTTCTCCATCGCCGTGCGGCCCTTCTCCTGGTCGCCCTGGCTGATCTCGTGGGTGCAGATGCGCGGATCGTCCTCGTCGCCGTAGCTTGTTGGGATCCTTCACGTCGATGCCGAAGCCCTGCATGAAGCCCTGGTCGCGCAGGATAGTCGACGGTCGGCTGGTTGGTGGCGAGGTCGAGGAACACGATGCTCGGCGTCCGCCGCCTTGTCGCCGAGCGTGCCCTTGCGCCCACTGGCCGATCAGCTTGCCGGCCTTGCGGTTGTCGGTGGCGAAGGTCGCGTCGGCGGCGTCCATCGGATCGAGCGGCGTGTCGAGCACGATCACCATCAGGCCGGCGTCGCGCGCCTTCTGGATGGTCGGCACGATCGCCTTGGAGTCGCTCGGCACGATGGCGAAGCCCTTGGCGCCGGCCGAGATCAGGTTCTCGATCGCCGGCGACCTGGCCGTCATTGTCGCCGTCGAACTTGCCGGCGGCAGGCGATGAGCTCGAGGCCGAGCTCCTTGGCCTTGGCCTGGGCGCCTTCGCGCATCTTGACGAAGAACGGGTTGGTCTCGGTCTTGGTGATCAGGCCGACGATCGGCTTGTCCTGCGCCGAGGCCATTCCGGCCGCCAGCACGGCCACGGCCGCCACGGCGGCGAAGAGCCCCTTCAGGGTTCCGCTTCGCATGTGCTTTCCTCCCTTTTTGCTTTTCGCCGGCGCCATGCTTGCGGCCCCGGCTTGCCGACAGGGAAACGCAAGAACCGGCGCAAGTCAATTGACCGGCCGCAGCGGCAATGCCGCGGCGCCCGCCACACGCCGGCCGCTCGCTCACGGTCGGCCTGACCGCAACCGCTTTTCGGAATTTTTCACCAAAGCTTCGGCGTCCTCTCGTGACCCGGCCCGCGCCCCCGGCCGAAGATGGCCTCCGGTCAACGGAGGCGGAAGGCGATGCGCGGGCTCTTCGGAACAGCTCTCGCGGCTGCGCTCGCCGCCGCAACCGCCACCGCCGGCGAGCCCGCCGCGCCGATCGCCACCGACGCCAACATCGTCACCGGCCTCGACGCCTCCGACTCGGTCTCCTCCGCCCAGCTCAGGCTCGAGCTCGCGGGTCTCGCCGAGGCCCTGCGCTCGCCCGAGGTCCTCGCCGCGGTCCGCCGCGGCCGGCACGGCCGGATCGGCTTCGCGGTCTTCCTCTGGTACCAGCGCCACTTCCCCGTCGTCGCCGCCTGGCGGGTGATCGCCTCGAAGCCGACGCCGAAGCCGCCGCCCGCGCCCTCGAGGGCTTCGACATCGCCGCCTTCACCGTCGCCGCCTACCGCCGCGAGCGCTTCTACGCCGGCCGGCTGACCGACCTCTCGCAGGCGCTCGACCACGGCCGCAACCTGCTCGACGCCGCCCCCTTCGCCGCCGGCCGCGGCGTGCTCAACCTGATCGGCAACGGCGAGGACAACGTTGGCGAGCCGGTCGAGCCGGCGCAGGCCCGCGCGCTCGCCGCCGGCGTCACCGTCAACGCCGTGGTGGTCGGCGGCGGTCCGGGGCTCGAGACCTATTTCCGCGACCGGGTGACCGGCGGTTGGGGCGCCTTCGTCCTCGCCGCCGAGGCCGCTCCGAGCCTCGTCGCCGCGATGCAGCGCAAGCTCACCGCCGACCTCATCGCCGCGCCGTCAATACGCTTTCAAGATACTTTCCAGACGCTTTCCAGACGCCGATCCGCCTCCTGAAAACCGCCGCCGTCAGTGCCCGCCGCCGCCGCCAGCACCCCCGCCCGCCGGCCGCCGGAGCAGCGGCACCAGCAGCACGATCGCCGCGAAGAGCACGCCGACGATCAGGAAAATATCCGCGAACGCCATGACCATAGCCTGCCGCTGCACGATATTCGCCAGCCGCTGCAGCGCCCCCGCCGCCGCATCCGGCCCCAGCACCCCCTCGAGGCTGCCGGTGATGCTCGCCAGCCGCTCCTCCGCCACCGCCGCCCCCCAGGACACATGCTCCGCCAACCGCGCCGAATGCAAATCCGTCCGCCCCTGCAGCAAGGTGTTGATCCCCGCGAGCCCGAAGGCCCCGCCGAGATTCCGTGTCAGATTAAACAGTCCCGAGGCGTTCTTGATCCGGTCCGGCGGCAGCGTGCCGAGCGCCAGCAGGTTGATCGGGATCATGCAGCACATCAGCGCCACGCCGCGCATCGCCTGCGGCGAGAACAGATCCCAGAACGCCCAGTCGGCGGTGATCTCGGTCAGGGCGAAGCTCGACACCGCGAAGCCGATCAACCCGACGACGATGATCCGCCGCGGATCGATCTTGCGCGTCAGCGCCCCGACGATCGGCGCCGTCACGAACATGAAGGCGCCGGTCACGAACACCGTCTCGCCGATCTGCAGCGACGAGTAGCCCCGCACCCGCGCCAGGAACAGCGGATAGAGATAGGTGAGCCCGTAGAGCCCGATCCCGAGCACGAAGGTCAGCGCCGAGCCCACCGCGAAGTTCCGGTCGAGAAACGCCCGGAGGTCGACGATCGGCGTCCCCGCGGTCAGCACCCGCGAGAAGAACACCACCCCGGCGAGCCCCGAGGCGACGGCGAGGAAGAGGATCGTCGGATCGGCGAACCAGTCGTTGCGCTGCCCCTCCTCGAGCACATACTCGAGGCTCCCGAGGAAGACCGCCATGCTGGCGAGCCCCACGAAATCGAACCGCCGGAGCAGCGCATAGTCCGGCTCGTCGAAGTCGACCAGCGTCCAGGCGATCACCGCCGCGAGGATGCCCGGCGGCACGTTGACCAGAAACAGCCAGTGCCAGGAGAAGGCCTGGGTCAAAATGCCGCCGATGGTCGGCCCCACCGTCGGCGCCAGCGTCACCGTCAGCCCGACCAGCGCCATCACCATGCCCTGGGCGCGCTTGGGGAAGACCGTGTAGGCGGCGGCGAAGGCGGTCGGGATCATGCCGCCGCCGATGAAGCCCTGGATCGCGCGGTAGACGATCATCTGCTCGATCGAGGTCGCGGTCGCGCAGAGCACGCTCGCCATCGTGAAGCCCGCCGCCGAGATGGTGAACAGCACCCGCGTCGAGAGCGCGCGCGACAGGAACCCCGACAGCGGGATCATGATGACCTCGGCGATCAGGTAGCTGGTCTGCACCCAGGCGATCTCCTCCGGCGCCGCCGACAGGCCCGCCTGGATCTCGGACAGCGACGAGGAGACGATCTGGATGTCGAGGATCGCCATGAACATGCCGAAGACCAGCGCGAAGAACGCCAGGAGCCGCCGCGGCGTGATCTGTGGCTCGGCCTGCCCGTTCATCGCGGCCGCGCCCGCTTCAGCGGTCCGGCGCCGCCGTCGTGGTGCGCAGGTCGGCCGAGGCCGCGACCGAAAGCCCCGGCCTGAGCCAGCCCTCGGCCGCCGCCTCGGCGGGAACCGCGATCCGCACCGGCAGCCGCTGCACCACCTTGGTGAAGTTGCCGGTGGCGTTCTCCGGCGGCAGCAGGCTGAACTGCGAGCCCGAGGCCGGCGAGATGCCCTCGACGTGACCGATCAGGTCGCGGCCGGGGAAGGCGTCGAAGTGCAGCCGCACCTCGGTCCCCGGCGTCAGCCGCGCGATCTGGGTCTCCTTGAAGTTCGCCTCGATATAGACTTGGCTCAGCGGCACCACCGCGAGCAGCCGCTTGCCCGGCGCCACCAGGTCGCCGACCGCGACTGAGGCGTTGCCGACGGTGCCGTCGAACGGCGCCCTGAGCACCGTGCTGTCGAGATCGCGCTGCGCCTTGTCGCGCGAGGCGGCGAGCCCGGCAATCATCGCCGCGGCCTCGGCCTTCTGCGCGTCGATCACCGCGCGGTTCGCCTGCGCGGTCAGGATGCCCGCCTCGCTCTCGCGCACCGCCGCCGCCGCCGCCGCGTTCGCCGCTTGCACCGCCTCGAGCCGCTGAGCGCTTGCGACGTCGGTCGCGGCCAGCCGCTGGTAGCGCGTGAGATCGGCGCTGGTCTGGGTCAGCTGCGCCTCTGCCGCCTCGACCCGGGCGCGCGCCTGCACGATGCTGGCGTCCGCCGCCGCCGCCTGGCTCTCGATCCGCACCACCGCGGCCTGCTGGGCGTCGAGCTGCGCCGTCGCCAGCGCCAGCGCGTCGCGATAGTCGCCGTCCTCGAGCACGACCAAGGGCTCGCCGGCCTTCACCGGCCGGCTCTCGACCGCCGGCACCGAGGCCACATAGCCTGAGATCTTCGGCGCGATGATCGCGAAGTCGGCCTGGACATAGGCGTCGTCGGTATTGACCATGAACCGCCCCACCGTCCAGTAGCCATGGGCGTACCAGACCGCCAGCGCCAGCGCCGCCACCGCGACGAGCCCGAGCAGCACGCGCTTGCGCCCGCTCCGCGGCTTGTCCTTCCGCTGATCCTCCTCCGCCGCCTCGGCGGCCGGTGCTTCCGGCGCGGCCGGAGCTTCCGGCATCGGCGCCTCGGTCTCAGGGACGCTGCGGCGGCGATCCTCGGCGAGATCCTTGGGCATGGCGGGTCCCTCCCAGTTCGGCCGGCGGCTTCCGGATCGAATCCCGGATTGACCGAACCGTTCAGTCAGCGGTTGACATAGCGCAACAGAAACGCCAGATCAAGATGACCGAACCGTTCGGTCAAAATATGCCCACGCTTGGAGGACGCGACGCCATGACAGCCGGAACCGCACTCGACGAGCGCCGGGACCCGTCACCCGATGCCGCGCCCGAAAGCCCCAAGCGCAAGCAGATCCTAGACGGGGCGCGGCGGGTGTTCCTCGCCTCGGGCTTCGATGCGGCCAGCATGGGCGAGATCGCCCGCGAGGCGAAGGTCTCCAAGGGCACGCTCTACGTGTATTTCGACAGCAAGGAGGCGCTCTTTGGCGCGCTGATCGGGGAGAGCAAGCGTGCCACCGCCGAGCGGCTCGCCTTGCTCGACCCCGACGATCCCGACGTCGCCCAGGTGCTAACCGCGCACGCGGTGAGCCTGATGGAGAAGCTCGCCGAGCCGGACCACGTCGCGATGGTGCGCATGGTGATCGGCGCCGCCGAGAAGTTCCCCGCCCTCGCCCAGATCTTCTACGAGGCCGGCCCCGCCTTCGGACACCGCCGCCTGACCGAGTATCTCGAGGCCCAGCAGGCCCGCGGCCGCCTTGTCGTCCCCGACCCGGAGATCGCCGCCTGGCAACTCCTCGGCATGTGCTGCCATCCGGTGACCGTCCACGTCGTGCTCGCCGACCAACCGCCGCCCGAGCCGGCCCGCATCCGCGCCTACGCCGAATCCGCCGTCGCCACCTTTCTCGCCGCCTACGCCGCGCCCTGACCGGGGGCGCGCTCCAGGCCCAGCGTCCAGGTCTCGCCGACCAGATCCCGACCGAACGACCGGTGCGGCTCCGAGCCGACCAGCCGGAAGCCCGCGCGCTGGTAGAGCCGTCGCGCCGCGTGCAGGATGTCGTTGGTCCAGAGCGTGATCTCGCGGTACCCCGCCGCGCCGGCGAAGCCGATCGCCGCATCCACCAGCCGTCCGCCGACCCCGACGCCCCGCACCGCTGGCTCGACGTAGAGCAGCCGCAACTGCGCCATCTCCGCGGACTTGGCCATTACGAAGACGCTGCCGAGGATCTCGCCGCCCCGCGCCGCGACCCAGGCCCGCTCGCGCGCCGGGTCCTGCCCGCGGACGAAGGCCGCCGCCACCTCGGCGACCAGCGCCTCGAAGCGCGCATCCAGTCCGTATTCCGCGGCGTAGAGCGCGCCGTGCCGATGCACGATCCAGCCGAGATCCCCCGGGCCGAGCGGCCGCAGCTCCCAGTCCGGCGCCGCCGCCCCCGGATCGAGCCGCGCCCGGATCGCCCGCATCGCGCCCACCACCACCGCGCGATCCGGCTCGCACAAGGGCGCGAGCAGCGCCGCGATCCGCGCGCTCGACGCCCGGTCGAGCCCGCGAAGGCCGCGCGCCCGGCCTCGGTCAGCGACAACAGGCTGCGCCGGCCGTCGCCACGGTCGGCCTCGCGCACCACCAGCCCGCGCCGCACCAGCCCGCCGACCAGCCGGCTGCAATAGCCGGCGTCGAGCCCGAGCGCCCGGCAGAGCCAGGCCGCGCTCAACCCGGTGCCATGCGCGAGCTCGTAGAGGATGCGCATCTCGGTCAGGGTGAACGGACTGTCGAGCTGGTGCTCGTCAAGGAGCCCGAGCACGCCGGTATAACACCGGTTGAACGCCCGCACCTCCGCCACCTGCGCATCCGCCATCGGCCTGCCCTCCGCTCTCGCCCGAGCCAAGGGCAAAAGGTTGACGGAGTCGACTATCTCGCTACGGCCCCAGCTGCGCCTGCAGCGCGGCGAGATCCGGCTGCCCCGGATTGACCGCGAGCCCGTCGGCGAGCGCCTGCCGCGCCCCCGCCTGGTCGCCGGTCGCGGCGCGGATGCGCGCGATCATTGCCCAGCCGTCGACGAGCTGCGGGTCGAGCGCCACCGCCTCGCCGAACGCCGCCTCGGCCGCGGCGAAGTTGCGCATCCCGAGCGCGGCGCCGGCGGCCTGCATGTGGCTCTCGGGGAAATCCGCCGCGATCCTGAGCGCCGACTGCCAGGCGCCGGTCGCCGCCTGCAACGCCGCGAGCACCGCCTCCGGCGCCCCGGCCGGATCGGCCCCGAGCGCCGCCTTGGCCGCCGCGACCCGCACCGAGCGCAGCGGATCGCTGAGCGACCGGCGCCAGCCGCGCCAGCCGCTCCACCGGCGGCGCCCCGCGCTGCAGCCCCGCCGCCGCGCCCCGCACCAGCGGGTCGGGATCGGCGAGGAACGGCGCCGCCCGCGAAGCGATGCCGGGATCGGTCACCGGCGTCAGCAGATCGAGCGCGCTCGCCCGCACGATCCCGGCGAGATCGGCCCGCCCGGCGAGGCCGATCAGCGCATCCGCCTGCGCCGCCGGATCCTGCCGCGCCGCCGCGAAGGCGGTGGCGAAGCTCGCCCCCCGGTGCGTGCTCGCGGGAAACCGCCGGGCGATCTCCGCCGCCGCCCAGGCCGGGTCGCGGTCGGCATGGCAGGCGGTGCAGGCGTCCGGCGCGCCGGTCGCCGCGTCGAGATCGGGCCGCGGCACCCGGAAGCCGTGGTCGCGCCGGCGGTCCACCCCCATATAGACCTCGGCCGGCATGTGGCAGCTCTTGCAGGCGGCGCCCGCCGATCCCGCCGGATGGAAGCTATGCGCCGGATCGTCGTAGAGCGCCTTCCTGAGGCTCGGGAACCGGTCGTTGCCCGCCGGCGAATGGCATTGGGTGCAGACCGCATTGCCCTCGGCACGCAGCGTCAGCGTATGCGGGTCGTGGCAGTCGCTGCAGCGCACGCCGCGCGCATACATCCTCGCCTGCAGGAACGAGCCGAACTCGTAATCCTCCGCCTCGATCTGCCCGTCGGCGTGATAGACGCCGGGGCGCAGCAGCGCGAGGTTGTAACTGTCGTGATACGGCGTCCCCGGCAGCGGATTGCCGTCGCCGAAGGCCTCGCGCCGCGAGTGACAGCCGGCGCATTGCTCGATCTCGGCGTCGGCCGAGCCCGCCAGATCGACGGTCAGCCCGTGCGGCGTCAGCCCCGGCCAGCGCCCGGCGTCATAGCCCGCCGGGTCCCTCGCCCAGGCCGCATGCGCCTCCCCCGGCCCGTGGCAGGCCTCGCAGCCGACCCCGATCTCGGCCTGCCGCGGCGCGTAGCTGCGGCTGGCCATGTCATAGTTGCGGCTGAAGCCGGTGGCGTGGCACTCGGCACAGCGCGCCTCCCAGCTCTTGTAGGGGCCGGTCCAGTGCAGCCCGTCGTGCGGCAGCAGCACCTGCTCGGGGTAGAGGTCGTACCAGCGCTGCGCGACGCTGTCCCAGGCGATGTCGAACGCCTGGGTCCGCCCCGGCGCCGGCGACAGCAGGTACTGCTGCAGCGGCCGGATGCCGGCGACGCCGACCACGTCGAAGCTCCGCCGCTGCCCGTCGGCATCCTCGGTCTCGATCACGAAGCCGCCGTCGCGGCGGCTGAACCGGCTCGTCACCCCCCGGCTCTCGAAGCTCGCGCCGTCGAAATCGCCGAGCACCGTCGCCTCGCTCGGCAGCGTCCAGGCGAGTTGATGGTCCGAGCCGGTCCAGCCGGCCGTGGCCTGCGCATGGCAGGCCGCGCAACCGGCCGAGCCGACATAGCGCGGCGCCCGCGGCATCTCGGCCGCCGCGACGGCCGCCGGCAGCAGCGGCCAGGCCGCCAGCCCGAAGGCGAGGACAGCGACCGACCGGAGCGACATCGCCGCCGCCCGCCAGCCGGAACCCCGGCTCAGCGGGTGCGCCGCAGCCGGTCGAAGGCGACCGCGATGATGATGCAGGCGCCGATGAAGGTGCCCTGCCAGAAGGCGTTGATCCCGAGCAGCCCGAGGCTGTTGCGGATCACCTCGATCAGCGCCGCGCCGACCAGCGCGCCGAAGGCGGTGCCGATGCCGCCGGCGAGGTTGGCGCCGCCGATCACCGCCGCCGCGATCACCTGCAGCTCCATGCCGTTGCCGATGTTGGTGGTCACCGCCCCGAGCCAGCCGGTCTGCACGATCCCGGCGATGCCGGCCGAGAGCGCGGAGATCATATAGACCGCGACCTTGATCCGCCGCACCGGCACCCCGGTCAGCGTCGCCGCATGCTCGTTGCCGCCGATGGCGTAGAGATAGCGCCCGAACCGGGTCCAGCGCAGCACGAAGCCGGTCAGGAGCGCCAGCACGATCATATAGAGTACCGGGTTGGCGATCCCGAAGGTCGAGCCGCCGCCGAGCGCCAAGAGCTTGTCGTGGTCCGGCCCGAACTGGAACACCACGGTGTTGTTCGACGCCACCATCGCCAGGCTTCGCGCGATCGACAGCATCCCCAGCGTGACCACGAACGGCGGGAAGTTGAAATAGGCGACCATCACCCCGTTGAACGCGCCGACGATCAGCGCGGTCGCCACCGACGCGCCAATCCCGACATATATGTTGTACCCGGCGTGCATGGTAACGGCGAGCACCATGCTGCAGAGGCAGAGCACCGAGCCGACGCTGAGGTCGATCCCGCCGGTGATGATCACCATCGTCATCCCGAGCGCGATGATCGCGGTGAAGGTGGTGTTGCGGGTGATGTTGTAGAGGTTCTTCGAGGTGGCGAAGGCGTCGGTCGCTTGGCTGAGGAACAGGCACGCCGCGAGCATCGCGATCAGCACCCAGAAGGCCTGGCTGCCGAGCAGCGACGAGAACCAGGTGTGCTGCTTCTGCGCGATCGTCTGGTCAAGGGTGAGAGCCATCGTCGACCTCTGGAGCTAAACCTGTTCGATCGCGCCGGTGATCAGCCCGGTGACTTCCTCGGGCGAGCTGGTGGCGGACTGCTTGTCGGCGACCTTGCGGCCGCGGCGGAGCACGATGATCCGGTCGGCGACCCCGAAGACATCGGGCATGCGGTGGCTGATCAGCACCACCGCGATGCCCTGGTCGCGCAGGTGTTCGATGTGGTGCAGGACCTCGGCCACCTGCCGCACCGAGATCGCCGCGGTCGGCTCGTCCATCAGCACCAGCTTGGCGTCCGCGAGCATGGTGCGCGCGATCGCCACCGCCTGCCGCTGGCCGCCGGACATCTGCTTGATAAGATCGCGGGGTCTGGTCTCGGACTTGAGATCCCGGAAGAGCTCGCCCGCCCGCCGGTACATGCCGCCGTAGTCGAGGATCGGCACCGGCCCGAGCTTGCGCCGCATCTCGCGGCCGAGAAACACGTTGGCCGCCGCGGTCAGATTGTTGCAGAGCGCCAGATCCTGGTGCACGATCTCGATACCGTGTTGCCGCGCCTCGATCGGCCGGTTCAGCACGATCTCGCGACCATCCATCTTCATCGAGCCTTGGCTCGGGAGGAAGTTGCCGGCGATCATCTTGACCAGCGTCGACTTGCCGGCGCCGTTGTCGCCCATCAGCCCCACGACCTCGCCGGCATCGATCGACAGCGAGACGTCGTTCACCGCCTGGATGGCGCCGAAGTGCTTCGAGACGTTGACGAGCTCCAGAACGGCCAACGGTTTTCAGAGCCTCCCATCGCACGGCATGGCGCCGCATCCTTGTCCCGGCTTCTGATCGGCCGGCCACCGCGGTGAACTAGCCGACCTTGGGCGCCGCCGTCAATTGATCCCGCGGGATCAAATCGTTTGCGGACGGCGCCCCGGCCCTTCACCCTCCACCATATGAGGCGTTGACTGCGCCGGCCAGCTAATATTAGCTAATGCGCGGGAGGATTGCGAGGCCCGGCGAACCGGCGGAGACCGCGGGCGCCGGCCTTTTGACGAGCCTCCCTTAAAACGGGAGGAGACTATGATCAAACTGACCCTGCTGGCCGCTGCGGCGGCCCTGGCGCTCGGTGCCGGCGCCGGCCAGGCCCAGGACAAGAAGCAATTGGTAATCGTCGTGAAGGGCCTCGACAACCCCTTCTTCGAGGCGATCCACCAGGGCTGCGAGAAGTGGAACTCCGAGAACGCCGACAGCGAGTACACCTGCTTCTACACCGGCCCGGCCTCGACCTCCGACGAGGCCGGCGAAGCCCAGATCATCCAGGATCTGCTCGGCTCGCCCAGCACCGTCGCGCATGGCGATCTCGCCGTCGAACGCCAAGCTGATCGCCCAGACGATCAAGACCGCGGCGCCGACGATCCCGATCATGACCCTCGACGCCGACCTCGCCGCGGAGGACAGCGCGCTGCGCATGACCTATCTCGGCACCGACAACTATCTGATGGGCAAGAAGATCGGCGAGTACATCAAGGAGAAGAAGCCGGACGGCGGCAAGATCTGCACCATCGAGGGCAACCCCGGCGCCGACAACATCCTGCGCCGCGCCCAGGGCATGCGTGACGCGCTGACCGGCCAGGAAGGCCTCGCGGCGCTGGCCGGCGAAGGCGGCTGGACCGAGGTCGCCGGCTGCCCGGTCTTCACCAACGACGACGGCGCCAAGGGCGTGCAGGCGATGACCGACATCCTCGCCGCCAACCCCGATCTCGACGCCTTCGGCATCATGGGCGGCTGGCCGCTCTTCGGCGCGCCGCAGCCCTACCGCGACCTGTTCAAGCCGATGGCCGACAAGATCGCGTCCGGCGAGTTCGTGATCGGCGCCGCCGACACCATCGGCGACGAGGTGGCGATCGCCAAGGAAGGCCTCGTCACCGCGCTGGTCGGCCAGCGGCCGTTCGAGATGGGCTACAAGGCGCCGTCGGTGATGATCGACCTGATCGAGGGCAAGCCAAGGTCGAGGACCCGGTCTTCACCGGCCTCGACGAGTGCACCAAGGACACCGCGGACACCTGCATCCAGAAGTAGCCTGCCTCACCTCCGACAAAGCTCAGGGCCGCCCTCGGGCGGCCCTTTTCACGCATGCGGTCGGTGCATGGCTTGTGCATGCGTTGTGCATGCGTTGTACATGCTGAGCGCAGCGCCAATCACCCGCCCGCGCCGCGCTGCGGCCGGAACCCCGCCGCCCGCGCCGAAACCTCGTCACAGAACCAGGCCTCCCCCCGCTTCGGGTCGATCCGCGTCTGCGCATACGACCCCTCCCCCGGCATATGGTAGATCCGCGCGCCGCCGCCCGAGATGTTGCCCTTGATCAGGCACCCGGCCGGCGGCGTCGCGACCGTGCCCGAAGCCGGCGCAAAGCCCCCGTCCGCCCGAAAATCCCAAGGCGCCTCCGCCGCACCGCCCCAGAGCCCGACCCGCCGGCTGCGCGCCCTGGTCTCGTCGGCGACATAAAGCTCGCTGAAATGCACATAGGCCCAGGCCAACCCCTCGGCGACCATCCGCCCGCCGAGATCGACCCCGTCCGCGCTGCAGGTCGCTATCAGGCGTCCATAACGGTCGTGCTCGTCCCCGCTGCAGCGCACCGCGGCACCCGCGAGCGCGGTCAGCCGCGCCGCCGCGATCTCGCCGCAAGCCCATTCCGCCCCGGAGCCGCCGCACCGCTGACGGCTCTCCGGCGCGTCGATGCCGAGCAGCCGCACCTTGGTTGCGCCGATCGCCAGCGTGTCGCCGTCGATGACCCGCGCCGCGCCCGAAACCTCGTCGGCGGCGGCAGGCAAAGCGGCCAGAACGAGCGCCAGCGCCGCACGCCTGAGACCGGTCCCTGATGCCACGCCGCCTCCCTGCTCCGCCGGCATTGGGCGCCGCGATGGCAAAAGAGCCGTTAACGCCACGACGCATTTGCTCGGGACCCGGCCGCAGATCGCACGCCGCCGCTAGCAAGCTCCTGCGCACCGGTCTATCCTCGGACCTGTCCCGGAGTCCGGAGTCTGCCATGCGTCCGATCCCTGCCGCCGCCGTCGCTCTCCTGCTCCTGCTCCTGCCGGGGGCATCGCAACCGCCGGCCGAGCGCATCGCACGCGCCACCAACATCCCGGTCGAGGAGTGGACCGCGATGGCGGCGGGCCGGACGCTGACCTACCGCATCAACGGCGACTTCTGGGCGCTGGAGCATTACTACACCGGCACCAACCACGTCACGCTCCAGCTCTACGACGGCAGCTGCATGGAGGGCACCTGGGACTACTCCGACCCGCTCTACTGCTTCCACTGGGACGGCCAGGGCACATCCTGCTTCCGCCACGCCCGCCTCGGCGACGAGATCCTGATCATCGAGCAGCAGAACGGCGCCGACACCCCGATGACCCAGAGCATGACCGCCGTAACCGACGTGCCGCTGACCTGCGGCCCGGCGCAAACCAGCTGACCGGCACCACGCCGGCGGCGCCCGGCATCGGCCACCTGACGAGAGCGTAGCTCGCCTGAGTGACGCTATCCACGATCTCGTGGACAGGTCGGCTCCGAAAGCCGACAGCCCATGCGTGCAAGCGTTGCATTCACGCCGGTGGCGACCGACTCTCGATTTATGTCTGCTGGTCGCCGGCGACCCGACCGACTGCCGTCAATCGTCGCGGTGGACCCGCTCCTTGCGCTCGTGGCGCTCCTGGGCCTCCAACGACAGCGTCGCGATCGGCCGCGCGTCGAGCCGCTTCAGCGAGATCGGCTCGCCAGTCTCCTCGCAATAGCCGTAGCTGCCCTCCTCGATACGGCGCAGCGCCGCGTCGATCTTGGACACCACCTTGCGCTGGCGGTCGCGGGTCCGGAGCTCGAGCGCCCGGTCGGTCTCCTCGCTCGCCCGGTCGGCGATGTCGGGGATGTTGCGGGTACCTTCCTGCATATGCTCGATGGTGCCCCGGCTTTCGGCCAGGATCGACGCCTTCCAGGCCAGCAACTTGCGGCGGAAGTAGTCGAGCTGGCGGGGGTTCATGAAGGGTTCGGCTTCGGTCGGCTGATACTCAACATCGAACTTGGTTTCGGCCTTCATCGACTCTCACACCTCAAAATGACACTCAGGCCGAGTTTCGCCGCCGCCGATGGTCCTGCGCCGAGCTGCCTGGCCCCGATCGTTTCGTGGCCTCCCGATATAGGGTTTCGGGCGCGATGTCACGAGGAACATATGGGAACTTGCTTAACCGCGACGCGCTGTTAGGCTCGCCCCGAGCAGGTGGGCAGCAGGCGGCACGCGGCGATGAAATTCGAAGGCACGGCCGACTATGTCGCCACGCCCGACCTCACGATCGCGGTCAATGCGACCATCGCGCTGGAG
This sequence comes from uncultured Alphaproteobacteria bacterium, assembly GCA_963750745.1. GTDB lineage: Bacteria > Pseudomonadota > Alphaproteobacteria > Rhodobacterales > Rhodobacteraceae > Amaricoccus. The sequence goes on along the minus strand of CAVVSO010000059.1, from coordinate 12,346 downwards.
CGGCCGCTGCTCGTCAAGGGCGAACCCGGCACCGGCAAGACCGAGCTCGCCCGCCACATCGCGACCGCCTTCGGCCTTCCCCTCCTCGAATGGCACGTCAAATCGACGACCAAAGCCGCGCAGGGCCCCTACGAATACGACGCGGTCAACCGGCTGCGCGACAGCCAGCTCGGTGACGCCCGCGTGCACGACGTCCGCAACTACATCCGCCCGGGCCCGCTCTGGCGCGCCTTCGCCACCGAGACCCGGCTGGTGCTCCTGATCGACGAGATCGACAAGGCGGACATCGAGTTCCCGAATGACCTCCTCCAGGAGCTCGACCGGATGGAGTTCTTCGTCTACGAGACCGGCGAGACGATCCGGGCGAGAACCCGGCCGATCGTCATCATCACCTCCAACAACGAGAAGGAGCTGCCAGACGCCTTCCTGCGCCGCTGCTTCTTCCACTACATCCGCCTCCTCGAGGAGGCGACGCTCGCCCGCATCGTCGAGGTGCACTTCCCCGGCATCAAGTCGCGGCTCGTCCGCGCGGCGCTGACCCAGTTCTTCGAGATCCGCGAGACCCCCGGCCTGAATAAGAAGCCCTCGACCTCCGAGGTCCTCGACTGGCTGAAGCTTCTCCTTGCCGAGGACCTCGCCCCGGAGGATCTGCGACAGGACGCCGCCAGCGCCCTGCCCAAGCTGCACGGCGCGCTGCTCAAGAACGAGCAGGATGTTCACCTCTTCGAACGCCTTGCCTTTCTCGCCCGGAGCCGCAGATCGTGACCGGCACAGGCGGCTTCCCGGGTGACACCCCCAACGGCTCATGCTATTGTGCGGCGCAGCATAACAAGGGCTCCGTTGATGTTCAAGCCGCTGGATCAGTTCAACTACGCGAATTCATGGATGAAATACGCAGTCGCCTATTCGCAGATGTCAATCGCCGCGAGCGAGGTGATCTTGCGCCGCAGCATACGCATGTCGCAGGGCGCGATGACCGCGCCAGAGGTGATCGGCATGGTATTGGAGAAGGCGACAGCCTTCGCAACGGCGACCGAACGAGCCGCGGTCGCGGCGGCGACCGGCGCCGATCCGGCCAAGATCGCCACCGCGGCGCTGCTGCCGATCCGCGCCAAGACCCGCTCGAACGTCCGCAAGTACCGCCGCTGAGCCCGCCGCCCCGGCCCGGGAAAGCCGCGTGACCGTCGTGCGCGCCCTGGAACCGGGGGACGCGCCGGCCTGGCGTCGGCTCTGGCACGACTACCTGGCCTTCTACCAGACCGAGCTGCCGGAAGAGGTCTATGCGACATCCTTCGGCCGGCTGACCGACCCGGAGGTCGGCGACTACCATGGCCTCCTCGCGCTCGCGGGCGGCGTGCCGGTCGGCCTCGCGCATTTCATCCTCCATCGCCACGGGTGGCAGATCGAGGACATCTGCTATCTGCAGGATCTCTACGTCGCGCCGGAGGCCCGCGGCACCGGGGCGGGCACGGCGCTGATCGAGGCGGTCTATGCCGCCGCCGACGCCGCCGGCCACCCGAACGTCTACTGGCTGACCCAGACGTCAAACGCCACCGCGCGGCGGCTCTACGATCGGGTCGGCTCCGCCACGCCGTTCATGAAATACCGCCGCTGAGCTCGCCGGTGCGCGGCCGCCTTCTCGCCTGTCTCGCCCTCGTCGGCCTCTCCGCCTGCGCCGCAGCGCCGCAGCCCGGCGAGATCACCTCGGTCCGTTTCGGCGCGGTGATCCTGCCGAAGGGCGTGGCGCGCTCAAACCTCGACCTCGGGGAGGACCTGCTCGATCTCACCTTCGCGCTCGAGAGCGGCGAGAACCTCGACCACCTGCTGCGCTACGAGACCCCGGTGCGCGTCTATCTGCGCTCGCCCGACCTCGCCGCCTACCGCCCCGACCTCACCGCCCTCCTCGCCCGCATCCGCGCCGAGACGGGCATCGATATCGCCGAGACCGACGACGGGGAGGCGGCGCAAATCCAGATCGAGGCGGTTCCGGCGGCGCAGATCTCGCGGGTCTTTCCCACCGCCGCCTGTTTCATCGTGCCGGGGGAGACCGACTGGTCGGGCTTCCTGCGCCGGCGCTCCGCAGCCCGGATGCGCTGGTCCGACCAGCGGACCCTCGGGCGCGCCGCGATTTTCCTGCCGCTCGACACCACGCCCCAGGACGTGCGCGACTGCCTGAACGAGGAGATCACCCAGGCGCTCGGGCCCGCGAACGACCTCTACCGGCTACCGGATTCGATCTGGAACGACGACAACTTCTATGGCATGGCGACGCCCTTCGACATGACCATCCTACGGGCGATCTACCAGCCCGAGATCCACAGCGGCATGAGCCGCGCAGAAGTCGCCGCCGTGCTGCCGCGGGTGCTCGACCGGGTGAACCCCAAGGGCCGCGGCCAGCCGCGCCAGCCGCGCCAGCCCGAATCCAGGGCCTGGGCCACTGCGATCGAGGCGGCGCTGTCGCGCGACACACCGCGGCAGAAGCGTCTGACGGCCGCGGCCCAGGCCACGCAGATCGCCGCCGAGATGCGCCCGATCGACCATCGGCTCGGGGTGTCGCTGCTCACCCTTGGCCGGCTTAGCCTGCGCACCGACCCCGCGGCGGCCGCCCGCGACTTCGCAACCGCATACGATCTCTTCAACAAGCGCTTCGGCCCCAATGATCTCCGCGCCGCCCAGGCCGGGGTTCACCTCGCGGCGCTGGCGCTCGCCACCGGCCAGTACGAGGCCGCGATCCAGCTCGCCGACCGTCACGCCCCGGTGGCGATCGCCAACCAGAACGCCATTCTGCTAGCCGGGCTGCTGTCGATCAAGGCCGAGGCCCTGGCCGAGCTCGGCGACACCCGGCAGGCGCAGGCGGTCCGCCTCGACAGCCTGCGCTGGGCTCGCTATGGCTTCGGCGACACCGACGGGGCGCTGGCCCGCGAGGAGGCGCAGCTCGCCGCACTCCTCCGCCTCGACAAGGGCTGAGACCCGATGCTGCTGCCGATCGCCTTCGTGCTGGGCGCGCTACTGGGCTGGCATCGCGCCGTCCGCCGCGGTGGCGACCGCCTCGACAAGCTGCAATACGCCGCGGTCCATGCCATCATCTTCGTGCTCGCGACCCTCGTCGTGACGATCGCGGCGCAGCGGCTCGGGCTCCTCTGAGCGATGTACCAGCACTTCTTCGCCGAGCTCCGCGCCGCCAAGGTCCCGGTCTCGCTGCGGGAGTACTTAAGCTTCCTCGAAGCCCTCGACGCCGGCCTCGCCCGCTACGACGCCGAGGGCTTCTACCATCTCGCCCGCACCACCCTGGTCAAGGACGAGCGCCACGTCGACCGCTTCGACCGCGTCTTCGCCGCTACTTTTAGCGGTCTGGAGTTCCTGACCATCGAGGCGATCGTCGACCGGCTCGACCTGCCCGTCGATTGGCTGCGCAAGCTCGCCGAGAAGCATCTCACCCCCGAAGAGCGCGCCGAGATCGAGGCGCTCGGCGGCTTCGACAAGCTGATGGAGACCCTCGCCCAACGCCTGCGCGATCAGCAGGGCCGCCACCAGGGCGGCTCGAAGTGGATCGGCACCGCCGGCACCTCGCCGTTCGGCGCCTACGGCTTCAATGCGGAGGGTGTGCGCATCGGCCAGGATCAGCGCCGGCACGGCCGCGCGGTCAAGGTCTGGGACCGGCGCGAGTTCCGCAACCTCGACGACACCGTCGAGATCGGCACCCGCAGCATCAAGCTCGCGCTGCGCCGCCTGCGCCGCTGGGCCCGCGAAGGCGCCGAAGACGAGCTCGACCTCGGCGCCACCATCCGGCGCAGCGCCGAGCAGGGGTGGCTCGATGTCGTTACCCGGCCGGCCGGAGCGGCGCATCGCGGTCAAGGTCTTGCTCTTGGTCGACGTCGGCGGCTCGATGGACCCGCACGTCCGCCTCGTCGAGGAGCTGTTCTCTGCCGCAAGAGCAGAGTTCAAGCATCTGGAATATCTCTACTGTCACAACTGCCTCTACCAGAGCGTCTGGAGCGACAACCGCCGCCGCTGGGACGCCCGGATCCCGACCGCGGATATCCTGCGCACTTACGGCCCCGATTACCGGGCGATCTTCGTCGGCGATGCGGCGATGTCGCCGTACGAGATCAACCACCCCGGCGGGGCCAACGAGCACTGGAACGCCAAGAGCGGCGAGGTCTGGCTGCGTCGTCTGCTCGAGGCCTGGCCGCACGCGATCTGGATCAACCCGACGCAGGAGGCGGCCTGGGGTCATTCGCAGTCGGTGGCGATGATCGGGGAGATTTTCGGCGGACGGATGTACCCGATGACGCTCGCCGGGCCCGAGTCCGGCATCCGGGAGCTTACCCGTTGAAAACGGCTGATAAAATCGGATGCGCGACGCATGTAAATTATGGGCACCGCGCATATGCATGATCGTTAGCAGAAGCTTAGCGCGAGCGCCCTGACGGACGCCATCGCGGTAAGCGCAGGATCCGGGTTGAATCCGGAGGCCGGCAGGCCGATCTTCTCGCGCATGGAACATCTCGTCTTCGAAACCGCCGCCGGCTTCTGCGCCATCGCCTGGACCGACGCCGGCATCGCCCGCTTCCAGCTCCCTTCGCGCACGCCCGAAGCCGCCGTCCGCCGGCTCGCCGGCTCGCGCCCCGGCACCCCGCCCCCGGAAGTCGCCGAGGCCGTGGCCGCGGCGCAGCGCTATTTCAGCGGCGAGGCTACCGACTTCTCCCACTTCACCCTCGACCTCGCCACCCAGGACGACTTCTTTCGCCGGATTTACGCCGCGGTCCGCCGCCTCGGCTGGGGCGACACCACCACCTACGGCGCGCTCGCGCACGATCTCGGCGCCGGCCCCGAGGCCGCGCGCGACGTCGGCCAGGCGATGGCCAAAAACCCGGTGCCGCTGATCATCCCCTGCCACCGCGTCCTCGCCGCCGGCAACCGGCTCGGCGGCTTCTCGGCCCCTGGCGGCGCCACCGCCAAGGCTCGCATGCTCGAGCTCGAAGGCGTCCGCCTCGACCCGCCCGCCGCGGCCCAGCGCGCCTTCGCCTTCTAGTTGTCGCAACGCTTGACACGCTTCGCGCACGGGGACTAGCCTCCTCCCAAAGCCAGAAATCAGAGCCATAAAAATGATCTTCGGGAGGATTCAGCATGAACATCACGCGAGGCCGCGCCAGCGATCCTAGCAGCATGGGACGACGCCAGTTCCTCGCCGGCGCCGCTACTGCGCTGACCGCCGGCGCCTGGCTGCTGACGTCGGCGGCAGCCGGCGCCCAGAGCGCGACGATGGGCATCGACCCTGCGAAATGGACCCCCGAGTACGTTGCGAGCATCGCCGGCACGATCGAGGTCGATACCGCCGCCGAATGCGCCAAGGTCGTGCCGCTCGACTACAAGGGCAAGCTCTCCTACTGGTAGGTCGGCCCGAACCAGGCCAGCCCCGCAGATCGACCACAAGATCGACGACGAGTTCTGGGAGGCCTTCGCCGAAGACCTATCCCGAACATCACGGTCGACAAGCAGAACCTCGACTACAACGACATGCTCGACCAAGCTCCGCACCGCGGCGCTCGGCAACGCGGCGCCGATGGTCGCCAAGCTGCCGATCCTCTGGGGCGTCGAGTTCGCCGCCAAGGGCCAGCTCCAGGAGCTCAAGCCCGAGGACGTCGGCTATCCACCGCCGAGTTCTGGCCGGGCGCCATGAAGTCGGTCACCTAGGACGGCAAGACCTACGGCGTACCGACCAACAACGAGACGATGGCGCTGATCTGGAACGCCGAGCATCTTCAAGGAAGCCGGGCTCGACCCCGAGACCCCGCCGGCGACCTGGGACGACCTCGTCGCCTACTCCAAGCAGATCAAGGACAACACCGGCAAGGACGGCTTCGGCCTGGTCGCCCGCCAGAACGCCGGCAACACCCCGTTCCGCTTCATGCCGCAGCTCTGGGCCTATGGCGGCGGCGCGCTCGACGAGGCCGCTGCCGATCCCACCTACCAGAAGGTCTAGATCAACAATGCCGGCTCCAAGGCGGCGCTGCAGGCCTCCTACGACATGTATGTGCGCGACAAGTCGGTGCCGACCTCGGCGCTGACCAACACCCAGACCGAGAACCAGGACCCCTTCATCGCCGGCCAGCTCGGCATGATGATCGCCCACCCGGCCGAATACGCGAACGATGCTCGACCGGGCCAAGAAGGCGACCGGCGCCGACAAGGAGGTCGCCGACCAGGTGGTCGCCAACATGCGCTACGGCCTGATTCCCAAGGGCCCGGACCGGCGCGCGGTCGTCTTCGGCGGCTCGAACGTCCACGTCTTCAAGCGACGAGGTCGTCGGCGGCGAGCTCGATCTCGAGGCCGCCGCGCCTTCATCGCCTTCTCGACCGGCCCGGAATGGTCGACCAAGCTCGCCTGGGTCAGCTCGAACCCGGGCAACATGCGCGGCTTCCAGACCAGTGGATGAAGGAGCGGCTCGACACGATCAAGTTCCTGGACGTCACCACCTCGATGCTGCCGAACGGCATCCCCTTCCCGGTGATCCCGGAATCGACCGAGATCATGAACATCATCGTGCCGGACATGCTGCAGAACGCGCTGACCGAGAAGATGTCGGTCGACGAAGCGGCCGACGACGCGGCCAAGAAGATCGAGGAACTCCTGAGCGGCATGTAGCCCGCGCGGAGCCCGGTTCGGCGGCCGACCGCCGCCGGACCCGATTGTCCCGGAAGGAGAGCGGCGGTGACGACGGTGACGGGCCAGGCCGCCGCCTCCCTCACGCCCGGCGCGAGGCGGGCGAGCCTGCCGCGCCGCGTCGCCGAGCACTGGGCCGACTATCTCTACGTGCTGCCGGCGCTCGGCGTGATGCTGCTCGTCATCGCCTATCCGGTCTACTACACCGTCCATCTCTCCTTCTTCAAAACCCCGCCGAACCTCGCGATGAGCGACAAGATCTTCGTCGGCCTCGACAATTACGTCGCCGTCCTGACCAGCGACACCTTCCGCGAGGTCACCATCAACACGCTGGTCTGGACGGTCTTCTCCACCCTCTTCTCCTTTTTGCTCGGCCTCGGCGCGGCGCTGGCGCTCAACCGCGAATTCCTGGGCCGCGGCGTCCTGCGCGCGCTTCTGCTCATCCCCTAGGTGATCAGCGCCGTCGCCGCCTCCTACGTCTGGCGCTGGCTCTACCACAGCGACTTCGGGGTGATCGGCGCGCTCTCGGTCCAGCTCGGCATCACCGACCGGCCGATCAACTTCCTCGACAATATCCACACCGCGCTGCCGTCGCTGATCGTCGTCAACGTCTGGCGCGAATTCTCCTTCGCGATGATCATGATGCTGGCCGGCCTGCAGACCGTGCCCGACCAGCTCCTCCGCGCCGCTCAGGTCGACGGCGCCGGCACCTGGCAGCGGTTCTGGCACGTCACCGATGCCGCACCTCAAAGGTGTCACGATGGTCACCGTCCTCCTCCTCGTGGTCGCGAACCTCAACTCCTTCATCATCCCCTGCGTGATGACCGGCGGCGGACCGGCGGGCGCCACAGATATCTGGATCACCCCGATCTACCAGATCGCCTTCGGCCGGATCCGTTTCGGCCTCGCCTCGGCCTACTCGGTGATCCTCTTCATCGTGATGATGACGCTCGGCTACTTCTACGTGAAGGCCCTGACCCGCGGCGACGAGGCCAAGGTCGAATGAGCTGCGACCGCCGCAAGCCGCCTCGACGGCTGGGTCATCGCCGGCCGGGTCTTCCTCGCGCTCCTGCTGGTCTTCTCCGTCCTGCCGATGGTCTGGATGGTGATCACCTCGCTCAAGACCCAGTTCGCCGCGCTGCAATACCCGCCGCAGTGGTGGCCGACCGACCCTACGCTCGCCAATTACGTCGAGCTCCTCTCGCCACGGAACACCGTCGGCCGCGAGTTCCTGCGCTATCTCTGGAACTGCATCTTCGTCTCGACCTGCGCCACCATCCTCGGCGTCGCGGTCGCGGTGCCGGCGGCCTATGCCTTCTCGCGCTTCCGCTTTCCCGGCCGCACCTTCCTGTTCTTCTCGGTGCTGCTGCGCAACATGTTCCCGGCGGTGGTCTTCCTGATGCCGCTCTTCATGATGATGCGCTGGCTCGGCCTCGTCGAACTCGCACGGATCGCTGATCCTGACCTACCTGACCTTCGGCCTGCCGCTGTCGATCTGGCTGCTCAAGGGCTTCTTCGACAACATCCCGGTCCAGCTCGAGCAGGCCGCCCGCATCGACGGCGCCACCCGCTTCCAGGCCTTCCTCTACATCGTGATGCCGCTCTCCTCGCCCGGCATCATCGCCACCGCGATCTATTCCTTCATCCTCGCCTGGAACGAATACGTCTACGCGCTGACCTTCCTGAACTCGAAGGAGAAGCTGACCCTCCCGGTCGGCCTGCAGCGCTTCTTCACCGAATACGCCACCGACTGGCCCGGGCTGATGGCCGCCTCCTTCATCATGAGCGTGCCGGTGGTGGTGCTCTTCCTGGTGCTGCAGAAATACTTCGTCCGCGCGCTCACCGAAGGCGCCGTCAAGTCGTGACGGTCGCCATGGCCAAGGTGATCCTCAACGACGTCGTCAAGAGCTACGGCGACTTCCGCGCCGTCAGCGGCGTCTCGCTTCACCGTCGAGGACGGCGAGTTCGTGGCGCTGGTCGGCCCCTCCGGCTGCGGCAAGACCACCACGCTCAACCTGATCGCCGGCCTGATCCCGATCACCGGCGGCGACATCTGGATCGGCGACCGGCTGGTCAACGATCTCGACCCCAAGGACCGCGACATCGCCATGGTCTTCCAGAACTACGCGCTCTATCCCAACAAGACCGTCTTCAAGAACCTCGCCTTCCCGCTGAAGATGCGCAAGCTGCCGCAATGCCGAGATCGACGAGCAAGGTGCGCGCCGCCGCCCAGGTCCTCGACATCGAGCACCTGCTCGAGCGCCGCCCGCGCGAGCTCTCGGGCGGCCAGCAGCAGCGCGTGGCACTCGGCCGAGCGCTGGTCCGCGACCCGCGCGCCTTCCTGATGGACGAGCCGCTCTCCAACCTCGACGCCAAGCTCCGGGTGCAGATGCGCACCGAGCTCAAGCGTTTCCATCAGGACCTCGGCGCCACCGTCGTCTACGTCACCCACGACCAGCTCGAAGCGGTGACCATGGCCGACAAGATGGCGGTGATGAACGGCGGGCTCCTGCAGCAGTACGATACCCCTGCCGCGGTGTTCGCCAATCCGGTCAACACCTTCGTCGCGGGCTTCGTCGGCAGCCCGGCGATGAACCTCGTGCCGCTGGAGATCGCGGACGAGGCAACGCTGCGCAGCGCCGACGGCTGGACAGTCGGCCTGTCGCCGGAAAATGCCCGCAAGGCCCGCGCCGCCACCGGCGGTCGGGTCGTCCTCGGCGCCCGGCACAGCACGCTTCGCGTCCACAAATCCGAGACGCCCGGCGCGGTCGCGGGCCGGGTCTATACCGTCGAGCCGACCGGCGACATCACCTACGCCCATATCTACCTCGGCTCCGCGGTCATGGTCGTCAGCCTCGAACCGCAGATCCCGATCCGCCCCGACGAGCCGGTCTGGATCGCGTTCGACCAGGAGAAACTCCACCTCTTCGACTCCGAGACCCAGCTCGCCCTCACCGCCTGACCTAAGACCAAGGCTCTCGCATGAAGATCACCAACATCCGCACCGCCGTCATCGACGGCAACTTTCCCTGGGTCCTCGTCCGCGTCGAGACCGACGCCGGCCTCACCGGCCTCGGCGAGGCCTACTGGGGCGCCGGCGTCGCCGAGCTCGTTCATCGCGCCAAGCCGCTGCTCATCGGCGAGGATCCGGTCAACATCGGCCGTCTGGTCGAGATCATGACGCGCTGCCTCTCGGGCGAAGGCTCGCAGGCCGGCGCCACCGTCACCGCGATCAGCGGCATCGAGATAGCACTCTGGGATCTGCTCGGTCGCCACCTGAGCACACCCATCTCCACCCTCTTCGGCGGTCGCTTCCGCGATCGCATCCGCATCTACGCCGACTGCCACGCCGGCGAGACCCCCGACCCCGCCGACTATGCGGCAAAGGCCCGCGACGTCGTCGCCGAGGGCTTCACCGCGATCAAGTTCGACCTCGACACCCCCAACCCGCACACCATCGATCTGACCGAGGACGCCCACGCCCGCAGGCAATGGTACCAGCCCTTCAACCGCACGATCGGCTCGCTGGAGATGCGCTGGATGGTCGACCGTCGCCCGCGCCGTGCGCGAGGCTGTCGGCCCCGAGATCATGGTGGCGATGGACGCGCACTGGAAGTTCAACGTGAACGACGCGATCAAGCTCGCCCAGGCGCTGGAGCCGTTCGACCTCCTCTGGCTCGAGGATCCGGTGCCGCCCGAGAACATCGAGGCGCAGCGCCACGTCACCCACTCGACCAAGCACGCCGATCTGCACCGGCGAGAACCTCTACCGCAAGCACGGCTACCGCGAGCTGATCGAGAAGCAGGCCGCCCGGATCATCGCTCCGGACATCCCGAAGATGGGCGGGCTCCTGGAATTCAAGAAGGTCGCCGACCATGCCGACCTCTACTACATCCCGATGGCCCCGCATAACGTCGCGAGCCCGATCGGCACCGTCGCCGGCGCGCATCTCTGCGCCGCGATCCAGAACTTCCTGGTCATCGAATATCACGCCCACGACGTGCCCTGGTGGGGCGACCTGGTCGAAGGCGAGCCGACCATCGCCGAGGGCTACATCACGCTCAACGACCGTCCCGGCCACGGCCTGACCCTGAACGAGGACGTGGCCCGCGCACATCTGAAACCCGGCTCCAGCTTTTTCGGCGACGAGCCTCATGCGTGACCGAAACCATGGCTGATCAGCCGCTTGGCCCAGGAGCCTGTCGCCCATGAAGATTACCGCCGTCACCCCCTTCGCCGCCTGGGTCGGCACCCGCAACCAGCTCCTGGTCAAGGTCGAGACCGACGAGGGCATGTTCGGCTGGGGCGAGGGCGGCCTCTCCGGCCGCGAGAAGGCGGTAGCCGGCGCCGTGCATCACTACGCGCGCTTTCTCGTCGGCCGCGACCCCTTCGCGATCGGCGCGCTCTGGCAAGAGATGTACCGCAGCCAGTATTTCGAAGGTGGCCGGGTGCTCGTCGCCGCGATCTCCGCCATCGACATCGCGCTCCACGACATCAAGGGCAAGGCACTCGGCGTACCGGTCTACCAGCTCCTCGGCGGCAAGCAGCGCGACCGGATCCCGACCTTCGCCTCGACCCGGGCTGCCCCTGGCCCGGAGATGATCGAGCAGGCCCAGGCCCTCGCCGCTGCCGGCTGGACCGCGATCCGCTTCTTTCCCGCCGGTCAGGACAACCGCGACCGCTTCGAGCCGCGCGAGAGCATCGGCCGCACCGCGAAATGGTGCGCCAGGGCCCGCGAGACCCTCGGCGACGACCTCGTCCTCGGCATCGACTACCACCACCGGCTGTCGGTCGCTGAGGCCGCGAGCTTCTGCCAGAAAATGCCGCGCGGCACCCTCGACTTCCTTGAGGAGCCGATCCGCGACGAGACCCCCGCCGCCTACGAGGCGCTGCGCCGGATGACCGACATCCCCTTCGCGATCGGCGAGGAATTCGCCTCGAAATGGCAGTTCCTGCCCTACATCGAGCGCGACATCCACCAGTTCAACCGCATCGACGTCTGCAACGTCGGCGGCCTCACCGAGGCGATGAAGGTCGCGGGCTGGAGCGAGGCGCATTACGTCGACCTGATGCCGCACAATCCGCTCGGCCCGGTTTGCACCGCCGCGACCGTGCATCTCGCCGCGGCGGTCGCGAACTTCTCCTGGCTCGAGACCCGCGCCTCGCCGGCCGAGACCGACCTCGGCTTCGACGACACCGAGCTCTTCCCGACAGCCCCGCGACTGGACGGCGCGACCTATCCGGTCAGCGACCTGCCGGGGCTCGGCGTCGAGGTCAACGAGGCTGCGATCCGGGCGCAGGACTTCAAGTTCTGGGAAGCGCCGCACCTGCGGCGCGACGACGGCTCCTTCACCAACTGGTAGCCGCATTGAGGAACAGGACTTCCGTGTCGGGCCGACCTGGAGTTTGCCGTTGGCTCCGAAGGAGAGTCCGCTGGCGGTGGTGATCTGACATCCCCTGACCGGCCAACCCGTCCGGCTTGCCATGAATTGGCAAAAATATACTGTGGCTTAAGGTGATTCTGTCGGCCGCCTGCACGTTGGCACGACCGGCTGCATCCGGAATAGTAAAGAAGAGAAAGACAGGGAGCATCTCATGAATTGTCTTCTGCTCGCGGCCACGGCCGCCGCCCTGACCGCTTCCGGCGCTTGGGCCCAGGAGCCGGTCAACGTCGGGAT
>CAVVSO010000058.1:0-33142 GCA_963750745.1 uncultured Alphaproteobacteria bacterium | reverse complement strand
TCCAGTCCGCCATGTCTTCGGGGTTGCTCGGAACCGTCTCGCAGTAGGCGTCGCCCTGCGCGCCGACGCTGCCGCCGGACGGCGCCGGCGGCGTGGCGTTCGGGCCGCAGGCCGCCAGCAGTCAGCGCGGTCGCCGCGAGCAGAAGTCCCCAGGTCGTCTTCATGATCGTCCCCCATTTTTTCGTCGATTGTGCGAGCGTCCGGCCACTCTCGGCCCGGCCTCGATGCCGTCCAAGCTACAGGCCGTCCCCGGAGCCACAAAGCAATTCTTTTGCCGGACGTGGCCCGCTGTCCGGCGAGCGGTGGTCAGTCGCCCTGCATCGTCCATTTGCCTTGCCACCTGACCACGACGCGGCCGTCCGGGGTGCCGCCGACGACCTCGGTGGTGCCGCCGCCGTCGATCCCGGCGAACTTGCCGGTGCCGCCGAGAAAGCCCCAGCGCCGGTCGGCGCCGTCGTTGCGGTACCAGATGAAATAGACGTCGCCGTCCTTGTCGATGCCGTCGCAATAGCCGGCGCCGTTGCCGGTGTCGCCGTTCGGGCCGATGATCGAGCCGCCGAGGCAGTCGTGCTCGGTCATGTTCAGCGGGTTGGTAGGGTCGTCGGCGAGGATGATCGCCTTGAGGTGGTCCTGGCCGAGCGCGTTGCCGCCGGCGATCGGCCGGTCGCCGATGTGGCGGAAGACGTAGGTCACGGTGCCGCTGCCGGCGACCTCGGCAGCGGCGGCCGGCCAAGCCGAGATGGCGCCTGCGGCCGCGAGCGACAGGACAGTGGTGCGAAATGCGAACATGGCTTTCCCCTCGGTTGTTCGCCATGCCGGCGGCGACGGGGCCTCTTCGCCGTGGCCGGCGCGGGCGATTGTGGACCCGACGCCACCGGCAGCTGTCATCGGGTAACGGACCTCAAGTGCTGGCGAGCACCGGTGACGAGCGCGCGCCAGTCGGGGCGCTCGGTGCCGCCGGCGTGGCGGAGGCCGAAGATCTGGCAGGCGATCTCGCCGGCGGCGTCGTAGAGCTCGAGCGCGTGGATCTCGCCGTTGACCGAGGGCTTGCGCACCACCCAGGCGCCGGCGACCAGATCGCTGCGCAGGTGGAGGTTGAAGCGCGGATCGAGGACGTTGAGCCACGGGCCGACCACCTCGATCCGGTCCACCGGGCCGGAGTGGATCTGCAGGCAGCCGCGGTTGCCGACGAAGATCATGATCGGCAGGCTCGTGGCGGCGGCGCGGGTCAGCACCTCCTGCGCGGCGGCGGCCGGCACCGCGCGGGCGCGCTCGGGTCCGGCGAGCCGCATCGCCTGGGCGCGGGTGACGCCGAAGCGGCGGAGCAGCAGGGAGAACTCGTGGGTGTGCTTTTGCGCCTCCCACGCGGCGATGAGCCCGGCGGCGTCGATCTCGGCGTCCGGCCGCGCTGCGGCGGCGGGCGCGGCCGGGGAGAAAGCAGCGGGCGCGGCGTCGGGGTCGGCGGCGTCTCCGGCGATGCGGTCGAAGGCCGGGCGGTCGGTGGCGGCGGTGGCGTAGACCTTGTGCACGGCGGTGCCGCCGGCGTCGAAGAACTGCAGGCTGCGCCGGGGTCCGGAGCGGGTGTCCTCGTCGAGGGCGTAGCCGAAGGCCCAGTGGCGCAGGAAGAGGCGCAGGTCGATCTCGCCGACCACCTGGCCCATGGCGCCCTCGATGGCCGGCGGGGCGAAGCGGCCGTGGACCTCGTGGACGCAGGCCGCGTTGCGGGTCAGCGCCATCACCTCGCCGGCTTCGGGCAGGCGGGCGAGCAGCGCGCCGAAGCCCTTCGGGCGCCTCGGGCCGGCGCAGCCGGCAGGCCGCGCCGGTCGCGCGGCGCGCCTCGAGAAGCGCGGCCTCCGGCACGCCGAGCGCCGCGGCGGCGTCGCGCATGCGCGGAGTGGCGCCGCCGGCGCGCAGCGCCGCTTCGCGGGCGAGGAGGTCGTCAGGACTGCGGCGTTGTCTTTCATAGTGCCCGATGACGATTGCGGCTCCCGTCTGAGCCGTCACTGTCCGCCCCGCCGGCGTCAGGCGTCAAGACGGCTCGGCGATGCGCCGCCGGAGGTCGCGCCCGGAGCTGGACGAGGCGTTCTTCCGCAACGCCAAGCTGGTGATGCCGGCGGGCAAGCGGCAGGTGACGCTGCGGATCGACGCGGAGTGCTGGACTGGTTCCGGGCGCAGGGGGAAGGGGTACCAGAGCCGGATGAACGCGGTGCTCAAGGCCTACGTGGCGGCGCGGAGGGGATGAGAAAGGTTTGCGTGGAACAAAGGAACGACGTGGATTACGCTGTTACTTGGAGGATGAGAAATGGCCGACGAGCCGGAGAACCACACGATCCGCTTGCTTGCGAGAACTGCGTGACGAGATGCGCGTCGAGTTCGCGATGATCGGCAAGCGCTTCGAGAAGGTGGACGAGCGGTTCGACGAGATGGACCGTCGGTTCGACGGCGTGAGCCAGCGGATCGATGGCGTCACGCACGTGCTGATGCTGCGTTGCGGGCCGGTCGCACGGCCACGAGCCCGGATCGCCAAGCTGGAAGGCGACACGTAGCGTCGTCAGCGGCACAGCCCGCTCACAACTCCAGCAGGGCGCGCAGTTTCGCGCGCACCTCCGCGAGGGCCGCGGGAGGCGCCGTGCCCTTGTGCGCGGCCTCACGGGCGCGCCAGTCGACGCTCTTGACCTGATCGGCGAGCACCGCGCTCGGCGGCTCGGCGCTGACGACCACCTCGAACGAATAGCCCTTGATCCGCGAGGTCATCGGGCAGCAGAGCATCATGCCCCTGAGCCGGTTGTATCGGCCCGGTGAGAGCACGAGCGCCGGACGGTGGCCGGCCTGCTCGTGTCCCGCCTGCGGATCGAACCGGAGCCAGACGATGTCCCCGCTGTCGGGAACGTATCCCTTCACCACGCCTCACCGCCCACGGGACGACCGAAATCGGCCTCTTCAGGAAAGGTGTCGGGCGTCATCCTCGCGAGAAGATCGTCGAGATCGTAGGTGCGCTCCGCGACGGGCTCGATGATCACCCGGCCGCCCTCCTCCCGCACGTCCACCGCCTCGTCGATGTGCAGCGACGCCGCCGCCATCACCGACGCCGGGTCCGCACCGAGGCGCTGTTGCCCCACTTCTTGACTTGAACGCGCATGGTAGGCTCCATGTATCTACATTGATCATACATAGGCGACTGCTCGCCTTGCGTAAAGACGCCGCGCCGCGCCGTCAGGGCTGGCATCCGCCTCGTGGCGACAGGCCGCTAAACGATTGATCTCGCCGTGGCGATGGCTGGGATGCCGACGCGTGGAGTTCTCTACGTTGCTCGCCAGAACGCGGGAAGTGGACAATGACCGGTCATGTCTGGCTCCGCAGCCCTTGAGGAGGGTCGACCCGACCACCACCCTCCGTTGGTTGTGGAACCGGCCAAACGGCTTCTCTGCCGCCGTCCCATTCGCAAATAGGTAGTCGTGCCCGGCGCGGGATTTCAGAGCGTTTGCCTGCACTAACAACGGCCGTCCGAGCGGCTGTCCATCAAATCGGGTCGTATAGGCAAGAATAGCCTTCCAAGTCCGACCACTTTGAAATCAGCATGCCAGTGGTCGATGTGGCTCCATCCCAAGGAGGCGACGACGATGTCGGGCTTAAGCGCGTCCGGGTCGTTCGTCTGGCCGGCCCGTCACTTGCGGCGTAGTGCGACGTCAGCTTTGACCAGGTGGGCTTCGTTGCGATGGGGGAGCACATGTCGAGGTGCAGGGCGGTGTGCTCATAGGTGCCGCTCATCAACTGGCCGCCGTAAGTCGCGTTAGGCCATTGAGCACCGGCTCAAGGACGGAACCAAATGCGATACGGGTTCTTATCGAAGTACGCGCTTAGCTCGGCCTCAAGTTCGTCGGCTCCACGCAGAACGCGAGCGATCCAGAAGCGGGGAGTGCTCAGTGGGAACTCGGCTCCAGATGGATTGAGCGCTGCCGTGAGCACTTTCAGCCGTGGCTCCAAGTATGTCGCAGTTGCCGAAATCGGGAATCGGTAGCTGTCCCGCGCGCTTCGAGAAGGCTGATCATCGCGAGGTCGCTGAAGTCAGTGATCGTAGATGCTCTTATTGAGAAGGCTCGAGCTCGATCTCTGAGGTGGGTTCTCGGCGTGGCGCCGCGATGCCAAGGCGTCACTTGCGGCTATTACTCCGGAGTCGTCGCTACCGCATCTTCTTCTGCGACTTGCCGCGGTAGCTGCGCGTGCCGCCGCGGCCGGCCTTCGAGCGGGGCTGGACGGCGGCCTCGACCTCGGCCTCGATCGCCGACTGGCGGGCGAGGGGGTCGTCGGCGATGGCGAGATCGACCGCTTCGAGGCGCTTGATCTCGTCGCGGAGGCGGGCGGCTTCCTCGAACTCGAGGTTCTCGGCGGCCTTGAGCATCGCCTTGCGCAGGCCGTCGAGGTGGGCGGCGAGGTTGGCGCCGATCAGCGGCTTGTCGACGCGGGCGGTGATGCGGGACTGGTCGGTGTCGCCCTTGAACAGGCCGTCGAGGACGTCGGCGACGTTCTTGCGGATGGTCTCGGGGGTGATGCCGTTGGCGAGGTTGTAGGCGAGCTGCTTCTCGCGGCGGCGGTTGGTCTCGGCGATGGCGCGCTCCATCGAGCCGGTGACGTGGTCGGCGTACATGATGACCCGGCCGTCGACGTTGCGGGCGGCGCGGCCGATGGTCTGGACCAGCGAGGTCTCGGAGCGCAGGAAGCCTTCCTTGTCGGCGTCGAGGATGGCGACCAGCGCGCATTCGGGGATGTCGAGGCCCTCGCGCAGCAGGTTGATGCCGACCAGCACGTCGAAGGCGCCGAGGCGCAGGTCGCGCAGGATCTCGATGCGCTCCAGCGTGTCGATGTCGGAGTGCATGTAGCGCACGCGGATGCCCTGCTCGTGCAGGTATTCGGTCAGATCCTCGGCCATGCGCTTGGTCAGCGTGGTGACCAGCACGCGGTTGCCCTGGGCGGCGACCTTGCGGATCTCGTCGAGGAGGTCGTCGACCTGCATCGACACCGGGCGGATCTCGACCGGCGGGTCGATCAGGCCGGTCGGGCGGATCACCTGCTCGGTGAAGACGCCGCCGGTCTGGTCGAGCTCCCAGGCGGCGGGCGTCGCCGAGACGAAGACCGACTGCGGCCGCATCGCGTCCCACTCCTCGAACTTCAGCGGGCGGTTGTCCATGCAGGAGGGCAGCCGGAAGCCGTGCTCGGCGAGGGTGAACTTGCGCCGGTAGTCGCCCTTGTACATGCCGCCGATCTGCGGCACCGAGACGTGGCTCTCGTCGGCGAAGACGATGGCGTTGTCGGGGATGTACTCGAAGAGGGTGGGGGGCGGCTCGCCGGGCTTGCGGCCGGTGAGGTAGCGCGAGTAGTTCTCGATGCCGGCGCAGGAGCCGGTCGCCTCCATCATCTCGAGGTCGAAGGTGCAGCGCTGCTCGAGGCGCTGCGCCTCGAGGAGCTTGCCCTCGGCGACGAGCTGGTCGAGGCGGGCGCGGAGCTCGACGCTTGATGTCCTTGATCGCCTGCTGCAGCGTCGGGCGCGGCGTCACATAGTGCGAGTTGGCGTAGACGCGGATGCGCGGCAGCGTGTCGGTGCGGGCGCCGGTCAGCGGGTCGAACTCGTCGATCGATTCGAGCTCCTCGCCGAAGAAGGAGAGCCGCCAGGCGCGGTCCTCGAGGTGCGCCGGCCAGATCTCCAGCGAATCGCCGCGGACCCGGAAGCCGCCGCGCGCGAAGCCGCTGTCGTTGCGGCGGTACTGCTGCTCGACGAGGTGGGCGATGACGCGGCGCTGGTCGTAGGGCTGGCCGGCGACGAGATCCTGGGTCATCGCGCCATAGGTCTCGACCGAGCCGATGCCGTAGATGCAGGAGACCGAGGCGACGATGATGACGTCGTCGCGTTCCAGCAGCGCCCGGGTGGCCGAGTGGCGCATCCGGTCGATCTGCTCGTTGATCTGGCTTTCCTTCTCGATATAGGTGTCGGTGCGCGGCGACGTAGGCCTCGGGCTGGTAGTAGTCGTAGTAGGAGACGAAGTATTCGACGGCGTTCTCGGGGAAGAAGCCCTTGAACTCGCCGTAGAGCTGGGCGGCCAGCGTCTTGTTCGGCGCCAGGATGATCGCCGGGCGTTGCGTGGCTTCGATGATCTTGGCGGCGGTGAAGGTCTTGCCGGTGCCGGTGGCGCCGAGCAGAACCTGGTTGCGCTCGCCCGCGAGGATGCCCTCGACCAGCTCGGCGATCGCCGTGGGCTGGTCGCCCGCCGGCTGGAACTCGGAGCGCAGCACGAAGCGCTGGCCGCCCTCGAGCTTGGGGCGGGCTAGCGGCTCGGCGGCGAGGGCAGGCTGCGTCTGGGGCATCCGGGACTCCCGGGTTGAGGCGACTTCACATGGGGGATTTTGCGCCGTCCGGCAAGCCCACCCCGAGGACGGTTCAGTGGTGGGATCGCGCTGCAAGCCATCGCGTCCTAAAAGAATTTTAATCAACTAAACCCTTGCGTGTGGACGCCGGAACACGTTAAACAGGGCGTGCAAGCAGCAAAATGGTCGTCGTCCGGGTGCGTACACCCACCCCACCCCTCGCTCCCTCGCACCCGGACGACGATCCGCTGCTGGCAAATCCCTCCGCCGAACCGAGCGCTTGATCCGCTCCGCGCGATTGGCGATAACCGGTCAAGTCCGACCGGAGCGATGCCCGCATGCTTGCCAAGATCTACCAGCCGAGCCGCAGCGCGATGCAGTCGGGTCAGGCCAATACCCGCGACTGGGTGCTGGAGTTCGTTCCCGCGGACGCGAAGTGGATCGATCCGCTGATGGGCTGGACCGGCTCCGACGACATGAACAGCCAGGTGCAGCTGCGCTTCGAGACCCAGGAGGCGGCGATCGCCTACGCCGAGAAGAACGGCATCGGCTTCGAGTTGTTCGAGCCGAAGCGGCGCAGCCATATCCTGCGGCAGAACGGCTACGGCGACAACTTCGCCACCGGCCGCCGGATCGCCTGGACGCACTGAGCGGCCGCGGCGATGCGCCGCGCCGACGAGACGACCGGCCCCTTAGCTCAACCGGATAGAGCAGCGGACTTCTAATCCGCAGGTTGCAGGTTCGAGCCCTGCAGGGGTCGCCATTTCAACCGGAGGCCGCCGGGTTCTTCGGGGGCTCGGTGCGAGGGAGAAGCACGGGAATGAACAAGATCGACCTCGAAGGACGGGTGGCGGTGGTGACCGGCGGCGCGCAGGGCATCGGCTACGCCGTCGCGGAGCGCTTCGTCGCCAGCGGCGCCACGGTCTGGCTCTGGGACCGTGACGCCGCGCTGGCCGAGGCGGCCGCCGCTGCGCTCGGGGAAGGCGCCCGGGTGCATGTTGTGGACCAGATCGACGCCGCCGCCGTGGTCGCCGCGGCCGAGGCCGTGCTGGATGCCGACGGCAAGATCGACATCCTCGTGGCCAACGCCGGCGTCGCCGGCGCCAACGGCACGGTCTGGGACTACGATCCCGCCGAGTGGTACCGGGTGATCGACGTCAACCTCAACGGCGTCTATCACTGCTGCCGGGCGGTGGTGCCGCACATGCTCGCAGCGGGGTACGGGCGCATCGTCAATGTCGCCTCGATCGCGGGCAAGGAGGGCAATCCCAACGCCGCCGCCTATTCGGCGTCGAAGGCCGGGGTGATCGCGCTGACCAAGTCGCTCGGCAAGGAGACCGCCGGCAAGAACATCGCGGTCAACTGCGTGACGCCCGCGGCGGCGAAGACACGCATCTTCGAGCAGATCACCCAAGCGCACATCGACTACATGCTCGCGCGGATTCCGCGGGGGCGCTTCCTCGAGGTGACGGAGGCCGCCGCGATGATCGCCTGGCTGGCGTCGGAGGACAATTCGTTCACCACCGGCGCGGTGTTCGATCTGTCGGGAGGGCGCGCGACCTACTGACGGCCGCCGCCCGGCAGCCACACCTTTTTTGTGTTGCGCTGCAAAAAAACCGCTGTGGAGCCGTTGCAGTTCATAAGCAGGGTTATTATAATCTCAGCCATGAAAAGCGTCGCCCCCACCCCCAGCCTCGGATTCCTCCTGTCGGACGCCGCGCGCCTGTTGCGCCGGCGGTTCGAGCAGGAAAGCCGCGACATCCCGATGACCTCGGCACAGCTGCAGATCATCGCCCGGCTGACGCGCAACGAGGGCATCGGCCAGGCCGCGCTGGCCGGGCTGCTCGACATCGAGCCGATGACGCTCTGCCGCCATGTCGACCGCATGGCGGCCGCGGGCCTCGTGGAGCGGCGGCAGGACCCCAATGACCGGCGCGCCCGCCAGCTCTTCAGCACCGAGAAGAGCCGGGCGCTCCTGAGCCCGATGCGGGCGCGGGCCGAGGAAGTGTACGAGCAGGTCCAGGCGGGCCTTTCGCAGGTGGAGCGGTCCGCGCTCCAAGCCGCCCTCGCCGTCATCATCGCCAATCTGTCCGCCGCCGAGACGGCGCGGGAAACCGAAAGCGCCGACCGCCCGCGGTCGGAAAAGGAAATCGCATGACCGCCCAGCCTACCAGGAAGTCCCTCGAGGACGTCACACCCATCCGCCTCGCCGAGGCCGCAGAGACGCCGGCGGAGGCGGCCGCCGCGCCGGTGCCGGAGGCTGCACCGGCCCCGGCGAAGCCGAGCCGGACCAAACGCAAGCTGCTGATTGCCGCAGCTGCCGATCGCGCTCGTGGTCGGCGGCGGCTACTTTTGGGCGACCGGCGGCCGCTACGTCGGCACCGAGGATGCCTACGTCCAGCAGGACCGGGTGTCGGTGGTGCCGCAGGTGAGCGGGCAGATCGCCTCGGTCGAGGTCGCCGAGAACGACACCGTCGTGGCGGGGCAGACGCTCTTCACCATCGACGATTCGGCCTACCGCAGCGCGGTCGAGGAGGATCAGGCCAAGCTCCAGTCCGCGCGGCTCGAGGTGGAGAAGCTGAAGGCTTCCTATGTGCAGGCGCAGTCCGAGGCCGCGACCGCCCGTGACGCGCTGGCGACCGCCGAGACCCGCGACGCGCGCCAGCAGAAGCTCTTGAAGTCGGGCGTGGTGCCGCAGGCCACCGCCGACGACAGCGCGCTGGAGCTGCAGCAGGCCCGCGGCGCGCTCGCCCAGGCCGAGAGCCAGGTGCTGAGCGCCAAGGCGGCGCTGGCGGGCAATCCCGACATCGCCACCGACCGGCACCCGGAGGTGCTGCAGGCGCTGGCGTCGCTGCACGCGGCCGAGCTCGACCTCGCTCACACCAGGATCACCGCTTCCAAGGCGGGCGTCGTCAGCCAGACCGACCGGCTGCAGCAGGGCCAGTATGTGACCCCAGCGACCGCAGTGCTGAGCCTCGTCGCCACGGACAACAGCTGGATCGAGGCGAACTACAAGGAGACCGACCTCACCCACATGAGGCCAGGCCAGCCGGTCGAGGTGCGTCTCGACACCTATCCGGGCCAGGTGCTGAAGGGCGAGGTCGGCTCGATCGGCGCCGGCACCGGATCGGAGTTCGCCCTGCTGCCGGCGCAGAACGCCAGCGGCAACTGGGTCAAGGTGGTCCAGCGCGTGCCGCTGCGCATCAAGCTCGCGGACGGCCAGGCGCTGCCGCCGCTCAGGGCGGGCATGAGCGCCAGCGTCGAGGCCGACACCGGCCACGCGCGCGGGCTGCCCAAGGTGGTGAGCGGCGCGCTGGCGGCGTCGGTCTCGGCGGCGGCCCCGCGGTCGCGAGCCCGGCGGACGCCGCGAGATGAGCGCCGCGGCTTCGGCCGCGGGCTCGCCCCCTGTGGTCGCGAACAAGGGCCTGATCACCGTCTCGATCATGCTGGCGACGATCATGCAGGTGCTCGACACCACGATCGCCAACGTGGCGCTGCCGAGCATGCAGGGCTCGCTCGGGGCGGCGCAGGACCAGATCACCTGGGTGCTGACCTCCTATATCGTCGCTTCGGCGATCATGACCCCGGTCACCGGATGGCTCAGCGACCGGTTGGGGCTGCGCGAGCTCTTCATCGTCTCGGTCGCGGGCTTCGTCGTCGCCTCGATGCTGTGCGGCATGGCGACAAGCCTCGGCGAGATGGTGGTCTTCCGGACGCTGCAGGGCATATTCGGCGCGGCGCTGGTGCCGCTGTCGCAGACGGTGCTGCTCAATATCAACAGCAAGGAGGAGCACGGCCGCGCGATGGCGATCTGGGGGGCCGGCATCATGGTCGGTCCGATCATCGGCCCGACCCTGGGCGGCTGGCTGACCGAGAGCTTCAACTGGCGCTTCGTCTTCTACGTGAACCTGCCGGTCGGCATCCTGGCGCTGGCCGGGCTGATCATCTTCCTGCCGCGGTCGGAGCGGCGGCAGCGCAGCTTCGACTTCTTCGGCTTCGCGATGCTGTCGCTCGCCATCGGCGCGGTGCAGCTCCTGCTCGACCGCGGCGAGCAGGTCGGCTGGTTCTCGTCGGCCGAGATCTCGGATCTATCTCGGCCTGACGATCTCCGGGCTCTGGGCGTTCGTGCTGCACATCAGCCGGGCGGGAGCATGCCTTCATCGATGCGCGCATCTTCCAGGACAAGAACCTGGTGATGGCGCTCTGCATGATCTTCATGGTCGGCCTGATCCTGCTCGCGGGCCTCGCGCTGCTGCCGCCGATGCTGCAGGGGGTGATGGGCTATCCGGTGGTGACCACCGGCATGGTGCTGGCGCCGCGCGGGGTCGGCACGATGATCTCGATGATCGTGGTCGGGCGGCTGGTCGGCAAGGTCGACGCGCGGCTGCTGATCCTGTCCGGGCTCGCCCTGACGGCGATCTCGCTCTGGCAGATGACGCAGTTCTCGATCCTGATGGACGCGCGCCCGATCGTCGTCTCGGGGGTGGTGCAGGGGCTGGGGCTCGGTCTGGTCTTCGTGCCGCTCACCACGATCGCCTTCGCGACGCTCGATGCGAAGTACCGGGCCGATGCGGCGGCGCTGTTCAGCCTGATCCGCAATATCGGCTCGTCGGTCGGCATCTCGATCGTGACGATGCAGCTCGCGCACAACATCGTCATCAACCGGGCCGAGCTGGTGTCCAAGCTGACGCCCTATAATCCTAACATGGACGTGATCGCCGGCTCCGGCCTCGATCAGACGACGGCGCTGGCGGTGCTAAACGCGCAGGTTCAGGCGCAGGCGGCGTTCATCTCCTATCTCGACGACTTCAAGCTGATGATGTGGGTGACGCTGGCGGTGATCCCGCTGCTCGCCTTCATGCGCACGCCGCGCAACGCCGCACCGGCCGGCGGCGGTGCAGCGGCGGCGATGGAGTAGGCGCCTTTAGAGGCGCCTGACCACCGCCACCGCCGGCCCTGCCTCCGCCAGCGTCAGCGGGTTGGCGAGCGGCAGGCCGAAGGGCGCTGCCTCGATCTCGAAGACATCGCCGGCCTCGGTGCGGATCCCGTCGGCGAAGGAGAGCGTGGCGGTGCCGAACATGTGCACATGCAGGTCGCCCGGCGCGCGGAACAGCGGGTACTTGAAGTGGTGGTGTTCGAGGTTAGCGATGGTGTGGCTCATGTTGGCCTCGCCAGAGAGGAAGGGCTTCTCCCAGAGGACCTTGCCGCCGCGGCGGATGCGGCTGGTGCCTTCGATATGCTCGGGCAGCGGCCCGACCAGGATCTCCGGGCCGAAGGCCGCGGGCCTGAGCTTGGAGTGGGCGAGGAAGAGATAGTTCTGCCGCTCGGTGACATGATCGGAGAACTCGTTGGCCAGCGCGAAGCCGACCCGGAACGGCGTGCCGTCGGGACCGATCAGGTAGATGCCGGCGATCTCGGGCTCCTCGCCGGCGTCGAGCGCGAAGGCGGGGCTGACGAGTGGAGCCCCGGGGCCGACCGCCTGGGTGCCGTTGCCCTTGTAGAACCATTCCGGCTGCACCCCCGGAAGCCGCGCCGGCTTGCCGCCCTCGAGGCCCATGCGGAACATCTTCATCGAATTGGTGAGCGTCTCGACCGCCGCGCCCTGGTGCATGGCGTCGCGGGTGGCGGCGCTGCCGAGGTGGGTCAGGCCGGTGCCGGTCAGGTGCAGATGCGCCGGATCGGGGTGGGTGATCGGCGCCAGCAGGCGGCCTTCGGCCAGCGCTGCGGCGAGATCGACCTCGGCGCCGAGGCCGCGGGTGCGGACCGCCTCGGCGAGCGATTGGCCGGCGGCGATCGCCCCCTGGGCCAGGGCATAGCTCGAAGCGGCGCCCTCGACGATGCGGGCCGCGGCGCCGTCGCGGAAGACCACCCGGCGGGTGCCGTCGGCGTCGGTCACTTGGGAGAGATGCATGGCAGGCCTTGTACTCGCTGGGGCGTTGATCACGCGCGGCATCGGTCTCGACGGCGTTGTCTGCTCCGATCGGGTCGGACCATAGGCGGCGCTGCTGCGGGGTGCAAATGCCATTCGGGCGCTTGCCGGCTCTGGCCGTGGCGCGACTTCCGGTTAGATGCTGCCCGGGAAGTTCTCGGGAGTCATCATGTCCGCCACGCTCTTTTCGCCGATCCGGATCGGCGCGCTGGAATTTGCGAACCGCATCGCGGTGTCGCCGATGTGCCAGTATTCCGCCGACGACGGCTCGGCCACCGACTGGCATCTGCAGCACTGGATGATGCTGGCGATGACCGGCGCCGGCATGGTCACCGTGGAGATGACCGACGTCGAGCGGCGCGGCCGGATCAGCCACGGCTGCCTCGGGCTCTATTCCGAGCATAACGAGGCCGCGGCGCGGCGGACGCTGGATGCGGCGCGGCGGTGGCCGCGCCGGGGACGCGGTTCGGGGTGCAGCTCGCGCATGCCGGTCGCAAGGCGTCCTGCAAGCGGCCGTGGGAGGGCGGCGGGCCGCTGGGGCCGGACGAGGATGCGTGGCAGACGGTGTCGGCCTCGGCGGTGGCTTATGCCGAGGGCTGGCATGTGCCGCAGGCGCTGAGCGAGGATGAGATCGAGGCGATCATCGGGCGGTTCGTCGCCGCGGCGGAGCGGGCGCGGCGGGTGGGGTTCGATTTTATCGAGCTGCACAGCGCGCATGGGTATCTGCTGCATCAGTTTCTCTCGCCCTTGTCGAACCGGCGCAGCGACGACTGGGGCGGGTCGCCGGAGAAGCGGCTGCGGCTGCCGCTGGAGATCATCCGGCGGGTGCGGGCGGCGGTGCCGGAGCTGATGCTCGGGGCGCGGCTGTCGGTGACCGACTGGGTCGAGGGCGGGCTGGCGGTCGAGGATGGCGCGGCGATCGCGGCGGCCTACGGCGCGGCGGGGGTGGCTTATGTCTGCTGCTCGTCGGGGGGCAATTCGCCGTTGGCGAAGGTGCCGACCGGGCCGGGCTATCAGGTGCACCTGGCCGAGGCGGTGCGCAAGGCGACCGGGATGCCGACCCGGGCGGTGGGGCTGATCCATACGCCGCAGCAGGCGGACCAGATCGTCCGGGCGGGCGGGCGGACCTGGTGGCGCTGGGGCGGGCGTTTCTCGCCGATCCGCGCTGGGTGTGGCGGGCGGGCGAGGCGCTGGGGCATGAGGTCTGGAGGGCGCCGCAGTATGCGCGGGCGGGGGAAATCGCGGCGCGGCGGCGGGAGGCGGCTTGAGGCGGGAAAAGGTCAGGGTTAACAGGGATTTGGGTGATCTTGAACGCATCTGGAAAGCGTCTGGAAACCATCCTGACGTTTTGGCTGCCAGGCGGAAAGGTTAAGACGCGGGCAGGGTCGCTGCCATCGGCGCTTCAGCCGGCGAGCAGCCGGGCGGCGCGGGGGGCGAAGTAGGTGAGGATGCCGTCGCAGCCGGCGCGCTTGAAGGCGGCGAGGGTCTCGAGCATGGCGCGGTCGCCGTCGAGCCAGCCGTTGGCCTCGGCGGCGGCCAGCATCGCGTATTCGCCGGAGACCTGGTAGGCGAAGGTCGGCACCCGGAACTCGGCCTTCACCCGGGCGCAGACGTCGAGATAGGGCAGGCCGGGCTTGACCATCACCATGTCGGCGCCCTCGGCGAGGTCGGTCGCCACCTCGCGCAGCGCCTCGTCGGTGTTGGCCGGGTCCATCTGGTAGGTCTTCTTGTCGCCCTTGAGCGCCCCGCCGGAGCCGACCGCGTCGCGGAACGGGCCGTAGAAGCAGGAGGCGTACTTGGCGGCGTAGCTCATGATCGCGGTGTCGGGGAAGTCGTTGCGCCTCGAGGGCGCGGCGGATCACCCCGATGCGGCCGTCCATCATGTCGGAGGGGCCGAGGATGTCGCAGCCGGCCTCGGCCTGGACCAGCGCCATCTTCTCCAGCGCCAGCAGGGTCTCGTCGTTCAGGACGACGCCGTCGCGCACCAGGCCGTCGTGGCCGTCGGAATTGTAGGGATCGAGCGCGACGTCGAGCAGGACGCCGATCTCGGGCACCGCCGCCTTGATCGCGCGGGTGGCGCGGCAGACCAGGTTCTCGGGGTTCCAGGCCTCGGTCGCCTCGGGGTCCTTGTCGGCGGCGTCGGTGTAGGGGAAGAGCGCGAGGCAGGGGATGCCGAGGGCGGCGGCCTCCTCGGCGGCGCGGACGGCGCGGTCGATCGAGAGCCGCGCGACGCCGGGGAGCGAGGCGACGGGCTCGTCGAAGTCGCGGCCCTCGCGGACGAAGATCGGCCAGATCAGGTCGGCGGCGGTCAGCCGGGTCTCGGCGACCAGGTCGCGGATCCAGGGGGTGCGGCGCAGGCGGCGCGGGCGGGCGAGCGGAAAGGGGGCGAGCGGGGTCATCTCGGCGGGTCTCGGCTGCGGTCGGCCGGGTTTGGCATGGGCGGGGGCATGGGGCGGGCGGGGCCTCAAGCGCAAAGCCGCGCGTTCACGATGCCGCGGCGGCGCGGGTTGACGGCACCGGCGCGCTGTGGCCACTGAGGAAGGGTTGCGGGCGCCGATGCGCGTCCTCAGGCTTCGGGGACCGCGGTGTTCGAGATCTTTGCCGCCGCGAGCTTCCTGAGCATCTGGTACTGGGTGCTGCACGTGGTCGTCTGGACGCTGGCCTGCTACCGCACGCTCGGGGTGCCGCACGACATGCTGCTGCGGGCGCGGCGGCTGCCGGAGATCGCCGAGCGGGTCGATCTGCTGGCGCGGCTCGCCGCGGCGCGGATCGGCGGCATCTACGACCGCGCTCGGCGTGCCGCTCGCGGCCGGGGCCGGGCTTCCTGCTCGCGGTGGCTGTTCGGCGCTCGGGCTTCGTCAGCGGGATCGAGATGGCGCAGGCGGCCTTCCTGCTGATGCTGCCGCTCGCGGTGATCGCCTATTCGAAGCTGCGGCTGGCGCTGGCGGTGCGGCGGCGCGGCATCGCCGGGCCGGCGCTGGTGCTGGCGCTGGCGCGGCGGCGGCTGTGGCACCAGTTCGTCGCCATCGTCGCGATGCTGGCGCGCGGCGGCGTGGCGCTGGCGCTGCACCCGGAGCGGCTGCCGCCGCATCCGTGGAGATCGCGCGGCTCGCGCCGTCGGCCGGAGCACTTGCCGACGCAGATTGGTGCGGCCTGGACCGACGCTGTTCGGCGCGTTCGCCTCGTGAGCGCGCAATGCGCCGCGTCGGCAGCGCGTCACGGCTGCGTC
Source organism: uncultured Alphaproteobacteria bacterium (assembly GCA_963750745.1). GTDB lineage: Bacteria > Pseudomonadota > Alphaproteobacteria > Rhodobacterales > Rhodobacteraceae > Amaricoccus. The sequence goes on along the minus strand of CAVVSO010000058.1, from coordinate 17,627 downwards.
GTCGCAGCGTGTCAGGCTGAGCCTGTGGTGGACCGGCGGGCCGCGCGCGGCGGCTTGCAGGGCGCGGCGGCCTTGCGCTAGGTCGCGGCGCATGACCGAGCTCCGGCCCCTGGCTCCCGGACGCCTGCTCGTCGGCGGCTGCCCCGAGGGATTCGACGCGCGCTATCTGGCCGAGGCGGTCGCGCGCGCCGGCGGGCCGGTGGTGCATGTCGCGCGGGACGACGCGCGGCTGGCGGCGATGCGGGCGTCGCTTGCGGTTCTTCGCGCCGGAGCTGCCGGTGCTGCGCTTTCCGGCCTGGGACTGCCTGCCCTACGACCGGATCTCGCCCAACGCGCGAGATCGCCGCGGCGCGGATGGCGACGCTGGCGGCGCTGGCCGGCGGCTTCGACCGGCCGGCGGCGGTGCTGACCACGGTGAACGCCGCGACGCAGCGGGTGCCGGCGCGCGACGGTGCTGGCGGCGGCGAGCTTCACCGCGGAGGTCGGCGGGCGGATCGACGTGGCGGAGCTGCGCGGCGTACCTGGCGCGGATGGGCTTCCAGCAGGCGCCGACGGTGACCGAGCCGGGCGAGTTCGCGATCCGCGGCGGGCTGATCGACCTCTATCCGCCGGGCGCGCGCGGGCCGGTGCGGCTCGACCTGTTCGGCGACGTGCTGGAGAGCGCGCGGCGGTTCGATCCCGAGACGCAGCGGACGACCGAGACGGTGAAGCGGGTGGAGCTGGCGCCGGTCTCCGAGGTGATCCTCGACGACGCCGGCGATCGAGCGGTTCCGCACCCGCTACCGGGCGATGTTCGGCGCGGCGGGGCAGCGACGATCCGCTCTACGAGGCGGTGAGCGCCGGGCGGAAGCATCAGGGCTACGAGCACTGGCTGCCGTTCTTCCACGAGCGGCTGGAGACCGTTGTTCGACTACCTGCCCGGCGCGCCGGTGCTGCTCGACGACCAGACCGGGCGCGGCGCGGGCGGCGCGCTGGGCGGCGCTCGCCGAGCAGTACGACGCGCGGGCGGCGGCGCTGGCGGCGAAGTCGAAGCTCGGGACGGTCTACAAGCCGGTGCCGCCGGGCGAGCTCTACCTCGACGAGCCGGGCTGGGAGGCGGCGGTGGCCGGGCGGCCGCTGCACCAGCTGAGCGTGCTGCCGCAGCCGCTCGGGCCGGGGGTGATCGACGCCGGCGGGCGGATCGGGCGCGACTTCGCGCCGGAGCGGCAGCAGGAGCAGGTGAGCCTGTTCGGGGCGCTGGCGGCGCATGTCGCGGCGCGGCGGCAAGCGCGGGCGACGTGGTGGTCGCGAGCTATTCCGCCGGGCGCGCGGGAGCGGCTGGCGGGGCTGCTCGCCGACAGCGGCGTGACCGACGCGCGGGAGATCGCGCGGGCGGGCGAGATCGAGGGCGGCGAGCGGGCTGTCGCTGGCGGTCTGGCCGCTCGAGCACGGCTTCGAGGCGCCGGGGCTGACGGTGATCTCCGAGCAGGACGTGCTCGGCGACCGGCTGATCCGGCCGCCGCGGCGGCGGAAGCGGGCGGAGAACTTCCTGACCGAGGCGGCGGGGCTGACGCCGGGCGACCTGGTGGTGCACGTCGACCACGGCATCGGGCGCTACCTGGGGCTCGAGACCATCACCGCGATGGGCGCGCCGCACGAGTGCCTGAGCCTCGAGTATGCCGGCGGCGACAAGCTCTACCTGCCGGTGGAGAACATCGAGCTCCTGTCGCGCTACGGGCACGAGGAGGGGCTGCTCGACCGGCTGGGCGGCGGGGCCTGGCAGGCGAAGAAGGCGCGGCTGAAGGCGCGGATCCGCGACATGGCGGACCGGCTGATCCGGATCGCCGCCGAGCGGGAGCTGCGGAAGGGGGCGGTGCTGACGCCGCCGGACCATCACGCCTGGGAGGAGTTCTGCGCGCGGTTCCCCTATGCGGAGACCGAGGACCAGCTGAACGCGATCGCCGACGTGCTCGGCGACATGGAATTGGGGCGGCCGATGGACCGGCTGGTCTGCGGCGACGTCGGCTTCGGCAAGACCGAGGTGGCGCTGCGCGCGGCCTATGTCGCGGCGATGTCGGGGATGCAGGTGGCGGTGATCGCACCGACGACGCTGCTGGCGCGGCAGCATTTCAAGAACTTCGCCGAGCGGTTCCGCGGGCTGCCGCTGCGGGTGCGGCAGCTTTCGCGGTTCGTGGCGGCGAAGGAGGCGGCGGAGACGCGGGCGGGGCTCGCGGACGGGACGATCGAGATCGTGATCGGGACGCACGCGCTGCTCGCCAAGAGCGTGAGGTTCAAGACGCTCGGGCTGCTGGTGATCGACGAGGAGCAGCATTTCGGGGTGGCGCACAAGGAGCGGCTGAAGGCGCTGCGCTCGGACGTGCACGTGCTGACGCTGACCGCGACGCCGATCCCGCGGACGCTGCAGCTGGCGCTGTCGGGGGTGCGCGAGCTGAGTCTGATCGCGACGCCGCCGGTCGACCGGCTGGCGATCCGCACCTATGTCAGCGAGTTCGATCCGGTGACGGTGCGCGAGGCGCTGCTGCGCGAGCACTATCGCGGCGGGCAGGCGTTCTACGTGGTGCCGCGGATCGCCGACCTCGGCGAGGTCGAGGCGTTCCTGCGCGAGCAGGTGCCGGAGGTGAGCTTCGTGGTCGCGCACGGGCAGATGCCGGCGCAGGAGCTCGACGAGCGGATGAACGCCTTCTACGACGGGCGCTACGACGTGCTGGTCTCGACGACGATCGTGGAATCGGGGCTGGATATTCCGGCGGCGAACACGCTGATCGTCGAACGGGCGGACATGTTCGGGCTGGCGCAGCTCTATCAGATCCGCGGGCGGGTGGGGCGGTCGAAGCTGCGCGCCTATGCCTTCTTCATGACCGAGCCGAGGAAGAAGCTCACCGCCCAGGCGGAGAAGCGGCTGCGGGTGCTTGGGGGCGCTGGATTCGCTCGGGGCGGGGTTCACGCTGGCGAGCCAGGACCTGGACATCCGCGGGGCGGGGAACCTGCTCGGCGAGGAGCAGTCGGGGCAGGTGCGCGAGGTCGGCTTCGAGCTTTACCAGGAGATGCTGCAGGAGGCGATCGCCAAGCTGCGCTCGGGCGAGATCGAGATGACCGACGACGGCGAATGGTCGCCGCAGATCAATCTGGGCGTGCCGGTGCTGATCCCGGAGGCCTATGTGCCGGATCTGGACGTGCGGCTCGGGCTCTATCGCCGGTTGTCGGGGCTGGAGCGCAAGGTGCGAGCTCGAGGGGTTCGCGGCGGAGCTGATCGACCGGTTCGGGCCGCTGCCGGCGGAGGTCGAGACGCTGCTGCTGGTGGTGCGGATCAAGGCGCTGTGCAAGCGGGCGGGGATCGCGCGGCTCGACGGCGGGCCGAAGGGCGCGACGGTTGCGTTCCACAACGACAAGTACGCGAACCCGGCGGGGCTGGTGCAGTTCCTGAACGATCAGAAGGGCCTGGCCAAGGTCAAGGACAACAGGATCGTGGTGCGGCGCGACTGGGGCGAGCGAGAAGGCGCGGCTCGCGGGCGGCTTCGGCATCGCCCGCGACCTCGCGGCGCTGGCGGTGCCGCAAGCGGCGGAGGCGGTGCGCGGGTCGTGACGGAGTGATGCAGCGGGACAACGCCTGAGCCTCCGGGCGTGCACTTGATGCGGAAAGGCTGGGCTTTCGCGCTCGGCTGACATATCCAGAAAGGAGAGTCATCTTGAGGCAGTGCAACCATGGTGCGACCCCTCCTTTTCGCCTTGTTCCTCGCGACGCCGTGCTACGCGGTGACCATCAATGAAGTCAGCGGACCGGGTCGCGGCTCGCCGCTGGACCCCGATCCCGCCGCCTTCACCGGATTCGGTCCCTGCGGGTCGGGCGGCAGCGTCATCAACGACGGTTGCTCGGTCGCGGTGAAGGACAGCAGCAGCCCCGGGCTTTCCGGCCGGTTCGATCCGTTCGGCGGGTCGTGGATCGACAGCCAGGACCGGCCGACCATCGTCTGGGCTGTCGAGCGCGCGTCGCCCTTCACCTCGGTCAGGTTCGCGCTGACGGATGCGTTCGACCAACCTGCCGAGGATCGCTGGGGCGGCGAGAGCTTCTTCTCGATCACGGCGGGCGACGCCACCTGGACGATCCCGGAGCGGGAGGCGGACGGCACGCTGCACTGGCTCGAGATACTGCTGGACGCGCCGACGACGCGGACCGAGCTGACCTTCAACACCCGGCTGAACGATGGCTGGGGGGTTCGGGGGACGAGCGTCAGCGTCGCGCCGGTGGCGCTGCCGGCCACCGGGCTGCTCCTCCTCGGGGCCATCGGGGCGATGGCCGGCCTGCGCCGGCGGACACCGGCGGCGCAGGCCTAGATCGGACGGAATCGTCCGATGGTTAGGAAATCGCGGCAATACTAGTCTCTAGAGCGGACGATCCGGCTCTGCCGGATCGGACTCCGCTCTAGTTCCAGGCCTCAGTGGCGGCCGGCGCGGAAGACCTCGTCGATCTGGCCGCGTTCGATGCCCATGTCGCGCAGCAGGTGATCGTCGAGCGCCCGCAGCTGGTTCCGGGCGTGCCGGAGGTCGTTGCGGCGGCGGGCGCGGCGGAAGAGGTCGCCGATCATGCCGGCGAGCGAGGGCTGCGGCGCGGTGCGGGTCCGGGCGGTGAGGGTGCTGGCCATGATATTCTCTCCTTCTGGAAGCCTCTGGACGGGTCAACCGTCCGATGGCCTCCCTGTGCCACACCACCCCTGACAGCCTTGTGTCAGGAGGGCCGGCGGCTCCTGACAGCCTTGTGTCAGGAGCGGCAGGAGTAATCGCCAGCATATGCACAAACGATAAGGCCCGCCCCGATCGGGGCGGGCCGATTTCTGCGGTAACCGGACCCAGCGGCCGGTGCCGACGCCTGTCAGGCGGCGGCGCGCTTGCGGCGGGACACGGCGCCGAGGGCTCCGAGGCCGCCCACCAGCAGCAGCCCGGCAGCGGGCAGCGGCACCGGCACAGCGGTCAGGTCGTCGATCCGCACGTTGCCGCCGTTATTGGTCGAGAACACAACCGAGCTGACGTTCTGGAATTCGGTCGTAAAGAGGACGTTGTGATACTGGTTGTTGTCGAAGATGCTGACCGGGAACGACCGAACCGTACCGTTGCTGCCGGTCAGGGTCAGGGTGTTGTCGGTGCCGTTGCCGAGCAGGTTGAAGTTCAGCGCCGACAGCGTGAAGAGACCCGGCGGGGCCGTGTAGGTCATCGTGCTGGTCTCGTTGTCGTTCAGCGCCAGGCAGCCGCCGCTGATGCAGTTGCCGTTGACGATCCGCGCCGGGGCAAAGGAAAAGCCCTCCTCGAGGTACGGATCGTCATTGCCGCCGTTGAAATCGATCGTCGCGGCCGAAGCCGCCGACCCGATGAGCCCCGCCGCCGCGACCAGCGCTGCGGCGGCAAGTCGGGTCGCGGATGCAAGCACCCCGCCCCGGTAGCCAATGCGAACCATGATACTCTACTCTCCCTCGCGGTTTTCCCACACGTGCAGGATTACATCAATTAATCGCTAAAGTTCTATCCATGCTGCGGTATGGTAAACATTCGGCATCGCGTTGCGCGCAAGGCACTATCCGGGCGGCCCTCCGTCGAGGGGCGTGCGCAATTCCAGCGCGTGACGAGGCGCGGAGGGGTCTTCCAGGGCGGCGCCCTGGCGAAGGTCAGCGTGACGGTCGTCAGGCCGCGGCGTCGATCCGGGCGATCAGGTCACTCCAGAAGGCGAACGGCTGCGCGCCGGAGATGGCGTAACGGCCGGCGAGGATGCAGGTGGGCACCCCGGTGACGCCCATCTCAAACGCCGACCCGGCCTCGGCACGGATCAGATCGCGGTCGGCGTCGCCGGCGAGGAGACGCGCGATCACCGCGCCATCGAGGCCGGCCTCCTCGGCGGCGGCGGAGAGAACCTCGGGGTCGGAGATATCCTCGCCGAGCTCGAAGTAGCGGCGGAAAAGCGTCATCGCGGTGCGGGTCTGCAGGCCTTCGGGCTCGGCCCAGTGGATCAGCCGGTGGGCGTCGAGCGAGTTCGGGGCGCGGCTGATCCGCTCGAAGCGGAAGCTGATGCCGCTATCGGCGCCCATCGCGGCGAGGCGCTGGTGCGCGGCCTCGAGGCCGGCGGGGTCGGGGAACTTGCCGGCGAGCCAGGCGGCGCGATCCACACCCTCGGGCGGCAGCGAGGGGTCGAGCTGGTAGGGGCGCCAGTGGAGCGCCAGCGGGTGCGGGCCGGCGTGCTCGCCGAGCGCGCGCATCAGGCTGGCGGCGCCGAGGTAGCACCAGGGGCAGACGGGATCGGAGATGATGTCGAGCCGGGTGGTCACGGGAACCCCTCCCTGAGCGTGCGGCGCATCAGCTTGCCGTTGGGCCCGCGGGGCAGGGCGGCGACGGCCTCGAAGGCCCTGGGACATTTGTAGCGCGCGAGGCGGGCGCTGCAATGCCGCGCCAGCTCCTCCGCCGCCACCGGCGCGCCGCGCGGCACGTAGAAGGCGGCGATGATCGAGACGCCGGGCCGGACCGGGCGCTCGACGGCGGCGGCCTCGGCGACGCCGGGGTGGCTCGCGAGCGCCGCCTCGACCTCGAGCGGGCTGACCCGGAAGCCGCCGGCGTTCAGCAGATCGTCGGCGCGGCCGAGCCAGGTGATGGCGCCGTCGGCGGCCATCCGGGCGCGGTCGCCGGTGACGAACCATTCGCCGCGGAAGGCGCCGGCGGGCGCCGGCCCGAGATCGAGGCGGCGCCAGTAGCCGAGCATCAGGCCGGGGTCGCGGCGCGAGACCGCGAGCAGGCCGTCGCGGCCGCGGGGGAGCGGGATGTCGCCCGCGTCGGGCAGAATGGCGACGCGGCGGCCGGGCTGCGGCCGCAGCGGTCCGGGACGCGCCGGCGAGGCGGAGACGTAGGTCGAGATCTCGGACATGCCGAGCGCCTCATGGATCGGCTTGCCGGTGGCGGCCTGCCAGGCCGCGCGTACCGGCTCGGGCAGCGCCTCGCCGGCGCTGAGGCCGTGGCGGAGGCTGGCGAAGGCGCGGGCGAGATCGGAAAGGCCGAGCATCCGGCGATAGACGCCGGGTGCTGCGGCGAAGATCGTCGGGCGGTGGGCGGCGGCCAGTGCCGGCCAGACCGCGCGGTCGGCGGGGCCGGTGTAGATCAGCGCGGTGGCGCCGATCGCCCAGGGGTCGGTCAGGCCGGCGCCGAGGGTATAGGTCCAGTTGAAGGCGCCGGCGTGCAGCACGCGGTCGTCCGGGGTCAGGCCGTACCAGCCGTCCCACATCATCCGCCGCGCCCAGGCGGCGCGCTGGGCGTGCAGCACGCCCTTGGGGCGGGCGCCGGAGCCGGAGGTGTAGATGATGTAGGCCGGATCGTCGGCGGCGGTTGCGACGAAGCCGGCGGGCGGATGCGCGCGCAGGGCGGCGATCCCGGCGGCGGCGATCACCGGCGCGCCGGGGGCGGCGGGGAGGGGCAGCGCGGGATCGTGCGCGATCAGCGCCGGGGCGAGGTCGTCGAGGATGACCGCGATCTCGGCGGCGGTGAGCTCAGCCGAGACCGGCACCGGCAGCGCGCCGAGGGCGTTGGCGGCGAAGAAGAGGATGGGAAAGTCGGCGCTGTTGCCGAGCCGGATGAGCACCCGGTCGCCGCGGCCGATGCCGCGGGCGGCGAGGCCGCCGGCGGTGGCGAGCACCGCATCCGCGAGCGTCCGGTAGGACCAGCGCTCGGCGACGGCGCCGGGGGCGGCGAGGATCTCGAGCGCGGTCTTGTCGGGCGTCCGCGCGGCGGCGGCGAGGGTGTGGCCGGCCATGTTGAAGGCGGCCGGGCAGGGGGCGAAGGGGCCGTCGTCGAAGAGCGCGGGCTCGGGCATGGCCCCCGAGCGATAGCGGGCGGGGCGGGCCGGGTCGAGGGGGGCGGATTGCCGTCGGCGCGGGGTTTGCCTATCGCCCGGCGAGCCGCTAAGGGATGGCGGCGGGCATCCCGGGACGTACATGCAGATCGACCTCAGCCGCTACCGGGCGAAAATCGCCGAGACCGATGCGGAACGGCAAGGCGCCCAGCGGCTGCGCTACCGGGTGTTCGTCGAGGAAATGGGCGCCGGCGCGACGCCGGCGGAGCGGGCGGTGCGGCGCGAATGGGACGATTTCGATCCCTATTTCGATCACCTGATCCTTTTGAGCCTCGACCCGGGAATCGCCGATCCGCTGGACCGGGTGGTCGGGGCCTACCGGCTGATGCGCGACGAGGTGGCGCGGGCGGGGCGTGGCTTCTACGGTGCCGGCGAGTATGATCTGGCGCCGATCGCCGAGGCCGGGCGGGCCTCGGTCGAGCTCGGGCGCTCCTGCGTCGCGCCCGCCCACCGCGGCGGGCCGGCGATGCACCTGCTCTGGAACGGCCTCGCGAGCTACGTGCTGGAGCGGCGGATCGAGCTCCTGTTCGGGGTCGCGAGCTTTCACGGCACCGATCCCCAGCCGATCGCCGAGGCGCTGGCGTACCTCCATCATGAGCATCTGGCGCCGCCGGATCTGAGGGTCAGGGCGCGGCCGGCGCATTATCTCGACATGAACCTGATGCCGCGGGCGGCGATCGAGCCGGCGCGGGCGTTGCAGGCGATCCCGTCGCTGATCAAGGCCTATCTCAGGCTCGGCGGCTTCGTCGGCGACGGCGCCTTCGTCGACCAGGATTTCAACACCATCGACGTCTGCGTGGTGATGGACACCGGCCGGATGAAGGAGCGCTACCTCGATTTCTACCAGCGCACCCGGGCGCGGCGGAAGTGAGGGCCGGCTGGAACGGGGCGGAGCCGCCGGTGCTGCCGCCGCTGGCCGCGGGCGAGCGGCTGCGGCTGGGGCTGCGCGCGGCCTGGGCGGTGGTGGCGCTGGCGGTGCTCTTCGCGGTCTTCCTGCCGCTGCGCGGGATCGACCTGGTCGCGGCGCGGCTCGCCGGCCGGCCGGTCACCGCGCTCGGCCCGGCGATGGTGCGGCTCTGGGCGGCGCAGGCGCTGCCGACGCTGGGGCTCAGGCTCGAGCGGCGGGGCGCGCCGATGCGGGGCGGCGGCGCCTTCGTCGCCAACCATTCGAGCTGGATCGACATCGTGGCGCTGCAGCGGGCGGCGGCGCCGTTTCTGGTGTCGAAGGCCGAGGTGCGGGCGTGGCCGGTGATCGGGCCGGTCGGCCGGGCGATCGGCACGATGTTCATCGACCGGCGGCCGGCGGAGGCCAAGCGCCAGGAGGCGGAGCTTTTCGCCCGGCTGAGCCGCGGCGACCGGATGGCGCTGTTTCCGGAGGGGACGAGCACCGACGGGGCGCGGGTGCTGCCGTTCAAGTCGGCGCTCTTCGGGGTGTTCTTCGCGCCGGAGATGGGCGCAGGCGTGGCGATCCAGCCGGTCAGCATCGCCTATCGGCCGCGGGCGGGATTGCCGGCGGCATTCTACGGCTGGTGGGGCGAGATGGAGTTCGCGAGCCACATCCGCGAGGTGCTGGCGCGCTCGACGGGCGGGGTGGTGGAGATGACCTTCCATCCGCCGATGCGGCCGCGGACTTCGCCGGGCGCAAGGAGCTGGCGGACCGGGCGGGCGCTGTCGTGCGCGACGGGGTTCAGGCGCGCATCCGCTCCAGGTAACCGGTGAGGGCGATGTCGGGGCCGTCGACGTGGCTCCAGACCTCGGGGCCGAGGGCGAGGAAGTCGGCGACCGGCGCGAGGTCGGCGGCGAGCGCGGTGTCGAGGGCGCCTTCGGCGACCACCGGCGTCTCGATCATCTCCGACCACCAGCGGAAGAGGTCGAGCGGCGCCACGACGCCGTCGCCGAGGCCGGTGTCGCCGACCGGGCCGAAGCTCACGTAGTCGGCGCCGATCTCGGCCGCGGTCATGCCGTCGTGGCGCGAGGCGTGGGCGTAGGCGCCGACGATGGCGTCGGTTCCCAGCGCCTTGCGGGCGGCGCGGACCTGGCGGGAGCCGTCGGTCAGATGCACGCCGTCGAGGCCGAGGCGGGGCACCAGGCGGAAGTGGTCGGTGACCACCAGCGGCACGTCGCGGGCGTGGGCGACGGGGCGCAGCGCGTCGGCGGCGCGGGCGACCTCGTCCTCGCCGGCGGCGGCCAGCGTCAGGCGGAGGCAGGCGATGTCGAAGGCGTCGAGGAGCGACGCCAGCACGTCGGGCAGGCCGGGATCGAAGGTCGGCGGCGTGATCAGGTAGAGCCGCGCGGTCTCGGGAGCGTCGGGCATTCAGCGGCGCAGGATCGAGCGCCCGGCATAGACCGCGTTGTCGCCGAGGTCCTCCTCGATGCGGATCAGCTGGTTGTATTTGGCCAGCCGGTCGGAGCGGGAGAGCGAGCCGGTCTTGATCTGGCCGCAGTTGGTGGCGACGGCGAGGTCGGCGATGGTGGCGTCCTCGGTCTCGCCGGAGCGGTGCGACATCACCGCGGTATAGCCGGCGCGCTGCGCCATCTCGACGGCGGCGAGGGTCTCGGTGAGCGAGCCGATCTGGTTGACCTTGACCAGGATCGAGTTGGCGATGCCCCTGGCGATGCCGTCGGCGAGCCGAGCGGTGTTGGTGACGAAGAGGTCGTCGCCGACCAGCTGGCAGCGGTCGCCGAGGCGCTCGGTCAGCAGCTTCCAGCCGTCCCAGTCGTCCTCGGACATGCCGTCCTCGATCGAGATGATCGGATAGTCGTCGACGAGGCGGGCGAGGTAGTCGGCGTTCTCCGCTGAGCTGAGGCGGCGGCCCTCGCCCTTCATGTCGTAGATGCCGTCGGAGAAATATTCGGTGGCGGCGCAGTCGAGGGCGAGGAACACGTCCTTGCCGGGCTTGCCGCCGGCGGCCTCGATGCTCTTCACGATGAAATCGAGCGCGTCGGTGGCGGAGCTCAGGTTCGGTGCGAAGCCGCCCTCGTCGCCGACGGCGGTGTTATGGCCGGCCTTGGCGAGGCCCTTCTTCAGCGCGTGGAAGATCTCGGCGCCGGTGCGCACCGCCTCGGAGAGGCTGGAGGCGCCGACCGGCATCACCATGAATTCCTGGATGTCGATCGGGTTGTCGGCGTGCGCGCCGCCGTTGATGATGTTCATCATCGGCACCGGCAGGGTGCGGGCGGAGACGCCGCCGATGTAGCGGTAGAGCGGGGTGCCGAGGCTCTGGGCGGCGGCCTTGGCGGTGGCGAGGCTGGCGCCGAGGATGGCGTTGGCGCCGAGCCGGCCCTTGTTGGCGGTGCCGTCGAGATCGATCAGCATGCGGTCGATGCCGACCTGGTCGGTGGCGACCAGCCCGGTCAGCGCGTCGCAGATCGGGCCGTTGACCGCCTCGACGGCGCGGCGCACGCCCTTGCCGCCGTAGCGGCCGGGGTCGCTGTCGCGCAGCTCGACCGCCTCGTGCGCGCCGGTCGAGGCGCCGGAGGGCACCGCGGCCCGGCCCATGGCGCCGTCCTCGAGCAGCACGTCGACCTCGACCGTCGGATTGCCGCGGCTGTCGAGGATCTCGCGGCCCACGACATCAATGATGACCGACATCGGCTGAAACTCCCCCGTCCCGCTTGGGTCTTTCGTCCAGAGTGCTTAGTGCAAAGGCCGCGAGTGGGGAACCGAAATCTCCGCTGCCGGCCGGCTTCGAGCGTTCAGCCTACCAGCTTCAGCCCGGCGATGCCGGCGACGATCAGCCCGATGCAGGCGAGCCGCGGCAGCGTGGCCGGATCGCCGAAGAGCATGATGCCGAGCGCCGCGGTGCCCACCGCGCCCACCCCGGTCCAGACCGCGTAGGCGGTGCCGACCGGCAGGTCGCGCAGCGCGAGGCCGAGGAGCCCGAGGCTTATCACCATCGACACCACGGTCAGCAGCGTCGGCAACGGCCGGGTGAAGCCCTCGGTGTACTTGAGGCCGATCGCCCAGCCCACCTCGAACAGGCCGGCGACGAGAAGCAGGATCCAGGGCATGCGCGCGCTCCACCGTGGCGCCAACCGCCGCATAGCGGAGCCCGCCGCGGCCGCGGGAAGTCAAGACGCAGGCTGGCGCCGGTTTGGCGTCTCCGGCCTTGCCTCGCGCCGCGGTCCGGCATCTACTCGCCCGCGAGGCTCTGGCGGCGGACGGGCATGGCCGAGGACGACATCGAGGGGCTGCTGGCGCGCTGCGGGCTCGGCGACCGGGCCGCCTTCGCGCGGCTCTACGGCGCGACCGGCGGGAAACTCTACGGTGTGGCGCTGTCGTATTCTCGGCAACCGCAGCGATGCCGAGGAAGCCGTGCAGGAAGCCTTCGTCAAGATCTGGCACAGCGCCGGCCGCTTCCAGGCCGGGCGCGGCAGCGCGCAGGGCTGGCTGGTCTCGATCGCCCGCAACCAGGCGATCGACCTGCTGCGCGCGCGCCGCGGCCCGGCGCGCGACATCGCCGACATGGTCGACCTCGCCGATCCCGGGCCGACGCCGGAGGCGAGCGCGCTGGGCGCCGACGATCGGCGGCGGATCGAGGACTGCCTCGGCGCGCTGCCGCGCGACCGGGCGCAGGCGGTGCAGGCCGCCTATGTCGAGGGCTGGAGCTACGACGAGCTGGCGCGCCGCTTCGACGTGCCGCTCAACACCATGCGGACCTGGCTGCGCCGGGCGCTGATCAGCCTCAGGGAGTGCCTCGGGCCATGAGCGACGCCTCGATCCCGCCGGACCTGCCCGAGGACCCCGACAGCGCGCTGGCCGGCGAGTATGTGCTGCGGCTGCTCGGGCCCGAGGAGGCCGCCGCCTGCGCCGAGCGCGAGGCGCGCGACCCGGACTTCGCCGCGCGGGTCGCGGCCTGGCGGGCCGATCTCGAGGCGTTCGACGGCGCCTTACGCCGCGGCGTGCCGCCGGCGGGGCTCGAGCGGCGGATCACGGAGCGGCTCTTCGGCGCCGAGCCGTCGGGCCTCGCGCGGCTCTGGCGCAGCGCCGGGCTGTGGCGGGCGGTCGCCGCGGCGGCGGTGATCGCCGCGGCTGGTGCTCGGCCGGCCGGTGGTGCCGCCGCCGGTGCCGGGCGAGGCGCCGGCGCGGCTGGTCTCGGCGCTGGCCTCGCGGGCGACAGCGACGTGGCGCTGCTCGCGATCTGCGAGCCGCAGGCGTCGGTGCTCAACATCAACCGCACCGGCGGGCGCGCCGGCGCCGGGCCGGTCGCTGCAGCTCTGGGTGGTCGAGGGCAACGACGCCGGTCTCGCTCGGCGTGCTGCCGGACGGGCCGCTGGCGCGGGTGCCGCTGCCGCGCGAGCTCGCCGCGCGGCTCGGGCCGGGCAGCACGCTCGCGGTCAGCGAGGAGCCGCCCGGCGGGTCGCCGACCCCGACCAGGGTGGTGGCCGCGGGAGCGATCAGCGAGCTGTGACGGCGCCGGTGCCGCCGAGGCAGTCGGCGAGGCTGTCGGCGAGGCCGTGGAGCAGCGCCGGGTAGAGCTCGGGCCCGGGGGCGAGCGCCGCGCCGAGCGGGTCGAGGACGCCGGTGCGGACCTCGCTGCCCTCGATGATGGTGGCGAGCAGCTTGGGCTGGAACTGCGGCTCGGTGAAGGCGCAGACGACGCCCTCGGCGCGGACCCGGTCGCGGATCGCCGCCACCCGCGCGGTGCCGGGCGACACCGCGTCATGCAGCGCGACGCTGCCGGCGGCGGGGATGCGCGAAGCGGTGCTCGAAATACTGGTAGGCGTCGTGGAAGACGATGAAGGGCTCGCCGCGGACCGGGGCGAGCTCGGCGTCGAGCGCGCGGGTGAGCGCGGCGAGCTCGGCGGCGAAGGCCTCGGCGTTGGCGGTATAGGCGGCGGCGTGGTCCGGGTCGGCCTTGGCCAGCGCCGCGGCGATCGCGGCCGCGGCCGCGGCGGCGTTCTCGGGGTCGAGCCAGAGATGGCCGTCGGGAGCGCCGGCGGCCGGGGCCGGCGCGTCGGCGTCGGCGTGCGGCTCGAACGGGCCGCCGGCGCGGATCGGCAGCGTGGCGATGCCGGGGGCGTCCTCGAGCGTTACGAGCGCGGCGGTCGGGGCGAGTGCGGCGATCGGGCCGGCAAGCCAGGGGGTGAGGGTGGGGCCGACCCAGACGACGAGATCGGCGTCCTGGAGCAGCCGCCGCCTCGGAGGGGCGCAGCGCGTAGTCGTGCTCGGAGGCGCCGGGCGGCACGATCAGCTCCGGCGTGGCGACGCCGGCCATGACGCGGGCGGCGATCGAATGGATCGGCGCGATGTCGGTGGCGACGCGCGGCGCGGCCGAGGCTGCGCCGGCGGCGAGGGCGCGCGAGGAGAAGCGCGATCAGCCGGCGCATTGCTCTTCCTCCTTGCCGCGAGCCGCGAGATACGGCCCTTGTCGCGGGTCGAGGCGGCGTCTAGGATGCCGCTCCGATCCGGTTCCTGTTATAAAGTAACATATGCCACCGTCAATCCCGCCCGCAACCGTACTCGCGCCGCAGGCCTTCCGGCCGCACGATCATCGCGACTGCCGCGGCCGGGCGCTGGCGGCGGTGGAGGCCGCCTGCGCGGCGCGGCGGCTGCGGCTGACGCCGGCGCGGGCGTGGGTGCTGGAGGCTTTGCTCGGCTCGCACCGGGCGCTGACCGCCTATGAGCTCTTGGAAGGGCTCGCGGCGGCGGGGCTCGGCAGCGAGCCGCCGGTAGTCTATCGGGCGCTCGATTTCCTGGTGGCCAACGGCTTTGTGCACCGGATCGAGCGGCTGGGCGCCTTCGCCGCCTGCACCCTCGGCGGGGCCGAGCATGTCGCGGGGTTCCTGGTCTGCCGCGCCTGCCGGCGGGTCGCCGAGTTCTCGCTGCCGCGCCCGGTGCGCGGGCTCGCGGGCCAGGCGGCCGCGGCGGGCTTCGCGATCGAGCGGACGGTGGTGGAGGCGGAGGGCCTCTGCGCCCGCTGCCGGGAGGCGGCGGCGTGAGGCGGCTCATCGAGGCGCAGGGGCGTGGGTGTCGCCTTCGGCGGGCACCGGGTGCTGACCGGGGTGAACCTGGCGCTGAGCGCGGGCGAGATCGTCACCGTGGTCGGGCCGAACGGCTCGGGCAAGAGCACGCTGCTGCGCCTCTTGATCGGGGCGGAGCGGCCGGATACCGGGCGGATCCTGCGGGCGCCGGGGCTCAGGATCGGCTACGTGCCGCAGAAGCTCGCGGTCGATCGCACGCTGCCGATCACCGTGGCGCGGTTTCTCGGTCTCGCCGGCGGCGGCGCGGCGGAGCGGGCGCAGGCGCTGGAGCGGGTGGGCATCCCGGAGCTCGGGCGGCGGCAGCTCGCGGAGCTGTCGGGCGGGCAGTTCCAGCGGGCGCTCTTGGCGCAGGCGCTGGTGCGGCGGCCGGATCTCTTGGTGCTCGACGAGGCGGCGCAAGGGCTGGACCAGGCCGGGGTGGCGCGCTTCTACCGGCTGGTCGAGCAGCTGCGCCGCGAGCTCGGCTGCGGGGTGCTGATGGTCAGCCACGACCTGCACGTGGTGATGGCGGCGTCGGACCGGGTGATTTGTCTCAACGGGCATATCTGCTGCGAAGGCACGCCGACGGTGGTGTCGGCGGCGCCGGAGTATCGGGCGCTGTTCGGGCTCGGGACGCAGGGGGCGCTGGCGCTCTACCGGCATGACCACGACCATGAGCATGCCGGCGCCGCGACCGCGGTCGAGGAGCATGTGCATCACCACGGGAGCGTCGGGTGATGCACTGGCATCGCCGTTGGTGCATCGGGTGAGCCTCCTCGACGACTTCCTGGTGCGGGCGGTGCTCGCGGGTATTGGCGTGGCGCTGGCGGCGGGGCCGCTCGGCTGCTTCGTGGTCTGGCGGCGGATGGCGTATTTCGGAGACGCGACCGCGCATGCAGCACTCCTCGGGGTGACGCTGTCGCTCGCCACCGCGCTGCCGGTGGTGGTGGGCGTGGCGGTCGCGGCGCTGGCGATGGCGCTGACGGTCGCGGCCTTCTCCGGGCGGAGCTATGCCGCGGACACGCTCCTTGGCGTCGCCTCGCACGGCGCGCTGGCGGCGGGGCTGGTGGCGCTGAGCTTTCTCGCCGGGGTCCGGGTCGATCTGATGGGCTATCTCTTCGGCGACATCCTGGCGGTAACGCGGGGCGATCTGGTGGTGATCTGGGGTGGTGCTGCGCTGGTGGTGGGGCTGGTCGCCTGGCGCTGGCGGCGGCTGCTGCTGGCGACGCTGAACGAGGATCTCGGCGGCGGCGTCGGGGGTCGATGCCGGGCGCGAGCGGCTGATCCTGACGCTGGCGCTGGCGCTCCTGGTGGCGGTGGCCTTGAAGGTCGTCGGCGTGCTCCTCGTTACCGCGATGCTGATCGTGCCGGCGGCGGCGGCGCGGGCCTTCGCCCGCACCCCCGAAGCGATGGCGGTGGGGGCGGTGGCGGTCGGCGCGCTGGCCTCGGTCGTGGGGCTCGCGGCGTCATGGCGGCTCGACACCCCGGCCGGGCCGTCGATCGTGGTGGCGGCGGTGCTGGCGCTGGTAGCGACCAACGCCGTGCAGGGGCTCAGCAAAACGGGCTGAGGGCTCAGGCTTCCTCTTCCGGCTCCGGGCGCTTGCGCCGCAGCGCGGCGCGGTCGAGGTCCTGCTCGAGGTAGGCCTCGAGGCCGACCAAGTCGTCCGGCAGCGGCAGGCCGAGCGCCTGCATCTCGGCGAGCTTCTCGCGCAGGCTCTCCTGCAGCTCGTGCGCGTCTTGGGGATTGCCGGCGATCTCGTTCATCAGCATCGCGACCTGGGCCCTGAATTCCTCGAAAGCCATGGCATCCTCCCGGTTCCGCACCTGCCGCGGAAATGCGACAATAGCATGGGGTGACCGATTGGAAAGGAGCCGCTCGATGTCCTTCAAGACCGTGTTCATGGCGGTGGGGGCTACGCAGGGCGACGCCGAGATCGACCGGGCGGTGGCGATCTGCCAGCGGCTGGAGGCGCATCTGGCGCTGCTGGCGCTCGGGATCGCGCCGCCGCCGCCGGCCTCGCCTTACGGCGTGGTGTCGAACGACATCTGGGCCGGGGAGATCCGCGACGGCCAGGTCGAGGCGCAGGGGCGGATGGAGGTGATCGAGGCGCGGCTGGCGGCGGCCGGGATCTCCTTCTCGGTCGAGGCGCAGTATATCGACCGCGGCACAGTGGCCTCGCTGGCGGCGCGGTTCGCGCGTTATGCCGACCTGACGCTGATCACCCCGCAGGTTGCGGGCTTCGAGACCATGCAGGGCTGGGTGATGAACGGCGCGCTCTTCGAATTGGGGCGGCCGATGCTGCTTCTGCCGAAGGCGGCGACGGTGTTTCCCGAGGCGCGGACGGTGATGATCGGCTGGGATGCCAGTGTCCAGGCGGCCAAGGCGGTCCGGGACGCGATCGGGCTGATGAAGAGCGCCGAGGCGGTGCATGCGGTGCTGATCGATCCGGTGCCGTCGTTCGACGGCCACGGGCCGGAGCCGGGGGCCGATCTCGCGGCCTATCTGGGGCGGCACGGCATATCGGCGACGGTGCACCGGCTGCCGAAGGAGGGCAAGGAGACCGGTGAGGTGCTGCGGCGCACCGCCAGCGACCTCGGCGGCGGAGCTGATCGTGATCGGCGGCTTCGGGCACTCGCGGCTCAGGGAGCGGTTCTTCGGGGGCTCGACCAGCGACATGATCAAGTCGGCGGCGGTGCCGGTGCTGATGGCGCACTGAGGCGAGTTTTCGTGACGGTTAACAGGCGGTTGGGCGATGTTCTTGGCGTCTTCTTTGCATCTGGAAAGCGT
>CAVVSO010000057.1:0-21533 GCA_963750745.1 uncultured Alphaproteobacteria bacterium | reverse complement strand
TGATTTGGCGGCCATGCTGAGGTGTCTTGGCCATGACTCATGGAGATGTCTGTAGCGGTGCATGTTGCTAGAACTCGTCTTGTTGTAGGAGGAGGGCCCCCATCCCACTGCAGGTTGCTGAGCGGGTTCAGTTCGCGACGGCTCGAGCCCGTGCAACGCGTTGCGGTCACTGACAACATCGTCCGCACCGCCATGGCCTTGTCCGCGACGACGGTTACAGAGGAGTGCTGAGGTGATGCATGACGCGCTATCCAAAATGCTTCTCCTGTACCAAGGATCTCGACGACTGAGCTCGTCCACCGACGGCGCCGCGCCGGCCTACGTCTCCACCTCGGGTCGTCGACAGAGCCCGCGCCGCACGACCTGTGAGCTCAGGTCGGTCTAACCAAGGCCGATCATCTACTTAATTATTTGTATGAGAAATCATTGTTTACTCTCTGCGTGGACGACGTGTGACGAGAAGGACGTCAAGGATCAAGGAGAGAAGGCTGCTCACGGACTCGCAGTGCGGCGGCGGCGAGGACATCACGGTGAGGCCGGCGAGGACAACGTGGAGATGATGGAGGACGCGCGGCGAGGCGCTGAGGCAAAGGGGTGGAGCATGCTGTCAGGATGACCGAGCGGTGTGTGGAGATCGCAAGGAAGCGGCAACGGCGAGCGGAGCTGCCACTGCTGGCATCATCAGCAGGCGCCGGGAAACGACGACGGCTCCATCAGCGGATCCGCCACGGCGACGAGCGTGATGGACCTCGGCTTGCGTCGTCACGTTCCGGTACCAAGGTCAGTCACGGTGAATGGACTTCCTCACGAGTTGTCGTTAATCAGAGTTCATAACGAGGTGATCAGTCACTGGTCGATTTCATTCGGTTATCAATGTTGAGGTGTTGAAGAAGTCATCTGACGCTGTCAACAAACTCACTGCCTCCTGCGGAGCAAAGTTGGAGCAAACGCGCAGAGTTAAGCAGGGGCAAGACCATGAATTGCTTGAGTGCCAGCAAGCATGGGTTGCGCATGCACGCCAACGCGCTCGGCTAAGCACGTCACGATGAACTGGTTGAGGCTGGCGCCATCTCGCTCAGCATAAAGGGCGGCCCTTTGATGCAAACTCTTCGGCATACGAAGCACGAGCTTGCCGCTATACCCAGATGTCTCCATGGGCTCGGGTATATCTTGGTCCTGTGCAATAGATGCTGCAATCCAATCTGCTGCAACACTCTCTAGGTTTTCCAATGCCTCAGCCGCACTATCGCCCACGGCAATGCAGCCGGGGAATTCAATAATTTCCGCCGAGAACCTTCCGTCCGGATCGGGGATGACCATACGAGCGTATGGCTTGCTTAGAACATCCTGTGCGTGTACCAGCATTTTCCTAGTCTTTGATCTGCGCATCGAGCCAATCCTCCCAAGCCGCCGCATCTGCTTCAAGGTGGTCTAGTGGACTGACCGAAACAAAAGAGTCCTGACTGGGATTCCCTTCGGCCTTCGCGCATGAGAGTTTGTGGCATGCGCAGCGGGATCACAATCTCGGTTTCGGCCGCCGATCGCCGGCGTCTGGAAGCCATCGTCGCGGATCGCAACGCCTCGCAGAAGCATGCGTGGCGCGCGCGGATCATCCTTCTCACCTCCGACGGGGTCGGCACGACCGGCGTCATGACCTCGACGGGCAAGTCGAAGACGACGGTCTGGCGCTGGCAGGAGCGCTTCGCGGAGGCCGGTGTCGAGGGGCTGCTTGTGGACCGGACGCGCCCGCCGGGCAAGGCACCGGTCGCCGACGAACGGGTCGCGGAACTCGTGCGGCTGACCCATGAGCCGCCGCCGCACGAGGCGACGCACTGGACGGCGCGCGCCATGGCGAAGGCGGTCGGGCTCGGCGTGGCGACGGTGCAGAAGATTCTGGAGAGCCCACGGCCTCGCACCGCATCGCTGGCGCGCCTTCAAGCTGTCCAGGGATCCCGCCTTCGCCGAGAAGCTCCATGACATCGTCGGGCTCTATGTCAGCCCGCCGGCGCATGCCGTGGTGCTCAGCGTCGACGAGAAAAGCCAGATCCAGGCGCTCGACCGGACGCAGCCGGGCCTGCCGATGAAGAAGGGCCGCGGAGCAACCATGACCCACGACTACAAGCGGCACGGCACAACCACGCTGTTCGCCGCGCTCGACGTGCTCGACGGAACCGTGTTCGGGAGAAACATGCAGCGCCATCGGCATCAGGAGTTCATCCGCTTCCTCAACGCGCTGGAGCGCGAGATCCCGACCGGGAAGGTCGTGCACGCGATCCTCGACAACTACGCCGCGCACAAGACCCCGGAGGTGCGGCGCTGGCTGGCGCGTCATCCGCGCTGGACCTTCCATTTCACGCCGACCTCAAGCTCATGGCTAAACGCCGTCGAAGGCTTCTTCGCCAAGCTCTCCCGGAGGAGGCTGAAGCGCGGCGTATTCTGCTCAGTCATGGAGTTGCAGGCAGCCATCAACCGTTTCGTCCAGGAGCACAACAACAGTCCGAAGCCCTTCGTATGGCGGGCCGATCCCGACGATATCATCGCCGCGCGTTCTCGAGGGTTCCAAGCGTTGGAGTCAGTCCACTGAGGATCACTTTTTGAGCGTGATACCCGACCTTTGACTTCCCGCCGTGTCGCGGGATCGGGAAAGGGCGATGGGTCTGGAAGGCCGATTGCCACATTGGGTGGTTGCCGCCCCTGTATATAGTTCTCCCCGCCAGCAATGCGAGCTGTTCAAGAACTGACGCGTCCTGCAGCGACCGGCGCGCATCCGAAACCTCCGCCCACAGATGTGAGACCCCTCCGCCATTTGGCGGAGGGGTCTCGCCCTACCTGTCCTCATCCGGACCGCATCCTACGCCGGAGCAGCGCAATGCCGCCTTTGCCCTGTTCACTTCGAAGCGGGATATCCTAGAGGCTGAGCGGCGGCCTGAGGGTGGTGCCCCGCTGCCTTCGGCTGCTGAGCTGATGGGTCGCAAGGCTCAAAAGAAAGCCGAGGCACGCCGCAGATTATGGAGTGGACAATCGGGTGGACAAGTCCCGCTCACTATTCGAAAAATCAAGCATTAACAGTGCTTATCCGCTGACCACCGTGTTGTGCTTGATCACGATGTCGCGGAAGAAGGTCGATGCGTTGCCGGTGGAGTTGGCAAGACCGTTCGCCATGTAGATGCCATGGCTCGCCCCGTTGTGGGTTGCGATTTGGTTGTCGCGGATCACCACGTCCCGCAACGGATTGTTGCTCCCGCTGTTGTAGAACTGCATTCCGTCCGTGTGCTTGGTCATCGGCGGGACATGCAGGCTGATGGTGTTCTCGGCGAACACCGCCTTGTGCACCCCGCCGACGATCATCGCATCCTGAGAGATGTTCGAGAGCGCATTGCCGCTGACGATCAGGTTGCTGGTCCCGGCGATCCAGAGGCCGGTGGCGAAATCGTGGACCCGGCTGTCCGCGAGGGTGAAGCCGTTCGTCTTCGACAACCAGAGGCCGTGCCCTGCGCCATAGCCGTTGGCGGTGTGGCCGTCGAAGGTGGCATCGTGGATGGCGACGTCGACCGATTTGGCCACCACGAAAGGCTTGCTCTCGCCGGGCCGCCCCAGAAAGTCGACCCCGGTGAACGACAGATGCTTCACGGAATATAGGTAGAGCTTTGAAAAGGCGACGTCGGCGCCAGCGGCCGGGGCGATCACCGCGCCGGAAAAGTCCTGTGTGCGGGCCGAAAGACTGTAGGATTCCGCTCGACAGCTCGATTCTGGTCTCCGGACCAGCCGCCTTCAAGGCCGAGAGAAGCTGCGTGCTGTTGGAAACTCTCACAGTCGGCATAGCCTGTTGTTCTCCTTGTTCCGGGTTTGTGGATTTGCGGCAGAAATTACCGGGATACGCTATCGTCCTCGCGTAACCGCCAATATACCTAAGTCCAGGTGATTTCGGCTGGCCGTACCGGCTATGTGTTGCACATGACCGGCCAAGCACAAGGCTGGTCCCCCTCGGAGGAATTCTTCAGCGGATCGTGTGGATGCGACAAAAGCCGCGAAGTCCGACAGATTTAAGCCTGCACCGACCGGTGCCAATGCCGGAGTGCTTTTGATCTTAATGCGAGTGTATCCGACGGGTCAGGTGTCTCAAACCCGCTAGCACCACCCGTCGGCGATCGGCGAAATTACGCCGATCGGCGTCCGAAGGGCGGTTTCCGCGTCTCACGGTGGAACCCCGGAACCGGGCCGCTGTGCCATCTATGCAACACTTCGGGCAAAACACCGCCTGGGCACCGATCACCTTTCCGATTGCTCGAAACGCATTCGCCGCCGACGCGTTGTCACCAGAGGACGAACGGGGCAAAAGGAGATCGGAATGGAGGCCCTGAGACTGGCCATTGAACTGCTTGACCGAGTGGAAACCGCGGAGAAGCACGACCAGCCGTTGCTGGTAAGTCGAGAAGCCAAGCGCCTGGTTCGCGCTCACCCCGAGGCCGAGCTCAGCGAGGATGAGGTCGCCGAGGTGCTGCGCGAGGAGATCAACGCCCTGCGGGTCCTCGACAATAGCTGGTGACGCCCGGCAAGGCTTCAAGCCGGGAGGCGCGCCCTAAGCTTGCGAGGACTTTGCCCTGCGGTCGGGAAGCATCAGCACCGCCGCCCTGGCATGCGGATCGAGCTCCCCGCCGTTCGCCACATACTCGATGATCGCAGCCCGCATCCGCGGCTCCCAATAGCGGGAAATATGCTCCGAGGTGAGCCGCGCGGTCTTGTCCTCACCCTGCACCGCCAGGTTTCGCGCGATCTGGTTCGCCATCATGACCAGCTTCTCAACCGGCGACACGCAAGCCTGCCTCCCCTGATGCCGTTCGCTCCGCGCGCACGCGGTCAGGCCGGGTGAACACCTCGAACCCGTCCTCACGGACAACGGCGATGACGGTGATTCCGGCCGCCTCGGCGGTGCGCAGCGCCAGCGCGGTCGGTGCGGACACCGCAGCGACGATCGGAACCCCGACGGCCGCGGCCTTCTGAACCATCTCCACCGACAGGCGGCTCGTCAGCACGATGACGCCGTCGGAGCCCGGGATGCCGAGGCGCAGCATGGCGCCCGCCAGCTTGTCGAGCGCATTGTGCCGGCCCACGTCCTCGCGCAGCGCGACGAGCCCTTGCTCCGCGGTCCAAAACCCTGCGGCATGCAGCGCGCGCGCTTCGGCATTCAGAACCTGCGCCGGCCGGATCGAAGCGACGGCGGCCATCGCCTGCTGCGGCGTGAGGCAGGTCCCGGCCTGCACCTGCCGCACCTCCGGCAGCGCGGCCTCGAGGCTGTCGATCCCGCAGAGGCCGCAGCCGGTCGGGCCGAGCATGGCGCGGCGACGGCCGGCGGCGCCGCGCCCGACATCGGCATCGAGCCACATGCGCGCCTCGATGCCGCTCACGTGCTCGACGATCTCCAGCTCCGCGATGTCGGCCAGCCGGCCGATCTTGCCCTCGGTCAGGCTGAAGCCGATGGCGAAGTCCTCGAGGTCGGCCGGGCTCGCCATCATCACCGCGTGGGTCACGCCGTCATAGACAAGGGCTACCGGCGTCTCCTCGGGAAGCATCCGGCTGCTCGCCCGGCTGGCGTCGCCGCTGAACCTCAGGCCGCGCGCCCGATGCAGTGCCTCGGCCAACCGACCTCACTCCGCGGCCGGAACGCCGGCGATGCGCCGGCTGCGCGCGCTGAAATCGCGGTAATCCTCCTGCTCGTCGGTCGGGCCGTTCGAGGGCATCACCTGAACCGCGGTCACCTTGTATTCCGGGCAATTGGTCGCCCAGTCGGAATAATCGGTGGTGACGACGTTGGCGCGCGTCAGCGGATGGTGGAAGGTGGTGTAGACCACGCCCGGCGCCACCCGCTCGGTGATCAGCGCGCGCAGGCCGGTCGCGCCCGCGCGGCTGCGCACAGTGATCCAGCCGCCGTCGACCACGCCGCGATCCTCGGCGTCGTGCGGGTGGATCTCGAGGCGGTCCTCGGTATGCCAGAGCACGTTGTCGGTGCGGCGGGTCTGCGCCCCGACGTTGTACTGGCTGAGGATGCGGCCGGTCGTCAGGATCAACGGGTAGCGCGGCCCGACCTTCTCGTCGGTCGGCACGTATTCGGTCAGCATGAAGCGGCCCTTGCCGCGGGTGAAGCTGTCGACGTGCATGATCGGGAAGCCTAGCGGATGCTCGGCGTTGCAGGGCCACTGGATCGAGCCCTCGGCGTCGAGCTTATCGTACGATACGCCGGAGAAGGTTGGCGTCAGCAGGGCGATCTCGTCCATGATCTCGGAGGGATGGCGGTAGTCCCAGCCCAGCCCGAGCGCGCGCGCGATGAGCTGGGTCGCCTCCCAGTCGGCGACGCCGTTCTTCGGCGCCATCACCCGGCGCACGCGCTGGATGCGCCGCTCGGCGTTGGTGTATGTCCCATCCTTCTCGAGGAAGGTGCAGCCGGGCAGGAAGACGTGGGCGTAGTTGGCGGTCTCGTTCAGGAAGAGATCCTGAACGATGACGCATTCCATCGCCGCCAAGCCGGCCGAGACGTGGTGGGTATCGGGGTCGGACTGCAGGATATCCTCGCCCTGGATGTAGAGCGCACGAAAGGTTCCTTCGACCGCGGCGTCGAGCATGTTCGGGATGCGCAGGCCCGGCTCATGGTCGAGGGTGCAGTTCCAGGTCTGCTCGAAAAGCTGCCGCGTGGCCTCCTCGGAGATGTGACGGTAGCCGACGAGTTCGTGCGGGAAGCTGCCCATGTCGCAGGCGCCTTGCACGTTGTTCTGCCCGCGCAGCGGGTTCACCCCGACGCCGGGGCGGCCGATATTGCCGGTCGCCATCGCGAGATTGGCGATCGCCATCACCGCGGTCGAGCCCTGGCTATGCTCGGTGACGCCGAGGCCGTAATAGATGGCGGCGTTGCCGCCGGTGGCGTAGAGGCGGGACGCCGCACGGACCAGCGCCGGGTCGACGCCGGTATATTCGGCCATCGCCTCGGGGGAGTTGCCCTCCCGGGCGACGAGCGCCGCCCACTCGGCGAACTCCTCCGGCTCGCAGCGCTCGCGGACGAAGGCCTCATCGACCAGGCCCTCGCTGACGATGACGTGCGCCATCGACGTGAGGAGCGCGACGTTGGTGCCGGGGCGGAGCTGCAGGTGGAAATCGGCCTCGACATGCGGGGTGCGCACGAGGTCAATCCGCCGCGGGTCGGCGACGATCAGGTGCGCGCCCTGGCGCAGGCGCTTCTTCATCCGGCTGGCGAAGACCGGGTGGCCATCGGTCGGGTTGGCGCCGATCACCAGCATCACGTCGCAGTCCTCGACGCTGTCGAAGTCCTGCGTGCCGGCGCTCTCGCCGAAAGTTGCCTTCAGCCCGAAGCCGGTCGGCGAGTGGCAGACCCGCGCGCAGGTATCGACGTTGTTCACCCCGAAGCCCTGGCGGATCAGCTTCTGGACGAGGAAGGTCTCCTCGTTGGTGCAGCGCGAGGAGGTAATGCCCCCGACGGCGCCCTTGCCATGCTCGGACTGGATGCGGCGGAAATCGCTTGCGACGCGCCCGATCGCTTCCTCCCAGGTCGTCTCGCGCCACGGGTCGGTGATCTTCTCGCGCACCATCGGCGTCAAAATGCGGTCGCGGTGCGTCGCGTAGCCGTAGGCGAAGCGGCCCTTGACGCAGGAGTGGCCGCGGTTGGCCTTGCCGTCCTTCCACGGCAGCATGCGCACCACCTCCTCGCCCCGCATCTCCGCCTTGAAGGCGCAGCCGACGCCGCAGTAGGCGCAGGTTGTGATCTTGGAATGCTCCGGCGTGCCGATTTCGATCAGCGCCTTCTCGGCCAGCGAGCCGGTCGGGCAGGACTGGATGCAGGCGCCGCAGGAGACGCACTCCGAGGCGACGAAGTCCTCGTCCATACCGGCGACGATGCGGCTCTCGAAGCCGCGGCCCTCGACGGTCAGCGCATAGGTGCCCTGGACCTCCTCGCAGGCCCGGACGCAGCGGTAGCAGACGATGCACTTGGCCGGATCGTAGGCGAAATACGGATTGGACCCGTCGAAGGCGAGATGCAGCGGATTCTCGGCGCCTTTCCACTCCGGCTCGACGTGGTTCGCGCCCGGAGCGAAGCGGACCTCATGCAAGCCGACTGCGCCCGCCATGGCGTAGAACTCGGAGACGCCGTTGACCGGGTTGGTCAGGCCATCGTTCGGGTGATCCGAGGCATAGAGCTCCATCACCCCCTTCCGCAGCCGCTGCAACTGCGGGGTCTGGGTGTGCACGATCATCCCCGCCGCGACCGGGGTGGTGCAGGATGCCGGCGTCCCCGCCCGGCCCTCGATCTCTACCAGGCAGAGCCGGCAGGAGCCGAAGCTCTCCAGCATGTCCGTGGCGCAAAGCTTGGGGATCTCGGTGCCGATCTCCATCGCCGCTCGCATCACCGAGGTGCCCGCCGGAACCGTGACCGCTTCGCCGTCGATGGTCAGCGTCACCGGCGCGCCGCCCTCCCGGGCCGGGGTGCCGTAATCGATCTCGCGGATCAGCGTCATTTTCCTACTCCGCAGCGGTCGGCAGGAGCCGGGCGCCGCCGAAATCCTCAGGGAAGTGCTTCAGTGCGCTCATCACCGGATATGGGGTGAAACCCCCGAGCGCACAGAGCGAGCCGAACTTCATGGTGTTGCAGAGGTCCTCGACCAGCGCCAGCATCTCCGCCGGCCGCTCGCCGGCGATGATCCGATCCAGCGTCTCGCGGCCGCGGGTCGCGCCGACGCGGCACGGCGTGCACTTGCCGCAGCTCTCGATGGCGCAGAAGTCGAAGGCGAAGCGCGCCTGCCGCGCCATGTCCACCGTGTCGTCGAAGACCACGATGCCGCCATGCCCGATCAGGCCGTCGCGCGCCGCGAAGGCCTCGTAGTCGAACGCCGTGTCGAAGAGCGCGCGCGGGAAGTAGGCCCCGAGCGGCCCGCCCACCTGCACCGCCCGCACCGGCCGGCCGCTGTGCGTGCCGCCGCCGATGTCGTCGACAAGCTCGCCCAGCGTGATCCCGAAGCCGGTCTCGAACAGCCCGCCGCGCCTGATGTTGCCCGCGAGCTGGATCGGCATCGTCCCGCGCGACCGCCCCATCCCGTAGTCGGCATAGGCCTTCGCCCCCTCCGCCAGGATATGCGGCACCGCCGCCAGCGACAGCACGTTGTTGATCACCGTCGGCCGCCCGAACAGCCCCTTGTGCGCCGGCAGCGGCGGCTTGGCCCGAACGATCCCGCGCTTGCCCTCGAGGCTGTCGAGGAGCGAGGTCTCCTCGCCGCAGACGTAGGCGCCCGCGCCGATGCGGACCTCGAGCGCGAAGCCATGCGCCGACCCGCCGACCCGCGGCCCCAGCCAGCCCGCCGCCTCGGCCGCGGCGATCGCCTGGTTCAGCGCCACCGCCGCGTGCGGATACTCCGAGCGGAGATAGATGTAGCCGCGCGTCGCGCCGACCGCGATGCCGGCGATGATCATCCCTTCGATCAGCGCGAAAGGATCGCCTTCCATGATCATCCGGTCGGCGAAGGTGCCGCTGTCGCCCTCGTCGGCGTTGCAGACGATGTACTTCTGCGGCGCCGCGGTCTCCGCGACCGTCTTCCACTTGATCCCGGTCGGAAACCCCGCGCCGCCCCGCCCGCGCAGCCCGGAGGCGGCAACCTCGGCGACGATGCCCTCAGGCCCGAGGTCGATCGCCCGCCGCAGGCCCTGCCAGCCGGCGAGCGCCGCGTAATCGTCCAGCGACACCGGATCGGTGATGCCGCAGCGCGCGAAGGTCAGCCGGGTCTGCCGGGCCAGGAACGGGATCGCCTGCACCGGGCCGACCGCCTGCGGATGCGCGATCTCGCCGGCCGGCCGCCCCTCCGCGAGCGCCCGCACCAGCACCTCTGCCCCCGCCGCGTCGAGCGGCCCGAAGCCATGGCGCCTGCCCGCCTCCTCGACCTCCACCAGCGGCTCCAGCCACAGCATCCCGCGCGAGCCGTTGCGCACGATGGCGAGATCGAGCCCCGCCCGCCGCGAGGCCTCAGCGATCGCGGACGCCACCGCCTCGGCGCCGCAGGCGACCGCCGCCGCATCCCGCGGGATGAAGACGCGCCGGGTCATCCGACGACCTCGTCGAGCAGCAGATCGAGCTTCGCCCGGTCGAGCCGGCCGACGACCCGGCCGTCCACCATCCCCGACGGCCCGGTCGCGCAAAGCCCCAGGCAATAGACCGCCTCGAACGCTGACGGCGCCGTCGCCGCGGGTCGATCCGCAAGGTGTGCCGAGCCGCGCCTCGGCACGCGCCACCAGCGCCTCGCAGCCCATCGACTGGCAGGCCTCGGCGCGGCAGAGCTTCAGAACGTGCCGCCCGGCCGGGCTGGAGCGGAAGTCGTGGTAGAAGGTGACGACCCCGTAAACCTCGGCCCGGCTCAGGTTGAGCGCCTCGGCGATCACCGGGATCGCGGCCTTCGGCACGTGACCAAAAGCCTCCTGAACCGCGTGAAGGATCGGCAGCAGCGGCCCCTCGCGATCCGCGTGCCGCGCCACGATCGCCAGCGTCTCGGCCTCGCTCCAGTCCTCGCGCCGCGCCAAGCCATCCCTCCCATCTGCCGCCCCAGTGTCGGCATTTCGGGCGCCGAGTTCAATGGGGCGGCGCCCGACAGCACAAGCCTGCTCCTGTCTCTAATATTGGCCGGCGCGCGCCGAGCGTCCGCCGCGCGAAACCCGGCCTCACCGGGCGAGCCGGGCCGTCCCGGTGAACTCGTCGCGCCAGGTCGCGTCCCAGAGCGAGGGAAAGGCGAGCGGCCGGTAAGGATGCGCGGCGATCGCCGCCTCGTCGAGCTCGATCCCGAGCCCCGGCGCCTCCGGCAGCGCCAGCACGCCCCGTCGCAGCGGGTTCCAGCCGCCGACCAGGTCGTTCCGCCAGTCGACGTCGAACTCGGCGAAGCTCTCCAGCATCAGCATGTTCGGCGTCGACCAGGCGACGTGCAGCGCCGCGGCGAAGGCCACCGGCCCGATCGAGCAGTGCGGCGAGATCGCGATGTCCTGCGCCGCCGCCATCGCCGCGATCTTCTTGGCCACCGCGATGCCGCCGCAATGCGCGACGTCCATCTGCACCACGTCGGCAGGCGCGCAGCCCGATCAGCCGGGCGAAGTCGGCCAGCGTGTAGAGCCGCTCGCCGGACGAGATCGGCAGCCGGGTGCGCTCGTCGAACCTCCCTGAGCAGCTCGAGGCTCTCCGGCGCCACCGGCTCCTCGCACCAGTGGATGCGGCTGAGCCGCTCGAGCCGGTCGGATGAAGCGGACCGCGTCGCCGGCGCCGAGCCGGCCGTGGATCTCGATCATCAGCCCGACGTCGCGGTCCGACCGCCTCGGCGACCGCGTCGACGACGGCCACCGCATGCGTCCTCCTCCTCGGGCTCGAGCGCCTTCCAGGCGGTGGCGAAGGGGTCGAACTTCATCGCCCGGTAGCCGCGCGCCGCCACCTCGCCGCGCGCGCCGGCGAACTCCGCCGGCGCTGGCGCAGCCGCCATACCAGCCGTTGGCATAGGCGAGGAGCGTCGCGCTTCGCCCGCCCGCCGATCAGCCGGTAGACCGGCTGGCCGCTCGCCTTGCCGATGATGTCCCACATCGCGATCTCGACGCCGCAGATCGCGGTCATCACCGTCGAGCCGCCCTGATACTGGTCGCGGATCATGCCGCCGACCACCGCCTCGATGTCGAAGGGATCCTTGCCGATGATGCGCGAGGCCACCCATTCGTTGAGCAGCACCTCGACCGCCTTCTCCTGCCATTCGAGCGTCGCCTCGCCGATGCCGGTCAGCCCGCTATCGGTGGTCAGCCGCACGAACAGGTAGTTCCGCAGGCCGGCATTGGCGAGGAAGGTCTCGAGCGTCTTGATCTTCATGGCGCGAGCCCCTCCGCGGCGATGTCGATGTCGCGGCCCTCGGCGAGCGACCGGCGGATCGCCTCGATCAGCGCCGACCGCGGCGGCGCCGTCGCGCGCCGGTCGCGGTCAGCGCGACGCGTGCCGCGGACCGCGTCGAGCACGTTCTCGAGCAGGCCGGCATAGCCGCCGAAAGCTCTCGTCGAACATCAGCGTGTTGGGAATCGCCGGCCGCCAGCTCTTCGCCGGCCCGGTCTCCTCGTCGTAGAGCGTCGTCTCGAACTGGTCGTCGACGACCAGGAACGCCTTCCGCCCGAAGATCTCCACCCGCTCCCACGGCTTGAAGCTCAGCGCCGCGGCGCTGGTCGTCAGCGTGCCGATGGCGCCGGAGGCGAAGGCGAGCGACGACGACGGCGCTCTCGAGCCGCCGTCGCCGCGAACGGATGCCGCGGGCATGCAGCGCGCGCCACCGGCCCCATGAACCAGAGCGCGAGGTCGAGCAGATGCACGGTGCCGCCTTCCAGCAGGTCGACATAGGGATAGCCGAGGGTGAACTTGCCGCTGAAGACCGTCGGGCGCCGCCTTCAGCGCGCCAGCCTCGACCAGCGCCTTTGCCAGCGCGTAGGGCGGCGAGAAGCGCTTGTTGGCGACCGCCGGCAGCAGCACGCCGCGCTCGGCCGCGAGCCGGACACAGCGCGGCCGCCTCGGCGATAGTCTGCGCGCCAGCGGCTTCTCGACGAGGCAGGCAACGCCGCGCTCGATCGCCTCGCGCGCCAGCGCGACATGCGCCGCGTCGGCGGCGAGCACCAGCAGCAGATCGGGCCGCACCGCGTCGAGCATCGCGCCAGCGTCGGCGAACGCCGGCAGCGCCCGCGAGCGCCGACGCCTTGCCGCGGCAGCCTCCGGTCGCGGGTCGGCGACGCCGGCGATCGCCACCGGCTCGCCGATCGTCTGCAGCCGGCGGATCGCCGGGATCCATTTCGCCTGCGCGACGCCGCCGCAGCCGGCGATCGCGAGGCGTCAGCGGGCGCTTGCCCGCGCGCGCCGGGTCCGGCGCCGACGCCATAGACGTCGCCGCGCGCGAAGGCGGCGTCGAACGGCGTGTGGCCGAAGTCGACCTGCGGGCCAGCCGGTCATGCCGCGGCCCGCCCGCGCGAGAAGACCCTGCCGGCCAGCGCCCGCAGCGTCAGCGCCGCGAGGATGATCGCGCCCCTTGATCAGGAAGAACTGCGCGTCGCCCATCTGCAGGCCGGAGAGCCCGTTGTTGAGGATCGCGAGGAACAGCACGCCGACCGCGGTGTCGCGCAGCCGGCCGGTGCCGCCGCGGAACGACGCGCCGCCGATGATCACCGCGACGATGGCGTCGAGCTCGAGCCCGAAGCCCGCGGTCGGCGCGGCGGCGCCGAGCCGGCCGAGCATCACCAGCATCCCGAGCGCGGTGAAGCAGCCCATCACCAGCAGGATCACCGAGCCGCAGCCGCGCCCTCGTCGACGCCCGCCTGCCGCAGCATCCGCGGATCGCCGCCGAGCGCGTAGATGCGCATGCCGATCGGCAGTCCGCGCGCAGGATCAGCCAGCCGGCGAGGATAGGCCAGCGCCGACCAGCGGCGCGACCGGCGGTGAAGCCGAGCAGGATCGGCGTGTTCATCAGCGTGACGAAGCCCATGTCGAAGGCGACCGTGGTGGCGTCGGTCAAGCGACACCGCAAGGCCCCGCGCCCAGATCCAGGCGGCGAGCGTCACGATCAGCGGATCGAGGCCGAGCCGCCGACGATCAGCGCCGTTCAGCGCATAGACCGCGAGGCAGGCGGCGATGCCCGGCGAGCAAGCGCGAGCTCGGCACCGGCACGCCGGCCTGGAACGCGAGCGCCGCCACCACCGCGCCGAGCGCGATCACCGAGCCCGGCGAGATGTCGACCGAGCGCGAGACGATGCCGAGCATCGCGCCGACCGCGACGATCGCCAGCGCCGCGTTCTGCTCGACCAGCGCGACGAGGTTCGGCCAGGTGGCGAAGCGCGGATTGATCGACGACGAAGACGACGCGAGCAGC
The DNA here is from genome assembly GCA_963750745.1 of uncultured Alphaproteobacteria bacterium. Lineage (GTDB taxonomy): Bacteria > Pseudomonadota > Alphaproteobacteria > Rhodobacterales > Rhodobacteraceae > Amaricoccus. Next base: position 7,623 of record CAVVSO010000057.1, on the reverse strand, counting down.
GAGCGTGGCGAGCGCCGATCGCGCTCCGCGTCAGCCGGGCGCCGGCGCCGGGTCATGCCGGCGAACTCGTCGCGCGAAGGCCTCGCCGGCCGCGGTCGCTCGCCGGCGCCGCGCTGCATCAGCCGGCCGGCGACCATCGCCGCGAGCAGCAGCAGGCCGGTGACCGTGGTCTGCCAGGTGCCGGGCACGCCGCGGATGCGTCATGTAGTTGAAGATCATCATCAGGATCAGCGCGCCGACGATCGCCTGCGACACGCCGACCCGCCCGGCCGGCAGGCCGCCGGCGCCGAGCGCCACGACGGCGATGGCGAAGAACTCCAGCCCGGCGCCGATCGAGGGGCTGATCAGCCCGGTGCGGGCCGCGACCAGGACGCCGGCGGCGCCGGCCAGCGCGCCGCAGCCGACATAGGCGCCGGCGCGCAGCCGGCGCACCCGCAGGCCGGCGAGCCGTGCGGCGACCGGCGCGTCGCCGACCGCATGCCAGCGCGCGGCCGAGCGAGCGTGCGCGCGGTGACGAACCAGAGCGACGCGCGGCCAGCGCCAGCGCCACCAGCGCGTCGAGCGGGATGCCCAGGACCGTGCGGCGCGCGAGGTCGTGAAGATCGGCCCGCTGATCTCGACCCAGGAATTGTAGCGCGCCGAGCGCCACGAGGCTGAGCCCGCGCACCGCGATCATCGTGCCGAGCGTGACGATCACCGGGCTGATCCGCAGCCCCTCGATCAGCGCGGCGTTGACGAGCCCGACCGCCGCGCCGATGCCGACGCCCGTCGAGCATCGCCAGCGCCGGCGGCAGCCCCTCGGCCAGCACGATGCCGGCGAGCGTCGCCGAGGCGAGCACCACCGAGCCGACCGAAAGGTCGATGCCGCCGACCAGCACCACCGCGTCATCGCGAGGCCGAGCACCAGCACCGAGGCCGACTGCCGCAGGATGTTCGCGGCGTTGCCGGGCGTGCCGAAGACCGGCGAGGTCACGGCGAAGACCAGCGCACAGGATCACCGCCGCGACCAGCATCGCGTGCCGCGACAGCAGCCCTCGCGCGAGAGCCGAGCCGCCCGCCGCGCTCGGACGTGGCGAGCGCCGGGCGGTCATGCCGCGGCCGCTCCCTGGACCAGCAGGTTCAGCCGCTCCTCGTCGACCGCCGCCGGCGTCGTCTCGGCGGCGATCACGCCGTCGCGCACGACCAGGATGCGGTCGGCGAGCGCCAGCACCTCCGGCAGGTCGGACGAGACCACGACGATCGCCTTGCCGGCGCGCGCCAGCGCGTCGAGCCGGCGATAGATCTCGGTCGCGCGCGCGCGACATCGACGCCGCGCGTCGGCTCGATCAGGACGAAGACGTCGGCGTCGGCGAGATGCCAGCGCGCCAGCAGCGCCTTCTGCTGGTTGCCGCCGGACAGCGTCCGGATCGGCGCCTCGCGCGAGGCGGCGACGACGCCGAAGCTCGGCCGTCGCCTGCGCCGCCTCCCGCCGCTCCGCCGCCCGGCTCGACCAGTGCCGAGCGGCGCCGCGCCGGTCGCCGAGCGAGGCCGACCGCGATATTCTCGCGCAGCGGCAGGTTCGGCAGGATGCCCTCGGCCTTGCGCTCCTCGGTGAGGAGCGCAGATCCCGGCCGCGACGGCGTCGTGCGGGCCGGCGAGCGACCAGCGTCCGCCCGTCGCGCATCGATGCTGCCCGCCTCGGCGCGCGAGGTCGCCGCCGAGCATGCCGCGCGATCTCGTTCTGGCCGGCGCCGAGCAGGCCGGTCAGCGCCAGCATCTCGCCGCGCCTGCACCGCGAGCGACACGCCGCGCACGCGCTCCCCGAGCCGAAGCCCGCGGCCGCCGAGCAGCGACCTCGCCCGGCGTCCGCGCCGGTCGGCGACGTAGCGCGCGGTCTGCGCGCCGATCATCGCCTCGGTCAGCCGCGCCTCGGTCCAGCCGGCAAGGTCGGTCGTCACGACCATGCGGCCGTTGCGCAGCACCGTCGCCCAGTCGCAGAGCGCCGAGCACCTCGGCGAAGCGGTGCGAGACGTAGAGGATCGCGACGCCCTGCGCCTTCAGCCGGCCGACCGCCGCGAAGAGCTGCCCCGCCTCGCGCTGCCCGAGCGACGCCGTCGGCTCGTCGAGGATCAGGAGCCGCGGGTCCGACGGCCAGCGCCTTGGCGATCTCGACCATCTGCCGCTCGGCCAGCGACAGCCGGCTCACCGGCGTCTCCGGCGCGATCGTCGAGCCCGAGCCGCCCGAGCGCCTCGCGCGCCCGCGCCGCCATCGCCGCGGCGGTCGAGCAGCCCGACCCGCCGCGGCTCGCGCCCCAGCGCCAGGTTCTGCGCGACCGTCAGGTTGCGGCAGCAGGCTCAGCTCCTGATAGACGGTGGCGATGCCGAGCGACAGCGCGCGGCGCGTGTCGCCGATCGTCACCGGCGTCGCCGCCGATGCGGATGCTCGCCGGCGTCCGGCTGAAGCATCCCCGACAAGATGTTGATCAGTGTCGACTTGCCGGCGCCGTTCTGGCCGACCAGCGCCGTGGACCTCGCCCGGCCGCTGAGCGCGAGCGACACGTCCTCGAGCGCGACCACGCCCGGGAAAGCGCTTGCCGAGCCCGCCGATCTCGACGAGCGGCCCGGCAGCCGCGCATGCAGCGGGATGTCCGCCATGATCGGCTCGTCGCGGCGGGCGGCCCCGCAGCCGCGGAGCCGCCCGGCGCCGCGATCAGTAGGTCGCGACGATGTCGGCCAGCGGCTTCTCGAACGGGAAGTTCTGCGATCTCCGCCACCTGGTCGTTCGCGAGCTTCAGCGCCGCGTCGACATTGTCGCCTGGTCACCAGCACGCCCTGGATCAGCACCTCGGTCCGATCGTCGGCCTTGGTGGCGACGAGGAACGGGAAATAGGCCTTCCAGAAGCCCGAATATTGCGGCGCCAGCAGCACCGTGCTCTTCATCACGCCGTCCTTGACCGCCTTCAGCCCGGGCTCGGTGCCGTCGACCGAGACCAGCATCACCTGGTCCTGCTTGCCGGCGCGCTCGATCGACCCCCGCCGCCGGCACGGTCAGGCTGTCGCTGTTGCCGTAGATCAGGTCGAGGTTGGGATAGGCGGTCATCCAGTTCTCGGTGATCGAGACCGCCTTGGTCGGATCCCAGCTGGTCGGCTCCTGCGCCACCACCTTCACGCCCGGATACTGCGCCATCACGTCGGTGAAGCCGCCGGAGCGGTCGGTGTTGAGGCCCTGGCCGAGCAGGCCCTGCAGGTTGGCGACCTCGCCCTTCACCTCGCCGTTGTAGCGCGCCTTCAGCAGCTCGGCCGCATATTCGCCGACGATCTTGCCGGTGTAGCGCTCGTCGAAGCCGAGCATCGCGGCGCAGCCCTCGATCTTCGAATGCAGGCAGATGACCGGGATGCCCGCGGCCTTCGCCTTGGCCATCGTCGGGCCGAAGGCGGCGGCGTCGATGAAGTTGATCGAGATCGCGTCGACGCCCTGGTTGATCAGGTTCTCCATCGCCTGGATCTGCTTGGTGACGTCGCCTTCGCCGCTGGTCACCACGAGCTCGAAGCCGGCGCGCCGCGCGGCTTCCTTGGCGCCGTCGACCTCGCCGAGATGGAAGGGGTTGGACAGATCGATCTGGATCAGGCCGATCTTCGGCTTGTCCTGGGCCGCGACACGCGGTCGCGACGAGCGCCGCCGCGGCGGCCGCCAGCATTGTCCTGAGCATGCTTTTCTCCTCCCGAGAGCGCCGACGCTGCGCGTCGGCCGCCCGATTTCGTAGCGGCTCAGCCGAGAATGTTACCGGTAACTTGAGCGAGCTCGTCAAGGATGCGGACGGAGCCGATCGCGCAGCTGCGCTTCAGGTACGTCGCGTATGCCGCCGCGTGCTTTCGCGCCGCGATCATGCTGAACCCCAGTTCCTGCGCTGCCGGGCGCCGGCTTGCCGGCGAGCCGCGCCAGGATCATCTCGCCCGGCCTTGCGCCCCATCTCCATCGCCGGCACATGCACCGTGGTCAGCGTCGGCGAGACCACCCGGCCGATCTCCAGGTCGTGGAAGCCGGCGATCCCCATCCGCTCCGGCACCGCGATGCCCTGCTCCCGGCAGGCGAGGATCGCCCCGACCGCGAAGACGTCGCTGGTGAAGAACACCGCGTCGATGTCCGTCGTCCGCGCTGATCGCGCGCATCGCCCGCGCCCCGGTCTCCGGCAGGATCGCCGCCTCGTCGTGCACGACATGGATCGGCGGCGCCGCCAGCCCGGCCTCCTGCATCGCCGCGAGATAGCCCTCGGCGCGGTGGCGGGCGCGCTCGTTGTTCTCGGCCGGACCGTTGACGAAGACGATCCGCCGGTAGCCGGAGCGGATCAGCTCTGCCGTCATCGCATGCGCCGCCTCGCGGTTGGAATAGCCGACCGCCATGTCGACCGGCTCGTCGCCGGTCTCCCAGGTCTCGACCACCGGGATGCCGAAGCCGCGCAGGAGCTCGCGCGCCGCGCCGGTATGGGTGAGCCCGGTCAGCACCATGCGCCTCCGGCCGGCGCTCGAGGATCGAGCGGATCTGGCTCTCCTCGACGTCGGTGCGGTAGCCGCTCGACGAGACGAAAAGCCCGAGATCCGCCGCGCCGAGCACGTCCGACAGCCCCTCCAGCGTGTCGGCGAAGATCGAGTGGCGCAGCGTCGGCACGATCGCCGCGACCAGCCCCGAGCTGCCGGCGGTCAGGCTGCCCGCGAGCCGGTTCGGGACATAGCCGACGCGGGCCATCGCCTCGGTCACCCGCGCCCGCGTGTCGGCGTCCACCTTCTCCGGATGCCGCAGCACGCGCGAGACCGTCATCTTGGTGACGCCGGCCAGCGCCGCCACCTCGGCCATGGTGGCGCCGACCCCGGGCCTCGCAGTCTTCCCCTTCGTGGTCACACGGGCTTCCTTCAGCGAGGCTCAGCCGCATTGCGTCCGCGGGCCGGAAAGCGCCGAAGATACCGCTAACATAGGGGAGAACTCATGGATTTTTTCGCGGCCGGGCTCTCGCCCGAGGAACTGCGCCGCCGGGTCGGGCATCTGTCGCAGGTCGCCGGGGTGCGGCTGCTCACCTCCGGCGACGGCCCCTCGCGCGGCGTGCGGCTGATCGAGTTCCGCACCGGCACCGGCTTCGCCTTCGAGATCGCCGTCGATCGCGGCTTCGACGTCGGCCGCGCCGACTACCGCGGCGCCTCGCTCGGCTGGATGCCGCCGACGCTGATGCCGGGCCCCTGGTTCTTCGAGGACCAGGCCGGCTTCGGCTGGCTGCGCGCCGGCCTCGGCGGCTTCAACAACACCTGCGGCTACATCCATATCGGCAACCCGGAGGAGGCCTCGGTCGCCCACTACAACTTCCCGGCGCGGCCGACCGAGCGCTACGGCGTGCACGACCGCGCCGCGCTGATCCCCGCCGAGATCGTCGCGTTCGGCGACCGCTGGGAGGACGGCCGGCTGCCTCCTCGAGGTGGCCGGCCGGATCACCCAGGCCCAGACCTACGGCGAGAACCTGGTCGTCACCCGCACCTACCGCGCCGCGATGGGCGCCTCCTGGTTCACCATGCAGGACGTGGTCGAGAACGCCGGCTTCCTGCCGACCGAGCACATGCTCCTCTACCACATCAACGCCGGCTACCCCTTCGTCGACGACGGCGCCGAGCTGATCGCGCCGGTCGCCGGCCCGCCGACGCTCCTCTTCGGCGACGGCCGACCTCGCCGATCCGCGCGAGCTGGTCCCGCTTCATCGCGCCGCAGAAGGACTGGGTGCAGCAGACCTTCGAGCACCGCATGCGGCCCGACGCCGACGGCCAGGTGGAGGTCGCCATCTTCAACCCGCGCCTTTTCGGCGGCACCGCGCTCAGCGTCCGCTACGACCACCGCGGCAATGCCCAACTACATCGAGTGGCGGATGATGGGCGAAGGCCAGTACGCCGTCGGCATCGAGCCCTGCACCAACGGCTTCGGCCGCCAGGCCGTCGCCGAACGGGGCGAGCTCATCGTCCTCCAGCCGGGCCAGCGCCGCATCTACAACACCCGCGTCGCCATCCTCACCGCTGCCGAGGCATCGGCGCTGCGTCGAAGCTCGGCCGCCAGCCTCTGAACGATCGATCTTGCGTGCAGCCGGGAGAACCAATCGCGATCTCGGCCGTTGGACTTCCGTAGTCCGACGTGGTGTCCCATGAAAAGCATCGGCGAAAGCAAGACCCGCTTTCCTCACCCGCGCCAGCCGACCGCCGACCGGCAGCTCGCCGTCCGGCAGGCGCAGGAGACGGAGCTTGCGCGTGTTCGTGCCGGCCACCCAGCGCCCAAGCACCTCTGGATCGAGCATCTCGGCAGGCACTTCGCGCTTGACACCCGCCGCCGCAAGAACCAAGACCCATGCGACGGCTGACCGCCTCTACCCTGCTGGCGACGGCGCTCGCCGCCGCCGGCTGCGCCGGCATGCAGCCGCCGCCCGGCGACAACGCCTACTGCGCGCAACTCTTCGATCAGTATGACAGCATCGAGTTCCTGCCGCTGCCGTCGCCGCCCGCCTTCGACTTCCGCCAGCAGCAGCTCTCGCGGATTCGCCAGGCGCAATGCCTGACCCTGACCCGCAACCTCGCCGCGATGAACGTCTCGGCGGCAGCCGCCGTCCCGCGCGCTGCTGCCGGCCCCGCGCTCAACTACCCGGTCGCGGTGCAGGCCGGCATCGTAACCAACATGGCGGACGAGGCCCGCTCGCTGGCCTTCTTCCAGGCCCTCGGATACCGCGCCCGGACCGTCGGCGCACCGGACCTCGGTACCCGCGTCTACGTCGAAGCCCGCAGCCTCGGCGACATCCAGAACATCGTGTCCATCGCCACCAACGCCGGCTTCATCGGACCCTACCCCTCCCGCTACGTGACCTTCTGACGCCGCCATAGCCGTGAAACGATCTCCGGGTGATTGCTGCGGGTGACGCGACACCCTGTCCACGGTCCCGACCGATTTGTCCGTCGACAAATCGGTCCGCTTGCCCGCCCGGGGCAGGCGCGTTTCACGCGCCAGCCGGGCAGGGGCGGCCCGATTACAACCGTCGACCAAGCGCGCACCCCCCTCGCCCTGCGCCAGCTGGCTCCGGGCGGGGGGCCGAGCGAGGCTGCACAGCAGCCTCGCTCATCCGGTCCGTGGGAAGCCATTGCGCGCGGCAATGAGGACACGAACCGGCCTCCGGATCCCGCGGTCGTCAGTGACGATGCTCGGGAAGCGCCTTGACCTCGTCCTTGGTCAAGGCCGTCGTCGCATGCACGTCGCCGTTCTCTTCGCGCATGAAGCTGAGCTGGCTGGTCGGCAGCGCCACCGGCTTCGCGCCGATGCCGAGAAATCCCCCGACATCGACGATGACCTGGCTTCCGGCGCCGGAGCCATGCACGTGGGCGACCGTGCCGATCTCCTCGTCGCCGGGCCCGTAGATCACCGCGTCGATGAGGGTCGCCTGATCGAACTCGGTGCTGGCGAGCGGCTGATGTGCAGAATGATCCATTTCGCGTCTCCTGATCCCACGCCCTTCGCGGCGTGGAGCACCATCGAAACGCGCCGCCCGGACGCCCGTTCCTTCGCCCGACACCGACAGCAGGCCGCCTGGGCATCCCGCGTTAACCCTCCGCGCCGTCAGCCAAATCATCTAG
>CAVVSO010000056.1:0-18103 GCA_963750745.1 uncultured Alphaproteobacteria bacterium | reverse complement strand
AAGCTTACCGGGGACGACCTCCGCGAAATCGACCAAGCTGCGGCGCATATCGAGATCGAAGACGAACGCATCCCGCCGCAGTTGGCGACGCGGGTTGCGCAGCGCGTAAGCTCGAAGCACCTAAGCGAGGGCGCCGATTTTGCTGCGCCACGTTAGTCCGTTGATGGCACTAAGCCGACTACCTCGCTCAACCCATTTCAGGCGTCAGGTCAGGTACCAAGTGTCAGATTTCATCCACTAGGTCGCAACTCTGCGGCCGGAGGATTCGGCCGTCTGGCTCTACCTCGGCTAGAGACCGCCGGCGTGACGTCGACCTCGCGCTCGACTGACACGCCTTTGATCGCCCGCCTGCCCGATCAGTGCTAATACTGCGCGAAGCGTCTGGCCGTCGGTTGGCCCGCGAGATCGAGACGGGAGGTCCAGCAATGTGCGAAAGGGATGCATTTCAACCGGGCGAGCGCCTTCGCCTATCCCGCCGCGCCTTCGGCGCGCTCACGGGCGCCGCAGGAGTCAGCATGCTCTTGCCACGCGCGGCTTACGCCGCGGAGGTGAGTGGGGCCGACGTGACGATCACCACGCCCGACGGGACGGTGGATGCCTATTTCGTCCACCCCGCGAGCGGCAAGGCTCCCGGGGTCATCATGTGGCCGGACATCTTCGGCTTGAGGCCGGCTTTCCGCGAGATGGCCGATCGGCTCGCCGCGCAGGGCTACGCCGTGCTGGTGCCCAACCCGTTCTACCGCGACGTCAAGGGAACCGTGGTCAGCGAGGACGAGGATTGTCGGCGGCGGTCCAGCGCTTGCTGCCGTACATGCGGAACATCACGCCCGAGGCGGTCGTCACGGACGCGACGGCGTTCGCAGGCTGGCTCGATGGCCAGGAGGCGGTCGACACGAGCAAGAAGCTCGGCGTCGTCGGCTTCTGCATGAGCGGGTCGTACACGATCCGCGCGGCGGCGGCGCTGCCAGACCGGGTCGGCGCGGCGGCCTCGTTGCACGGTGCCGGCGTTGCGACGGACGCGCCCGACAGCCCGCACCTGCTTGCGCCGAAAACCAAGGCGCAGTTCCTGTTCGCCATCGCGCGGAACGACGACGCGGAAGACCCGGAATTCGAAGAACCGCCTCAAGGAGGCGTTCGGCGACAGGGCCGAGGTAGAGGTCTACCCGGCGGAACACGGCTGGGTCCCGCCGGACTCTCCGCGCTACGACGAAGCGCAGGCGGAGAAGGCGTGGGCCAGGCTGCTCGCGCTCTTCGACGGCGCGCTGACTTAGCGTCGCTCAAGGTTCGAACCCTCGTCGGGCTCAGCGGCGGGAAGGAGGTATCGCTACGGCTGTCGGCGTGAACGGACGTGACGTCCAGAATATCAGCCCGCGGATGTGCCGCCGATCACCGCGATCTCCTGAACTTTACCGGCCGCAGCAGCATTGTGAAGCTTGTGACTGGCGATGAGGGGTCACCCGGGGTTTGCGCTACCCTGAGGGCCGAGCAGAGGTTAAATGAACGGGGTGCGCTGGATCTCTCCGGGCAAACCGCGTCCCGGGGCCAGGCGGCCTTCTAGCGACGGAGGGGGCGATGACCCGAGTGGTGGTGACCGGCGGCAGCGGCAAGGTCGGCCGCGCGTGCGTGGCAGACCTGCTCGCCCACGGCTATGACCCGGTCAACGTGGACACGGTGCCGCCGGCCGTGGACAGTTGCCCCTTCGTGCAGGCTGAGCTGAGCGATTTCGGCCAGGCACTCGAAGTTCTTTCGCAGGTCGACGACCGCCTGCACACCATCGATGCCCTCGTGCATCTGGCGGCGATCCCGGCTCCCGGCAAAAACCCGAACGCGGTCATCTTCAAAGTCAATACGCTCAGCACCTACAACGTCTTTGAGGCGGCCCGACGCATGGGCGTCCGTAACATCGTCTGGGCTTCGAGCGAAACCGTGCTCGGGCTGCCGTTCGACAACCCTCCGCCCTACGCCCCGGTGGACGAGGAGTATGCTGGGCGTCCCGAAAGCGCTTACTCGCTTTCCAAGCTGCTGGGCGAGGAGATGGCGAAGCAATTCTGCCGCTGGGATCCGGCGCTGAAGATCATCGGCCTACGCTTCTCCAACGTCATGGAGCCGGACGACTACGCGCGGTTCCCCGCCTTCGATTCCGATGCCCGCCTCCGCAAGTGGAACCTGTGGTCCTATATCGATGCGCGGGATGCGGCCCAGGCGATCCGGCTGGCCCTTGAGGCCCCGATCAAGGGTGCCGAGGTCCTTATCATCGCGAACGCCGACACGGTCATGTCGCGCCCGAACGAGGAGTTGATGGCAGAGGTCTTCCCGGCAGTGCCGCTGAAGGACGGCATCGGTGCCAACGACACCTTGCTGTCGATCGAAAAGGCCCGGCGCCTCCTTGGCTATGCGCCGCAGCATGGCTGGCGCAGCGCTTAAGGCGATACAGGCCGGGCGTCGTCGCCGCTGACACTGGTCGCGCCGGGCATCGTCTGTTCGCCGAATCCGCCGTCAACAGCCCAGCCGTCACAACCCTCGAGAATAACAAACGGCGAGGTCGCGTCTGGATTTGGCTGGGGAAAGCGATCTGGGATCAGGCCCCATCCGCCGGTGATGCTCCCCCGTATCGCCAGGCGGTGGCGCCTGAGCGCAGACAGCGCGGCCCGGTGATCGAGACGCCACTCAAGGCAGGAGCACACCCGCCCCGCATCCACTCACGCGGCTTCGAACAGGTGGGCGTGGCCGGGCTCGAAGCCCACCAGCAATTCCGAGCCCAGGTCGAAGGGCCGGTCGCCATCGAGGGCCACGACGATCCGCCCGCCGGCGGTGAGGTCAACGTTCAGCACCGTCTCGGTCCCCAGCCGCTCGACCAGGCTGACGCGGCCATGCACATGCCCGCGGTCGGCGAACTGGCCCGGATGCAGGAACTGCGGCCGCACCCCGAGCACTGCCCGGCCGCCCGGCACGTAGCGCCCGACGGCATGCGGGATCGACACCGGCTCCAGCGCCGGCGAGGCCACCGTGACGCGCCCGTCGCTCACCTCTTTCACCTCGACATCGAGGAAGTTCATCTTCGGCGAGCCCAAGAACCCTGCCACGAACTGATTGGCCGGATTGTGATAGAGCTCCAGCGGCGTGCCCACCTGCATCACCTCGCCGGCCCGCAGCACCACGATCTTGTCCGCCAGCGTCATCGCCTCGACCTGGTCGTGGGTGACATAGATCATCGTCGCGCCCAGGTCCTTGTGCAGCTTGCCGATCTCCATGCGCATGTCCACGCGCAGCGCCGCATCGAGGTTCGACAGCGGCTCGTCGAAGAGGAACACCTGCGGCTTGCGCACGATCGACCGACCGATCGCCACGCGCTGCCGCTGCCCGCCGGAGAGCTGGCTTGGCTTGCGCTCCAAGAGATGCTCCATCTGCAGGATGCGCGCCGCCTCGTCCACGGCCCTCTTCTTCTCCGCCTTCGGCACCCCGGCCAGGGTCAGCCCGAAGCCGATGTTCTCGCCCACCGTCATGTGCGGGAAGATCGCATAGCTCTGGAAGACCATGGCGATCCCGCGCTCGCGCGGCTGCTCGTCGTTAACCCGCTTGCCGGCGATGTAGAGATCGCCGCCGGTGATCTCCTCCAGCCCCGAGATCATCCTGAGCAGCGTGGACTTGCCGCAGCCGGAAGGCCCGACGAAGACCACGAACTCGCCGTGCTTGATGTCGAGGCTCACGCCCTTGATGATGTCGACGCTGCCATAGCTCTTTTTCAGGTCGACAAGCTTCACGTCCGCCATTTTCGTTTCCTCCGAAAGTCTCACGTCAGCCGAGCTTCAGCCAGCCGTCTTCGTCGATCGTCACCGGCACCGGGTCGGCGATCTCGCCGACGAAGGCGCCGCCGCCGGGGTTGTGCAGGAAGCCGAGGAGCCGCAGCCCTTCGTCGGTCTCGAGAATCCGTGCCGCGTACCGGTTGACCGCCGGATCGCCGTCGAGGAATTCCCCCGGCGCCACCTCCCACGGCCCGCGCGGATCGTCGGCCCGGAGGTAGTGCGTGCCCTGCACCGGCGTGCCCGGATAGGTGGCGGCATAGGCCTTCGAGTAATGCGTCGCGTCGGTGCAGGCAGTACCAGTGCCCGTTCGCCTCGAAGACCTGCGGCACCTCCATCTGTCCGAAGGCCCCGCCGGCATAGGCCGGTGGCTGCAGCGTCCAGTCGTAGAGGTTGGGCGAGGTGGCGAAGCCGATCACGCCGCCGGCGTTCGGCTCCGCAACCCCGGCCTTGCGCCCGGTGAAGAACATCATCCAGCCGCCCTGCGGGTCGGGCATCACCCAGGGGTCGCGCATCGCCTGGTCGTGCCAATGGCCGGGGGTGTAGCGCTCGTAGATGTCGCCCGAGAGATCGAGCGCCAGCCCGTCGCCGACACGGCTCCAGTGCTGCAGGTCGGTGGAGGTGGCATGGCCGATCCGCTGCTTAAGGCCCTCTTCGGGCCGGTTGGTGCCGGTATAGAAGAGGTGCCACATGCCATCGTCGTCCTGCACCACCGATCCGGTCCAGGTGGTGTAGTCGTCCCAGGCCGGCCCTTCGGCCGGGGCGAAGGTCGTCCCCTTGTGCTCCCAGCTCTTCAGGTCGTGGCTGGTCGCATGGCCCTGCGTCACGTTGAAGTGGCGCAAGTCCGGATCCTTCAGCGCCTTGTCGGCCTGCAGGAAGAACCCGTGCCAGAGATCGCCGTCCCGGACGTACCAGCTGTCCCAGATCCACTTGGTCGGCAGTGCGATAGTCATGGAGGTCAGCCTTTCACGCCAGTCGATGCAATCGAGGAGATGAACGCCCGCTGCAGCACCAGGTAGAACACCAGCACCGGCACGGTGATCACTGAGAGATAGGCCATCAGCTCGCCCCAGGCGGTATTGAGCTGGAAGAAGTACTGCAGGCCAACCATCACCGGGCGGTAGCCCTCGGCCTGGGTCACCATCAGCGGCCAGAGGTACTGGTTGTACATCGCGAGGAACTTCAGGATCGCCGCGGTCGCGAGCACCGGCCCCGAGAGCGGCATCACCACCCGGCGGTAGATCTGGAACCAGGTCGCCCCTTCCACCCGGCAGGCCTCGATCAGCTCGCGCGGCAGGTCCTTGAAGAACTGCACGAAGAGAAAGATCGTCAGCCCGTCGGCCACGAAGGGCACGATCTGCACCCGGTAGCTGTTGAGCCAGCCGGTGGTGATCCCCGCGCTCGAGACCCAGGGCAGGTTGTTGACAACGATCAGCATCGGGATGGCGATCGTCTCGAAGGGCACGATGAGCGTCGCGATGATGATCGCCAGCACCAGGTCGCGACCGCGCCAGTTCAGGAACACGAAGCTGAAGGCCGCCAGCGAGCAGACGACGAGCGACAGGATCACCGTCACCCCGGTCACGAGCACCGAGTTGAAGATGAAGGTCGCGACCGGCGCCCGCTGGAACGCCGCGACGTAGTTCGAGAGCGAGAGGCTCCCCACCGGCAGGAAGGCGCGCAGGCTCCCGGTGTCGGCCAGCAGCTGGGCGTCCGGCTTCAGCGAGGACATCACCATGAAGAGAAGGGGGCCGACGAAGATCGCGGCGCCCAGGATCAGCAGCGCATACCTCCAGGTGCGGTCGAGCGTGGGGTTGTTGCCTTCGACGGTCGCCATCACTGCTTCTCCCGGGTCAGGTAGCGCTGGATCAGCGAGATGCTGAGAACGATCAGGAACAGCACCACCGAGATCACCGATCCCGCCGCGATGTCCTGCTTGCGATAGCCGCGCTCGACGGCCTGAAAGACCATGGTCTGGGTCGAGTTGAGCGGCCCGCCCTTAGTCATCACGTCGATCTGCGCGAAGAGCGAGAAGGCCTGCATGGTGATGACGATCAGCACCAGCACCGCCGTGTTCCGCAGCCCCGGCCAGGTCACGTAGCGGAAGGCCTGCAGCCGGCTCGCCCCCTCGATGTTCGCCGCCTCGTAGAGCGTCGGCGAGATGTTCTGCAGCCCGGCGAGCCATATCACCATGTGGAAGCCCACCGCCTGCCAGACCGACATCGCGATGATCGCCCCGAGCGCCGTCGAAGGATTGCCGAGCCAGTCGACCGGCTTGAAGGCGCCGAAGGTCACCCACGAGAGCACGTTGTTGAGGAGGCCGTTGTTGGGCGCGTAGATGAATCGCCAGAGCAGCGACACCACGACAATCGAGACGACCACCGGCATGAAGTAGACGGCGCGGAAAAAGTTTATTCCTCGGAGCCGCTGGTTGATCATCAGCGCCAGGAGCAACGCCAGCCCGCCCTGCACCGGCGCCACCACCAGGACGAACAGGAACGTGTTCTTCAGCGCCTTCATGAAGACGACGTCGCTCGCCAGCACGTAGGTGCGGTTCTCGCCGCGCTGGAAGCTGAACCACTCCTGCATGCCCTGCAGGTTCGGATAGTCCGGATTGTTGCGCGTGTAGCTGCGCAGCCGCGGGTAGGCGGGCCGTCCGTCCTTGTCGAGCTTGATCGCGCCCGCGTCGTCGCGCTCGGGCTCGAGCGTCAGCACGCCGACGCCGAGGAGCTGCTTGAAGTTCGCCGCCCCGACCCATTCCGTCGGATTGGGCGAGAACAGGCGCTGGTTGGTGAAGCTCAGCCCGAACGCCAGCCCGAACGGCACGATGATGAAGAGCAGGATCAGGAACGCGGCCGGCGCGGCCATCGCCCATCCGGCGCGGTTGGCAGAAAAGGAGCCTGGAACGCGAAGCGGCCACTTTTTCCTCCCCTTTGTTATGCTGCGAGCAGAGGGCTCGCCGGCGTTAACCACGGTCGAATTTCGATTAACGCCGGACGTGATTATCGTTCAAGATCAGTAGTTTGACGGCACCAGATTGCCGGTCGCAGGCCGCGCCGCTAAGGGGAGCCGAGCGGAGGCTTATTCCGGCGGCGCCCCCCACGGGGGCAGACCCCTTCCGGAGTGGCGATTTCGAAGGCTATGATGCACTGCATGATCAGGCCGTGACATCGTCGGTGCTCTACGACCTCCTGTGGCCTGGGTCCGCCGGGCGCCGCCGACACCTCTGGCGCCGGGTCCGTCGGTCGGCGCATGATCCAGGCGACGTCAATCGGGCCGCGGAGACCCTCTAGATGGCAACTTCGGACGGACCGCTGCTGCACCCGATCGCGATCGAGCATCTGCCGGTCTTCATCACCGCCCCCGGCCAGACCGACTGGCTTTTCAACGCCGTCGCGGTGTTCCTGGTGGTGGCGATCCTCACTCTCGGCAACTTCTACTTCCGCCTGCACGCGCTGCCGGAGCGGATGTCGCACCGCGCCAACGTTGTCCAGATGGAGATAGTCGCCGTGCTGGCGCTGATCTCGCTCTTCACCCACAACCACATCTTCTGGATCATCGGGCTGCTGCTTGCCTTCGTCCGCTTCCCGGACTTCCAGACCCCGATGATCTCGATCGCCCAGTCGCTGGAGAAACTCTCCGGCCGGTACGATCCCGACCTGCACAACCCCGCCGAGCACGCGCCGCCGCCCGATCCGTTGCCGGTCGTTAACGCGGCGCCGGAAGCGAAGGGCGCTGAGCGATGTTTGAACTGATGCTCTGCTCGATGCTGACGGTTCTTCCGGACTACCTCTACCGCCGTATGTCCAGGGCAAGCGGTTCGGCAAGAGATCAACCTCTACACCGTCTGGTTCGAGCTGCGCTGGGGCATCACCGCCTGCCTCGTGCTTACCGTCTCGCTGATCACGCTGATCTTTTACTACCACCCCGCGACGAAGAACGTCACCGCGATCTTTCGCAGCGTCACCATCCTGCCCGAGGCCTTCGGCCGGGTCGCAGAGGTCTACGTGGACATCAACGAGAGGGTCAAGGCCGGCCAGCCGCTGTTCCGGCTCGACGACTTCCGAGCAGCGGGCGGCGGTCGAGACCGCCAAGAGACGGATCGCCGAGGTGGAGGCTGAGACGGTGGTGGCCGAGAGCGAGCTCGCCGCCGCCGACGGGCAGATCGCAAGAGGCGCGGAGCGCGCTGATGCAGGCGCAGGATGAGCTCGACCTCAGGATCGAGCTCCGGCGGCGCAATCCCAACACCGTCGCCCTGCGCGAAATCGAAAAGCTGCAGGTGGTGGTCGACGGCCGCCAGGGCTCGCTCGACGCAGCGCTCGCCAACAAAGCGACGCAGCAGACCCGCATCGCCTCCTCGCTGCCGGCGCAGAAGGCCAGCGCCGAGGCCGCGCTCGCGCAGGCGCAGGTCGAGCTCGACAAGACGCTGGTCAAAGCCGGCGTGGACGGCATGGTTCAGCAGTTCACCCTGCGTCCCGGCGACGTCGTCAACCCGATGATACGAACCGGCGGCAACCTCGTTCCCGAAGCGCATCGCGAAGGCCTAGTCGCCGGCTTCAGCCAGATCGAGGCGCAGGTAATGAAGGTCGGCATGATCGCCGAGGCCACCTGCATCGGTAAGCCCTTCGCCATCCTGCCTATGGTGGTGATCGGAGGTGCAGCAGGTGATTGCCGCCGGCCAGATCCGGCCCGACCGACCAACTGGTCGATGTGCAGCAGATCGCCCAGCCGGGGACGATCACCGTCTTTCTCGAGCCGCTCTTCGCCGGCGAGATGACGGCGTGCCGCCGGGCAGCAGCTGCATCGCCAACGCCTATACCAACAACCACGACGCGCTCCAGGATCGGACATCGGCACCGGCCGCTGGGTGTTCCTGCACGTCGTGGACACCGTCGGGCTGGTACACGCGATGATCCTCGGATGCAGGCGATGATGCTGCCGGTCCAGACCTTGGTGCTGGGAGGCCGCTGATCGCCCCGCCCCGGCCCTGGCGCTGGCTTGCCCCCGGGCTCCGCGGCTACCGGGCCGAATGGCTGCGCGGCGACATCCCGGCCGGCCTCGCCATCGCCGCCGTCGGCTTGCCGAGCGCCATCGCCTACCCGGCGATCGCCGGGCTGCCGCCGGAGACCGGGATCTACGCCAGCATCGCGCCCTTGGTCGCCTACGCGCTGCTCGGACCCTCGCGGAGGCTGATCGTCGGACCCGACGCCGCGACGATGACCGTCCTCGCCGCCGTGCTGGCACCGGCGGTGGCGGTATCCGCCGACGCCGACCGGGTGGCGATGGCGGCGGTGCTGGCGCTGGCGGTCGGCGCGCTCTGCCTCCTGGCGCGGGCGCTGCGGCTGGGCGTGCTCGCGAGCTTCCTGTCGCGCCCGATCCTGACCGGCTTCTTCTCGGCATCTCGCTCTCGATCCTCGTCGGCCAGATCGGCCGCTTCACCGGCGTCTCGATCGAGGCGAAAGGCCTGATCGCGCCGTTCGTCGAGCTGGCGAAGCAGGCCGGCAGCATCCACTGGCCCTCGGTCGCGCTGGCGCTGGCGATGCTCGCCGTGCTGCAGGGCGTGACGATGGCGCGGCTTGCGGTGCCGGGACCGCTGGTCGTCGTGGTGCTGGCGACCGCGCTCTCGGCCGCCTTCGACTTCCGCGGCACGGCATCGCGGTGGTCGGCGACGTCCCCACCCGGCTGCCGCGCTTCGCCATCCCGTCGCCCGGCGGGCTGCCGCTCGACAGCCTGCTGCTCGGGGCCTGCGCCATCTTCGCGGTCAGCTTCAGCGCCGGCATCGTCACCGCCCGCAGCTTCGGCGCCAAGGCGGGCTACGAGGTCGACACCGACCGCGAGCTTGTCGGCTTCGGCGCCGCCAACCTAGCGGCGGGCTTCTTCGGCGCCTTCCCGGTCACCGCCTCGAATTCGCGCACGGCGGTCAACCTCTCGGCCGGGGGCGTCCCAGCTCGCCGGCGTCGTCGCAGCGGCCGCGCTGGTGGCGACCCTGCTCTTTCTCGCGACGCTGCTGCGCATCCTGCCGATCCCGGCACTCGGCGCCATCCTGGTCGCGGCGGCGCTCTGCATGATCGATCTCGCGGCGCTGCGCGAGATTTGGCGGATCAGCCGGATGGAGTTCGCCTTCGCGCTGATCGCGCTCTGGGGGCCGATCGGGCTCGGGGTGCTGAACGGCGTGGTCATCGCGATCGGCGCCACCCTCGTCTACATGCTGCGCAAGATGATGTACCCGCGCGACGCCATGCTCGGCGTCATCCCCGGGCGCGACGGCTTTTACAAGCTGCACCGCCGGGCCGAGGCGCGGCCGGTGCCGGGGCTGGCGATCTGCCTGATCGAGGGCAGCCTGCTCTTCTTCAACACCGACATCCTGCGGGCGCGGCTCAGGACGATCGCCGCCGACCTGCCCTCCGGCACCCGCTGGCTCTTGCTCGACGCCAGCGCCATCGTGCAGGTGGACAGCACCGCCGCGGCGATGCTCGACGAGGTGCGCGCCGAGCTGGCGGCGCAGGGCGTCGCGCTCGGCCTCGCCGAGGTCCATGCCGACGCGCGGGCGCTGCTCGACCGCGCCGGCGTCATCGCCCGCATCGGGCCGAAGATGATCTTCGACGACCTCGAGGACGCGCTGCGCGCCTTCGAGGCGCGGCCCGAGGCCTGACCTCGGCGTCCCGATCCTTGCCGCCGCGGCGTCCCCTATACCAGCGGCCCGACCGCATGACTCTTCCTTTCAGCGGCTACGCCGGTCCCCCGGCCTGATCTCGCGCGGAACGGGTGGGGCCTGCCGGATTTGGCCGTCGACAAATCCGGCATTCGACCATCCAGGCCGCACCCCCCTTCGCCTCCGCGCACAGCGCTCGGGCGAACGGCCCGGCCGAAGCTCCACAGGAGCTTCGGCTTGTCGGGCCGGGACTCGCGGGCCAAGGCCCGCTTCGGTCGGAAGCGAGGTCCGATCATCTCGCCGGCGGGCGGTTATTCGGGAGGGCCGGTGGTAATTAACCCCGGCCCCGCCACCGGATCAGCCGCCGCTCCAGCCAGCGCATCAGGAGCTCGATCGCATAGCCGATCAGCCCGATGATGACGATGCCGAGCACCACGGTGTCGGTCTGCAGGAAGTTCTTGGCGAACATGATCATCGAGCCGAGCCTGCGAGCCCGCAAATCACCGGACGAGGGCTTTCCCTCTCCGGCCCCCGGCCGCAATATCGCTTTCAAATCGGCCAGGGAGCCCCGCATGACCATCGTCGCCGAGCCTCAGGCGCCATCCGAGCCGACGCGCAGCGGCCTGCGGGCGGAGACGCTGCGGCAGGCGGTGCTCGACAACCTCGTCTGCCTGCAAGGCCGCTTCCGAGCATCGCCGATCCGCACGACTGGTACATGGCGCTGGCCCTCTCGGTGCGCGACCGGCTCGAGCGCTGGGCCAGCACGCGCGCGCCTACTACGAGCAGGACGTCAAGGTCGCCTACTACCTCTCCGCCGAGTTCCTGCTCGGCCCGCGCTCGGCACAACCTGCTCAGCCCTCGGCATCGAGGACGACGCGCGGAGGCGTGCGCGGCGCTCGGCCAACCTCGACGAGCTGATCGAGCTCGAGGAGGAGCCCGGCCTCGGCAACGGCGGCCTCGGCCGGCTCGCCGCCTGCTTCCTCGATTCGCTGGCGACGCTCGAGCTGCCGGCGATCGGCTACGGCATCCGCTACGAGTTCGGCATCTTCGACCAGCACGATCCGCGACGGCGCCCAGGTCGAGCGCACCGACGAGTGGCTGCGGTTCGGCAACCCCTGGGAGATCGCGCGCGCCGGACGACAGCGCTCCACGTCAACTTCGGCGGCCACACCGAGAGCTCAGCCGACGGCGAGGGCCGCTACCGCGTGCGCTGGCTGCCGGAGAACCAGGTCATCGGCGTGCCCTACGACACGCCGATGCTCGGCTACCGGGTCAACACCTGCAACACGCTTCGGCTCTGGAAGCGCGAGGCCGCGAAGTGTTCGACTTCGGCGCTTCAACACCGGCGACTACTACGGCGCGGTGCAGGAGAAGTGCGCTCCGAGATCATCTCCAAGGTGCTCTACCCCAACGACGAGCCCGAGATCGGCAAGCGGCTGCGCCTGGCGCAGCAGTACTTCTTCGTCTCCTGCTCGCTGCAGGACATGCTGCGCCTGCTCGACCGCCAGCGGCGAGCCGATCGCGCGCCTGCCGGAGGTTGCGCGTCCAGCTCAACGACACCCACCCGTCGCTCGCGGTCGCCGAGCTGATGCGCCTCCTCGTCGACGAGCGGCACTGCCCTGGGACGAGGCCTGGGACATCACCCGGCGCACCTTCGGCTACACCAACCACACCCTGCTGCCCGAGGCGCTCGAGACCTGGAGCCTGCCGCTCTTCGCGCGCATGCTGCCGCGCCCCCTCGAGATCATCTACGAGATCAACCGCCGCTTCCTTGACGAGGTCCGCGCGCGCCACCCCGGCGACGACGGCCGGGTGGCGCGGGTGTCGCTGATCGACGAGGACGGCGAGAAGCGGGTGCGGATGGCCCACCTCGCCACCGTCGGCAGCCACGCGGTGAACGGCGTGGCGGAGCTCCACTCCGAGCTGCTGCGCCGAGACCGTGCTCGAGGACTTCGCCGAGCTATGGCCCGAGCGCTTCCACAACGTCACCAACGGCGTCACGCCGCGCCGCTTCCTCGCGCTGAGCAACCCGCCCCTGGCCCGGCTCCTCGACGCCAGCGTCGGCGAAGGCTTGGTCACCGACCTGTCGCGGCTGCGCGGCCTCGAAGGCCTGGCCGACGACCCCGGCTTCCACGACCGCTGGCGCGCGGTCAAGACGCGAACAAGCAGGCGCTGGCGCTGCGCATCCGTGAGCGCACCGGCATCGTCGTCGATCCGCAGGCGCTCTTCGACGTCCAGGTCAAGCGCATCCACGAGTACAAGCGCCAGCACCTGAACCTCTTGCACTCGTCACCTCTACCACCGGCTGCGGCTGGACTCCCGCCGAGATCGCGCCGCGCTGCGTGATCTTCGGCGGGAAGGCCGCGCCCGGCTACCTCATGGCCAAGCTGATCATCCGGCTGATCACCGGCGTCGCCGAGGTGGTGAACGCGACCCCGCCGCCGCCGGGCGGCTCCGCGTGGTGTTCTTCCCGACTTCAACGTCAAGAACGCCAAGCCATCTACCCGGCGGCCGATCTCTCCGAGCAGATCTCCACCGCGGGCTTGGAGGCCTCCGGCACCGGCAACATGAAGTTCATGATGAACGGCGCGCTCACCATCGGCACGCTCGACGGCGCCAACGTCGAGATCCGCGACGAGGCGGGGCCGGAGAACTTTTTCCTCTTCGGCCTGACCGCCGACCAGGTCGCGCAGGTCCGGCGCGACGGCTATCGCCCGGAGGCTGAGATCGCCGCCAACCCGGAGCTCGCCGCGGCGCTCGACAGCATCGCCGATTGCACCTTCTCCGGCGGCGACCGCGAGCGCTTCCGCCCGCTCATCGACACCCTCCGCACCTCGGACCCGTTCCTCGTCCTCGCCGATTATGCCGCCTACCTCGCCTGCCAGTCCCGCGTCGAAGCCGACTGGCGCGACCGGCCGCACTGGACGCGGATGTCGATCCTCAACACCGCGCGCTCCGGCAAATTCTCCTCGGACCGGTCGATCCGCGAATTGCGAGCGCATCTGGAACGCAACGCCGGTCCCGATCGCGCTGGAGTGAGCCCGGCCGCGGCCGCAAATCGTCTGGATGGATTCCAGATGGAAAGAAGATGCAAAGAAGATCGCTTTTTTCCAACGATCCCGGCCCCTTGACCGCCGAATCCCGCCTCGCCCGAATCTGCGCCATCCGTGCCCTCCCGGCCCGCCCCGCTTGCAACAGCCGCCGATCCGCGCGACAGAGGCACCCATGGCGACCCCGATCACCGCGCTCCCGTCCGCCCGGCCCGCCGACCGCCGCGGGGTCTTCGCCTGGATGCTTTACGACTGGGCCAACCAGCCGTTCCAGACGCTGATCGTCACCTTCATCTTCGCCCCTTGGTTCGTCGCCGATGTGATCGGCGACCCGGTGCGCGGCCAGGCGCTCTGGGGCGCCGCCGCGGCGATCGGCGGCGCCATCGTCGCCATCCTCGCCCCGCTCCTCGGCGCCATGGCCGACCGCACCGGCGCCCGCAAGCGCTGGGTGCTCGCCTTTTCAGTGCCTTACGTGCTCGGCTGCGCCGGCTTCTGGCTGGCGCGGCCGGGGATGCCCGATCCCGCGATCGTGCTCGCCGTCTATGTCGTCGCCTTCATCGGCTCCGAATTCGGCACCGTCTTCACCAACGCCATGCTTCCCGGCCTCGGGCCGCGGCGCGAGATCGGCCGCATCTCCGGCTCCGGCTGGGCGCTCGGCTACCTCGGCGGCCTGGTCTCGCTCGTCCTCGTCCTCCTCCTGCTCGCGCCGGCGCCCGGCGGCAGCCGCACCCTCCTCGGCATCGAGCCGCTCTTCGGCCTCGACATCGCCGCGGGCGAGCCCGCCCGCGCCACCGGCCCGCTCTCGGCGATCTGGTATCTCGTCTTCGCGCTGCCGCTCTTTCTCTGGACCCCCGACCAGCCGCCGCGCCGAACCCCCGGCCTCCTCCGCGCCGGCCTCGCCGATCTCGTCGCCACCTTCCGCGTCGCGACGCGCAACCAGAGCTTCTTCGCCTTCCTGATCGCTTCAATGATCTACCGCGACGCGCTGGCCGCACTCTTCGCCTTCGGCGGCATCTACGCCGCGGGCGTGCTCGGCTGGGGCCTGTTCCAGCTCGGCGTCTTCGGCATCGTCGCCGCCGGCGTCGGCACCCTCGGCGCCTGGGCCGGCGGCCGCGCCGACCGCACCTTCGGGCCGCGGCCGGTGATCGTCACCTCGATCTGGGTGCTGATCGCCGTCGGCATCGTCGCCCTGCTCACCACCCGCACCAGCGTGCTCGGCCTGCCGGTCGCGGAAGGCTCCAAGCTTCCCGACCTCGTCTTCATGCTGGCCGGCGGCCTCCTCGGCGCCGCCGCCGGCGCGCTGCAGGCGGCGTCGCGCACCATGCTGGTCGAGCAGGCCGAGGGCCGAGTCGCCCCGGCCCAGGCCTTCGGCCTCTTTGCGCTCTCCGGCCGCGCCACCGCCTTCGTCGGACCGGCGCTGATCGCGATCGTCACCACCGCCACCGGCTCGCAGCGGCTCGGCGTCAGCCCGGTGATCCTGCTCTTCCTGATCGGGCTCGGCCTGCTATACTGGGTCAAAACCGACAACGAGCAGTCCGGGAAATCCTACGCATGATCCGACGCGTGCTCGCGACCCTGCTCGCGCTCGCCACCCTCGCCGCGGCCGCCGAGGCCCAGACCGCGATGGCGCTGTTCGCGGCCCGCGACACCCCGTCGCCGCACCCGCCCTATTCGATCGGCAGCCCGTCGCGCGGCTGCCTCGCCGGCGGCGTCCAGCTGCCTGAGACCGGCCCGACCTGGCAGGCGATGCGGCTCAGCCGCAACCACGAGTGGGGCAACCCGGCGATGCTCGACTTCATCGAGGATCTCAGCCACACCGCGGTCAAGGCGGGCTGGAAAGGCCTCTGGGTCGGCGACCTCGCCCAGGCCCGCGGCGGCCCGGTCAAGGGCCACGCCAGCCACCAGACCGGGCTCGACGCCGACATCTGGTTCACGCCGCCGACCCGGCTCGACCTCAGCCGCGCCGAGCGCGAGAAGGTATCGGCGATCAGCGTCCGCGCCAGGGACCAGGTCCACGTCAACGCCAACTTCACCCCGTCGCTTGCCTACATCCTGGAGGCCGCCGCCCGCGACCCGCGGGTCGAGCGGATCTTCGTCACCCCACCGGTGAAGCTTGAGCTCTGCACCGAGGCCGGCCGCGGCGACGCCGGCTGGCTGCGCAAGATCCGCCCGTGGTGGGACCATGTCGACCATTTCCACGTCCGGCTGAACTGCCCCGAGGGCGCCCCCGGCTGCGTCAACCCGGCGCCGATCCCGCCCGGCGACGGCTGCAAGGACGCGGTCTGGTGGGTGACCGAAGCCCTACTGCCGCCGCCGCCGAACGCGCCGCAGCCCAAGCCGAAGCCGCCGCTCAGGCTCGCCGACCTGCCGGCGCAATGCGCCGAGGTGCTGAGCCCGCAATGAGGCGCGCCGCCCTCCTTCTGGCCGTCGCGGTCGCCGCCTGCTCGCTCGCGGCCAGCACCGGCGGCCCGCGGCTCGACCTCGACGCCAAGGTGGCATGGCGCGAGTCCTGGCAGGGTTTCGGCGGCTTCTCCGGGCTTGAGGTGCTCGACGGCGGCACGCGGTTCCTCACCATCTCCGACCGCGGCTTCTGGGCGACCGGCACCATGGAGCGCCGCGACGGCACCCTGATCGCCGCGCATATCGCCCGCCGCGGCCGCCTGCACGAGATCTCGGGCAAGCGCGTGCGCAGCGGGTCCTACGATGCCGAAGGCCTGACGATGGACGCCCAGGGCCGGCCGTATGTCTCCTACGAGGGCTTCCACCGCGTCCGCCGCTACAACAGCATCAACGCCGCGGCGACCGCGCTACCCAGCGATCCCGATTTCGCCAAGCTGCAGGGCAACTCCGGCCTCGAGGCGATCGCGATCGACCGCGACGGCACGCTCTATGCGATCCCCGAGCGCTCCGGCAAGCTCGACCGGCCGTTCCCGGTCTACCGCCTCCGCGACGGCGTCTGGGACAAGCCGTTCCGCATCCCCCGCGAGGGCAACTTCCTGATCTCCGACGCGTCGATCGGCCCCGAGGGCGATCTCTACGTGCTGGAGCGGGATTTCAGCTGGCTCGGCTTCCGCACCCGGGTCCGCCGCTTCACCATCGGCCCGGACGCCCTCGGCAACGAGACCACCCTGCTCGAGACCAGCCTCAACCAGCTCGACAATATGGAAGGCATCTCGGTCTGGCGCGACCCCGAGGGCCATACCCGGGCGACGCTGCTCTCCGACGACAACTTCTTCCCGCTGCAACAGACGCTCTTCGCCGAGTATCTCCTGGTCGGCGACGAAGCCCGCCCGACCCAGCCGCCCAAGGCGACCGAGGCCGCCCGCTGAGCTCCCCACACGAAAGAGGGCGCACGAAAAGGGGCGCCGCGCGCCCCTCGACCGCCAGGCATTCCGGATCCCGCGACCGGAATCCGGCGCAGATCACTTGATCTTGCCTTCCTTGAACTCGACGTGCTTGCGCACGACGGGGTCGTACTTCTTGACCGACATCTTCTCGGTCATCGTGCGCGAGTTCTTCTTGGTCACGTAGAAGTACCCGGTGTCGGCTGTGGAGTTCAGCCGGATCTTGATCGTCGTCGGCTTCGCCATCGTCCCGCTCCTTCGGTGCCGCGCCGGCCCGCGCGGGCGCGGGGGCGGAAAATCCGGAAAGCCGCCTTCTACGCCGATCGCTCCGCCTGTCAAGGGTCAGAGCATGCGGAACCGCGGCCCGTCCGGCGTCTGGCAGAAGAAGGGCACCGGCCGGCCGATGTCCGGATCGGCGAGGAGCGCCTCGAGCTCGCCGAGCACCACCTCGGTGATGAACGGCAGCGGCAGCGCCCGCGCCGCCGGCGAAATCCAGCCATTGCAGATGCGTGAGCTCTTCGCCGGCGCCGGCAAAATCGTCATGCGCCCCCGGCGAGCGCCGCCGCCTCGGCGAGAAAGAAGCGCGCGTCGAACCGCCGCGGCCGCCCGGGCGGGGTGACCGCCCGGAATACGAGCCGCAGCGCCGCGCCGTTCGGCGCCAGCCCCGCCGCATGAAAGCCGCGCCACGACGCCGACACCGGGCGCCGCGCGCCTCCGGGTCGGGCACCCCGAGCATCATTCCGGTCTCTTCCCAGAGCTCGCGCACCGCCGCCCGCGGCAGCGCCCGGACCAGCTCGGGCGCCGTCTCGACCGCGAGGCGCGCCAGGGTCGCGGCGTCCGGCGGCGGATCGCCGTCGAGCAGCTGGTCCTCCGGATCGACCGCGCCGCCGGGAAAGACGAACTTGTCCGGCATGAAGGCCGCGGCACCACCGCGCTGGCCCATCAGCACCTGCGGCCCCGCCGCGGTGCGCCGCACCAGGATCAGGCTCGCCGCGTCGCGGACCGGCGGGCCGGCCGGCTCAAGCGCCGCTGGCAAGACGGCCCGACGCGCCGCCGAAGCCGTGCATCCGCTTGGCCCATTGCAAGCCGACGAAGCCGCCCTTCAGCCGCGGCAGCAGCCAGAGCGACAGCGCCACGAAGGCCGCCGAGAAGCCCAGCGCCATCACCCAGCCCTCCGGGCGCCAGGTGATGAAGACGATCAGCATCAACGGCGCCATCAGGTGCCCGGTGATCAGGATCGTCGCCCAGGCCGGCCCG
>CAVVSO010000055.1:0-75861 GCA_963750745.1 uncultured Alphaproteobacteria bacterium | reverse complement strand
GTATCGCGGCTGTCCCAGGCGCGGATGGGCTTGCCGGCCACGTCGTTCAGCATCCAGCGCGCGCCCGCCTCCATGCTGAGCTGGTGGATGCGGTTGCCGAGCATGTCGTAGGCGTAGCGCATGACGATGCGCGCCGAGCGCGGTCGCCGGCCTGCTGCGATCGGCGTCGCGCACGGCGCGCTGGTTGCCTTCGATGTCCAGCTCGACGCGGGTGGCGAAGCTGTCTTCGGTGCCGTCGAGGTCGTGGCCGGCGCAGACGACGCGGTTGCGCGCCACGGTCAGGAAGGGGCGGCCCAGGGCGTCGAAGTGCGCGGTGGTCGGCGTGTCGGCGTGGGCGGCGGCGCGCTCGGCGGCGTTGCGCTCGTCTGTGCCCGAGCGCGCCGCCGATGCGCTGCGCGTGCCAGGTCTGCCAGGTCGGCGTCGGCTGGCAGCCTGTGAAGTACTCGGCGACGTAGCCGCCGATGTCGGGGTCGGTGCGCGGGTCGCCGGTCTGCGCGTTGCGCGGCGCGCAGGTGTCGTTGACGTCGTAGGTGGTCTGCTGCCACGGGTCGAACACCACCTTCTCGTAGGTGTGGTTCGGGTGCAGCGTGGCGATGACGCGCTCGGCCGGGTCGTAGAACAGCACCGGGCTGACGCCGACCGTGCACGCCGAACTCGAAGCGGTGCGTGGCGCTGAAGAACGGCTCGTACTGGCGGACCGGCTTGCCCTTGTTGTTGAAGATGGTCCAGCCGCTGCCGACCCAGCGCGGGTTGACCATCGGGACCGCCTTCGACCAGCGGCCCCGGCTCGGCCTGGATCTTCTTCTGGATCTCGCGGCCGAAGCCGTCGGAGTAGGAGAAGCTGAGCTGGATCTTCAGGCCCTGCGGCGGCAGCGGGGCGCTGACGTGGGTCTCGCGGGCGAGCGTGGCGGCGCAGGCCGGCTGCCACTGCGTCGGGTCGTCGGGGTTCGCCTGCCGCGTGCGGCGGAAGCGGTCGAGGTCGTAGACGATGCGCGTGGTGGCGTCTTGCAGCAGCGCCGGCGCGGTGGCGTGCGGGTCGGCCGCGTCGAAGAAGCCGTCGAGCTGCGCTTGCGTGAGGTCGGCGACGAAGCCGGTCGAGCGAGTCGCCTTCCACCGGCGCGGGCAGCGGCTTGCCCATCACGGCGGTGCCGACCACCATGCCGAGCGTGTCGAAGGCGACCTCGGTCCGGTTGCGGTTCGGGTCGCTGACCAGGCGCGGCTGCAGCACGCGGTAGTCGTTGGCGTCCACCGTGACGCGGTTGCCGAGCGCGTCGCGGGTCTCGACCATCAGCAGGTCGTTGGCGTCGAAGTCGACGAAGGCGTCCTGGCCGAAGGGGTCGCGGTAGCGGCGCGGCAGGAAGAAGTGCTGCCGGGCCTGCGCCAGCTCGGCGGCGGCGGTGTCGGCGGGTTGGTGGTGAAGAACGACTGGCCCGACGGGATCCACCAGTGGTCGTCGGCATCGGTCGCGGGGAAGCGCCCGTCGGCCTTGAGCGTCTGGCTTTGCACGTAGCCGCCCCGGTCGCCGGCCTGGCCGCCGAGCACGGCGGCCGGGTCGGGCAGCAGGGCTCGGCGGCTGGCCGTGCGCGGGCGCTGGAAGACCTGGGTCAGCAGCCCGGGCGTGAAGGCGAGCTTGTAGCTCTCGCCGGGCAGGCGCGAGCGACTGCAGCTCGCCGAGCGGCAGCAGCCCGGTCAGATCGTCGCGGCGGTAGAGCGTGCGCAGCCACTCGATCGGGCGGCGGCACGGGTTGCCGGTGGCCGCGGCCTCGTAGGCGACCTCGGTCGGTGAACTTGTGGCGCAGGCGGCCGGCGGCGCCGGGATCCGGCTCGACCAGGTCCGAGGCCTGGAAGCGGCCGGCCGGCCCGGTGGGCGTGTAGCCGGTCAGCTCGAAGGTGAGCGCCTCGCAGGGCAGCGGGTTGCGGTGCGTGTCCGCCGTCTCGATCGGCGTTGGTGACGCGGTTCTCGGTGTAGGTGAGCAGCGGCGTGGTCTGCTTGGCTTGATCGGCTGGCGATCGAGCCCGGTCGAGGCCGGGGTTGGGCACCTGCTGCACGTTCCCCTGCGCGTCGACGACGCGGATCTGTCGTGCGGCGCCCGTAGCCGATGGCGGCTTGCTTCAGCACGTTGCCGAGCATCGACCTCCAGCGTCAGCGCGTGCTGGATGCGCGGGTCGGCCGGGTTGCGCTCGTAGTGGTAGCTGATCGCCTCGCGCGCATGGGTGAAGAAGACGGCGTGGCGGTTGCCGCCTCGGGGCTGCAGCGCGCGGATGGTGAAGTTCTGCTCGGTGACGGTGTAGGGCGTGCGGGCGCGCTGGATCTGCGTCGGCGTGGCGCCGGGTCCGGCGTCGTCGGCATAGACCTCCTGGCGCAGCATCGAGCCCTTGAGCGCGCGGCAGGCTTCGCGCTCTTCTTCGAGCGTCAGGCCGGCGGGCAGCACGGTGTCCGGCAGCAGCAGCGCTCGGCGCTTCGGCGTCGGTCAGGCCCGGCTCGCGGAAGTACTCGCCCTGGTCGTGGCGTTCGAGCAGGCCGGCGAAGTAGTCGGAGACGTGGTCGCGGCCGAGGTAGACGCCGGTGTGGAACCAGGTCTTGGTGTGCACCGGCGGCACGTGCGACGCGGCGTCGACGTTGTCGCCTGCGGGCAGCGTGCCGCCGCCGGTGAGCGCCGCGAACTCCTCGGTGTCCCACTGCTCGACCATGCCGAAGCCGCGGAACTCGCGCTCCTCGCCGTCGAAGTAGCCGTGGTGGTAGGCGTAGCGGGTGACGAAGCGGTTGCGGCTGATGTGGTCGTAGGTCTCGACGCGCTCGACCACGTGCACCGGGAACGGCAGCCGGGTGATCCAGGGTTTGCCGTCGCGCTTGTCCTGCAGGTAGAACTTGGTCGAGGGGGCGTAGTCGACGCGGGTCTCGGCGCCGAGGTTGTTGACGGTCTTGACCAGCAGGTGCGGCTTGCTGCCCGCCCATCAGGTCGACGTAGCGCATCGGCCGCCGCGCATCGCCGGGCAGCGGCGACGACCAGACCAGGCAGGCGGTGCCGTTGCCGAGCAGGTCGGTGGGCACGATGCTCACCAGGTCGTCGACGCGCGGGAAGACCTTCAGCGACTGCGGCTCGCTCCAGCTGTTGCCCGACTGGTTGAAGTACAGGCGCACGCCGTCGCGGTGCAGGTAGATGATGTCGGTGGTGCCGCTGCCGTCGATGTCGGCCAGCCGGATGCGCTTGTGGTCGAACTGGTCCGGGTGGTCGAACCAGGGCGCGTTGTCCATCGTGACCTTGGCGCCGAAGCGGCCGTAGCCCAGGTTGGGCCAGTAGCAGACCTCGCCGTTGCGGATGCGGACGAGGTCGGTCAGGCCGTCGCCGCGAGAGGTCGGCGAGGTAGATGGACTGCGTGCCGTCGGCGAAGACGAGGCGCGGGCCTTTCTCCTCGTCGAGCGCCTGGGCGACGCGCCGGGCCGGGCCGAAGCCCTCCTCGGCCAGCGAGGCGTGCCAGACGAAGGCGTCGTCCTCGGTGATCAGCACGTCGGCGTGGCCGTCGCCGTCGAGGTCGACGAACTTCAGGTTCGGGTCGCGCATGTCGCGGTTCAGGCGCGAGGTGAAGGGGCGGAAGGGCTGCCAGCCCTCGGCCTCGTCGTGCTCGTACAGGCCGGGCGTCGGGCCGTCCAGGACCACGACGTCGGGCTGGCCGTCGCCGGCCAGGTCCATGAACTCCGCGCCGCCGCTCAGGGCGACGTTGGGCTTGAGGGCGACGGTTTCGAGCGGGGCGAACTGCGCCTTCACTAGCTCGCGGCCGTCGGGCTGCTTGTCCGGGATCGGGCTGAGGTTGCGCTTGTAGAACCAGGCGCCGGCCTGCTCGGTGAGGATGCCGGGGATGCCTTCGCCGTGCAGGTCGGTCCACTGGTAGGCGCTGCCGTCCAGGCCGATGGGCAGGTTCTCCAGGCTCGCCGGATCGACCTCCTCGCACCGTGTCCTGCACGATGGGCTCGGTGTACTCGAACTCGACCGGCGGCAGGCTGCGCGTGTCGTAGCCGCCGTTGTTGCGGCGATAGCCGGTCTGGGTGACGGCGTGCAGGAAGGTGTAGACCGGGTTGCGGACGTCGGTGGGGTCTGACTTCGTCGGAGTAGGTGAAGTCGGTCGAGCGCACCAGGCAGTCGCGCCCGACGCCCGCCTCGCCCGGGAAGTGATGGAACATCAGCACGCGCTGGCAGAGGCGGTAGGTGCGGACCTCGAAGCCGGCGCGGTAGGAGGAGAACGGGTCGCTGCGTGCAGGTCCATGCGCCGGCGTCGTCCGGCGTCGGCGCGTCGGCGTCGTGCTCGCCGTAGTCGAAGACGACCTCGAACATCCAGGCGTTGCTGCCGTCCGGCGCTGCGGCATCCGGAGGTTCAGGCCACGGGGCGTCGTGCCTTCGAGCACCGGCAAGTAGGGCGCGCGGTTGCCGTAGCGGATGCGCTTGAGGTAGCGGTTGGCTGAGCGGCGACGCGTCGTCGCGGTTGCGCTCGTGGGCTTGGCGCTCGTGTGCCTGGCCGAGTTCGACGATCCGCGCCGAGTCCTCGGCCTTGTAGCCGTAGACGACGGCGTTGCCCTTGTCGTCGCGGGTCTCGCAGATCAGCCAGCTGAAGATGCGGCTCGGGTCGGCGGGATCGGCGATGCGGCTCTCGGCCGTCTTGCCGTACCAGGTGGTGATGTTGTCCTTGGAGATCGAGCGCCAGTGGACGTCGGTCGCATCGGCGGTGTTCGTCCAGCGCTCGATGCGGGCGAACAGCCCTTCGATGCGCGGGCGGTAGCGGCGGACGCGGTAGGTCGATGCCATCCACGGTTCGCTCGGGCAGGCTCTCTCGGCTCCCACTCGCCCTGTGCGTTCTGAACGAGAACCGGCACCAGGTCCTCGGCGCCGGAGAGGATGAAGACGTCCGACTCCTCGGCGTCGCGGTACTGGGGCAGGCCCTTGTCGGTCTTGCGCGTG
Source organism: uncultured Alphaproteobacteria bacterium (assembly GCA_963750745.1). Classification (GTDB taxonomy): domain Bacteria; phylum Pseudomonadota; class Alphaproteobacteria; order Rhodobacterales; family Rhodobacteraceae; genus Amaricoccus. The sequence continues at coordinate 70,909 of CAVVSO010000055.1, read as the reverse complement.
ATCGACGGGCAGCGACAGGCTCCAGCCGAAGCCGAACGGGCCGTTGCCGGCGCCGGAGTCGTAGGACAGCGAGAGCTGCGGGCCGAAGCCGGAGCGCCCGGGGCTGGTGGCGATCGGCACGGACATCGAGCCGGTGCCGGTGACCGGGTTGGCGGCGAACTTCTCGCCGATGCCGCGGATCGCGCCGCCGCCTTTGGGCAGCGAGATGGTTGGAGCGTTCGCCCCCGCGCTATAGGTGGACGGCGTGCCACCGGCTGGTGACCGTGGCTGATCCCCCAGAACCATACCCCACCTAGGTGTGATGCCAAAGAGACTTAATTGATCTATTTGTCTTGAGCCTATCATCGCTGCACGATTTAGCGAACCAAAATCGCCCGGCGTTCAGCCGAACCGATTAATGCCGCAGCGACGCGAGCATGGGCCGACATCAAAGCGCAGCGCAGGCACCGTATCTGGGCGGCCGTGATCCCAGATACATCAATAGTCGGTCTCCACATAAACCCCCGTACAGTCGAAGGCGACGGCGGCGGCCGTCGCGCCATTGTTCATGAAGAACCTCGGCGCGAGGAACTGGCTGGCGGCCGGCAGGTCGCTGGTGATCTCCTGCTCGAAGATCGCGCCGCTCACCTCGTCGACGACCCGGACCCAGACCGAGCCTGCGTTCGGCGCCGCCGCGATGTAGAGCGTGAGCACACCGCCGGTGGCGATTGCGAAGGACGCGCCCATGTCGGTCAGCGTCGGTGCGCCGCTCGCATCATTGGTGACCAGCTGCCAGCGAGTGTGGGTGCCGCGCTGGAAGCCGATGCCGATGCAGCTGACGACCGCGCTCAGGGCCAGCGTGGTTGCGAGCGCCGCGGTCGAGCCGTAGAGGCCGAAGAACGCCATGCCGGTCGCCTGCAGGGTGGCGAGCGAGATGCGGGTCACCAAGGTCCAGCCGCCGAGCCCGGCGGCATTGCCGCGCCAGCAGGTGAAGACGCCGCTGCGCTGATCCGCCGCCGAATTCCGGCCGCATTCTTGTTGACCGTCGCCTCGATACTTGTGCCGGCATGGTTCAGCAGCACGGCCGGCGTGTTCACCGACAGCCGGTTCCAGGCGTCGGCTGCCGCGCCACCGAGCCCAAGCAGCAGTGCGGTGAGGTTGGCCTGGGGCATGCCGACCGCAGTGACGCCGTTGGCGAAGGTGACTGTCGGCGTGTTGATCACCGTGGTGCCGTCGGCGCCGGCGACGGCCGAGCCGATGTTGACGACGGTGTCTGAGCCCGCCACGCCGCCGGTGCCGAGGTTCACGGTCTTGGTGGCGCTGGAAGCCGTCGGACCGGTCCCGAGGCCATAGGTGGCAGTACCGGGCGCGGTGCCGATCGTCGCTACCGGACCGCTGGCCTCGAGCTCACCGGAGAAGGTCTTGTCGCCGTCGAAAGTCTGCACGCCGGAGAGCCCGGCGAGCTCGGTCGAGACGTCGGGCAACGCGAAGCTCCGCACGGCGCCGGCGGCGATAGCGGCGAGGTTGAACACCGCTCGTCGCGTGGGGTCCGCATCGTGCGCGAGTTGGAAGACGGCGTCGGAGAAGAACGCCGGCAGGCCGGCGATGCTCCACGCGCTGCCGTCCCAGCCGAGGAAGCTGGCCTCGTCCACGACCCAGGCCTGCCAGCCCGCGCGCGGCACCAGCCGCGTCCAGGCGCCGTCGACCCAGTAGGCGACGTTCAGGTCCCAGCCCGACCAGGGGCCGGTGGCGCCGCTCGCGACGATGTAGCGATCACCGTCGGCCGGCGAGGCCGGCGGTGCGGCCAGGTGCCGGTCGAGGACCGCGAGCTGCACGAGGCCGTCGAGCAGCCGGAGCGCCTCGTTGTGGGTGACGTGCTTCTGGGCCTGGCTCGCGAGCAGGTAGGGCAGCAGGAGGTGCGTGCTGGTGTCGGGCATGGAGCGCCTTCAGAACTGCAGGATGACGGGTTTCGGGGCGCCCCGCCCGACGATGGCGGAGAGCTGGGGTGATGCGGACGTCGAGCGTGTCGCCCAGGCCGAGCAGCGCACCCCAGTCGGCGAACCTGCTGGCGCCGCGATCGGCATCGCCCCCCTCGAATTGAAGGGGCTTGTGTCCACCTTCATCCCGCGCTCAGGGTAGGTGCAAAGGCGGGGATGGCTTCCCATGACTAGTGCATAGTCCATATAAATGAAGCACTTACGTCGCCATCGTGGCGGAGAGACAGGGATTCGAACCCTGGGTGGGGTTGCCCCCACAACGGTTTTCGAGACCGCCCCGTTCGACCGCTCCGGCATCTCTCCGCTGACAGGGTCATAGGCGGGGTCGCGGAGCGGTGCAAGGGGGTGGTGACGGGTCAGGCAGCGATCTCGGCCAGGATGGCGCGCGTGGCGGCGAGGGGCTTCGGGGCGGCGAGGATCGGGCGGGCGACCACGAGGTGGGTCGCGCCCGCGGCCAAGGCTTCGGCCGGGGTCGCGACGCGCTTCTGGTCGCCGAATGCCGCGCCGGCGGGGCGAATGCCGGGGGTGACGATCAGCTTGCCGGCGGCGTCAGGCAGGGCCGCGAGGGCGGCCGCCTCGCGGGGCGAGGCGATCACGCCGTCGGCGCCGGCGGCGAAGGCGCGGCGTGCGCGCTCGATCACGATCTCGGCGAGCGCGCCCTGGCGGAGCAGCGCCTCGTCGAGATCGGCACGGTCGAGGGAGGTGAGGACCGTGACGGCCAGAATGCGGGTCGGCGCATCGCCGCGTCCGAGTGCGGCCGCGCGGACGACGTAGGGGTCGCCGTGGACGGTCAGGAAATCGGGCCCGACCCGGGCGACGAGGCTGCGTGTCGCGGCAGCGACGGTCGCGCCGATGTCGAAGAGCTTCATGTCGAGAAAGATCCGCTTGCCGGCGGACTTGAGTTCAGCGGCGAGATCGAGACCGCCGGAGGCGAGGAGGCCGAGGCCGATCTTGTAGAAGCTTACCTCGCTGCCGAGCGTTTCCACCATCTTCCGCGCAGCGCTGGCATCGGGCAGGTCAAGGCCTAGGATGAGACGGTCGTCGGGCATCGCGATCCTCCCTTGTCGCCGGCGTGCCTGCCGGTTGTCGCCACGCCTGTCAAGCATGCCGCCGGGCTGGATCTCGCCTGACCGAAGCTAGCGCGTCCCGAGGTGTCGGAGGTATCGCGCTTCCAGCGCCCGGAAGATCAGGACGAGAAGGAAGGTGATCGCCATATAGAGCACCGCGGCCGTCAGGAAGCCCTCGTAGGCGAGGTAGAACTTGGCGTTCAGCGTGCGCCCTGCCCCGAGGATGTCCTGCAGCGTGATCACACTCGCCACCGCCGAGCCGTGCAGCATGAAGACCACCTCGTTGCCGAACTGCGGCAGCGCCCGGCGCAGCGCCGAGGGGATCAGCACCAGCCCGTCGACCTGAAGCGGCGAGAGCCCCAGGGAGCGGGCGGCCTCGATCTCGCCTTTGGGCGTCGTCACGATCGCACCACGGACGATCTCGGTCGAATAGGCCCCGGAGTTCAGCGAGAAGGCGATCACCGCGCACCACCAGGGCTCGCGCAACAGCGTCCAGGCCCAGCTGTCGCGGATCCACTCGAATTGCGCCAGGCCATAGTAAATGAGGAAGGTCTGCACCAGGAGCGGCGTGCCGCGGAACAGATAGACGTAGCCGGCGATCAGCGGCGATGCCCATGGCACCTCCCGCGCCCGGGCCAATCCGGCCGGCAACGAGATGCACAGGCCGACCGCCAGCGGGATGCAGGTCAGCTGCAGGGTGATCCAGATCCCCTCGGCGAACAGCTGCCAATTGGCCAGGACGAGGTTAGCGCGCATCGGTCAACCCGCGCGCGTAGTGGCGCTCCAGCCGCTCGAAGATCGTGGTCGAGATCCAGGTCAGGAACAGGTAGACCCCGAGCACCGCGACGAAGAAGACGAACGGCTGATGCGCGCTCTTGCCGGCATCGTTGGCGCGGCCAACGAGATCCTGAAGCCCGATCACCGAGACCACCGCGGTCGACTTGACCAGCACCTGCCAGACGTTGGCGTAGCCGGGCAGCGCAAATCGCAGCACCTGCGGAATAGCAACCGTCCAGAGCACCGCCGGTCGATGCAGCCCCAGCGCCTTGCCGGCATCGATCTGCCCCGACGGGATCGTCAGGTAGGCACCGCGGAAGGTCTCGGTCAGATAGGCGCCGTAGATGAAGCCGATCGAAAGCACGCCGGCGAGGAACGGAGAGAGATCGGCCTGCGCCATCCCGAGCCAGCCCGCGACGACGTTCACCAGACGCTGACCGCCGAAATAGACCAGGAGAAGCATCACCAGATCCGGCACGCCGCGCACCAGGGTGGTGTAGGTCCAGACCAAGGCGCGGCCGGTCCGCCCGCCTCCGAGCCTTCCGGCGGCCCCGGCCGCGCCGAGCAGGGTCGCGAGCGCGAGCGACAAGAGCGCCAGCGCCACCGTCACGAGGGCGCCGGTCGCGAGGATCGGCGCGTATCGGATCAGGTTGTCCATGGCACCGCGGCGCGCCCGACTCCGGTTGCGGCCGCTCGGCTCAGTTGCCGTAGATGTCGGTGCCGAAGTATTTCTCTGAGATCGCCTGGTAGGTGCCGTCGGCACGGATCGCGGCGATCGCCGCAGTGAGCTGATCGCGCAACGTCGTGTCCTCCTTGCGCACCCCGATCGCCGCGCCGGTGCCGTGGATCGCGGGATCGAAATGGTTCTCCGCACCGAAAAAGGCGAAGCCCTGGCCCGCATCGGTCTTGAGGAAACCGTCGTCGAGCGAGATCATGTCCGCCATCAGGGCGTCGACCCGCCCGGCCGCGAGATCGAGATCGGCCTCGTCCTGGGTGCCGTAGAGCCTGAGCTCGGTGTCGGGATAGTGCGCCTCCATGTATGCCTGATGGATGGTGCCGCGCTGGACGCCCACCACCTTGCCGGCCATGCCCTCCGGCGTATCGACCATGTCGGTACCGGCCTTGCCGGCGAAACGGTTCGGGACCTGGTAGTATTTGCCGCTGAAATCGATGACCTGCTTGCGCTCCTCGGTCGCCGACATCGAGGCCATGATGGCGTCGCACTTCTTCTCGAGCAGCGCCGGAATGATGCCGTCCCAATCGACCTTCGCCAGGTCGCAGGTCTGGCCCATCTGCTTGCAGAGGGCCATGCCGATGTCGATGTCGAAGCCGACGATCGCGCCGTCTGCCGCCACTTCGGAGAACGGCGGATAGGCGCCCTCCACGCAATAGGTGAACGCGAGCGAAGGGGTGGCTGCCGCGAGGCAGGCCGCGAGCGTTGCGCCGAACATGCGCTTCATCGAATAGGCTCCCTGACGATTTTGTGCCCGCAGACTCGTGCCTGCAGGGCGCGGCGTCAAGGGCGACGCCTACTCGCCGTAGATGTCGACGTCGAAATACTTGTCCTCGATCTTGCCGTAGGTGCCGTTGGCCCGGATCGCGGCGATGGCGGCGGAGAGCCGGCCGCGCAGCGCGGCGTCCTCCTTGCGGACCCCGATCGCCGCGCCCTCGCCCTGGATCGCCGGGTCGAAATGGTCCTTGCCGAAAAAGGCGAAGCCCTCGCCGGCCGAGGTCTTGAGAAAGCCCGCGTCGAGCTGAACCGCCTCGCCGAGCACCGCATCGAGGCGGCCGAGCGTCAGATCCAAGAGCACATGCTCCTGATTGCCGTAGAGCCTGAGGGCGGTCGACGGGTAGTGCGCTGTCATGAACACTTGGTTGATCGTGCCGCGCTGGACGCCGACGACCTTGCCCGCCATCGCCTCCGGCGTGTCGGTCAGCCCGCTGCCCGCGGCGGCGACGAAACGCACCGGCACCTTGTAGTAGCGGTCGGTGAAATCGATGAGCTTGCGCCGCTCGGCGGTGTCCGACATCGAGGCGATGATCGCATCGCATTGCTTGCCGGTCAGCGCCGGGATCATGTCGGTCCAATTCTCCCGGACCATCTGGCAGGTTTCGCCGATCTCCCCGCAGAGCGCGTTGGCGATGTCGATATCGAAACCGACGATCGAGCCGTCATCCTTCACTTCGGAGAAAGGCGGATAGGCGCCTTCGACGCAGATCCCGAGGGTCGAGCCCGGGGCGGCCGCGAGGATGGCGATGAGCGAGACACCGACGCCGAGGAAGCGAGTCACCGGGGCCCCCACCGATGTTTCGCCGCGCAGTGTTAGCCTCCGCCCGCGCCGGGTCAAGCACGGCGTCGGTCTCCATTTCGAGCCGAGGGGCGATGCTGGCCTCGGTGGGCAAGTGCACCGGCACCGACGAGGGTGCGTTGATCGGCGAGCGGTCGCCGGCCGTGTCGACGATACCGCCGTGCTGCCTGAGCGTTTGAGCCGGCGCGCCGGCGGCCCGCCTCGCGTCCTCTGCCACCCCGGTCGCGACATTGGCCCGCGGCCGCGCCAGCCGACGCCGGGGGGAGCGGGCGGGACGAAACCGGCCGACCCGCTGCGCCTGGGGCCGCTTCACGACCGCCCCGCGGGTCTGCCGCTGCCCTTGGCGCGGGCGGGGTCCGTCGGATGACATTTCGGGGGGGCGATTGTGCCGGCGCGTACGAAAAGCTAGGGTCCGGCCCGGGTTTCGCGAGGCGCCGATGCAGGCTGAGTGGCTGTTCTGGGCGATCGCGGCCGCGCTGATGGCCGGCTGCCTCGGCACGGTCTTCGCGCCGCTCTGGCGCGGCGCCGGCCGGGCGGAGCGGCGGGCGAGCTACGACATCCAGGTGCACCGCGACCAGTTGCGCGAGATCGAGGCGGATCTGGCCCGCGGCGTGCTGAGCGAGCCCGAGGCGGCCGCGACCCGGATCGAGGTGTCGCGCCGGCTCCTCGCCGCAGCCGACGCCGAGGCCGGCGAGGCCGCGGCCGGCGTAGCGCCGCGCCGGCTGACCCGACGGCTGGCGCCGGCGCTGCTGGTCGTGGCGGTGCTCGGCACGCTCGGGCTCTACGGCTGGCTCGGCGCCGGCGGGCTGCCCGACCAGCCCTTGGCCGCGCGGCTGGCGGAAGCGGCGAAGGCGCGGGCGGCCCGGCCCGGCCAGGCCGAGGCCGAGGCGCTGGCCGCGCGGCAGGCGCCGCCGCCCGAGCCCGCCGCCGCGTCGCAGGATCTGGGCCTCGTCACCAGGCTGCAACAGGCGCTGGCGAGCCGACCCGACGATCTCGAGGGCCACCGGCTCTTGGTCCGCAGCCTCTCGGCGCTCGAGCGCTGGCCGGAGGCGCGCGTGGCCGAGGAGCGGGTGGTGGCGATCCTCGGCGACAAGGCGACCGCGACCGACCTGGTCGATCTCGCCGAGATCCGCATCCTCGCCGCCGGCGGCTATGTCTCGCCGGAGGCCGAGGCGGCGCTCGGCCGGGCGCTGACGCTCGACCCGCAGGATCCGGCCGGGCGCTACTATTCGGCGCTGACGCTCCTGCAGGGCGGCCGGCCGGATCTGGCCTATCGTATCTGGTCGGGGCTGATCGAGGAAGGCCCGGCGGATGCGCCCTGGATGGCGGCGGCCCGCGCCGGCCGCGCCGAGGCTGCGCGGCTGGCCGGGCTGCCGCCGCCCGAGCCTGCGCCGGCCGCCGCCGGGCCGAGCGGCGCGGAGGTCGAGGCGGCCGGGCAGATGCCGCCGGCGGAGCGGCAGGCGATGATCGAGGGCATGGTCGGCCAGCTCTCCGACCGGCTGGCGACGCAAGGCGGCCCGGCGGCGGACTGGGCCAAGCTCATCCGCTCGCTGGGCGTTCTCGGGCGCCGCGACCAGGCGGCGGCGATCCTCGCGGAGGCGCGGAACAAGCATGCCGGCGACGCGGCGGCGCTGGCCGAGATCGAGGCGGCGGGCCGCGACGCCGGGCTCGCGCCATGACGCGGGATCCGGGCACCGTCTTGCGGCCGGGACCGCGGACCCGCGCCTGTCCTTGGGCGGGCAGGTGCGGCCCGATCGGTCCACGGACAGACCCGGCGGAACCCCGGAGGGCGTGCGCCACACGCCGCCGGAGGCCACGGTGATCGCGACGATCCACCCCGAGGTCGCGGCCTTCGCCGCGGCGCTGCCGCCGGGGCGGGCGCTGATGGGGCTCGACCTCGGCACCCGCACCATCGGCGTCGCGGTCTCCGACAGCGGGCGGCGGATCGCCTCGCCGCTTCAGACCATCAAGCGCACCAGGTTCGGCGCCGACGCCGCGGCGCTGATGGCGCTGGCCGCGGCGCGGCGGATCGGCGGGCTGGTGCTGGGGCTGCCGCGCAACATGGACGGCAGCGAAGGCCCGCGGGCGCAATCGACGCGGGCCTTCGCGCGCAACCTCGCCGGGCTGACCGAGCTGCCGATCACCTTCTGGGACGAGCGGCTCTCGACCGTCGCGGCCGAGCGCGCGCTTCTCGAGGCGGATACGTCGCGAAAGCGTCGCGCCGAGGTGATCGACCATGTGGCGGCGGGCTATATCCTGCAGGGGCTGCTCGACCGCATCGGGCACCTGACGGGAGGCGCGCAATGAGCGACGAGGTCTGGCGGCGCGAGCGGGTCGAGAGCCCCTGCATCCGGCTCTGCGTCATCCATCCGCCGTCCGGGCTCTGCCTCGGCTGCTACCGCACGATGCGAGGAGATCGCCGCCTGGCCGGCGATGACGCCGGAGGCGCGGCGGGCGGTGATGGCGGAGCTGCCGGGCCGGGCGCCGCGGATCAGGCCCGAGCGGCGCGGCGGCCGCGCCGGGCGGCGCGGCCGGCGTGAGGCTTAGCCGGCCAGCGCCTTCCAGAGCATGTTGAGCGCCGTCAGCATGATGAAGACGGCGAAGGCGCGCTTCAGCGGCTTGGGGTTCATCGCGTGCGCGAGCCGCACCCCCCAGGTCGTCGTCACCATGGTCACCCCGATCACCACGAAGAAGGCCGGCAGGTTGACCAGGCCCACGGTCAACGGCGGCTTGCCCGGGTCCGCCCAGCCGGTCAAAAGGAAGCCGATCACCGAGGGCACCGCGATCATCACCCCGAAGCCCGAGGCTGTGCCGACCGCCCGGTGGATCGGCATGCCGTAGAGCCGCATCAAGGGCACCCCGAAGCTGCCGCCGCCGATGCCCATCAGCACCGAGAGAAAGCCGATCGCCGCCGAGGTCACCGCCCGGCCGACGCCGGTGGGCAGCCGGTCGCCGAGCCGCCAGTCGTCGTGTCCGAAGCCGATGTAGAGGCCGATCACGGTGCCGAGGACGCCGAAGATCAACATCAAGACGGTGGTCTTCAGCCCGCCGGCCACCAGCACGCCGAGGACGGCGCCGAGCGCGATGCCGGGGCCCCAGCGGCGCAGGATCTCGAAATCCACCGCCCCCTTGGCGGCATGGCCGCGCATCGAGCGCACCGAGGTGAAGACGATGGTTGCGAGCGAGGTGGCGATGCAGACCTGCATGATCTGCGGCCCGCCGTAGCCGAGGCCGGTGAAGGTGTGCAGGAACGCCGGCACCAGCACGATGCCGCCGCCGACCCCGAGCATGCCGGCGATTACCCCGGCGAAGGCGCCGATGGCGACCAGGAGCGCCACCAGCGGCAGGAGATGCGCGAGGTCGGGCAGGATCATGGCGGCGGGCGGTCCGGGGCTGCGGGCGGGCCCCCTGCCCTAGCGCGGCGCCCGGGCGGGGGCAAAGCTTATTCCGCGGCGGCCGCCGGCGGAATAAGCTCGGCCAGGGCGCGGCGCACCAGTTCGGGGCCGGCGCCGGGGCGGTGAGCGTTCTCCGAAAGCGTGCGCCGCCAGACCCGGGCGCCGGCGCGGCCCTGGAAGGCGCCGAGCATATGCCGGGTGATGGCGTGGAGCGGCGTGCCGCGGCGGCGCTCGGCCTCGATATAGGGCAGCATCGCCGCGACGGCTGCCTCGGCCGCGACATCCGGGCCGGCCGCGCCCAAGAGCCGGCGGTCGGCAGCGCCGAGGAGTGCCGGCGCGTGGTAGGCGGCGCGGCCGATCATCACCCCATCGAGGCCGCGGGCGAGGAAGGCCTCGGCGGTGTCGAGGCTGTCGATGCCACCGTTGACGACGATCGCGAGGCCGGGGAAGCCGGCCTTCATCCTGAGCACCAGGCCGTGGTCGAGCGGCGGGATCTCGCGGTTCTCCTTCGGGCTGAGGCCGCTGAGCCAGGCCTTCCGCGCATGGATCGCGACCCGGCGCACCCCGGCGGCGGCGACGGTCTGCAGGAACGCCGGCAACACCGCCTCCGGATCCTGTTCATCGACGCCGATCCGGCATTTCACCGTGACCGGGACCGGCCCGGCGGCGGCGATCATCGCCGCGACGCAGTCGGCGACCAGCGCCGGCGTGCGCATCAGCGCCGCGCCGAAGCAGCCCGACTGCACCCGGTCGGACGGGCAGCCGACGTTGAGGTTGATCTCGCCGAACCCCATGTCGCGCCCGATCGCCGCCGCCGCCGCCAGCTCGCCCGGCTCCGAGCCGCCGAGCTGCAGCGCCAGCGGCGCCTCCACGGGATCGAAGCCGATGAGCCGCTCCCGGTCGCCCCGGACCACCGCCGCGGCCGTCACCATCTCGGTATAGAGCAGGCTCCGCCGGGTGAACTGCCGGTGGAACATCCGGCAGTGCCGGTCGGTCCAATCCATCATCGGCGCGACCGACAGCCGGAACGCCGGGAGTGTCCCGCTTCCCGGTATGTGGCTCACAAGTTCGGTCGCGTTGCTCAAGCTGTCCGATCCCGGAGAAGCAAAAAGGTCGAACGGCTATATCGCACCGGTGTGGCCAAGGCGAGGCGGCGCGCACCGCGGGCCAAAAAAGGAGGCCGGGTCGAACCCGGCCGAGATGTCAAGGGAGTCAGAAGTGTCAGCCTCTCCCAACTGCGAGATGCCCAGAGGTTCTGGCGATCCGCTGCCCGGTTCGATGATCGGCGAGGCCGACCGATGCGCGATCAAATAATCGATGGGACCCGTGCCGGAACGATCCCGTCGGCTGGCAAGCCGACCGTTGCGGGGCTAGGATGGCGGGCGTCGACTCATGTCTGGAGGAGGCCGTCATGACTAACGCAGCAGGCGCTCGTGGGATCGGTCACACCTATGAAACGGCGGATTTCAAGGCGCTCGACGGCGTCGTCGATACCGTCATCGGCGAGATCGTCTCCAGCAGCCTCTATCTCTCCGAGCCGGGCCAGACCGAGGCGCTGCGGCTCGAGGTGGCCGCTGCGGTGTTCGCCCAGACCGAAACCGGCGACTGCGATCCGGCCAGGCTGACGCCGCGCATCCGCGCGCAGTTCCGGGCCCGGATCTGCTGACCGCGGGCCGCGGCACGACGCAGGCGGAGCCGCCGCTGGTCATCAGCCTCAAGGACCATCGCGACTGGCGGCCGGCGACGCTGCCGCCCGACGTGAGCTACATCGGCGGACCGGTGACCCGCGGCGGCTGGCGGCTGGCCGGCACGAGCTGGGCCAACCCGTTCCGGCCGAAGGGCGACAACCGCACCGAGATGCTGCGGCGCTACGAGGCGACGCTGCGGGCGCGGCTCGCCGCCGGCGAGGTGACGTCCGACGCGATCCTCGGCCTCGGCGGCCGCCGGCTCGCCTGCTGGTGCGCGCCGCTGGCCTGCCACGGCGACGTGCTGGTCAAGCTCTGGCACGAGTTCGCCTGAGCGCGCCGCAGTCAGTCCGGCACGATGCGGAAGTCGGCGCCTTCCGGCAGCGTCTGGCCGCCGTCCACCACGATCGTCGTGCCGGTGATGTAGGCGGCCTCGTCCGAGGCGAGAAACAGGAACGCGTTGGCGACGTCGCGCGGCTCGGCCGAGCCGGCCGAGCGGGATCGACGGCCCGCCATCGAGGCGATGAAGGCCGGGCTGCGCTGGGAGAGCACGCTCTCGGTCGCGACGTTGCCCGGCTCGACGCCGTTGACGGTGATGCCGTAGCCGGCGAACTCCAGCGCCGCGGCGCGGATGAAGCCGTTGATGCCGGCCTTGGTCGCCGAATAATGGCCGTGGCCGGGGCTCGTCACCCGCGGGCCGGTGATCGAGGAGGTGAAGATCATCCGCCCGGAGCCTTGCGCCTTCATCGGCGCCAGCGCCGCCTTGGCCGCGAGGAAGGTGCCGCGCAGGTTGACCGCGAGCACGCTGTCCCACTCCTCGGCCGAGGTGTTCTCGATCAGCGTCCAGGGAAAGATGCCGGCGTTCTGCACCAGGATGTCGAGCCGGCCGTGAGCGGCCGAGCGCCGCGGCGACCGCCGCCTCGGCGTCGCCGGGGCGGGCGATGTCGGTGGCGACGAACCCGCCGCCGAGCCGCGCGGCGGTGGCGGCGCCCTCCTCGGCCAGCCGGTCGGCGATCGTCACCCGCGCGCCCTCCTCGGCGAAGCGCTCGGCGATCGCCGCGCCGATGCCGCGGGCGCCGCCGATCACCAGCGCCGATCTTGCCCGCGAGCCGCGCATCAGAGGTAGCGCCGGCGCAGGCCGTTCTTCGCGGTGTCGAGCAGGACCGCGGCGAGCACCAGCGTGCCCTGGATCATCATCGTGTAGTGCGGCGGCATGCCCATGACGTTGATCGCGGTCTGGATCGAGGAGAGCAGCAGCACGCCGGCGAAGACGCCGGACAGCCGGCCGTAGCCGCCCTTCAGGCTGACGCCGCCGATCACCACCGCGGCGAAGGCCTGGAACAGCATGCCGATGCCGAGGTTCGCGGTGGCGCCGGCGGTGCGCGAGGCGAGCAGCCAGCCGGCGAGGCCGGCGAGCAGGCCCGACAGCACGAAGGTCAGGATGACGTCGCGCGGCACCCGGATGCCGGCGCGGGTGCTCGCGATGGCGTTGCCGCCGATCATGTAGAGGTGCCGGCCGAACGGGGTCTTGGCCAGCATCACCGAGAAGACGAGATAGACCAGGATCAGCACCACCGCCAGCAGCGGGACGCCGAAGAGCCGGGTCGATCGCCATGGTGCGAAGCGCGTCGGGCAGGCCGTAGACCGAGCGGCCGCCCGACATCGCGACCACGAGGCCGCGGCCCCAGATGTAGGAGGCGAGCGTCACGATGAAGGCGTTGATCTCGAAGCGCACCACCAGGACGCCGTTCAGCAGCGCCGATCGCAGCGCCGATGCCGAGCGCCATGGCGAGCGACACCGGGAAGGCGAGCCAGGCCGGGTCGAGCGCCAGGCCGCCCCCTGCCCCGCCGGTGCCGAAGGTCAGCGCCACGCTCATCGCCGCCAGCGCCATCACCGATTCGATCGAGAGGTCCATCTGCCCGGCGATCAGCGTCAGCGACAGCCCGACCGCGATGATGCCGACGAAGGTCGACTGCTCGAGGATGTTGAGGAAGATGCCGATCTGCAGGAACTTCGGGATGAAGGCCGCGAAGCCCGCCAGCGCGATCAGCAGGATGATCCAGACCAGGTTGTCGAGCACGAAGCAGCACGAGGAGCGCCGACGCTGGCAGCTCCGTGCCCCCGCCGCTCCGGCGCGCGCCGGCGACGCGTCCGTCGGTCACTCGACCGACTTCACCGGCTTCGGTCGGCGGCTTCAGGTTGCCCCAGAACTTCGGATCGTCGACGTTCTCCTTGGTGATCGCGGCGCCGGGGATCTTGATGTTCGGCCCCCAGCTCTCGATCGTCAGCTCCGACGGCAGGCCGATCACGTCGTAGCTCCCCGGCCTTGATCTCCTGCTTGTTCACCACCTTGTCGGCGAACATCGCCAGCGCCGCCGCCTGCGCGTACATCGGCTGCTCGACCTCGACGTTCAGCCAGCCCTTGCGGATCAGGTCGAGGCCGACCGGCGCGCCGTTCGAGGACATCATCATGATCTCGCCCGGCTTCTTGCCCTGCGCCTCCAGCACCGCCGCGACCGCGACCGACAGGTGCGCGGCGTGGCTGAAGATCAGGTCGATGTCGGGGTTGGTCAGCAGCTGGTCCTGGGCGATGTTGCCGGCGTTGGTCGGCTCCCACTGCATCGCCGCCTGGGTGATGACGGTGATCTCCGGGTGCGCCGCCATCTTCTCGTCGAAGCCCTGCTGGATTTCGAGCGTGTAGGGGTCGCCCGGATCGCCGAGGATCTGCAGCACCTTGCCCTTGGGCGAGCCGTGCTTCTCGGTCAGGAGCCGGATCGCCTCGTCGCCGGCGATGTGGCCCATCGCGACGGTGCCGGCGACCGAGGTGAAGTCGCGACGGCGTCGAGGTGATCTGCCGGTCGAAGATCATCACCGGGATGCCGGCGGCGCGCAGCTTCTCGATGCCCGGCTTGATCGCGTCGAAAGCGACCGCGGCGAGGATCACCGCCTTGGGCTGCGAGGTTCAGCACGTCGTCGACCTGGTTGAGCTGCAGGTCGCTGCGGTTCTGCCCGTCGAGCGAGACCACCTCGTAGCCGACGTCGCCCATGAACTTGGTGATCGCGTCGATCGAGCCGGTCTGGAACTCGTCGATCAGCGTCGGGACGAGGTAGTAGATCTTGCCCTTGCTCTGGGCGAAGGCGCCGGTCGCCGCGAGCGCGACGCCGAGGACGGCGACCGCCGCCACCTGCCAGATGCGTCTCATGTCAGTTCTCCCTGTTGTTGCAGCCCCTGTCCGACGCGTTCGATGCCGCCGGTGATCAGGTGCACGACCTCGTCGGGGCTGGTCGTCTTCGGTCCTGAGGTCGCCGGCGACGGTTCCGTGGCGCAGCACGACGATGCGGTCGGCGACCGCGAAGGCCTGCGCCATCACGTGGGTGATGATCATGACGCCGATGCCGCGCCGCCGCACCCGGTCGACGGTCTCGAGGCCGCGCCGGGTCTGCTCGACGCCGAGCGCCGCGAAGGGCTCGTCGAGCATCACCAGCTTGCCGCCCCAGTGCACGAAGCGGTTGAGCTCGATCGCCTGGCGCTGGCCGCCCGACAGATGCTCGACGGCGGTGCGGAGCGACGGGATGCGGGTGCCGCCGGCCTCGAGCGCGCGGCGGGTCTCGGCCTCCATCGCGCGCTCGCGCAGGAACGGGACGCCGAGGACGCTGCGGGTCAGCTCGCGGCCCATGAAGAAGTTCGCGACCACGTCGACGTTGGTGCAGAGCGACGAGGTCCTGGTAGACGGTCTCGATCCCCGCCGCCTTCGCGTCGGCGGGCGAGGCGAAGTGCCGCTCGGCGCCGTCATAGACGATGCGCCCCGAGGTCGGCCGCAGCTCGCCGGCGATGATCTTGACCAGCGTCGACTTGCCGGCGCCGTTGTCGCCGAGCAGCGCGACCACCTCGCCGGCCGCGACCGCGAAGGAGACGCCGCGCAGCGCCTCGATCGCCCCGAAGCTCTTGCGGACGTCGATCAGCTCGAGGAGCGGCGCGGCGGCCAAGGGCGTCTTCCGTCTGCGGTCAGGCGCCGACAGGATGTCCGATCGGTGCCGGTCGCCGCAAGCGGTTTGCTACTCCCACATCGCCCGCATGCGAGCGCCGAGATCGACGCCGGGGCGATCGGGCGCGCGCGGCGCCGCGGCGGCGGCGGCGGCGGCGGCCAGATCACGCGGTCGAAGCGGTCGAGGATGCGTGTCGGGCACGAAGCGGGTGCGGGTCGGCATAGACGTGCTTGTCGCCGTGGCGGTGCTGGCCGTGGACGTGGAACCGCTGCGGCAGCATCAGGCTCAGCCCGTCGCGCGCCCGGGTCATCGCGACGTAGAGCAGCCGCCGCTCCTCCTCGATCTCGGCGCTGGTGCCGGTGCCGAGGTCGGACGGGATGCAGCCGTCGACGCAGTTCAGCACGAACACCCGGCGCCACTCCTGCCCCTTGGCCGAGTGGATGGTCGAGAGGATCAGGTAGTCCTCGTCGCGGTGCGGCACCCCGGCCTGGTCGCCGACCGCACCCGGCGGGTCGAGGGTGATCTCGGTCAGGAAGCGCTCGCGGCCCGGGAAGCCCGCGGCGATCGCCTCGAGCTGCAACAGGTCGGCCCGGCGCACCGCGGCGTCCTCGTGCAGCCGCTCCAGATGCGGCTCGTACCAGGCGCGCACCGCCTCGAGCTCCGCCGGCCAGCCGCCGGCCTCGCCGGCGCGAAGCGCCGACGTAGAGCGCCACGAAGGCCGCCCAGTCGGCCGCGGCGCGCGCGCGGCACCGCCGCGCGCGGCAGCGCCAGCGCCGGCTCCGGCGCCGCGGCCATCGCGTCGAGCACCGCCTCGGCCGTCGCCGGCGCCGACGCCGGGCACCAGCTGCAGCACGCGGAAGCCGGCGACCCGGTCGGCCGGGTTCTGCGCGAGGCGCAGGCAGGCGAGCACGTCCTTGACGTGCGCCGCGTCGAGGAACTTCAGCCCGCCGAACTTCACGAACGGGATGTTGCGCCGGATGAGCTCGACCTCGAGCGGCCCGGAGTGGTGCGCGGTGCGGAACAGCACCGCCTGCTCGCTTCAGCGCGATGCCGGCCTCGCGCGCGGCGAGGATCTCGCGGCAGACGAAGTCGACCTGCCCCGCCTCGTCGCGCACCGCCACCAGCGCCGGCCGCGCCCCGGCCGGCCGGTCGCTGCGCAGCCGCTTGGCGAAGCCCTCGCCCGCCTCGGCGATCACCGCGTTGGCCGCCGTCGAGGATCTCCGGCGTCGAGCGGTAGTTCTGCTCCAGCGCGACGATGCGCGCCGGCGGTCGGAACAGGCCGGGGAAGTCGAGGATGTTGCGGACCTCGGCGGCGCGGAAGGCGTAGATCGACTGCGCGTCGTCGCCGACCACGGTCACCCCGCGGCCGTCGGGCTTCAGCCCGGCGAGGATCGCCGCCTGCAGCCGGTTGGTGTCCTGGTACTCGTCGACCAGCACATGGTCGAACCGCCCGCCGATCTCGGCCGCGAGCTCCGGCGTCCTGCATCATCCCGGCCCAGTAGAGCAGGAGGTCGTCGTAGTCGAGCACCGCGTTCGCCTGCTTCGCCGCGACGTAGGCCGCGAAGAGCTGCACGCAGCTCGGCCTCCCAGTCGGCGCACCAGGGGAAATGCCGCCGCAGCACCGGCCCGAGCTCCGCCTGGGCGTTGACCACCCGCGAGTAGATCGCGAGGCAGGTCGCCCTTGGTCGGGAACCGCCGCTCGGTGGCCGAGAAGCCGAGCCGGTGCCGCGCGAGGTTCATCAGGTCGGCCGAATCCTCGCGGTCGTGGATGGTGAAGCCGGGATCGAGCCCGACCGCCCCGGCGTAGTCGCGCAGCAGCCGGGCGCCGATCGCGTGGAAGGTCCCGGCCCAGGTCAGGCCCTGAGCCAGCACCGCCGCCTTCGGCCCCATCACCTCGCCGGCGATCCGCTCGGCGCGCCGGGTCATCTCGGCGGCCGCCCGGCGCGAGAAGGTCATCAGCAGGATCCGCCGCGGATCGGCGCCGCCGAGCACCAGCTGCGCCAGCCGATGCACCAGCGTGTTGGTCTTGCCGGTGCCGGCGCCGGCGATCACCAGCAGCGGCCCGCCGTCGTGCAGCACCGCCGCCCGCTGCTCGGGGTTGAGGCGGGCGAGCGGGTCGGCGGGGCCGGCGATCGGCGCGACGAGGGTCATGCCCGCGCATCAAGCCAAGTTTTCGCTTTGTTCGCAAGCGGCGCGATCGCGCCGCGAGCGATTTTCAGCACCGGCGCGGGGTGGGGGTCACTCGCCCCGGCGGGCGGCGGTCACTCCGCCCGGCGGCCGGCCTCGAACAGGAACCAGATCCGCCGCTCGCCCTCGTCGATCCAGTTCTCGAGCAGGCTGGCGCTGGCCACATCGTTGTGCTCGTCGCAGACCCCGTGCGCCGACCGCATCGCCGCCACCACCGCGGCATTATCCTCGCGCAGCTCGGCCAGCATGTCCTCCGGCGTCACATAGGCCGCGTCGTTGTCGGCGATCCGCTGCAGCCGGGCGATGTGCCCGATCGAGCGCAGCGTGCTGCCGCCGAGCTTGCGCGCCCGCTCGGCCAGCGGATCGGTCATGTCGTAGATCTGCGCCGCCTGCTCGTCGAGCAGCAGGTGATAGTCGCGAAAGTGCGGGCCGGACATGTGCCAGTGGAAGTTCTTGGTCTTGAGATAAAGCGCGAAGGCGTCGGCCAGCAGCCCGGTCAGCGCCGCCGCGATATCCTTTCGCGCGTCGTTGCCGAGGTCGGTCGGGGTCTTGAGCGCCGCCTGGCGCCGTTCCTTGGTGTCGGTCGCGGGCATGGTCCCTGTTCTCCGTGAGGCTGCGATGGTCGGCTCGCACCCCTGATCTAGCGGAGTTCGCGGCCTTTGCCAGCCGGGCTCAGAGCAGGATCAGCCCTTCACGCAGGGCGATCGCCACCGCCTCGGCGCGGTTGCGGGCGCCGAGCTTCAGAAGCACCGCCGCGACGTGGAACTTCGCGGTGCGCACCGCAGATGCCGAGGTCGCGGGCGATCGCCTTGTTCGGCGCGCCCTCGACCATCAACGCCAGCACCTCGCGCTCGCGCGGGCTGAGCTTCGGCGCGGCATGCTCCGGCCCCACCGCCGGCGCCGCCGGCTCGACGCGGAGGCCCGCGGCGAGAAGATGCGCCGCCGCGAGGATCAGCTCCGGCGTGGCGTCGGCCAGGAGCGGCCCCTCGTCGAGCCGCAGCACCCGCGCCGCCGCCGCCGCGTGGTCAGCGATCACCGCGTCCGCCGCGCCGTCGCTGGCGAGGCTCAGCGCCGGCTGGGCGGCGAGCGCCTCGGCCAGCGCGTCGCGCAGGTCGAGGTCGGCGAGATCGAGGCCGATCCGGTAGTGCGCGCCGGTCGCCGGTGGCTGCCACATGCCCTTCCCTTCGCGGCGTCAGCCGGCCCGCTGCGGCCGCCGCTCGCCGATCGTCACCGCGAGCTCCATCGGGCTGCCGCCGCGGGTCACGCCGAGCCGGACGCCCTGCCCGATCGCGTCGGGCCCGAGCCGGCGGGCGAGCTCGCGCATCGAGCCCAGCGTCTCGCCCTGCCATGTGGTGACGATGTCGCCGACGACAAAGCCCGCGGCCGCCGCCGGCCCGCCTTCGGCGACCTCGACCGCGATCAGCCCGCCCTTGCCGCGGCGCAACGGCTGCAGCGCCAGCCCGAGATAGCCGCGCCCGACGTAGCCGTGCGCGGAGAGCGCCGCGACCGCGCGCTCGACGGTCGCCGCCGGGATCACCAGGCCGCGGCGGCGCGGATCGGCGACGGCGAGGCCGATCAGCCCGCCCGCCGCGTCCACCGCCGCACCACCTTCGAGCGCGTGCGGCAGGACGAAGGAGAGCCTGAGCCGCGCGTCGATCCGCCCGCCGGCCGCGCTGGTCCAGGCCGGCCCCGCCGAGGCGATGACGCCGATCGCCGCGAGCGGCCCGTCCGCGCCGCGGCCGACCGCGAGCACCAGCGCCCCGGCCGCCGGGCTCGCCGCCGCCGGCCGCTCCGGCTGCGGCCCGGTGTCGCCGCGGAGGAGCGCCACGTCGGTCGAGGGATCGCGGCCGGCGAGCTCGACCGGCACGCTGCGGCCGTCCGGCAGCGTCGCGGTGATGCCATCCTCGCCGGCGAGGCACTCCTCGGCGGCGACGATCAGCCCCTCGGACCAGATGACGCCGCTGGTGTGCCGCCCGCCGGCCTCGAGCCGCACCACGCGGGCAGCCGCCGCCGCGACGGCCGCCGCCGTGGCGCGGGAAAGGCCGGTCAGGAATTCGGAATCGTCCATTTCATCCTCCGGAAAAATCCTGGCCGCGAGCCTCGCCCCGGCGGCGCCGGCGCGGAAGCTGGCCTCATGGGCAGGATGCGGCGGGCCTGGCGCGCGCCTATCTCGCCGCGCGTGAAGCCACCCGCGAGATCCCGCCGATGTCCGACATTCTCTGCCCCCCGCCGACGAGCCGGCGCTGCTCGATGCCTATTCGCTGACCGTCGCCGGCGTCGCCGAGACGGTCGGCCCCGCGGTCTGCGCGCTGGCGGTGGCGGCCGCGGCGGCGGCTCCGGCGTGGTGCTGTCGCCGGACGGCCTCGTCGTGACCAACGCCCATGTCGTCGGCGGCGCGCCGCAGCGCCACCGCGCGCTTCGCCGACGGCCGCGAGGCCGAGGCGCGGGTGCTCGGCCGCGACGCCGACACCGATCTCGCGGTGCTGCGCGCCGACGCGGACGGGCTCGCCGCCGCCCGGCTCGGCGACAGCGCGCGCCTGCGCCAGGGCCAGATCGCGGTGGCGATCGGCGCGCCTTTCGGTTTCCAGGCGACGGTGACCGCCGGGGTGATCTCCGCCCTCGGCCGCACGCTCGCGAGCCAGCGCCGGCCGCGCGATCGAGGACGTGATCCAGACCGACGCCGCGCTCAACCCCGGCAATTCCGGCGGCGCGCTCGCCGCCTCCAGCGGCGAGGTGATCGGGGTCAACACCGCGGTGATCCGCGGCGCCCAGGGCATCTGCTTCGCGATCGCCGCCAATACCGTCTCCTTCGTGGTCGGCCAGATCCTCTGCTTCGGCGCGGTGCGCCGCGCCTGGCTCGGGGTCTCGGTCGGCACCGTGCCGCTGCCGCAGCGGGTGGCCGACGCCGCCGGCTCGCCCCAGCGCACCGCGGTGATGATCCAGTCGGTCCAGCCCGACGCCCCCGCCGCCCGCGCCGGCCTCCGCAGCGGCGACATCCTCCTCACCCTCGACGGCGCGCCGATCACCGGCCCGGACGCGCTCCTGCGCCGCCTCGCCTCCAACGCCATCGGCCGGCCGATGCCCGCCCGCCTGATCCGCGCCGGCCGCTTCCTCGAGCTCGTGCTCACCCCCGCCGAGCGCGCCCCCGACCGCCGCGACGCCGCCTGATCCGCCAAGCGGCCGTCGAGCCCGGTCAGGCCCCGCCGAGCTCGATCACCACCGGCGCATGGTCGCTCGCGTTCGGCTCGCCCCGCACCGCCCGATCGACGCCGCGCCCCTGAGCCGCGCCGCCGATCTCCGGGCTGAGCAGCAGATGGTCGAGCCGCATCCCGCCGTTGCGCTGCCAGCGGTTGCGCCGATAGTCCCAGAAGGTGAAGACCGCGCCCTCGGGCTGGACCGCCCGCAGCGCGTCGGTCCAGCCCTGCGCCAGCAGCGCCGCATGGGCGGCGCGGCTCTCCGGCTGCACCAGCGCGTTGTCGTCGTAGGAGCTGGTCGGATAGATGTCGCGCGGCTCCGGCGTCACGTTATAGTCGCCGGCCAGCACCACCGGCGCCCCGCTCGCCAGCAGATCCGCCGCGTGCAGCCGCAGCCGCTCGTGCCAGGCGAGCTTGTAGTCGAACTTCGGCCCCGGCTGCGGGTTGCCGTTCGGCGCGTAGAGCGAGGCGATCAGCACCCCGCGCGACCGCCGCCTCGATGTAGCGGCTCTGGGCGTCGCGCGGGATCGCCCGGCAGCGCGTCGCGGGTCAGCACCGGCTCGGCGTCGCGGGCGAGGATCGCGACGCCGTTCCAGCTCGCCTGCCCGCGCCAGACCGCGCCGTAGCCCGCCGCCTCGAGCGCGGCGCGCGGGAACTGCCCGTCCGCGCGCCTTCAGCTCCTGCAGGCAGACGACGTCCGGCTCGGCCGCCGCCAGCCAGTCGAGCAGGTTGCCGAGCCGCTTGACCACGCCGTTGATGTTGAAGCTCGCGATCCTCAGCCCGCCGAGCTCCCCGGCCCAGGCCGCGACCCGCGCCGCCACCGTCCGCAGGTGGTCCGCCGCGGTCAGCCCGCTACGCCGCCTTGCGCGGCCTGAGGTCGTGGTCGCCGTCCTCGAGCCAGAGGATCTCGATCCGCGGCGACAGCGCGTAGCCCGCGACCTCCTCGCGCGTCCCGAACGGATCGCGGGTGCCCTGGCAGATCAGCGCCGGCGTCCGCAGCCCCTCCAGATGCGCCGGTGCGCAGCTGCTCCGGCCGCCCCGGCGGATGGAACGGATAGCCGAGGCAGAGGAGGCCCGCGACCCTGCCCTCGGCGTGCAACTCGTCGGCGACCATGCTGGCGACCCGCCCGCCCATCGACTTGCCGCCGATGACGAGCCGGCCCGGCGCCGCGAGCGCCGGCGACCGCGGCGCGATACTCCGGCATCACGCTCTCGGCCCGCGGCGGCGGCCGGCGCTGGCCGCTGCGCCGCGCCGCCATATAGCCGAACTCGAAGCGCGCGACGCCGAGCCCCGCCGCCGCCAGCGCCCGCGCCACCGCGGTCATCGCCGGCCGAATCCATCGGCGCGCCGGCGCCATGGGCGAGGAGCACGCTGGTCGCCGCGTGCCTCCGGGCCGTCGAGCAGGAAATCGGTCCCATCTCAGCCGGCGGATCGAGCTGCGCGCCTTGAGCGCGACGAAACGCAGGCCGCGCGCGGCCGTCCGCGCCCAGGCCGAATCGCGATCGAGCTCGAGGTAGCGCGCCCACCAGCGCCGCGCCGCGTCGAGCGTCGCCGGCCTCGAAGGCGAGCGAGGCGAGGTTGAAGACCGCGTCGGCATAGCCGGCATCGAGCGCCACCGCCCGCTCCAGATGCCGGCGCGCCGCCTCGGCGCGGCCGCGCGCCGCGACCAGGCCGGCGAGGTTGAACCAGGCCTCGACGAACCCCGGATCGAGCCGCAGCGCCCGCGCCAGCTCGGCCTCGGCCTCGGCCGGCTCGCCCGGCCGCGCGCAGGCAGTTGGCGCGGTTGAACGCCGCCACCGCGTCGCCCGGATCGATCGCGAGGCAGCGCCCGAAGAGCGCCGCCGCCGCGTCGTGCCGCCCGCCGGCCTCCGCCGCCTCGGCCCGGGCGAAGATCTCCTCCGGATCGGCGTCCTCGGCCTCGCCGAGCCCGAGCAGCAGCTGCCCGTCGAGCTCGCTCAGCCCCTCCTCGTGGCAGGCGTAGATCGCCTTGCCGCCGCCGACCTGCAGCGACTTCGCGGTCAGCGACACCGCCGGCCCGAAGCGATGCACCGAGCGGGCGATGGCGCTCCAGCCGGCGCCGCCGGCGATCAGGCCGGCGTACTTCCGCGCCAGGATCAGGTCGCGGAACGAGAACGGCTCCGACGTCGTGCTCGAAGGCGTCGAAGAGCGCCAGCAGCTCGAAGTCGCCCGGCGCCAGCCGCGACTGCTCGAGCACCGCCTGCCGCGCCAGCCCCGTCTCCGCCGCCCGGCCGCCGAGCAGGCGCAGGAAGCCGTTCTCGCTGCGCAGCTCCCGCCCGCGCGGCGCGCACCGCCTCGACCCGCGCCGCGATCGCCGCGTCGTCGCCGCGGGCGAGCAGGCGCCGTCCGAACACCACCAGCGATGTCCGCCGCGTCGACGCCGCGGTGGAGCTCGCCGCCGCCGCGCCGCCACCTCGCGCGCGGCGATCCGCCGCGGCAGCGCCGGCCAGCGCGCCGACGAGGCCGACGCTGCGCCCGGCGAGCGCCGTCACGACTTCGCCTTGGCCGCCGGCCCGCCGCCCGCCGGCCGCGGCCTTCGCCGCCGGCTTCTCC
The DNA here is from genome assembly GCA_963750745.1 of uncultured Alphaproteobacteria bacterium. Lineage (GTDB taxonomy): Bacteria > Pseudomonadota > Alphaproteobacteria > Rhodobacterales > Rhodobacteraceae > Amaricoccus. The sequence goes on along the minus strand of CAVVSO010000055.1, from coordinate 47,759 downwards.
ACCGGCGCGGCCTCCGCTGGCGCCTTGCTCTGGCTCGGCGCCGGGGGCTTGGACTGCGACAGGCTCGCCTTCAGCGCGTCCATCAGGTTGACCACGTTGCCGCGCTGCGGGTCGGCGGCGATGATCGGCTTGTGGCCCTTCAGCTTCTCCTTGATCATCGCCATCAGCGCGGTCTCGTAGCGGTCCTCGTAGGCCTTGGGATCGAACTTCGCCGCCTTCTGCGCGATCAGCGCCTCGGCGAGCTGCAGCATCTCGGCGTCCGGCTCCGCATCCGGGATCTCGTCGAAATAGGTCGATGTCGCCCGCACCTCGTTCGGGCCGCGCAGAGTGCAGACGAACATCCCCTTGTCGCGCGCGCCGATCGTCACCACCCGCTCCCGGCTCGACAGCACCAGCCGGGCGATGGCGAGCTTGTTCGCCTCGCGCATCGCCTCGCGCAGCACGATGAAGGTCTCCTCCGCCATCTTGCCGTCGGGCGCCAGATAGTAGGGCGCGTCCTGGTAGATCACGTCGACTTCGGAGGCGTCGACGAAGGCCTCGATGTTCAGCGTATGGTTCGACTCCAGCCGCACCGCCTCGAGGTCGCTGTCCTCGATGATGATGTACTTCTTGTCCTCGTACTCGTAGCCCTTGACCAGATCCGACCGCTCGACCAGCCCGAGCTCGGGATCGACCGGCTTCATGTTGATCCGGTTGTGGGTCTCCTTGTGCAGCTGGTTGAAGCGCACCCGCTCGTTGGCGCTCGTCGCCGGATAGAGCCGCACCGGGCAGCTCACCAGGCTCAGTTTCAGATAACCCTTCCAGGAAGCCCGCGGCGCCATCTCGTCTCTCCTTGCCGGATCATGCCTTGACGCGCTTCGGCGCCGGCAGGTCCCGTGCGAATTCTCCGATCTCGGCCCAGGGATCGCCGGTGGCGGCGACCAGACCCGGAAGCGAAGAATAGTTCAAATCCTCCGGAGCGTCGATCTTCTCGAGATCTTCCCAGCTAAGTGGCGCAGATGCCGGCAGATTGTTGCGCGAACGCAACGAATAAGGCGCCACCGCGGTGGCGCTGCGGGCGTTGCGGTGAAAGTCGATGAAGATCCGCCGCCGCCGGTTCGACGCGCCCATCACCGTGGTGAAGGTGTCGGGCTGGCCCTTGCGCGATCCGTTCGGCGATCTCGCCGGTCGCCGCGTGCACCGCCTTCCAGTCGAGCTTCGGCGTCACCGGCACCACCACGTGCACCCCCTTGCCGCCGGTGGTCTTGGCGAAGCCCGTGAGCCCCAGCGCCGCCAGCTCGCTCCGCACATGCACCGCCGCCTCGACCACCTCGCGCCACGCGATCCCCTCGCCGGGGTCGAGGTCGAAGACCACCCGGTCGGGCCGTTCGAGGCTCGGCCACCCGGCAGCCCCAGGTGTGGAACTCGACCACGCCGAACTGCGCCAGCGCCAGGTAGCCGCGCGGCGTCGCGACGGTGAGATAGGTCCGGTCCTCCTCGTCGCTGGTCTGGGTCTCGAAGCTGTCGAGCCCCTCGCGGCATCCCCAGGAACCGGTGCCGCTGGAAGAAGCAGTCCTCGGGCTTGCCGGTCGGGCAGCGCACCAGGCTCACCGGCCGGCCGAAGAGATGCGGCAGCATGAAGTCGCCGACCGCGGCATAGTAGACCGCGACGTCGAGCTTGGTCGGCCCCGAGCGGCCGAAGAGCCGCCGCGTCGGATTGGTGACCCAGACCGTCGCGAGGTCGGCCTCCGAGATCAGCCGCTTGCGCGCCGGCGCCGCCTGCGGCGTCAGCTCGACCTCGCGCAGCCCCCGGAACACCCCGTGCCGCACCGAGCCGTCGGAGGTCAGGTTCGAATACTCGACCCGCGCCGAGAAGACCGGCCGCACCCAGCGGATGTCCTTCGGCGCACCGGCGATGGCGAGGCCCTGGTCCTCGAGCGGCCTCAGCCGCGCCAGCAGGTCCGCCAGCGTCGCCGCATCGAAGCCGGTCCCGACCTTGCCGCGATAGACGAGCTCGCCGTCGACCCACTCGCCGAGCGCCAGCGCCGCCGAGCCCGCCCGCGGCCGCCGACGCGGTGTAGCCCGCGATCACGAAGTCGCCGAAGAGCTTCGCCTTGGCACTTGGTCCAGGTCTTCGACCGGCCCGGCTGATAGGCGCCGACGCCCGCTTCGAGACCACCCCTTCGAGCCCGAGCTTGCGAGACCTGCTCGTAGAAGTCCTGCCCCCCGCCCGTGACGTGGTCGCTGAACTGGATCGCCGAGCGCCCGTCGGCGCCCGCAAGGAGCCGGGCCAGCAGTTCCTTGCGCCGGAGAAGCGGCACCGCCGCAAGGTTCCACCCGTCCAGCCGCACCAGGTCGAAGGCGAAGAACACGAGCTCGCTCCGCACTCCGCGCGACAGCGCGTCCTGCAAGAGCGCGAAGCGGCTGACGCCGCCCGCGTCCTGCACCACGATCTCGCCGTCGATCACCGCCTCGCGGCACGGCAGCGCCCGGAAGGCGTCCGCAAGATCGCCGTAGCGATGCGTCCAGTCGAGCCCGCCGCGGGTGATCAGCCGCACCGCGCCGCCCTCGACAAAGCCGAGCGTCCGGTAGCCGTCGAGCTTGATCTCGTGCAGCCATTCGTCCCCGGTCGGCGGCGTCTCGACCGGGCTGGCGAGCTGCGGCGTCAGCCGCTCCGGCCCCGGCCCCTGCACCGCACCGGGCAACGCGCCCGGCCGCAGCCGCCCGGGCTTCGGCGCCGGCTTCGCGGCCGGCGGTGGCGCCACCAGCTCCTCGATCCGCCGGCCGCTCTTCACGCTCTCCGGCCGCTCGGCCAGGATGTCGCGCGTGGCGTCGGCCGCCGGGTCGCGCTCCTTGAAGAGCAGCCAGTTCGTCTTCTTCTCCCCCGGCCGCCCCTTCAGCCGCGCCAGCATCCAGCCGCCGTTGAGCTTCTCGCCGGCGAGCCGGAACTTGAACGCGCCCGACGCCAGGCTCTTGTCCGACATCCTCCATCGGCGCCCAGGTGCCGGTGTCCCAGACGATCATCGGCCCGCCGCCATACGCGCCCTCGGGGATCACCCCCTCGAAGTCGATATACTCCAGCGGATGGTCCTCGGTCTCGACCGCCAGCCGCTTCTCCGCCGGATCGAGCGACGGCCCCTTCGGCACCGCCCAGCTCTTCAGGACGCCGCCGACCTGCAGCCGCAGGTCGTAGTGGTCCGCGGTCGCGTGATGCTTGTGCACGACGAAGCGGTTGCCGCCATCGTCGGCCCCGCCCCCCGCCGGCTCGCGGGTCCGCGCGAAGTCCCGCTTGCCGCGATACGCCCCGAGCGCCTGCCTCGCCATCCCGCCCCGCTCAGTTCCTCGCTGACGCCGTTAGGCTTCCGTCGACGCCCAGACCTATGCGTCGTGCATGCGTTGTGCATAGGTTGTGCATGGGTTGTACATCCATTTTCCGCAGCCTTTTCAGCGCCCTGAGCCTCAAATCGGCACCCCCGCCCGCCAGACCCCGGCCAGCCGCAGCTCCCCGTCGAGATGCACCAGATTTGCCGCCATCCCCGGCGCCAGCCGCCCCAGCCGGTCGCCCATGCCGATGCAGGCCGCCGGCACCGCGCTCGCCATCCCGAGCGCCCGCGGCAGCGTCACCCCGACCTCGCGCACCAGCACCCGGATCGCCCCCGCAAAGTCGATATCCGCCCCCGCCAGCGTCCCGTCCGCCAGCGTCAGCCGCCGGTCGCGGCGCAGGATCTCCCGTCCGTTCAGCGTGAACCGGTCGAGATCCGTCCCCGCCACCGCCATCGCGTCGGTGACGAGGAAGATCCCGTCCACCCCCCGCTTCGCCGCCAGCGCCACCCGCATCGCCGCGGGTGCGACATGGATGCCGTCGGCGATCAGCCCCGCCCGCACCGGCTCCGCGTCCAGCGCTGCGCCAACCAGCCCCGGCTCGCGATTTCCGAGCTGGCTCATGGCGTTGAAGAGATGCGTTACCATAGCCGCCCCGGCCGCGAATCCCGCTGCCGCCGCCGCCGCCGCGGTATCGCTGTGCCCGAGGCTCACCACCGCGCCGGCCGCCGCCAGCGCCGCGATCTGCGCCGGCGTGACGTTCTCCGGCGCCACCGTCACGATCAGCGCCGGCAGCCGCTCCGCCGCATCGCACAGCGCCGCGAGGTCGGCCGCATCCATTGCCCGGATCAGCGCCGGATCATGCGCACCCTTGCGCCGCGGATCGAGATGCGGCCCTTCGAGATGCAGCCCGAGAAACCCCGGCACCCCGGCCGCCGCCGCGGCGATCCCCGCCGCGATCGCGCTCCGGGTCACCGCCGCCGTGTCGGTGATCAGCGTCGGCAGGAGCCCCGTGGTCCCCAGTTTGCCGTGCGCCGCGCAGATCGCCCGGATCCCGTCCAGATCCGGCTGGCCGTTCAGCATCACCCCGCCGCCGCCATTGACCTGCAGGTCGATGAACCCCGGCGCCAACACCCCGCCGCCGAGTTTCACCCGCACCCCCTCCGGCGCCTCGTCCGGGGGCAGGACGGCCGCCACCCGCCCGTCCTCGACCGCGAGCGCCGCCTCCGCGTGCAGCCGCGCGCCGTCGAATACCGCGGCCCCGACAAACACCGTCCGCGTCATGCCGCCCCGCCCATGTTTTTCGCGAGTTGGGACGGGGTCAAGGGCGGCGAAGCCGGGGCCCCTGGCGGCCCTTCACCCTTGACGCCGGCCCGACTCGCAGCCCCAGGCTGGATGCGGCGCCTTGATGAAGCAGCCGCTTCATCAAGCGCTTCCCAAGCGGCCCTTGCTTGCGACGCCGCGGCCCCTCGCCCCCGCTGCCAGGCGGCGCGGGCGGAGCGGCGCGCCGCGCGGGACGCCGACGCGCCGCCCCCGGTCATACCGTCTCCGTGACCTTGCGCAGATGCGGCGGCGTATCCGGGTTGAAGCCGCGCCGCCGGGCGAGCGCCTCGATGAAGCGGTAGAAGGCGACCGCCACCACCAGCGGCGCGGTCAAGGGATGCACCCCCGCGACCGTGCCGAGTTCGCGTGACGCCGGCGCCGGCGCCGGCCGCGGTCAAGAACACGTCCGCCCCCTGCCCCGCCAGCCGCTCGGCGGTGGCGATCACCTGCGGCAGCGCCGCGTCCTCGACCCCGAGCGCCAGCACCGGGAACTGCGCCTGCACCAGCGCCACCGGCCCGTGCATCACCTCGGCCGCGCTGTAGCTCTCGGCGTGCATGCCGCTGGTCTCCTTGAACTTCAGCGCCATCTCCGAGGCGATCGCGAAGCCGGGACCGCGGCCGAGGATGAAGACCGAGCCCGCCCGCGCCAGCCGGTCCGAGAGCGGCACCCAGTCGCAGGCGATCGCCCGCGCGAACTGCTCCGGCAGCGCGGCGACGGCGGCACGCAGGCCTGCGTCCTCGCGCCATTCGGCGACCAGCGCCAGCCCGGCCAGCACCGAGACGACGAAGGTCTTGGTCGCCGCGACGCTCTTCTCCGGCCCGACCCGGAGCGGCAGCGTGTGATCGCAGGCCGCGGCCATCGGCGCTGCGGCGTCGTTGGTGACCGCGATAGTCAGCGCGCCGCCGGCGCGCGCGCTCTTCATCATCGCGACGATGTCCGGGCTCTTGCCCGATTGCGAGATGCCGACGCAGGCCGCGCCGCCGAGCCGGAGCTGCCGGCCGTAGATCGAGGCGACCGACGGGCCGACCGAGGCGACCGGCACCCCGGCGACGATCTCCACCGCATACTTCAGATAGGTCGCCGCATGGTCCGACGAGCCGCGCGCCACGGTGACGACGAGCCCGGGGTTCGCCGCGCGCATCGCCGCCGCCGCCGCCGCGACCTGGGCGCGCGAGCCCTCGAGGAACCGCGCCGCCGCGGCCGGGATCTCCTCGACCTCGGCCTGCATGTGGGTGATCGTGTCAGTCATCGCTCGGTCCTTCCGCATCGGCCGGGATCCTGAGCTCGGCGACGAAATCATAGGCGTCGCCACGATAGAGCGAGCGGGTGAACTCCATCACCTTGCCGCTGGCGAGATAGGAGATGCGCTCGATGCTGAGGCCGGCGGCCCCGGCCGGCACCTCGAGCAGCTCGGCGTCGCGCGGCGCCGAGGTTTGCCGCCGACAGCCGCTGCACGGCGCGCACCGGCTTCAGCCCGCGCTCGGCGAGCAGCGCCGTAGAGCGAGCCCGCCACCGCCTCGGGATCGGGCAGGATCGCGGTCGGCAGCGACGCCCGCTCGATCGCCAGCGGCGTCTCGTCGGCGATGCGCAGCCGCTCCAGCCGCGCCACCGCGTCGTGCGCGGTCAGCCCCAGCGCCATCATCTCCTCGGGCGAGGCGCGCATGCACGGCGCGGCTCAGCCAGTGCGACCGCACCGTCTTGCCGCGCCGCGCCATATCCTCGGAGAAGGAGGTGAGCCGCGACAGCGCCTGCTCGACCCTCTCGATCCGCGGCGCGACGAAAGTGCCGGAGCCGCGCCGCTGCACCAGCCAGCGCGCCTCGACCAGCTCCTGCACCGCCTTGCGCACGGTGACCCGGCTGAGGCCGGTGAGCTGGGCCATGTCGCGCTCCGGCGGCAGGCTCTGGCCCGGCCGCAGCGTTCCCGCCTCGATCGCCGCGGCGATCCGCGCCTTGAGCTGCAGATAGAGCGGCCCGCCGCCGGCGTCGGCGAAATGCTCCGGGGCGAAGAGCGCGCTCATCCGAGCCGCCGCGCCATGGCCAGCGCGCCGTCGAGCCCGCTGCCGAGGGGCTCGCGGATCAGGCCGGGGTAGCGCCCGGCCAGCCGCTCGGCGTACAGCGGCCCGAGCCCGCCGAGAAAGCAGATCGGCAGCGGACCCTCGGCTTGCAGCCGGTCGATGGTGCGGGCGACCGCCGCCTCGGCCTCGCCGAGGATGGCGGCCGCGGCCGGATCGCCGGCCGCGGCCGCCTCGAGCACCCGCGGCACCTCACGGGCGAAGTCCGCCGGCGCCGCGCGCTGGCCGAAGCCGAGGATCTCCGCCGGCCCGCCCACCTCCGCCAGCACCGCCGCGAGCAGTGGCGTCATCGCCAGAATGCCGTCGTGCGCGAGCAGCGCCATCTCGTAGAGCGCGCGGCCGATGCGCGCGCCGCTGCCCTGGTCGCCGAGCAGGAACCCCCAGCCGCCGATCATCCGCACCGCGCCGGCGCGCTGCACCGCATAGACCGACCCGGTGCCGAGCGCCGCGGTGATGCCGTCCGCCTCACCGAGCGCGCCTTTCAGCGCCACCACCATGTCCGGCTCGATCCGCAGCCGCCGGAACGGCAGCCGGCCTTGCAGCCGCGCGACCGCCGCCGGCACGTTGGCGCCGGCGAGCCCCAGCACCGCGATCAGTCCGCCGAGATCCGCGGCTCCCGCCTCCGCCGCGGCGGCGCCGGCGGCGGCGAGGATGTTGGCGAGCGCGCCGTCGGGATCGCTCCAGATATTGGCCGAGGCCGCCGCGCCGCGGCCGAGCAGCCGGCCGTCGGCGTCGCAGACCGCCGCCCGGCAGCCGCTCCCGCCCCCGTCGATTCCCAGATAGAGCGCCATCCGCGTGACGATACCAAAATGATACCAGAAGGAAAGCGAATCCAGCCGCTGGAGGCGTTTCGGCTGCTAAGGGGGGTTTCCGCTGGACAATTGGTATTGTTTTGGCATTATCGATGCGGTTCAGGGGGAAATCATGGCGACCAGCGCGACCGAGACGCGGCACGCATCAGGCCGAGGGCCTCCAGGCGCTGCCGCCGCAGACGGTGCTGGCGCGGCTGCTCGACGGCCAGCGCCATGCCGCGGCCGCAGGTCGCCGCCGGCGATCCCCGCGCTCGACGCCGCGGCCGCCATCGCCGCCGAGGCGATCGGCTCCGGCCACCGCCTCGCCTATGCCGGCGCCGGCAGCTCGGGCCTGATGGCGCTCGCCGACGCGCTGGAGCTCGCCGGCACCTTCGGCATCGCCGCGCGACCGACCCCGGTGCTGATCGCCGGCGGCGCGGCGACGCTGATCGAGCTGGCCAACGCCGCCGAGGACGACAGGCGCGAGCGCCGCAGGCGAGGTCGCCGCGGCTCGGCCTCGGCCCGGGCGACGCGGCTGATCTGCGTCTCCGCCAGCGGCGCCACGCCCTATACCGTCGCGGTCGCCGAGGCCGCCCGCGCCGCGCGGCGCGACGGTCATCGGCATCGCCAACGTCGCGGGCAGCCGCCTGCTCGCCATCGCCGACGTCGCCGTGCTGCTGGACACCGGCCCCGAACTGGTGGCCGGCTCGACGCGGATGGGCGCCGCCACGGCGCAGAAGATCGCGCTCAACATGATCTCGACGCTCATGGGCCTCCATCTCGGCCATGTGCATGACGGCTACATGGTCAACGTCGTCGCCGACAACGCCAAGCTCCGCGGCCGCGCCGCGCGCATCGTCGCCGCCGTCGCCGAGCGCCGGCGAGGAGGCCGCGCGCGCGGCGCTCGAGGCCACCGGCGGCGCGGTCAAGCCCGCGATCCTGCTCGCCGCCGGCGCCGCGCGACGCGACCGACGCCGACCGGCGGCTCGCCGCGAGCGGCGGCCACCTCGGCCCGGCGCTCGCGGCGCATCCGCGCCGGTCGCTAGAGAAGCCTAATGAGAAACCGGGCCGCAACCGGCCCAGACCAGGGAGAGACCCATGCACCTGAAACCGCTGAAAGGCCTGCTGCTCGGCATCGACGCTCTTGGCCGGCGGCGCCGCCTTCGCCCAGGACACCACGCTCACCATCGAGAGCTGGCGCAACGACGACCTGCCGATCTGGCAGGACAAGATCATCCCGGCCTTCGAGGCCAAGCAACCCGGGCATCAAGGTGACCTTCGCGCCCTCGGCGCCGACCGAATACAACGCCGCGCTGAACGCCAAGCTCGACGCCGGCTCGGCGGGCGACCTCATCACCTGCCGGCCGTTCGACCCAGTCGCTCGAGCTCTACAACAAGGGCAAGCTCGCCGACCTCACCGACCTGCCGGCATGGCGAACTTCTCCGACGTCGCCAAGGCCGCCTGGACGACCGACGACGGCAAGCGCACACCTTCTGCGTGCCGATGGCCTCGGTCATCCACGGCTTCATCTACAACAAGGACGCCTTCGAGGAGCTCGGCATCGACGGTGCCGACGACCGAGGCCGAGTTCTTCGCCGCGCTCGACAAGATCAAGGCGGACGGCACCTACATCCCGATGGCGATGGGCACCAACGACCAGTGGGAAGCCGCGACCATGGGCTACCAGAACATCGGCCCGAACTACTGGAAGGGCGAGGAGGGCCGGCTGGCGCTGATCAAGGGCGAGCAGAAGCTGACCGACCCGCACTGGGTCGCAGCCCTATCGCGAGCTCGCCAAGTGGAAGGACTATCTCGGCGACGGCTTCGAGGCGCAGACCTATCCCGACAGCCAGAACCTCTTCACGCTCGGCCGCGCCGCGATCTACCCGGCCGGCTCGTGGGAGATCGCGCCGCTTCAACACGCAGATCGCCGCAGCTTCAAGATGGGCGCCTTCCCGCCGCCGGTGCAGAAGGCCGGCGACACCTGCTACATCTCCGACCACATCGACATCGCGATCGGGCTGAACGCCGCCTCGCCGAACGCCGACGCCGCCAAGACAGTTCCTCGAGTGGGTCGGCTCGCCGGAGTTCGCCACGCTCTACGCCAACGCGCTGCCCGGCTTCTTCCCCTGCTCAACCAGCCGGTGACGATGGAGGATCCGCTGGCGCAGGAATTCGTCTCCTGGCGCGAGAAGTGCAAGTCGACGATCCGCTCGACCTACCAGATCCTGTCGCGCGGCACGCCGAACCTCGAGAACGAGACCTGGAACGCCTCGGCCAACGTGATCAACGGCACCGAGACGCCCGAAGCCGCCGCCAAGCGGCTGCAGGACGGCCTCGCCAGCTGGTACGAGCCGCAGAAGTAAGCAGCCGCCTCATCCGGCCCCGCCCGACTCCCGGGCGGGGCCGTATCGCTCACGAGGAGCCCGCGCGATGACCGAGGACCGCAAGCCCGTTCCGCTGGCACATCCTCGGTCTTCCTCGCGCCGGCGGTGCTCGTCTACACGGCGATCATGATCATCCCGCTCTTCGCCACGCTGAACCTGGCGCTGTTCCGCACCGTCGAGGGCGTGCAGCGGCTTCGTCGGCCTCGACAACTTCCGCACCCTCTTCGGCGACCCGCGCTGGTCGGCGAGCTTCTGGAACGCGCTCGGCAACAACTCCTGGTTCTTCATCATCCACATGCTGGTGCAGAACCCGATCGGCGTGCTGCTGGCCGCGCTGCTGTCCAGCGCCGCGCGCTGCGCGTTCGCCGCCTTCTACCGCACGGCGATCTTCGTCCCGACCATCCTCTCCTTCGTCATCGTCGGCTTCGTCTGGAAGCTGATCCTGTCGCCGATCTGGGGCATCGCGCCCGGCATGCTCGACGCGGTCGGGCTGAAGGCGCTCTTCGCGCCCTGGCTCGGCAAGGAGGAGATCGCGCTGACCACGCTGGCGCTGATCTCGGTCTGGCAGTTCGTCGGCATCCCGATGATGCTGATCTACGCCGCGCTGCTCTCGATCCCCGACGAGGTGATCGAGGCGGCCGAGATGGACGGCATCACCGGCTGGTCGCAGTTCTGGAAGATCAAGCTGCCGATGATCCTGCCGTCGATCGGCATCATCTCGGTCCTGACCTTCGTCGGCAACTTCAACGCCTTCGACCTGATCTACGTGAGCCAGGGCGCGCTCGCCGGGCCGAACTATCGCCACCGACATCCTCGGCACCTTCCTCTACCGCACCTTCTTCGGCTTCCAGCTCCAGCTCGGCGACCCGCACATGGGCGCGGCGATCGCCACCGCGATGTTCGTCATCATCCTGATCGGCGTCTCGATCTACCTCTTCGGCATCCAGTCGCCGCCTGCGCCGGTTCTGAACGCCGCCCGCCCTCGCGCCGGGCAATCCGCTCGAACTCACCCGCAACCCAGGGGCATCCGCCCGCCCCCTAATCGACCGAGGACGCCGCCATGCCCGCAGAAGACACCGAAGGGCTCGATCGCCGCGACTTCATGATGGCGACCCTGGTCACGGTCGGAGCGTCGGCGGCGCTTGCGGCCGACGCAGTCCCGGCGAAGGCCCAAAGCGGCGCGACACCCGGCTCGGGCGGAACCGTCTTCACCGGCGACGTGATCCAGGGCAAGCAGGTGGTCAGCGCACTCGACGTCGGCGACCTAGCGCCCGGCAAGCACCGCCTCTATTTCCAGGGCGTGCAGACGCCGACCGGCCAGCATTGGTACGTCTCGCTGATCGTCGCCAAGGGCGCGCGGCCCGGCAAGCGCCTGGTCCTGGTCAGCGGCGTCCATGGCGACGAGATCAGCCCGGTGCGCACCGTCCAGACGGTGATGGACCGCCTCGATCCGAGCGCCATGGCGGGCTCGGTCCTCGGCGGTCCTCGACGTATCGCGCCCGGCGCTCGAAGGCATGGCGCGGCGTTGGCCGAACTCGGGACGCGGCGCTGGCCTCATCGACATGAACCGCGAATGGCCGGGCAACGAGAACGGCGCCAGCGCGCCCAGCCGGCACGCCGGGCTCTTGTTCAACCGGCTCATGAAGCCCAATGCCGACTATGCGATCGACTTCCATACCGCGGCGACCGGCATGCAGATCACCGCCTTCCACCTCGCCCGGATGGACCTGCCGGAGGTCAAGGCGATGGCCGAGCTCTATCCGGTCGACCAGATCCTCGATTTCGCCGCCTATCCGGGCGTCCTGGCGAACGCCTTCATCGACGCCGGCATCCCCGCCTTCACCCCCGAGATGGGCAACCCGCGCATCCTCGACCGCGCGTGGTGGCCCGCTTCGTGGAAGGCACGATGAACGTGCTCAAGCATCACGGCATCATCGCCGGGCCGATGGGCCGAACCGCCAGCGACGCCGGGGTCTTCATCGCCAACAGCGGCCATGCCGTCCTCGCGACCCATGGCGGCTTCGTCGAGCTCATGGTCGGGCTGAACGACAAGGTCGAGGTCGGCCAGACGCTCGCCGTCCAGCGCAACGCCTTCGGCGAGCTGGTTGCCGAATACCAGAGCACCGTCGCCGGCGAGGTCGCGGCGTTCCGCTCGGACGCGACCGCCGAGCCGGGCACGCCGTTGCTCTCCATCTTCTACAACGCCTCGCCGTCGGAAGCGCCGGTGGATTATGCAGAATGAAGGGCACGGGGTTGATGCAATGGTTGAACGAACCCCCGGAATGGACTGACGAAGATGACACCCTGAGCGTCGTGACCGGCGCGAAGACCGACTTCTGGCGCAAGACCCACTACGGCTTCATCCGCGACGACGGCCATTTCCGCCATGCCGCCGCCCCGGACGACTTCAGCGCCAGCGTGGCGTTCCGCGGCGACTATCAAGCGCTTTACGACCAGGCCGGGTTAATGCTCCGCCTCGACGCCGAGACCTGGATCAAGGCCGGCGTCGAGTATGTCGCCGGCCGGCGGATGCTGAGCGTGGTGGTGACCCGCGACGTCTCGGACTGGTCGACGATGCCGCTGCCGGGCGATCCGGCCTGGGTGCACCTCAGGCTGACGCGGATCGGCGCCAGCGTGCATGTCCACTGGGCGCCGAACCCCGATCCGGCGGCCTTCCGCATGCTGCGCCTGACCTCATTCCCGACCGGTCCCGCCCGGGTCGGGCCGATGTGCTGCTCGCCGCAGCGCGCCGGCTTCCGGGTGCGCTTCTCCGGCTTCGCGATCGGCCCGCCCGCCGCGCCGGAGGAAGGCTGACCGGCGGCCCAAGGTTAAGCATGTCTTAAGATCGAGTGGAGCGCCGCCGCGAAACTCGCTAGCTTGCCGGCGATGATGCACCGTCTCCGCTCCTGCCGCCCGCTCGTCCTCTGCCTCGCGCTCATGGCCGCGCTCGCGCCACTCTCCGCGGCGGCGGTGCCGATGGATCCGCTGCCTCCGCTCCCGTCTGTCGCGCCGAAACCCCGCCCCGTGGACGCGCGCTGCACCGTCGACGGCGCCGCCTGCATCCGCCACGCGACCTACACCGCCGATGTCTGCCGGGTGATCGAGGCGGCGGCGCGCGACAATGCGCTCGACACCAACTTCTTCGCGCGACTCCTGTGGAAGGAAAGCCTCTTCGACGCGGCGGCGGTCAGCCCGGCCGGCGCGCAAGGCATCGCCCAGTTCATGCCGGACACCGCCAGGCTCCGCGGCCTCGCGGACGCCTTCAACCCGGCCGAGGCGCTTTACGCCTCGGCGCGCTACCTGTCCGAGCTCACCCGCGCCTACGGCAACATCGGCCTCGCCGCCGCCGCCTACAACGGCGGCGAGGCCCGGATCGCGCGCTTCATCGCCGCCAAGGACCGCCTGCCGCCGGAGACCCGCGCCTACGTCAACGCGATTACCGGCTATTCGGCCGAGATCTGGCGCGACGCCCCGCCCGACGCCGTCGATCTCTCGCTCGACAAGGCAGCGGCGTTCCAGGCCGCCTGCATCGCCTATGCCGCACAGAGCGGCGGCCGCGAGTTCCGCTCGGTGCCGCCGGTCCTGCCCTGGGGCGTCGTTCTCGCCTCGAACCGCGCCCACGACGGCCTCGAGCGCCAGGTCGCGCGCCTGCAGAACCGCCACGCGGCGATCTTGCGGGGCGAGCCGGTCAGTTATACCCACGGCAGGGGTCGGGGCATAGCGCGCTCGCTCCAGTTCGCTCAGATCGGCCGCGGCACCCGCGCCGAGGCCGAAGCGCTCTGCGCCCGGCTGCAATCCGACGGCGGCGACTGCATGGTGCTGCGCAACTGACCATACCTCCGACCCCAGGGGAACCTCCGCCCTGCCTGCAACGTTCGGTCCGCGACAAGGCAATGGAGTCCGACATGACCGACAACGACAAGCCGATGCCCGCAGACGAGGCGATCGACCGCATCTGGGACCTCGCGACGTCGATCGACATCTGCATGTTTATCACCTGGGACGGCAGCGCCCAGCGCGCGCGTCCGCTCAGCGCCCGCCCGAACCGCGAGGAGGGCCGCATCTATTTCCTCGTTGACGCCTCCGGCGCCAAGGACGAGCAGATCGAGCGCTTCCCGATCGTCACCCTCGCCTTCTCCGACATCCGCAACCACGACTATGTGGTGATCACCGGCCGGGCGACGGTTTCCGCCGACCGCGCCAAGATCAAGGAGATCTGGAGCTCCACCGACAAGGCATGGTGGGAGTCGGCGGACGACGCCTCGATCCGGCTTCTCACTGTCGAGCCCGGCGACGCCGAGCTCTGGAACGGCGCGAACCGCCTCGTCGCCGGCGCCAAGATGCTCGCGGCCGCCGTCACCGGCGCGAAGGTCGACTTCGGCGAGAACGTCAAGGTCGATCACATCTGAGCGCCCGCCGCCGGCCCGCATCCCTCCCGGCGGGCCGGCGTCACAGCATCAGGCTTGCCAGCCCGAGAAACGCGAAAAAACCGAAGACGTCCGTGGTGGTCGTGACGAAAGTGCCCGACGCCAGCGCCGGATCGACCTTGAGCTTCTCTAGCCCGATCGGGATCAGCGCCCCGGCGAAGCCCGCGACCACCAGGTTGCCGATCATCGCGATGGCGATGACCAGCCCAAGCCGCGCATCCTGAAAGAAGAGCCCGCTCAAGAGGCCGATCGCGGTGGCGAAGGCCGCGCCGTTGCAGACCCCGACCAGCGCCTCGCGCACCACGAAGCGGCCGACGTTGGCCGAGCTGAGGCTGCGGGTGGCGATCGCCCGCACGGTGACGGTCAGCGCCTGCGTCCCGGCGTTGCCGCCCATCGACGCCACGATCGGCATCAGCACCGCCAGCGCCACGAAGGCGCGGATGGTGTCGGTGAACTGCGAGATCACCGTCGCCGCCAGGATCGCGGTGCCGAGGTTCACCAGCAGCCAGACGAAGCGGCCGCGCGCGATCACGAAGACCCCGTCGCTGAGCTCCTCGTCGCCGACGCCGGCGAGCAGCCGCAGGTCCTCTTCGGTCTCCTCCTCCAGCGCCTCCATCGCGTCGTCGATGGTGATCACCCCGACCAGCCGGCCGTCGGCATCGACCACCGGCGCCGAGATCAGATGGTACTTGTTGAAGATATAGGCCACGTCCTCCTGGCTCTGATCGACGCGGAGCGTGCGGAAGTCCTCGTCCATCAGCTCCTTGAGCCGGGTCCCGCGCCCCGCCCCCATCAGCCGGCCGAGCGACACCGTGCCGATCGGGTGCATCTGCGGCGAGACGATGATCAGGTCGTAGAAGCTCTCCGGCAGCCATTCCTCCCGCCGCATGAAGTCGATCGCGTCGCCCACCGTCCAATGCTCGGGCGCCACCACCACCTCGCGCTGCATCAGTCGCCCGGCGGAATACTCCTCGTACGTCAGCGACTGCTCGACCGCGGCGCGGTCGGCGGCATCGAGCGCGCGCAGGATGCGCTCCTGCTGCGGCGCCTCCATGTCCTCGGCGAGATAGACCACGTCGTCGGTCTCGAGGTCCTGCACCGCCGCGGCGAGGATGTCGTCGGGCAGCTCGCCGACGATCTCGTCGCGCACGCCCTCCTCGAGCTCGGAGAGCACCGAGCCGTCGAGCTCCACCCCCCAGAGCGCGATCAGCGCCTTGCGCTCCGGCCGGCTCAGCTGCTCCAGGAGATCCGCGACATCGGCCTCGTGCAGCGGCTCGAGCAGCGCCACCAGCGCCTCGTGGTCGCCCGCCTCGACCGCCGCCAGCACCGCCTCGATGGTCTCCCGCATCGGCGCTTCGGGCGCCGGCGCGGCCTCGGCGGCCTCCCCCCTTACCTCGCTCATGCGCGCCTCCGCGAACCGCCGGCCAATGCGCCGCCGACCTATACACACTCCCGGCGGGGTGGAAAGCGCCCGCGGGGGCTTGACCGCCCGTCCCGGATGCGGCCCGCTGATCCGGCCACCGGCAAGGAGCACCCGCCATCGCCCGCGCCCGCCTCAGCATCGATCTCGAGGCCATCGCCGCCAACTGGCGCGCCCTCGACGCCCTTTCCGCGCCGACCGTGGAGACCGCCGCCGTGGTCAAGGCCGATGCCTACGGCCTCGGCGCGGCAGAGGTGGCGCCAGCGCTGGCCGCCGCCGGCGTCCGCACCTACTTCGTCGCACTCGCCGAGGAAGGCGTCCGGCTCCGCGAGACGCTCGGCCCCGGCCCGGCGATCCACGTCTTCGCCGGGTTGATGCCGGGCGACGCGAGCGCCTTCCGCGACTTCGACCTCGTGCCGAGCCTCAACAGCCGCGGCCAGATGCACGACTTCGCCCGTGAACTCCCCGGACGCCCCTGCGCGCTGCAGCTCAATTCCGGCATGAACCGGCTCGGCCTCGACGCCGCCGACCTCGACGCCACCGCCGAGCTTCTCCCCCGCCTCGCGCCCATCCTCATCCTCAGCCACCTCGCCTGCGCCGACACGCCCGACCACCCGATGAACCGCCGGCAGGCCGAAGCGTTCGACGCGCTCGCCGCCCGGCTGCCCGGCGTCCGCCGCAGCCTCGCCGCGACCGGCGGCATCCTGCTCGGCCCCGCCTTCCACCACGGCCTGACCCGCCCCGGCGTCGGCCTCTACGGCGGCCTGCCGTTCGCCGCCGCCCGCCCGGTGGTCACCCTGTCGCTACCGGTGATCCAGGTGCGCGACCTCGCCGCCGGCGCCCCTGTCGGCTACGGCGCCGCCTGGACCGCGCCCCGCCCGACACGGATCGCCACCGTCGGCGCCGGCTACGCCGACGGGCTGATGCGCGCACTCGGCAGCGGCGCGGTCCGGCTCTTCGCCGGCGAGACCGCCTGCCCGATGGTCGGCCGGGTCTCGATGGATCTGATCACCGTCGATGTCAGCGCGCTCGGCGAGGTCCCCGACCGCCTCGAGATCCTCAATGCCCGCCACACGGTGGACGGTCTCGCCGCCGCCGCCGGCACCATCGGCTACGAGATCCTCACCAGCCTTGGCCCTCGCCACGAACGCGTCTACAAGGGGTCCGCCTGAGCCCGGACCCCGCATGAACCTCCTCGACCTGCTGACCGCCTTCCTCGCCTCGATCGGCCGCTCGACGCTGGGGCTCCTCGGCGCCACCGGCCGGCTGACCATCTTCGCCGGCCTGGCGCTCTCCAATCTGGTCCGCCGTCCGTTCTACCCGGTCGAGCTCGGCCGCCAGCTCCTCCGCATCGGCTACTTCTCGCTGCCGGTCGTCGGCCTCACCGCGCTCTTCACCGGCGCGGCGCTGGCCTTGCA
This sequence comes from uncultured Alphaproteobacteria bacterium, assembly GCA_963750745.1. Classification (GTDB taxonomy): domain Bacteria; phylum Pseudomonadota; class Alphaproteobacteria; order Rhodobacterales; family Rhodobacteraceae; genus Amaricoccus. The sequence continues at coordinate 30,619 of CAVVSO010000055.1, read as the reverse complement.
GATCTGGTCCGGCGGCGACCGCTTCAACGCCGGCACCGTGGTGCCCTCGATCGTCGCCATCGGCATCGTTCGCGAGCTCGGCCCGGTCCTCGGCGGCCTGATGGTCGCCGGCCGCGTCTCGTCCTCGATCGCCGCCGAGCTCGGCACCATGCGTGTCACCGAGCAGATCGACGCGCTGACCACCCTCTCGACCGACCCGATGAAGTACCTGATCCTGCCCCGGGTGCTGGCCGGCACCCTCTCGCTGCCGGTGCTGGTCGCGATCGGCGACGTGATCGGCATCTTCGGCGGCTATCTCGTCGGCACCACCCGCCTCGGCTTCAACCCCGGCGCCTACATCAAGAACACCCTCGATTTCCTCACCGCCGCCGATGTCGCCACCAGCCTGACCAAGGCCGCGACCTTCGGCTTCCTGCTGACGCTGATGGGCTGCTACAACGGCTTTCATTCCGGCCGCGGCGCCCAGGGCGTCGGCGAGGCCACCACCAACGCGGTGGTCTCCGCCTCGATCCTGATCCTCGCCGCCAACTACCTGCTGACCGAGGCCTTCTTCTGATGCTTGAGGCTTCGGCGGCGACGCCGCGCATCGAGCTTGTCGACGTGCGCAAGGCCTTCGGCGACAACCAGGTGCTCGACGGGGTGTCGCTCAAGGTGATGCCGGGCGAGAGCCTGGTCATCATCGGCGGCTCCGGCACCGGCAAGTCGGTGACGCTGAAGTGCATTCTCGGCATCCTGCGGCACGATTCCGGCCAGATCCTGATCGACGGCGTGCCCTTCGCCGGCATCGACCAGCGCAAGTTCCTCCGCGCCTTCGGCATGCTGTTCCAGGGCGGCGCGCTCTTCGACAGCATGACCGTCTGGCAGAACGTCGCCTTCCGCCTGCGCCATGCCCGGAAGCCGCTGTCCCGCTCGGCCGCCCGCGCGCTCGCCATCGACAAGCTGCGCCGCGTCGGCCTCGGCCCGGAGACCGCCGACCTCTTCCCGGCCGAGCTCTCCGGCGGCATGCAGAAGCGCGTCGGCCTCGCCCGCGCCATCGCCACCGACCCCGCGGTCATCTTCTTCGACGAGCCCACCGCCGGCCTCGACCCGATCCTCGCCAATGTCATCAACCAGCTGATCCGCGAGCTCGTCACCGAGATGGGCGCCACCGCCGTCACCATCACCCACGACATGACCACCGTCCGCACCGTCGCCGACCACGTCGCGATGCTGCACGGCGGCAAGGTCCGCTGGCAGGGTGCCATCGAGGATATGGACGCCTCCACCGACCCTTACCTCGACCAGTTCATCCACGGCCGCGCCACCGGCCCGATCGCCGCGGTGCGCTGACCTTGGCGCTGCGAACCTTCCGGCGGCATCCTCTTGCCCGGGCCTTGGCCCGGGCAGCGGCCGACCCGCCCCCCGGGGCGGCCGCTTGACGGCCCCCCCGCGGGCCGGGCGCTGCCCTTCTCGCCTGCGGGTGCCGTCTCCCCGATGACCCGCAAGCCCAGCTTCGTCTGCAACGCCTGCGGCGCGACCCATTCGAAATGGTCGGGCCGCTGCGACGCCTGCGGCGCCTGGAACTCCATCGCCGAGGAAGCCGGCCTCGCCGAAGGCCCCGCCGGCCGCAGCCTCGGCCCCGCCCGCGGCCGCCGCGTCGCGCTCGGCGATCTCGCCGGCGAGGAGCCGCCGCTGCCGCGCGCCCTCTCCGGCATCGGCGAGCTCGACCGCGTGCTCGGCGGCGGCATGGTTCCGGCCTCCGCGACCCTGGTCGGCGGCGATCCCGGCATCGGCAAGTCCACGCTGCTGCTGCAGGCCGCCGCCGCCTTCGCCGCCTCCGGCGCCCCGGCGATCTACATCTCCGGCGAGGAGTCCACCGCCCAGATCCGCCTGCGCGCCGCCCGCCTCGGCCTCGGCCAGGCACCGCTCAGGCTCGCCGCCGAGACCAACCTGCGCGACATCCTGACCACGCTCGAGGCCGAGCGTCCGGCGCTCGCCGTCATCGATTCGATCCAGACGATGTGGGCCGACCACGTGGACAGCGCCCCCGGCTCGGTCGCCCAGGTCCGCGCCGCCGCCCACGAGCTCACCACCTTCGCCAAGCGCCGCGGCGTCGCGGTGGTGCTGGTCGGCCATGTCACCAAGGACGGCCAGATCGCCGGCCCGCGCGTCATCGAGCACATGGTCGACACCGTGCTCTACTTCGAAGGCGAGCGCGGCCACCAGTTCCGCATCCTGCGCGCGGTCAAGAACCGCTTCGGCCCGGCCGACGAGATCGGCGTCTTCGAGATGACCGGCGCAGGCCTCGCCGAGGTCGCCAACCCCTCCGCGCTCTTTCTCTCCGAGCGCGACAGCGCCACCTCGGGCTCGGCGGTCTTCGCCGGCGTCGAGGGCACCCGCCCGCTCCTGGTCGAGATCCAGGCGCTGGTCGCCCCCTCCGCCCCGGGCAGCGCCCGCCGCACCGTCATCGGCTGGGACGCGCGGCCGCCTCGCCATGGTGCTCGCCGTCCTCGAGTCGCGCTGCGGCATCGGCTTCGGCCCGCTCGGACGTCTATCTCAACGTCGCCGGCGGCCTGCGCATCTCCGAGCCCGCCGCCGACCTCGCCGTCGCCGCGGCGCTGGTCTCCGCCCGCGAGGACATCGCCGCTGCCGCGCGACGCGGTCTTCTTCGGCGAGATCAGCCTCTCCGGCGCGCTCCGCCCGGTCGCCCAGGCCGAGGCGCGCCTGCGCGAGGCCGCGAAGCTCGGCTTCACCGCCGCCTACGCCCCCGCGCGCCCCGGGCGACGGCTAACGCTCTGGCAACATTCACCCGGTTGCGGATCTCGCGGCATTCATGGACAAGTGCTTCGGCGCGATCGAGCGATAGGGCAGACATGCAGGGCTTCACTCTGGTCGACGGCATCGTGCTGGCGCTCATCGTCATCTCGGCCGTCCTCGCCTATGCCCGCGGCCTGGTGCGCGAGACGCTGTCGATCATCGGCTGGATCGTCGCGGCGCTGGCCGGCTTCTCCTTCGCGCCGATGGTCGAGCCCCTGATGCGCGAGATCCCGGTGCTGCGCGACATCATCGGCACCAGCTGCGAGCTCGGCGTGCTCGCGGGCTTCGCCGTGGTCTTCGTGATCGCGCTGATCATCATCTCGCTCTTCACGCCGCTGCTCGCCGGCGTGGTGCAGAACTCCGCGCTCGGCCCGGTCGACCAGGGCCTCGGCTTTCTCTTCGGCATCGCCCGCGGCGTGCTGCTGGTGGTGATCGCGCTCGTCGTCTACAACCGCGTCTTCGGCGGCGCCGGCGGCGTGCCGATGATCGACGACAGCCACAGCATCGCGATCTTCTCCGGGCTCGAGGCGCGGATCGCGGCGATGCTGCCGGTGGACGCGCCGCAATGGATCGCCGGCCAGTACGATCGCCTGACGCAAAGTTGCAGCTGATCCCGCCGATGACAGGCGCGTGACATCCCGCGGGGGCGCTTCTATATAGCCGCCATGCCGCTGCCCGTCCCTTCCCTTCGACGACGACAAGCTGCACGAGGAGTGCGGCGTCTTCGGCGTGATCGGCGTCGCCCGAGGCGGCGACCTTCGTGGCGCTCGGCCTGCACGCGCTGCAGCACCGCGGCCAGGAGGCCGGCGGCATCGTCGCCTACGAGCCGGCGACGGGCTTCTCCTCGGCCCGCCGCTTCGGCTACGTCCGCGACAATTTCACCAGCCCCAGCGTGATGGAGACGCTGCCCGGCGCGCTCGCCATCGGCCACGTCCGCTACTCGACCGCCGGCTCCAAGGGCGCCACCCAGATCCGCGACGTGCAGCCGCTCTTCGCCGAGTTCGCCATGGGCGGCGCCGCCATCGCCCACAACGGCAACCTCACCAACGCGCTCAGCCTGCGCGAGGAGCTGATCGAGCGCGGCTCGATCTTCCAGTCGGGCTCGGACACCGAGTGCATCATCCACCTGATGGCGCGCTCGATCCAGAAGACCATCCCCGAGCGGATGAAGGACGCGCTGCGCCGCGTCGAGGGCGCCTTCTCGATCGTGGCGATGACCCGCTCCAAGCTGATCGGCGTCCGCGACCCGCTCGGGGTCCGCCCGCTGATGCTCGGCCGGCTCGGCGACGGCTGGGTGCTCTCCTCGGAGACCTGCGCGCTCGACATCATCGGCGCCGACTTCATCCGCGAGGTCGAGCCCGGCGAGATGGTGATCGCCACCGCCGAAGGCGTCGAGAGCTTCTTCCCGTTCCAGCGCCTGGCGCCGCGCTTCTGCATCTTCGAGAAGGTCTATTTCTCCCGCCCCGACAGCGTGATCGGCGGCCAGTCGGTCTACGAGACCCGCCGCCGCATCGGCATGGAGCTCGCCAAGGAGGCCCCGGTCGAGGCCGATCTGGTCTGCCCGGTGCCCGACAGCGGCACCCCGGCCGCGATCGGCTTCAGCCAGCAGTCGGGCATCCCCTACGCGATGGGGATCATCCGCAACCAGTACGTCGGCCGCACCTTCATCGAGCCCTCCGAGCAGATCCGCAACATGGGCGTGCGGCTCAAGCTCAACGTCAACCGCGCCGTGGTCGCCGGCAAGCGGGTGGTGCTGGTCGACGACAGCGTGGTCCGCGGCACCACCAGCCGCAAGATCCGCGAGATGGTGATGGAGGCCGGCGCCGCCGAGGTGCACTTCCGCATCGCCTCGCCGCCGACCCAGTGGCCCTGCTTTTACGGCGTCGACACCCCCGACCGCGACAAGCTCCTCGCCGCCACCATGACCGAGGAGGAGATGCGCGCCTACATCGGCGTCGACAGCCTCAAGTTCGTCTCGCTCGACGGCCTCTACCGCGCCTGCGAAGAGCCGGCGGCCGCAACGCCCGCCAGCCGCAATTCTGCGACGCCTGCTTCTCCGGCGACTACCCGGTGCGGCCCTCCGACCGGATCGATCAGGGCTTCCGGCTCAAGGTCAGCGCGTGACCGAGGCGCCCGGGCGGGTGGCGCTGGTCACCGGCGCCAGCCGCGGCCTCGGCTTCGCGGTCGCCCGCGCCCTCGGCGCCGGCGGCGCGCAGGTGATCGCCATGGCCCGCACCGTCGGCGGGCTCGAGGATCTCGCCGACGCGATCGAGGCCGCCGGTGGCCCGACCCCGACGCTGGTGCCGCTCTCGATCACCGACGACCGGCGGGCTGCAGCGGCTCTGCCTCGCGCATCCACGAGCGCTGGGGCCGGCTCGATCTCGCCGTGCACTGCGCCGCGCACGCCGCCCCGCTGGCGCCCGCCGCACATCTCGCCGACAAGGACTTCGACACCAGCGTCGAGGTCAACTTCCGCGGCACCGAGCGGCTGATCGTCATGCTGCAGCCGCTGCTGGTGGCCGCGCCCGGCCGGCCGCTTCGTCTATGTCGCCGACGGCCGCGCCGGCCAGCCGTTCTACGGCGCCTACGGCGCCAGCAAGGCCGCCGCCGAGGCGCTGGTCCGCTCCTGGGCCGCCGAGAGCCGGCGCATCGGCCCGCGAGGTCAGCATCTTCACCCCCGCGCCGATGCCGACCGCGCTGCGCGGCCGCTTCTTCCCCGGCGAGGACAACACCCCCCTCACCCCCTGCGCCGTCGAGGCCGAGCGCCTGCTGGCGACGCTCTAGGGGACCGCCGTCCGCACGAGCTCGGCGACCGGTGCGGCGGCGCTCGCGAGCATCATCCGCGGCTTCGAAAAGGCGAGGCTGGCCCGCAGCCTCGCCTGCAAACCTCCCGCCCCGACTCTTAACGAGCAGGCCGCGACCTAGAGTATCAGGTCCGCCTCCGCCAAGGGCGGGTGGTTGGCGATCTCGACCCGGAAGTCCGCCCTGCCGTCGCCGTTCACGTCGCCCGCCAGGATGCCGCCGACGTACCTGAGATCGCCCGCCCCGGAGAAGGCGGCGTTGCCGACGTAGTCGAACGCCTGATTGCCGGCCGCGGCGGAATTGGCGTCGATCGCCGCGAGATCCAGCATATCGATGCCGCGCTGGAAGGCGTGCACCACGTCGCTTCCGCGCGCTTCGGTGAAGACGAAGGTGTCGATGCCGGCGTCGCCCACCAGGTGATCGACCCCCGGCCCGCCGGTGATGCGGTCGTTGCCGCCGCCGCCGTAGATCCAGTCGTCGCCGGCGCCGCCCACCAGCGCATTGGCGAGGTCGTTGCCGTGGATCTGGTTGGCGAGGCCGTTGCCGATCATGAATCCCGCCGCGCCGGTCAGGAAGACGTTCTCGAGGTTGCCGGACATGGCGCGGCCCACGGCCGTGAACAGCGTGTCGATCCCGGCATTGCCGGCCTCGATGAACCGGTCGTTGGCATTGTCCGAAATGTAGCGGTCGTTTCCGGCGCCGCCGGCCATCGCGTCGCCGCCGCCACCGCCATCGAGGGTGTCGTTGCCGTTTTGGCCCTGCAGACGGTCGAGCCCCCGGCCCCCGGCAAGATGGTCATTGCCGCCGGAGCCCACGACCCGATCATTGAAGCCGGCGCCGGTGATCGTATCCGCCGCGTTGGATCCCCGGTAGAGGAATCCCAGGTTCAGCGTGAAGCTGTCGCCGTTGTCGAAGAAGATGGACTGGAGATTGACGGTCAACCTGTCGGCCAGCACGATAACGTCGCCGGCCTCGAGGACCAAGCGTATTGTTAGTGGGGTCATCGATGCCGAGTAAAACTCTGGCCCTCCCGCCGTAATATTCTCGAATATGGGACCAGTGAACCTTCCGGCCAGGAAATTGGTAAAAAAGTCGTCATCGATCGTGTAATTGAGCTGGTCGGCGGTCAGGTCGATGTCTGCGTTGACCATCCCCCGAGCATCGTTCGGGAGATCATATTGGTTAATGTCGTTGAACTCGACAGCGGTTGCGGAACGACAGCAGTCGCATTGGTGCTGACTTGATTAGCTGTAGTTGGGCTATAGACGCCCAGTCGAACTGTTGATCCTACCAGAGACATTACGTCCCCCCATACTTGGCCACTTTGCGGCGTAGCGATAACGACCCGCCATCACTTCGTCAACGTGTTTACGCGCATGACGCGGCTCCGGCTGCCGGAACTCCCGCTCGCGTTTGGTTAACCTCGCGCAACCGGCCGTCAACCGGCGCCGGCCCGGCAGGCGCCATCCGGCTCAGTGCAGGTGCCTGAGCTTCTCGGGATTGCGCATCACGTAGATCGCCGCGATCTTGCCGTCCTCGATCTCGAGGGCGGTGGTCTGCAGCTCGCCGTCCGCCTCCCGGGTCACGAAGCCCGGCAGGCCGTTGATGAAGGCGGTGCGGACCAGCGTCGAGCCCTGCTTGCGGAAGAGGCGCGACAGCGCCTCGTGGACCCTGAGCACCGCCTCGAAGCCGAGGATCGGCCGCGACGCCGCCGGCCGCTTGCCGCCGCCGTCGGCGTGCAGGCCGACATCGGCCGCGAGCAGCGCGCCGAGCGCGCGCCATGTCGCCGCTGCGCGAGGCGGCGAAGAAGGCGTCGGCGATCGCGAGCCCGCGCTCCTTTCGCACCTGGAAGCGCGGCCGGGCCTCGCGCACGTGGGCGCGGGCGCGGGCCGCAAGCTGGCGGCAGGCGGCGGGGCTGCGCCCGATCGTCGTCGCGACCTCCTCGAAGCCGACGCCGAAGACGTCGTGCAGCAGGAAGGCGGCGCGCTCCAGCGGCGACAGCCGCTCCAGCGCCAGCATCAGCGGCAGGGTGACGTCCTCCTCCTCGCTCCTCCTCGACCACCGGCTCGGGCAGCCACGGGCCGACGTAGGTCTCGCGCCGGCGCCGCGCCGATTTGAGCTGGTCGAGGCAGAGCCGGGTCACCGTGCGGCGCAGGAACGCCTCGGGCTCGCGCACCGCGCCGCGGTCGGCCCGCATCCAGCGGATGAAGGCCTCCTGCACCATGTCCTCGGCATCGGCGACCGAGCCGAGCATCCGGTAGGCGACGCGGATCAGCCGCGGACGCAGCGGATCGAACACCGCCGCCGCGTCCCGCTGCCCGGCCTCGCCGCGATGCCCGGCCACGCCGGTCACGCCGCCGACTTCCTCGCCGGCCGCTCCACCCAGCCGCCGAAACCCACCGCCAGCCGGTTCCAGCCGTTGATGATGTTGATCACCAGCGTGAGCTTCACCTGCTCCTCGTCGGAGAAGTGCGCCTTCAGGCCCTCGTAGGCGGCCTCGTGGCTGTGGCCTTGCGCGATCCTGGTCAGCGCCTCGGTCCAGGCCAGCGCCGCGCGCTCGCGCTCGCTGTAGCAGGGCGCCTCCTGCCAGGCCGAGAGCAGGTAGATGCGCTGCTCGGTCTCGCCCTGCGCCCGCGCCTCGGCGGTGTGCATGTTGATGCAGTTGGCGCAGCCGTTGATCTGCGAGGCGCGGATCTTCACCAGCTCCGTCAGCCCGTGGTCGAGGCTGGCGTTGACGGCGAGCGAGGTCGCCATCCAGTCCTTCATCAGCGCCGGGGCGGCGGCCAGCAGGTCGAGCTTTGCGGTCATGGTCAGTTTCCTTTCGTTGGCTCTGACCCCATGACGAGCCCGCCGCACGCCGTGTGACATGCGCGGGACAAAAACCTCCCCGAGCCCGCCGGCGGCAAGAGGAAGCGAGCGCAGGCCGGTCCCGCCCTCCGCAATGATGCAGCTTGCGTCCTGCTGTCGCCATTCGGGCCCGCCGATTTGGCGGGCCGTTGAACATCCAAGTGCCGATTATCGTCGCAGTGCCGGAACTCGAGGAACTACTCGGGCCGCTGAGGCGGAAGCCGGCCTAAGCTTGGCCCGGGGGGATCATCGAGCCTCCGGACCTACTCCCGCAGGACCACATACAGGACAGCGCTTGGCAGGCCCCTTGCATAAAATCCCCTTATTCAGAAGCCGCACCTCTATGAGTGCACGCCCTGGACGATTGCCATATGGACCCACAGCCAGATCCCAGCCAGTTTCCAGCCCCCTATCCGGAGACGTATTTCCGCCAGTCGTGCGCCTCCCGGAACCCCAGCACCTCCCGGATCTTGCGGTTCGAGAACAGCGCCTCATACTCCCCGAGCTCCCGCGTCACCGGCACCGCGGGGAAGAAGCGCGTCGAGCAGCTCCTTGGTCGGAATGTTCATGCCGACACTGTCGTTGCCGGCGTTGAACACCTGAAATCCCAGCCCGTCCCTGGCGAGGCAGAGATCGACGATCTGCCCCAGATCGCGCGCGTCGATATAGGAGAAGGAGTTCCGCCGCCGCACCTCCGGGTTCGAAAAATATCCGGGAAACAAGGTCTTATACTCATGAGGCTCGACCACGTTGCCGATCCTCAGCGCATAGATGTCATAGCCCGACCGCCGCTGGAAGCTCCGCGCCGTCACCTCGTTGAGCACCTTCGACAGCCCGTAGCTGTCCATCGGATCGACGTCGTAATCCTCCTCGAACGGCAGCGACTTCGGATCGGTCTGCCCGTCCGAGAAGCACACGCCGTAGGTCGTTTCCGACGAAGCGATGACGATCTTGCGGATCCCGAGCTTCACCGCCGCCTCGATGACATTGTAGGTGCCGATCGTATTGATCCGGAACGTCTCATTGTCCGGCCGCAACAGGATCCTCGGCACCGCTGCAAAGTGCACCACCGCGTCGAACCGCGGCACCCCGGTCCCCGGCTCCAGCTCGTCGAAGTTCGCGTAGCTGGTCATCACCTCGAACATCTGCCCCGAGTTCGGTGATATCCGCGCTGAGGTTGTCGACCCCGCGATGGTCGAGCGGCACCAGATCGACGTTGACCACCCGGTGCCCCTTGTCGGCGAGATAAGGCACCACGTGCCGCCCCGCTTTTCCCGACCCACCGGTGAAGAGTATCCGCTTGCGTTCCGTCATTCCGACCTCCCCGATTTCGGCCAGATACATGGCCCAGATGCCCTCCGGGGTCCAGTCTGCCGCCCCCCCGATGTCGTGGCGATCGCATTTCGCGGGGGCGTTGCCGTTAGGCGACCGCTTACAACCATGCACGTGCATTGTGCATGCCTTGTGCAGGCATTGTGCATGCATTTTTCATCCCGTTTTCAGTGACCTGGGCATCAACTGGCCTCAAGCGCGATTCCCCTGACCCATGTGGCCCCTGCCCCGGCGCCGATCCCGATGCGGCCGCGCCCGGCCCCGCGACCCGCAGCTTCCCGCCGGCCCGACCGCGAGGCGCTGGAAATCCGCCGTGTGACGGTCCTATGATCGGACCCACAAAACGAAAACCGTCAGGGGGAAGATCATGGCGCGGGCAATCGCGGTTCTCGGGGCCTCCAACACCGGTAAGTCGACGCTGGTCGACCGGATGTGCGGGCTCGAAGGCCAGCCGCAGCCGCCGGCGACGCCGGGCGAGTTGCGCATCGCCAGCTTCACCCACCTCGGGGAGACCTGGCAGGCGATCGACACCCCGGGCTCGATCGAGCTCCTGCACGTCGCGACCGACGCGCTGCTCGCCGCCGACGCCGCGGTGATCTGCGTCGGCCCCGATCCGGCCGCCGCCGTCCTCGCCTCGCCCTACCTGCACGCGGTCGAGGCCGCCGGCACCCCCGCGGTTCTCTTCATCAACCGCATCGACGAGGCGACCGGCCGGGTCCGCGACATCGTCGCGGCCTTGCAGGACTACGCGGTGCATCCGATCATCCTGCGCCAGATCCCGATCCGCGAGGGCGGCCACATCACCGGCGCCGTCGATCTCGTCTCCGAGCGGGCGTGGCACTACGTCGAGGGCGCCCCGTCGCAGCTCGTCGAGATCCCGGCGGAGGTCTCCGAGCGCGAGCGCGAGGCCCGCGGCGAGCTTCTGGAGCATCTCTCCGAGTTCGACGACTGGCTGCTCGAAGAGCTGGTCGAGGACCGCACCCCGCCCAACAACTCGGTCTACAAGCTCTGTGCCCGCGTCCTCGGCGAGAACCGCGTGCTGCCCGCCCTGATCGGCTCCGCCGGCCACGGCAACGGCATCGTCCGGGTGATGAAGGCGCTCCGCCACGAGGCCCCGGCGCCCGCAGTGCTGCGCGAGCGGCTGCGCGACCAGGCCGGCCTCGATGAGGCGCCGGCCGCCGTCGTCTTCGCCAGCGCCTACCGCAAGCACGTCGGCAAGACCCTGCTGCTGCGCGCGCTCGAGACCCTCTCCACCGGCCGCCCGCTCGGCGGCCGCCCTGTCGCGCAGCTGACCCCGGCCGACCCCCGCGACAGCCGCCACCTCGAGGAGGTGCCCGAGGGCGTCATCGTCAGCGCGGTCAAGGCCGATCACCTGGCCGCCGGCAAGCTCGTCACCACCAGCGACCTGCGCGAGCCGCCGGCCTGGCATCAGCCGCAGCCGGCGATCATGTACCGCATCCTGGCCCCCACCCTCGAGCGCGACAGCGTCAAGCTTTCCGGCGCCCTGGTCTCGCTCGCCGAAGGCGACGGCGCGCTGACCGTGAGCCAGGATCCGGCGACCGGCGGCGCGCTGGTCGGCGTCCAGGGCCCGCTCCACCTGCGCCTGCTGCGGCAGCGGCTGAAGGAGGTGTTCGGCATGGAGGTCGAGGAGGTCACGCCGAGCCCCGCCTATCGCGAGACCGTCTCGAAATCGCAGGAGACCGCCTACCGCCACAAGAAGCAGACCGGCGGCGCCGGCCAGTTCGCCGACGTCAAGCTCATCGTCGCCCCCGGCCAGCGCGGTGCCGGCTTCACTTTCGCCGAGGTGGTGAAGGGTGGCGCCGTCCCGCGCAACTACATCCCCGCGGTCGAGCAGGGCGCGCACGACGCCATGGAGCGCGGCCCGCTCGGTTTTTCGGTGGTCGATGTCGCCGTGACGCTCACCGACGGCCTGCACCACCCGGTCGACAGCTCCGAGATGGCTTTCCGGATCGCCGGCCGCCGCGGCGTCGGCGAAGCGTTGAAGGCTGCGGGCCCGGTGCTCCTGCAGCCGCTCGATCGCATCGCGATCCATGCCCCGGCGCTTTTCACCGGCAGCCTCGGTCCGATCATTGCCTCGCATTCGGGCCAGGTGCTCGGCTTCGACGCCGACCCGGCGGCCAAGGGCTGGGAGATCTTCCAGGCGATCGTCCCGGGCAGCGCGGTCGGCGGGCTCGCCAACGACATCCGCGCCGCCACCCAGGGCGTCGGCTGGTTCGAGGCCACCTTCGACCACTACGAGGAGATGCACGGCAAGGCCGCGGATCGCATCGTGCAGGACCGCGCCAAGGAGCCCGCCTGACCGCGCCTCGAACCCTTGGTGACCGAACGCCCCACCTTCCCGTGAGCCACGTCACGCAAGGAGCCGACACGATGAACGACAGCAAGCGGATCGCGGTGATCGGCCTCGGCTCCATGGGCTACGGCATCGCAGGCTCGATTCTGCGCGCCGGCCATGTCACCTACGGCTTCGACGTCGCCCCGGCGCAGGTGGAGCGGTTCCTCGCCGAGGGCGGCGCGCCGGGCAGTCTGGCCGAGGTGGCCGCTGCGCTCGACGCCTTGGTCGTGGTGGTGCTGAACGCAGCGCAAACCGAGACGGTGCTTTTTGGCACGGACGGGGCGGCGCTGCATCTGCGGCCCGGCGCGGTGGTGATTTCCTGCGCGACCGTTGCCCCGGATTTCGCCCGGGACATGGCGGCCCGCTGCGCCGCGAGCGGCGTCCTCTACCTCGACGCGCCGATTTCGGGCGGATCGGTCAAGGCGGCTCAGGGGCAGCTTTCGGTGATGGCCTCCGGCGCGTCGGAAGCCTTCGCGGCGGCCCGTCCGGTCCTCGCCGCCATTGCCGAGACCGTCTTCGAGCTCGGAGACGAGGCCGGCGCCGGCTCGGCGATGAAGGCGGTCAACCAGATGCTGGCCGGCGTCCATATCGCGGCGATGGCCGAAGCGATCACCTTCGGGATGACGCAGGGGATCGCGCCGGCGCGCTTTCTCGATGTCATCAGCAAGTGCGCCGGCACCAGCTGGATGCTGGAGAACCGCGCGCCGCACGTCATCGAGGGCGACTATACGCCACGCAGCTCGGTCGACATCTGGCCGAAGGATCTCGGCATCGTGCTCGAGATCGCGCAGCGCGCCAGGTTCGGCGCCCCGCTGACCGCGGCGGCGTTGCAGCAGTTCCTCGCGGCATCGGGCTCGGGCCTGGGCCACGAGGACGATGCCGCCGTCGCGAAGGTATATGCCCGGAATGCCGGGCTTACCCTGCCTTAGGGTGTCGGCGCATCTTCGCGGAGAAGCCCGTCCCGCTTCAGCTCGGCCCAGAGGTCCCGCGGTACCGGATGCCGCATCGAGGCGATGCTCTGCCGGACATGCTCGGGCCGGAACCCGCCGGGGATCACCGAGGCGACGAGCGGATGATGCAGCGGGAACTGCAGCGCCGCCGGCGCGAGCGGAACCCCGTGCCGCCGGCAGACCGCCTCGATGCTGCGCACCCGCTCCGCCTCGTCGGCGGTGGGCTCGTGGTAGTTGTAGCGCGCGCCGGGAACCACGCCGGTCGCGAGGATGCCGGAGGCGAAGACCCCGCCGATGATCGACGCCGACGCCTCGCCTCTCGCAGAGCGGAAACTCCTCGTCGAGCACCGGCTGCTCGGCCAGCGTGTAGGGCAAGGCGACCAGGAAGAAGTCGAGGTCCATGAGATCGAGGAACCGCGGGATCGTCCCTAGCCCGTTGACCCCCGCCCCGATCGCCCCGATCCGCCCGCGCCGCCTTGAGCTCGCTCAGCGCCCGGATGCCGCCGGTCGCGAGTCTGCGCCAGATGCGCGGTGACAGCAGCGCCTCGCTGCCGAGGTTGACGAAGTCGAGGTCGTGGATCACCAGCATATCCACCCGGTTCATCCCGAGCCGCTGCAGGCTGTCCTCATAGGACCGCATCACCCCGTCGTAGCTGTAGTCGTGATGGTGCTGAAACCGCAGCCCGTCCGGCCAGTTGCGCTGCGCCGCGCTCGAAGGCCTGCGGATCGGCAGGCGCGGTGAGAATAGCGGCCGACCTTGGTCGAGACCAGCAGCTCGCGCGCGGCTTCTGCGACAGGACACCTGCCGATGCGGCGCTCGCTCAGGCCGCGGCCGTACCAGGGCGAGGTGTCGAAATAGCGCAGCCCCTCCGCCCAGGCGCATCTCGACGGTGGCTTCCGCCTCGGCGTTGCTCACGACCGTGAAGAGATTGCCGAGCGCCGCGCCGCCGAAGCCGAGCTGCGGCACCCGCAGCTCGAGTCCGCCCGAGCGGCCTGCGCGCGAAAGGATCCATCCGCTGCGCCGCCTACGCCGGCGCCAGCCTGCTCGATCAGCTCGTCGATCTCGCGCTGCGAGACCGGATCGACCGCGGATCGTCGGACTGCGGACGATGCGCGCGTGCGGATGACGCCGAGCCGCACCAGCAGCTGCTTGTGCAGGTGATAGAAGAGATCGCCCCCCTGGGCGCCGAGCCGGTTCACCGCCATGATCGTGTCGTCGAACACCCGCCGCGCCCCTGCCTCGTCGCCGGCGCGAAAGCGGCTCCAGGTCTCGACGAAGGCGGCCGGCTGGCTGCAGAACGGCATCGTACCCTGGGCGCCGCGCCGCATCTCCTCGATGAAGTAGCTGCCGCCGGCGCCGCCGAAGATCGTCAGCGCCTCGCCCGCCGCGGCGGCCATCTCGGCAACCTTGCTGGTGATCGGCAGGGTCTCGACCTTGATGTAGCGAGACGTTGCCGGCACTCGCCGGCGAGCCGCAGCGCCAGGCCCGGCGGCACCGGCGCCTGCGGGATGTCCTGCAGGATGATCGGGACGCCGACAGCCGGGTCGATCGTCCGGTAGTAGTCGGCGATCTCCTCGCTGCTCGCCGGCATGAAATGCGGCGGGATCACCATCAGCGCGTCGGCGCCCGCGGCCTCGGCCGCCCGGCTGTATTGCACCGCGAGATCGGTGCCCGGGCGCCCGGAATTGATCACCACCGGCACCCGGCCGGCCACCCGTGCCGACGACGGTCGCGCGTCGACCAGGTCGCGCTCCGCCTCGCTGAACTTGAAGATCTCCGAGCCGAGCGCGACGCCCAGCCGTGCACGCCGGCGGCGATGTTGAAATCGACCAGCTGCTCCAGGCTGTCCTCGTCGATCCGGCCCTTCTCGTCGAACGGCGTGACGAGGATCGGGATCACGCCTTCGATGCAGCTTTACGGTCATCAGCGCAGAGTCCAATTCGTTCAATCGGCGTGGAACATCTCCTCGACCGGCTCCTGCACCGGCGAGAAGTCGGGGTTCGTCTCCATGTAGGGCGCCATCATCTCCCACCAGCGCCAGACGATCGGATCGATCGGCGCGCCCGGCTCCGGCGCGCGCGTCGCGCTCCAGATAGGCGAAAAGCAGCAACCCGTGGCGGTAGATCGAGTAGTTGCGGATGCCGTCCCGCCGCATCAGCGCCAGCATCTCCGGCCAGATCTCGTCGTGCTTCTGCCTGTAGATCGCCTCGTTGCCCGGCCTCAGCCGCATCACCCATGCCTGGCGGATCGTCATAGCCTCACCATCTCCGTGCTGGCGCTGGCGGCGGTCACCGCCTCGCGCATCGCCGAGCGGCCAGGGACCGGCATAGCCGAGGCGCTGGCTCATGGCGCCGCAGGCCTCGCTCAGCATCGCCACCAGCGGCGCGATCTCCGGTCCCGGCTTCTTCACCGACGGGCCGGTGATGCTCAGCGCGCCGACCGGCTTGCCGCGTGCGGTCGAGGATCGGCACGCGACGCAATAGACGCCGATCACCACCTCCTGGTCGTCGATCGAATAGCCGCGCGCGCGGATGCGCACGAGCTCGGCCCGCAGCAGCATCGGGATCGGTGATCGTGCTCGGCGTCAGCGCATCGAGCGGCATCGCAAGAGACCTGCGTCACCTGCTCCGCCTCGGCAGGATAGGCGAGCATCGCCTTGCCGGCACCCCCGCCATGAGCGGCGCCGCGCGAGCCGATCGCGCATGTCGAGCTGCATGCCGCTCGTTGCCGCGCACCTTGTCGATGCAGACGCCGGCCATGCCCGCTGAGCAGCATTGAGTTGACCGTCTCCCGCGTCGCCTCCGCGATCCGTTCGGCGAAGGGCCGCGCCGAGCGCGGCAGCTCGAGCCGGTCGAGCTGCAGGCCGGTGATCCCGAGCAGCCGGAACGACAACTCCCATTCGCCGTCCTCGGTGCGCTCGACGACGTCCTCGTCGGCAAGGTCGAGCAGCAGGCGGTGCACCGAGCCGAGCGGCAAGCCGAGCTGCTGCGCGACCGCCCGCACGCCCAGCGGCCCCTTCCGCGCCAGCAGGTCCAGAACCTGGATCGATCGCCTGATGCTCGACATGGCTAGCCGGCGCTCCTCGACTACCAGAACTTCTTGTTCCAGTCCGTCGGCGATCCATCAGGTTGTCGTCGATGTAGTCCCACTCGATCTCGTAGCCCATGCCCGGCCCCTTGCGGCAGGTGGACGTAGCCCTCCGCGTCGATCTTGTCGCAGGTGTTCTTGAGGTACGGGTGCGGCGCGTCGTAGTCGACGCCGGGCGCGAGCAGCCCCTTCTCGTAGTATTCCGAGGTGTCCTCCGAGGTCGCGCCGCAGACCTGCAGGTTGCCCCAGCCCGCCATGTGCATCTCGCAGCGGAGGCCATAGGCCTCGCAGACGATCGCGGTCTTGCGCGCGCCGGTGATGCCGCCGCGCACCACGTCGATCCGGCTCATGTCGCCGGCGCCGCGGAGGATCCATTCGGCGCGGCTGAAGACGCCGCCGGCGACGATCTCCGGCGACAGGATCGGGATCGTCAGCTCCCGGCTCAGCCGGACATAGCTCTCGACCCGGTATTCCGGCATCGGATGCTCGTACCAATAGTAGTCGAGCTTCTCGAGCTCGCGCCCGACCTTGATCGCCTCCTCCAGCGACATGTAGGTGCCCCAGGGGTCGTACATCAGCACGTAGTCGGGGCCGACCGCCTCGCGGACGAGATGGATGGTCTCGATGTCGGCCTTGATGTTGGACGGACGCCCCGGCGTCGGCTGCTGCGTCTCGGGGTTCCAGAAGTAATGCGGATGGATCTTGTAGGCGATGTAGCCCTCGTTCTTGCAGGCGAGCGCGTGCTCGGCGTAGACGCGCGGCACGCCGATGTTGGGATAGGTCGAGGCGTAGGCCTTCACCTTGTCGCGCGCCCCGCCCATCAGCTTGTAGACCGGCAGGCCGAACGCGCGGCCGGCGAGATCCCAGAGCGCGTTGTCGATGACGCTCGCCGACGTTCTCCGGGATGTTGGCGACCCACAGCCACTTCCAGATCATCTCGCGGTCGAACGGGTCCTGGCCGACGAGCAGCCCCTTGATCCGGGTAGGATCAGCTGCTGGTCGACGACGTTGAGCCCTTCCGCGTCGCCGTGCGACGCCGCCGCCGAAATAGTAGCCGGTGACGCCCTCGTCGGTCTCGATCGTCAGCACCGTCTGCATCAGCTCGGCCTTCGGGATCGGCAGCGCGTGGCCGACGTCCCAGCGGTCGGCATGGGTGCGGAAGGTCTTGATCTTGATGTCGGTGATCTTCACGCGTCTTGGTCCTCTCGAGTGCTATTCGTAGGCGTCGCCGCCGCGCAGCCGGTCCAGCAGGACCGCCGCGAGCAGCAGCAGCCCGACGATGATGTTGACGTAATAGGGGCTGATCGCCGTCAGATCGAGGATGTTGGCTGACCCCGCCACGGCCAGCATCCCGAGCGCGCCGCCGATCGGATTGCCGACCCCGCCGCGCAGGATCGAGTAGCCGCCGATCATCAGCGCGGCATAGACCTGAAACTCCAGCCCGAAGCCGGTGGCCCGCGCCGCGCTGCCGAGCTGCCCGACATAGACGATGCCGCCGACGCCGGCGCCGAAGGCCGACAGCAGCAGCGCGAAGGTCCGCACGCCGCGCACCGAGATGCCGGCCCGCGCCGCCGCCCGCTCGTCGCCGCCCACCGCCCGGATGTGCCGTCCGAGCCGCGTCTTGAGCGACGACGACCGCGGCGACGCAGATTGAGCCCGATCGCCAGGAGGAAGAACAGCGGCACGCCCGAACACCGCCTGGTTGACCACGGCGAAGAGCGCCGGGTGAAAGGCGAAGATCGACCCCGACGCCCCGACCAGCACCCAGGTGATGCCGCGCAGCGCCGTCAGCATGCCCAGGGTCGCGGCGATCGCGTCGGCGCCGAAGCCGACGATCGCCACCGCGTTGATGCCGCCGAACGCCAGGCACGCGGCCAGGGTGACGACCCCGGCGAGCCAGACGTTCCAGCCCGCGGTCATCAGGAGCGCGAAGAGCGCCGACGAAAAGCCGACCATCGAGCCGATCGAAAGATCGACCACGCCCGGCGAGCAGCGCGAAACCGGAGCAGGCCCCGACCACCAGCGGCACGACGAGGAAGGCGCCGACGATCGCTGATGTTGCCGAACGACAGGAACTTCGGCCCGACCCAGATAGAGCCCGACCGCGACCACCACGAGGAACGTGAAGCCGATGAGGCGACCGAGCCGGTCAGCATCTCGCGCACCGGATGGTGCGGCACCACGTAGCCCGCGGTGACTCGGCTCATCGGCGCCCTCCGCGCCCGAAAGCCGTCGAACGCCACCGCGATGACCAGGATCAGCCCCTGGAAGATCGACTGCGTGTCCGACGAGAGCCCGAAGAACACCAGCGAGGTCGGGATCGTCGAGAGAAACCCGACGCTCAGGAACAAGAGCCAGAGATTGCCGCGCCCGCCCGCCAGCGAGATGCCCGGCGAGGATCACCGAGGCGATCACGTTGAGCTGCATGGCGTTGCCGGACCCGGCGTTGAACGGCCCGGCGGACGCGGCGAAGAGCATCGCCGCGAAGCCGACGAAGCCGCCGGCCGCGATGAACGTCGCGAACCGCGTCGCGCGCAGCGAGATGCCGCGTGCCTGCGCCGCCGCCCGGTTGCCGCCCACCGCCGTCATCGCGGCGGCCGTAGCGGGTGCGCGGGATCAAAAACCCCGACGATCAGCGATCAGCACCACCATCGGCCACCAGATCGTCGGCAGCCCGAAGCTGGACGATGCGCCCGAGCGCATGGATGTCGCTGCCGTTCGGCACCTGCGCCAGCTGGAACACCAGGAACAGCGACGCGAGGCCGATGAAGTTCGTGGCGAGCGTCACGATCACCGGGTTGAGCTTGGCGAAGACGATGATCGCGGCGTTGCAGAGGCCCCAGGCCATGCCGGCGAGCACCGCCGCCGGGATCAGCACCGCGCAGCGGCATCCCCGCCTCGGCCAGCCGCACGACGACGAGGCTCGACAGGATCAGGCAGCTCGGCTGGCTGAGATCGAGAAAGCCGCCGCGAGATGCGCGACGAGCGCCTGCGCCGATCGCCAGCACGCCGACGATCGACATGGTGAAGGTGATCGCCAGCACCGTCTGGTGCGACAGGAAGTCGGGGCGATAGAGCGCCGGTCGCGGCGATCAGCAGCAGCCACACGCGCCAGAGCAGCGCGACCGCGGTCCCCCAGCCGCCGAAGGAGAAGGTCGCGCGGCGCGCCTCGCCGGCGGCCAGTCGCGGCAATGCGCGGTCGAGGGCACGTCGGCATCGGCGGCTCGATCGGCTTACTTGTTCGGGCAGAAGAGCTCGTACTCGGTGGTGCCCGGCGGGCGCGGCGAGCAGCTGCGTCGACGCCGCTCCGGCATGTCCGGCACCGCCTTGGCCTGCTCGCGCCGTCACCGGGCACGGCTCGACCCGCGACGCCGGATCGCCGGCATCGGCCTTGAGCGGCGGCGGCTTGCCCTCGGCGATCGGCTCGATCACGTCGCGGATCGCGTAGACCGCATAGCCTTCGAGGAAGTAGAACACCGAGCCCGCGAGGTGCGGATTGACGTTGTCGCCGGTGATGAAGGCGCCGTCCTGGCCCCAGCCGATCACCTCGTCGGCGCGGCCGAGCTGCTCGGCGGCCTGGATCAGCGCCGAGCACGCCGCCGTCGTTGAGGCCGACGACCGCCATCTTCACTTGGCGTCGGGATGCGCGGCGAGCAGATCGCGGGCCGCCGGCAGGCCGACCGCGGCATCGCCGCTGCTCTCGAAGCGAGACCCACTTCTCGGCCGGGATATCCGGGCAGATGTTCTTCAGCCCGGTGCGCATGCCGCCGGTCCGCCACTCGTTGACGATGCCGGCGCCGGCGCCCTCGGCCGAGATCACCAGGTCGGGCTCGCAGTTCCACTTCTCCTTGATGATCTGGCCGAGCCCCTCGCCGCCGGCGATGCCGGCCGCGAGATTGTCGATGCCGACGAAGTACATGCCCGGATCGGCGATGTCGTAGGTGACGACCGGGATGCCGGCGGCCTTCATGACCTGGCTGATCGCCGGGTTCGACCGAGGGCTGGCCGTTGAACTGGATGACGGCGTCGACGCCTTCCTGGACGAAGATCTGCGCGTTCTTCAGCGCCGTCGCCGGATCGTTGTTGTTGCTGAGCTCGACATAGTCCCAGCCGCTCTTCTCGGCGAGGGCCCGGGCGACGTCGCCCTGGGCCTTCATCCACTCGCAGCAGGTGTTGCCGCCGACGGCCATGCCGAGCTTGAACTTGTCCTGGGCCGACGCGGCGCCGGTCGAGGACCGACCAGCGAGAGCGCACGCCGACGGCGACGCCTGCCGAGTAAGCGACGCAGCATGAGATTCCTCCCTTTGGTCGTGATGTACGGCAGTGCCGGTCCGATGCCGGCCGGTCTTGGTGCCGGCTCTCAGGCCGGATGACGTAAGCCGGCATCCTCGTGTCCGCATCGGCGCCGATGGCGCCGGTGATCAGCCCGACGATCTCCGAGACCTGCGTGTCCTTGACGGTGCGGGTGGCGATGGTGCGGCCGAGCCGCATCACGGTGATGCGGTCGGCGACGGTCATCAGCTGCTGCATGTTGTGGCTGACGACGATCACCGAGACGTCGTGCTTGCGGAGGTCGCGGATGACTTCGAGCACCTGCTCGGTCTCGCGCACGCCGAGCGCCGCGGTCGGCTCGTCGAGGATGACGATGCGGCGGCCCCAGAGCAGCGCGCGGGCGATGGCGAGGCACTGCCGCTGGCCGCCCGACATGCCCTTGACCGCTGACGTTGATCGACGGCACCTTGACCGCGAGCGAGTCGAGCACCTGCGCGAGCGCTTGGCCCGCATCGCCCGATCGTCGACGAGGTTGAACAGCCGGGCCAGCGGATTGGTCGACAGCTGCTCGCGGCCGAGATAGACGTTCTGGTAGGCGCGTCATCGTGTCGACCAGCGCCAGGTCCTGGTAGACCGTCTCGATCCCGGCATCCATCGCGTCCTGCGCGCGCCTGCAGCTGGTCACCGGCTTGCCATCGATGACGATCTCGCCTTCGGACGGCGCTGCAGCACGCCCGAGAGAATCTTCAGCAGCGTCGACTTTCCGGCGCCGTTGTCGCCGACGAGCCCGAGCACCTCGCGCGGATAGAGCGCCAGCGACGCACCGGCCAGCGCGACGACCGCGCCGAAGTGCTTCGCTATGTCTCGCGCCTCGAGAACCGGCGCCGCGACGGCTGTCGTCAAAGCTTCCCTCCCGGGCACATCGCGGGATTCACTCCGTCTTACGTTCCACATTCGGAACGTCTGTACCAATAGCAGAACGTTAAGATCCGCGGCTCGGCCTGTCAATTCGAACTTGGTGCCGGATTCAAAGGTCCTTGACCAGACGCAGCGCGTCATAGATCGCCGCGTGCGTGTTCCGGGCGGCGACGGCGTCGCCGATGCGGAAGAGCCGGAAGCCGCCATCGGCATTGCGGATCACCGCTTGCGGGCGGCCGGCTGTCAGATCCTCGTAATCGACCTCCCCGAGGTTCGACGAAAGCGGCTTCAGCTCGAAATAGATCTCGTCGAGGGGCCTCGTGCCGTGATTGACGACGACCTGGTCGACCGTCCGGGGCGTGTCGCGCCTCCGTAGTCGCTGCCGAGGATCGCGCGCAGCCGGTTGCCGTCGCGCACCACCGAGCGAAGCCGCCAGGTGACGGTGAAGGTCGTGTCCCTGCCCTGCAGGCTGCGCATGTAGGGCACGAGGTTCATCCCCATCACCTCGGGCGCGAACATACGATCCGGCGTGACGATCTCGACCCGGGCGCCGGTGGCCGAGATCAGGTCGGCCGCCTGCAGGCCCGCATGGTCCCCGGCGTCGTCATAGACGAGCACGTTCGTTCCCGGACGCGATCTCGCCGGCGAGAATCTCCCAGGCCGAGACCACGAGGTCGTTCCCGCTCGCCAGCACCTCGGTGTGCGGCAGCCCGCCGGTGGCGATGATGACCGCGTCGGGACCGGTCTCCAGCACGTCGGCGGCTTCGGCATAGGTGTTGAAGCGGAACGCCACGCCGCGCCTCTCGCACTGCTCCATGCGCCAGCGCACGATCGCGATCATCTCCCGGCGACGCTCCTGCAGCGCGGTCAGGCGGATTTGGCCTCCCGGCTGGTCCGCCGCCTCGAACACCGTCACCGCTGTGCCCACGCTCGCCGGCAACGCGCGCCGCTTCCAGGCCCGCCGGCCCCGCGCCGACGATGGTGATCCGTCGCGCCTCGGCGGCCGGCGCGATGGTGTGCGGCATCTCGAGCTCGCGCCCGGTCGCGGGATTGTGGATGCAGTAGGCGGCGCCGCCCTGGTAGATGCGGTCGAGGCAGTAGTTCGCCCCGACGCAGGGCCGGATATCGTCCTCGCGGCCCTCGACGATCTTCCGCACGATGTGCGGGTCGGCAATGTGCGCGCGGGTCATGCCGACCATGTCGAGCTTGCCGCTGGCGATCGCATGCCGCGCCGTCGCGACGTCATTGATCCGCGCCGCATGGAAGGTCGGCAGGCCGGTCGCGGCACGAACCTCGCCGGCGAAGTCGAGATGCGGCGCGCTCGGCATGCCCTGGATCGGGATCACGTCGACGAGACCGGCATCGGTGTCGATATGGCCGCGGATGACGTTGAGAAAATCGACGAGCCCGCTGTCCCGCAGCCGTCGTGCGATCTTCAAGCCATCGTCCGCGGTGTTGCCGCCCGGCAAGCCCTCGTCGCCGGAGTAGCGCACGCCGACGATGAAGTCCTGGCCACACCGGGCCCGGATCGCACGGAGCACCTCGAACGAGAACCGCATGCGGTCCTCGAGGGGTCCGCCGAACGGCGCGTCGAGGTCGTTGGTCAGCGGCGACCAGAACTGGTCGATGAGGTGGCCATAGGCCTCGAGCTCGATGCCGTCGAGCCCCGCCGCCTGCATCCGCTCGGCGGCCGCGGCATAGTCCGCGACGATGCGGGCGATGTCCCAGTCCTCGACGCGCTTGGGAAACGCCCGGTGCGCCGCCTCGCGTTCGTGGCTCGCCGAGACCACCGGCAGCCAGTCGCCGGTGTCCCATCGCGTGCGCCGGCCGAGGTGGGTGAGCTGGATCATCACTGCGCAGCCGTGATCGTGACAGGCATCGACCAGCCGCCGCATGTGGCCCACCACCTCGTCCTTCCAGGCCAGGAGGTTGCCGAAAACGGGCGGAGAATTGCGCGAGACCAGCGCCGATCCGGCCGTCATCGTCAGCGCGACCCCCGCCCTCGCGCGCTCGACGTGATAGGCCCGGTAACGCTCCGTCGGCATCCCGTCCTCGGAATAGGCCGGCTCGTGGCTGGTGATCATGATCCGGTTGCGCAGCGTCAGCCGCTTGAGCCGGAACGGCTGAAGGAGGGGATCGCTCGCCATGGGACTGGACCTCGCCGCTGCTGCACCGGCCGCCTTACGCGGAACGGGAGCGCACGTCGATGCGCCGCGGTGCTCGTGGTCTCGGTGGCGGGGCGGCGTCTGATACGCGATCCGGGTGAACGGTGCGGCCCTCCCGCCGCCACGACACCGCGCTTCGTTAACCTTCCGGCCGGGCGCGCCCTCCAGGTGCATGCGTTGTGCATGCGATGTGCATGGGTTGTACCACCAAGAAACCGCCGTTAACCCTTGCGACGGCTGGGAATCCCGCATCGTTTCACCGGATCCCGTCTCGCTGGCTGGCCTCGCCATAGGTGTTGCGTGAGATCATAGCGACGGCGGGCAGGCGAGCTCCGCCATCGGCCTCCGAACGGCGGCCGGGTTCGCCTGCCGGCTGAAGGCGAGCTCCAGGTAGGCACGGGTGTCAGCAAGGCGCACGTCGGCCAGGAAGCGGCGGCCGTCGTCGCGGGCGCGCAGGTGCAGGCCGTCGAGGAAGCGCAGCAGACCCCAGGGTCCGCCCCAGGCCTGCCGCGCGCCGGCCCCGGCTCCAGCGAAGTCGATAGCGAAACCCTTGTCGGGGCTCGGACCCGGCCAGGCGAGCGTGCTCGGCGCGCCGGAGGCCTCAATCGGCGCCGCGACGCCGCCCAGGGTGACCGTCGCCGCACCGCGCTGGGCGAGCGCGGAGAGGGTCAGCGCGACCTGGCCGTCGGCCGGGAACAGCGCCGCGCCGACGGCTGCGGCGCGGCCGAAGAAGGCGGCGCCGTCGGGGGCGAAGCCCGAGAGCCGCGCCTCGGGCTTCCAGCTCCAGGGCGTCGTACCGGTGTCGATCAGCGGCGCGAGCTCGGCGGTATAGAAGCGGGCGACCGCGCCGGTCGGCCCAAGGAAGGCGGCGACCGCGCCGAGATCGGCGTCCGGCCCGCCCGGCGCGAACGGATAGCGATCGGTCAGCGCGGCGCGGCAGGCGGCGGCGAGGTCGCGCTGCCAGGTCACTGCCGCACGCGGCTTGCCGCCGCCTTCGCGCGACGCGGTGGTCTGCGCCAACACGTCCTCGATGATCTGGACGACAAGCCGCGGTGCCTGATTCAGCGTCGCGATCGAGGCGGCGCGGTGCTGCACGTCCATCAGCCGCCGGCGGCTCACCTCGGCATCGGAGCCGAGCGCGGCCAGCGCGACGTTCAGGCCGGCGAAGACCTGCTCGATCTCGGCCATCCCGCCCTGGTCGACGAACTGGATCATCGGACCGAAGCTCGTCGCAACCTTCAGCTGGTCGGGGTAGCTGCGGCTGCGGTCGTCGCCGCCCACCTGGTGCCAGACCGCGCGAAACAGGCTCTCGAGTGGCGAGTCGCGCCGGCCCAGGGTGCCGCTGACCAGGAGCGAACTCGGCTGGTCGGTGAACGGGCGCACCCGGAGGTCGGCGAGCTCGTCGCTCCAGACGTCGAGGGTCCGGCCCTGCACCACCTCCAGCAGCGCCGCCTCGGTCACCGGCCCTGTCGGCGGCGCGCCGATCACCTGGTCGCGCAGCGCGGCGGCGCGCTCGATGGCGGCGCGGGCGCCGCCGCCGCTCGCGTAGCTCCAGCCCACCGCGGTGTAAAGCCCGGGGATCGCCGCCGACAGCGGGCGTCCCGAGCGGCGCACCAGCACGGTCCCGAGGTCGGGCAGCTCGGCCGGCGACCAGCCCGGCAGCGCCCGCGCGGCACCGTCGCGGGCGAGCTCGAGAAAGGCGAAATCCGCCGGGTCACCCTCGGCGGCGATGCCGCGTGCCTGCCCGAGAAGCTCCGGATCCTGCGGCGTGAGACCGTCAGGCGGGCCGGAAAGCGCGGCGGCGTGAACGGCGAAGGCGCCGAGCGTCGGATCCGTGGTCGCGCGGTCCTCGACCCAGCCGGCGACGAAGCCCGGCTGCCAGGGGACGTCGCCCTGCAGAATGGCGAGCGTCCGCAGCGTATCGTAGAGCGGCAGCGAGCCACCCTCGGTGGCAAGCGCCACGCCAAGCGCCGCGCCGAGCAGGCCCGGAAGCAGCGCGTCGACCGCCGCGACGTAGCGACGCTCGGCCACTGCCCCTGGCGCGAAGCGGCCCAGGTGGGGGGCGAGCCCGAGCGGCGAGTCGGGCGTGCGCAGCGACACCTCCTCGACTGCCGCCTTCATCCGGTCGAGCGCGCGGACCGCGTCGGCGGGGTCGGGCGCGGCCGCGGCGATCGCCTCCTGCGGCGGCAACGTGGCGAGCAGCCGGTCCGAGAAGCGCCATTCAGCGAAGGCCGCCCATCCGGCGAGCGCGACGACGATGACCAGCGGAACGATCAGCCCCCACCGCGTGCCAGCTGGCTCGCGCGCCGGCGGGGCAGCGGCCACCGCCTCCTCACAGTGGCGCAAGAAACGGGCGAGGTCGCGCCGGGTCGGGCCCGCCGCCTCCGCCGCGGCTCGGCGGCGGCTGAGATCGGCGGCGTCGGGCTCGGGCACGCCAGGCAGCGCCTGGCGCCGTGCTCGCGCCCAGGCCGACGACGATAGCGTCGGGTTGGCGCGGGCCCGTGCCTCGAGCACCGCGAGGAGTCCGTCCCGCGCCTCGCCGACCGCCTCGCGCGGCAACCCGGCTTTCAGCGCCCCCGTCTCGAACGCCTCGGCGAGGCGCCGGGCCTCGGCGGCCATCGCCGCCGGGTCCGGGCGCGGGTCGCGTGCCGCCTCGGCGCCGAGCGCAAGGAGCGGCCCGGCCAGCCCGGCGAGCAGGTCGTCGCGCGTGGAGCGAGCGGGGCCGGGCGGCCGGATGACGGTGCGCGGGGCGTCACGCTCAGCCATCGCTTGTCACAGCCTGCCCGCAGCGGCCCACTGCCGGAGCAGCGCCTCGCCGGGCTCGAAGTGCATCGAGTCCTCGCGCTCGTAGCCCGCACCCCAGAACCAGCCGGCCTCGTTGAAATACTCGGCGAGCACCACGAGACCGAACTGCGTCGAGGCGTCGCCCACTTCTTCAGCAGCCTGCTCTCATGATCGCTGTCAAGCCCTTGTTTCATAGCAAGTTACTCCGGGCGCCGCCGGGTGGCGCATGCGTGTAGATGCGCAGGGCAGGAGACGGAACTGAAGACGTCGGTTGAGCAAGCTCTCATACGCGGGTTGGTTACCGCATGACCGTGGTTTCGTCCTGGGGCTGCCTCGCTCTAGGGGGCGAGCGTCGATCCGATCGGCTCATAACAGGGCACGAGGGTTCCCCACCGCGTTCCGTCCCCAACCCTGCGCATCGGCAGGGTCGAAGCTCCGTTTTTCTCCGCGTCAAGCGTGGGCTGGCGTCACGGTGCGGGCGATGGCCCAGATGAAGCCGACCATCTCGCGGGCGATTGCGGTC
Organism: uncultured Alphaproteobacteria bacterium; assembly: GCA_963750745.1. Classification (GTDB taxonomy): domain Bacteria; phylum Pseudomonadota; class Alphaproteobacteria; order Rhodobacterales; family Rhodobacteraceae; genus Amaricoccus. Next base: position 3,786 of record CAVVSO010000055.1, on the reverse strand, counting down.
GTGACCACCACCTTCGGCTTGCCCGCCGCCATCAGGCGCCGATAGCGCTGGCACATCCGCAGCTGCCCCTTCCAGGCGATGTCGCGCACGGCCTGGGGCAGCGCCTCGATCCGGTCGTGCAGCTTCCGGCTGACCCGGGCCTGCATCCGGTAGCTCCAGGCCCCCTCGATCAGAGCCCGGCGCGCAAGACTGCTGCCGGCCTTGGTGATGCCGCCACGGCGCACCGAAGCGCCGCTGGAATGTTCCGACGGTGTCAGCCCGAGATAGGCCATCAGCTGCCGCGGATTGTCGAACCGGGAGAAATCGCCGACCTCGGCCACCACCGTCACCGCCACGATGAAGGCCACCCCGCGCATCGCCTGCACGGCCTCGACCACTGGCGCCAGGCTCCAGCCCGGCAGCAGTTCGGCGATCTGCTGCGTCAGCCGCTCGACGCGGGCCTCGGCATCGGTGACGGCGTGGATATAGTCCTGGAGCACGATCTGCTGGGCGGGATGCTCGAACCGGATCGTCGTCAGCCAGCGGCGATAGGCCACGGTCCAGCCCTTCTTCCCGGCATGGACCCGACCGTGGCGCAGCAGAAACCCCTGCAGATGCTGCCGCGCCTTGCCCACGACACGAACCGCCGTCGCCCGTGCCCGGACCAGATCGCGCATCGCCTCGTGCGCCGCGTCGGGGACCCAGACCGCCGTCAACTCGCCCGCCCGGTGCAGCTTCGCCAGCATCATGCCGTCTCGCCGGTCGGTCTTCACCCGGTCGCCCGCCTTCACCGGAATGAGCGAGGGCGCGACCACCACGCAATCGTGCCCGAGATCGGTCAGCTGCCGGTAGAGGCCATAGCCGCAAGGCCCGGCTTCGTAGCAGAAGTGAAGCTGACGCCCGCCACTACCCAGCTTCTCGGCCAGCCTGCGGACGTGGTCGGCGCGATTCGTGATCGTGCCCCAGTGGCGAACCTCGCCGCCCCGCTCTCCCTCTGCGATGGCAACCGAGATCGTCGCCTTGTGGACATCCAGCCCAACAAAGATGGTATTCTGCACGCGGTCTCTCCCCCATTCTTGAGGCTCGGCGCCAGCCCGTCTGGCGCAATCCTCGAAGGAGAATGCCGCGGGAGAGACCACCAGCCCAGCTTGGCCACACCGCGATCATGGGGTCTAATGCACCCCCGGGTGTGTGGCGCTCTCCTTCGGGCGATCGCGTCCCCTCGCCGACTTCATGTAATCGAGGACGTCGAGCCGAAATTTGAACGCCAGCTTGAGGCCGTAGAAGACGCTCCCGTAGTTTTTGTGCTGGTTCTGAAACCCGAGCGCTTCCAGACCGCTCTTCAACTCGCGCGTGCTCAGAAAGCGCCCTCCGCTGCGGTGCGCCCAGAGGCGCATGCCGGCGTGGGCCTCGGCTGCCTGCAACTCGAAGTCGAGGGCCACCTCGCAGCAGTCGGCAATGAAGTTCACGAGGTGATTTTCCTCGCCGATGTAGGCTCCGGTTGCCTGTCTGACACTGGGAGGCACCACGAGCCCATGGGTGCTGAACCGCGCCGCCGCCGCAACGATCCTGTGCAGGATACGCGGGTATTCTGCCTTGAGATCATCCTTGAGCTTCGTGTTCTCGCTAGCGGTGCCGCGAAAAATGTGGAGGAAGGGCAGGAGTATTATCCGCTGAGCGATGGCGGGGTCGACGGTAGGGATCGCGGGCTTCCGATTACAGAAGACGAGGATCTTGCCGGTCGGTTGGAACTGGAAGGTGTTTTCCCTCATGAAGCGGCCCTGGAGAGCTCACCTTCGTTGCCGGTCATCTCCTTGAGGCGAACCACATTCCATGTGGCGTTTGACGGGATCTCCGTGGCGAGCAGCAGCCGCTTCCCGGCGAGACGGGCGATCTCTTCCTCGTGCGCAGGAAAGGGCGTCTCCCTCGACGAGCGCCTTTCCCGGGACGTGGACGGCATAGTCCCCGAGGATCGCCTTGGCGGTGCCGAAGAGCACGCCTTTGCCATTGCCGCCCGGTCCGTGCACCGCGAAGAATTTCTCTTCGTTGACAGCGCCCGTGGCGCTGTAGCCGAGGACGTCCTCGACAAACAGTGTTAGGCCGTCCTGCCCTTTGCAGATCCTTGGTGGAGGGCCGTGAGCCAGAGCACGGGCTCGCCTTCCTCGGGTGCAACCGAAGTGACCATCGAGATCAATTTCGTTGGGTCCGGCGGATGGTGGTTGCCGGTGCGAAGGTCGACATAGCCTTGGGGCGTGCCGAGCAGCCACGGATCGGTGTCGTAGTCGCCAATCACCGTGGCGAAGACTGGGCCCGGCTAGCGCGGCGGAGCGCGTTCTCGGCGAAGGCCGTTCTACCGAGCTCGCGCGTTCCCCGGGCTCAACCATCCGGATGCGATCGACCAGCCGGTGCATCGTGTTCTGGGCTGCGCCGCGCTGATCGACTTGCCAGTGAGCCTCTTTCCATTCCATCCAGCTTCTGCGAGTTCCGTTGTGTCAATGGACATCCAGTCTTACGATGTAAGGCGACACCCAGTGTTACGAGGTGTGGCGCAACGGGAGCGGCCCCGGGGCGCGCTGACCGCCACGAGTTCAGAGCGCGCGCCCCGGGGCCGCGGGCCACCGGGCGCTGGCGCATTGGGTCAGCCCTTGAGCGCGGCCTCGAGGTCGCGCAGCCGGTAGCTGCGGCCCTTGATGTTGAGGACGTGGGAGCGGTGCAGCAGGCGGTCGAGGATGGCGGTGGCCAGCGCCTCGTCGCCGGCGAGCAGTTCGGTCCAGTCGCGGATGCTCTTGTTGGTGGTGATGATCATGGCGCCTCGGCCGTAGCGGTAGCTGACCAGGCGGAAGAAGAGGCTGGCCTCTTCCCGGCTCATCGGATCGTAGCCCATTTCGTCGACCAGCAGCAGCGCGCTGGACATGTACTTTCGGCTTTTCAGGCGCGCGGGCGGCACATGGGCATCGGCCTTGAGCGCGGTCAGAAGTTCGTCGAAGCGGAAATACTGGACCGAGAAGCCGAGCTGGATCGCCCGGACGCCAAGTCCGACAAGGATGTGGCTCTTGCCGACGCCCGGCGGGCCTTGCAGGAGAACCACCTCGGCGTTGCGGATCCAGGCGCCGGTGGCCAGCGTCTCGACGCGCGAGCGCTCTATCGCCGGCTGGAAGGCGAAGTCGAAGTTCTCCAGCGTCTGGCCGGTGGGGAGCTTCGAGGTCTTTAGCATCGTCGTGATCCGCCGCTCCTCCCGGCCGGATCGCTCCGCGCCCAGCAGCCGGTCCAGAAAGACATGGGCGGGCATCTCGGCGCGCACGGCGTCAGTCAGCAGGCCCTCCAGCGCATCGACGGCATGGCCGAGGCCGAGCGCGGCGAGCTTCTCCCGCGTCGCGTCGATGTCGAGCTTCACGCGCGGGGCGGTCATCGGGGTCATCGGGCCACCTCCACCAGTCGGGCGTAGAGATCGATCGAGCGGTGCTGGACATTGCTGGCCGCGATCTCCGCCAGGCGACGCCCCATCCGGCCGAGCGGCATCGGCGCCCGGACCCGGTCGGTGTCGCTGCCCTCGTAATGGGCCTCGTCGCGCAGGATGAGCCGGTCGGTCAGGCGGGGGTGGTCGGCGATCACGGCCGCATCCTTGAGGATCTGCACGCCCGACAGCCCGCGCACCTCCACCTCCCGGCCGACGAAGCGGAACGGCACGCTGTAGCGGCGCCCTTCGAAGCTGACGAGGCAATCGATCCCGACCGGGCGACGCACGACGACGTCGAAGGGTTCCGGGAGCGTCTTGGGCAGCGGCGTCAGCAGCCGCCGTTCCTGGTG
>CAVVSO010000054.1:0-17989 GCA_963750745.1 uncultured Alphaproteobacteria bacterium | reverse complement strand
TGCGGTGCTGGCGCGGCGGAAGAAGGCCTGACAAGAACCAAGGGAGGAAGGACCATGATGCAAGGATTGAGGGCGCTGGCGCTTTCGGGCGTGGCCGCGCTCGGGCTGGCGGCGGGGCCGGCCGCCGCGCAGGAGGAGCTGAAGATCGGCATGGTGAACCTGTCGCTCTGCTGCGCCTACTTCGTCGGCATGGACGCGGCGGTGAAGGACGAGGCGACGCACTTTTCCAACGTCACCATCCTCTCCACCGACGCAGGCGGCGACGTGGCCAAGCTGACCGAGGACGTCGAAGACCTGCTAAACCAGGGCGCCAAGGCGCTGATCGTCTCCGGCGCCTGGATCGAGGCGGCGCCGGCGGCGCTCGAAGCGATCCAGCAGGCCGGGGTGCCGGTGGTGATGGTCGACCGCCTGCTCAAGGGCGGCGAGTTCACCAGCTGGGTCGGCCCGGACAACCGCGCCATCGGCGAGGGCATCGGCAGCTATATCGCCGAGCGCCTCGCCGGCAAGGGCAAGGTGGTGATCATCCGCGGTGGGCCCGCCGACAACACAATCGGCTCGGCGCGCAGCGACGGCGTGAAGTCGAAGCTCGAGGGGACCGGGATCGAGGCGCTGGTGGCGCCCGGGTGGGGCGAGTGGAGCGCCGACGGCGGCTTCCAGCAGATGGAGGACATGCTGTCGAAGGCGCCGCAGATCGATGCGGTCTTCTGCGAGAACGACTCGATGTGCCTCGGCGCGCAGAAGGCGATCGCCGACGCCGGCAAGAGCGGCGACATCTTCATCACCTCGGTCGACGGCGAGAAGGGCGCGCTGGCCGAGATCATGAAGGAGGGCGGCAACTACGCCGCGACCGGCCTCAACTCGTCCGACCAGATCGGTCGCGCTGGCTTCCACCGCGCGATGGCGATCCTGGCCGGCGCCGTGGCCGAGAAGGAGACTGTTCTGCCGTCGCCGATCATCACCATCGACAACGTGGTGAAGTTCTACAATCCCGACAGCACATTCTGAGCACGACAAAGCGAGGCGACGCGCTTGTGGCGCGTCACCTCGCTGTCGAACCTGATCGATCGGGGGGACAGGATCGAGCTGCATGACTATGATGCCGCCGGCACGTTGCAGGGCGACGGCGCCTCGTCGGACGGGACCTCGGTGACCATTGACGGGGTCAGTGACCTGCGCGATCTCTAGGCGGCATCGCCGTCGCTCGAGATTTGGCAGAACGACCGGTGACACCCTTGTGCTCGATATCGACCAGCCGGGACACGATCATCTCGTGATGTTCTTCAACGTGGCCCACGACTACTTCGGCTAGCATCGACAGCATACGTTCGGCTAGCATCGACAGCATACGGGCCGGCCCCAAATGGGCCGGCCATTGACACTTGGCTGGTCTCAGGCGCCGTCAACAACCTTCTTGACGGCATCCTTCGCGTCGCCTTTCGCCTGCTGCAGCTTGCCCTTGCCTTCCTGGGCCGCGCCGTCAGCTTCCATCTCGGGATCGTTCATCGCGTCGCCGGCGGCCTTGCGGACCTTGCCGGCCATCTCGTTTGCCTTGCCCTTGACCTTGTCGGTGGTGCTGCCCATTCGGGATGCCTTTCTCGGTTGATGTGAACCTCAGATGAACGCCCGAAGCGAGGTCGCGTTCCTCGACGGATGCGCCGTGCTACTCTTCGTGAAGGACTTCGGCAGGGCCGCCCATCGGATAGCGCGGTTCGTGGCCGCCGCTTCCGCCGCCGGCCAGGCCCGGGCGGCAACGTGTTGTGGAGGAAGCACCAGATGCCGACGACCCTGTCGCCCTACCGGTCCGGGCTCGACAAGAATCCGGCCAACCATGTCCCGCTGACCCCGGTGACGTTCCTCGAGCGCGCTGCGGCGGTGTGGCCCCAGCGGACCGCGGTGGTGCACGGCGCGGTGCGCCGGAGCTGGGCCGAGACCGCGGCGCGCTGCCGGCGCCTTGCGTCGGCGCTGCGCCGGCGGGGCATCGAGCCCGGGCAGACCGTGGCGTTTCTCGCCGCCAACACCCCGGAGCTTTTCGAGGCGCACTTCGGCGTGCCGATGACGGGGGCGGTGCTGAACGCGATCAACACCCGGCTGGATCCGGAGACGATCGCCTTCATCCTCGGCCACGGCGAGGCGCGGATGCTGTTCGTGGACCGGGAGTTCTCGGCCGCCGCGCGGCGGGCGTCGCGCTGCTCGCGCGGGCGATTCCGATCATCGACATCGATGACCCAAGCTTCGAGGGCGGCGCGCTGACCGGCGAGATGGATTACGAGGCCTTCCTCGCTGAGGGCGATCCCGAGGCGACCTTCGCCGGGCCGGCCGACGAATGGGATCCGATCGCGCTCAACTACACCTCGGGCACCACCGGCAACCCGAAGGGCGTGGTCTATCACCACCGGGGCGCCTATCTGAACGCCGTCTCGAACGCGCTGTCGTGGGAGCTCGGCGGGGCGCCGGTCTATCTCTGGACCCTGCCGATGTTTCACTGCAACGGCTGGTGCTTTCCCTGGACGCTCGCGGCCGTCGCGGGGGTCAGCGTCTGCCTGCGGGCGGTGCGGGTCGAGCGGGTCCTGGAGCTGATCCGAAGCGAAGGGGTCACGCATTTCTGCGGTGCGCCGATCGTTCTCAACATGATCAACAATGCCGATCCGGCGCTGCGCGAGGGGATCAACCAGCCGGTCAAGGCGATGGTCGCCGGCGCCGCGCCGCCGGCGGCGGTGATCGCCGGGATGGAGCGGATGGGCGTGGCCGGTCACCCACGTCTACGGCCTGACCGAATGCTACGGGCCGACGGTGGTGAACGTCTGGCAGGACCGCTGGGACGGGCTGGGGCCGGATGCCCGGGCGACGATCAAGGCGCGGCAGGGGGTGCGCGGGCCGATGCTGGAGGCGATCATGGTGGCCGATCCGGCGACGCTGGTCCCGGTGCCGAAGGACGGCGAGACCATCGGCGAGATCTTCATGCGCGGCAACAACGTCTTCTCCGGCTACCTGAAAAACCCGGGCGCGACGGCGGAGGCGTTCGCGGGCGGGTGGTTTCATACCGGCGACCTCGCGGTCTGGCACCCGGACGGCTATGTCGAGATCAAGGACCGCTCGAAGGACATCATCATCTCCGGCGGCGAGAATATCTCCTCGATCGAGGTCGAGGACGTGCTCTATCGCCACCCGGACGTGCTGGAGGCCGCCGTCGTCGCGCGCCCGGACGAGAAATGGGGCGAGACGCCCTGCGCCTTCCTGCTGCTGAAGCCGGGCGCTGATCGCGAGCGAGGCCGAGATCATCGCCTTTTGCCGAAGCCATCTCGCCGGCTTCAAGGTGCCGCGTTCGGTGGTCTTCGGGCCGCTGCCGCGCACCCAGACCGGCAAGGTGCAGAAGTTCGTGCTCCGCGCCGCCGCGCGCGAGCTCTAGGCGCCGCGGGGAGGGTGGCCGATTGGACACGCCTCCCGGCGGATTTACGTCTCGCGCCCGGCAAGGGGTTGGTTTTCCCGGAAGGGTTGGGAGTATCCGATCTAGTGAGTGGTTAACCTTTTTGCGCGGCGCTTGATGAAGGGGATGGGAGTTGCGGGCGATCTCGCCCGAGATGACGCCACCTTCGACGTCGCCCACCGCGGGGACGTGAGATGAAGCTGATCCTGACTATGCTTGCCCTGTCGTTCGGCACCGCCGCCTCGGCGGCGACGATCCTCGAGACCTCCGGACCCGGGGTCCGGAACGCGGCTGGCGCTCAACCTGAGCGATTTCTCGGCGTCCGGTCCGTGCGGGGACGGGATCAGCGTCGTCAACGACGGTTGCAGCCCGGTGATCAAGGGTCCGGGGATCGCGCGGCCCTCTGGCAGGTTCGATCCGACCAATCCGGTCGGAACCTGGGTGGACAGCTCCGATCTCGAGCATCTGACCTGGAACGTGAACTTCGGCCAGAAGGCGAAGAGCCTTACCTTCGCGGTCACCGATGCGTTCGATCAGCCGGAGCGGCCGCAGGTCGGGCTCGGGGTCAGCCACTTCACCGTCAGCGCCGATGGCGGTCCGCTCTGGACCATCGCCGGGCAGTCGCCCGATCACAGTGTGCGTTGGCTGTCGGTGATCTTCGACACGCCGCAGACGGGCGTGAGCATCGCTTTCGACACGCGGCACAACGACGGCTTCGGGGTGACGGCCGCCACGATCTCGGCGGTGCCGCTGCCGGCGACGGCGCTGCTGCTGCTTTCCGGGATCGCGGGGCTGGCCGGTTTGCGCAGGGTCCGGGCGCGGCGTTAGCAAGCGCCGCCCGCTGCCTGGGCAGGCCGTTGAAAACACTGTGAAAAACGGATGCCCCGTGCATGCGCAACGTATGCACGGGGCATATGCATGGTTGTTGCCGGAAGCTTAACGGTCAGAGCGTCGCGCCGCTTGCGGGGTCGAAGAGGTGCATGTGGTTGAGGTGCGCGTTCAGCCGCATCGTCGAGCCGAGCGGCGGGGTTTCGACGGCGCTGATGCGGCCGATGATCTCGGTGCCGCCGATGCGGCTGAAGATCAGCTTGTCGGAGCCGAGGGGCTCGGTGATCTCGACGGGCAGGTCGATCGCGACGACGTCCTCGCCCTCGCGGCGCTCGTCGGTCCAGGTGTTGGTGAGATCCTCGGGCCGCAGGCCGAAGACGACCGGCTTGCCGGCGTGGGCGGCGTAGCGCGCGGTCTTGGAAGCGGGCACCCGCAGCGACGGGCCGCCGTTCAGCACGATCGCGAGCCCGTCGCCGGCGCGGTCGAGCCGGGCGTCGAGGAAGTTCATCGTCGGCGAGCCGATGAAGCCGGCGATGAAGCGGTTGACCGGGCGGGCATAGAGATCGTCCGGCGAGCCGACCTGCTCGATGTGGCCGTCGCGCAGGGCGACGATGCGGTCGGCGAGGGTCATCGCCTCGGTCTGGTCGTGGGTGACATAGACGCTGGTGGCGTTGAACGCCATGTGCAGGCGCTTGATCTGGGTGCGCATCTCGACGCGGAGCTTGGCGTCGAGGTTGGAGAGCGGCTCGTCGAAGAGGAAGAGCTGGGGCTCGCGGGCGATGGCGCGGCCGATGGCGACGCGCTGGCGCTGGCCGCCGGAGAGCTCCTTGGGCTTGCGCTCGAGGAGGTGCTGGATCTGCAGGATCTCGGCGGTCTTGGCGACGGCGGCAGCGGTGTCGGCGCGGGTGGTGCCGCGCATCTTGAGGCCGAAGCCGAGGTTCTGCCGCACGGTCATGTGCGGGTAGAGCGCGTAGTCCTGGAACACCATGGCGATGTCGCGGTCGCGCGGCGCGTCGTCGTTGACGATGCGATCATTGACGACGATGTCGCCGCCGGTGACCGGCTCGAGGCCGGCGATCATCCTCAGGATCGTGCTCTTGCCGCAGCCGGAGGGGCCGACGAGCACGACGAACTCGCGGTCGCCGATCTCGAAGTTGACGCCGTGCACGACTTCGAGCGCGCCGTACTTCTTGAAGAGCTGCTTGACCTCGACGTGCGCCATCGGTTTTCCCCTCAGGACTTTTCGATCGTCCAGCTGTGCAGCTGGAACGGCAGGAAGGTGAGCTCCGCCGCGCCACCGCGGTCTTCGAGGAGGTTGACCTCGTCGCCGAGGCGCCAGCCGTCGGGCAGGCCGACGGTCGACGGCGCCGCGGGCGCCGGCGGGCTCGTAGGCGCGCAGGATGAGCGCGCCGCCGTCCTCGGCGGGCTTGAGGCCGCTGAGGCCGAGGGGAAGGCCCTCGACGGCGACGGCGGTCCAGCTCGCTTCGGCGGCGGCGGTGACGGTTTGGCGAGGAGCGGGCGGTTCAGGTCCTCGGCTTCGGCGAGGACGCCGCCGGTGAGCCAGTCGCCGGCGTGCGGGTAGAGCGCGTAGGTGAAGCTCTGGCGGCCTTCGTCGGCGAGCGGGTCGGGGTAGACCGGCGAGCGGAGCAGGCTGAGGCCGAGCTCGTTGCCGAGCGCGTGGTGGCCGTATTTGCCGTCGTTGAGGAGGGCGACGCCGTAGCCCTGCTCGGAGAGGTCGGCGAAGCGGTGGGCGGCGACCTCGAAGCGGGCGACGTCCCAGGAGGTGTTGCGGTGCGTGGCGCGGCGGATCACGCCGTGCGCGCATTCGTAGGTGGCGAAGTCGGTGCGGATCGCGAGCGGGAAGCGTGCCTTCAGCAGGATGCGGCGCTCGTGCCAGTCGATGTCGGTGGCGATGTCGAGGCGGGCGGAGTTGGCCCAGAGCCGGTAGGTCTGGACGATCTCGCTGTCGCGGAAGCGGCGGGTGACGCGGATCGCGGCGCGGTGCGGGCCGCGCTCGGCGACCTCGATCGAGGAGGCGATCGAGCTCCTCGCCCTGGGTGGCGTAGTTGTCCTCCGAGATCCCAAGCGTCCCAGTTGCGGGGCTTGTCGACGTAGGCCCAGATCTGGTTGGCGCGGTCGGCGAGGGTCTCGCGGTTGGCGCGCTTGTCGAAGACGCGGGCGAGGGCGCCGCTGGTGCGGTCGATCTCGACGCGGAGGAGGTCGTTCTCCAGCCAGTTGTCGCCGACGGAGAGCGGGGCGGCGGTGGTCTCCAGGATCACGGTGGCGGTGAGGCCGGGGACCGGGGTCGGGCCGGTGAAGACGCTGCCGCCTTCGACGGGCTGGCCGCCGGGGAGGGGGTCGGGCGCGGCGAGGCGGAGCGGGCGGGGGGAGAGGTCGGGGTTGACGACGAGGACCGCCGGGGTGTCGCCGGCGGGGACGAGGCGGGCGGCGATGGCGGCGAGGCGGTCGGCGGTGACGCGGTCACCTTCGGCGATGACGCCGGAGAGCTCGTGCTCGGCTTCCTCGTAGACCTCGCGGATGCTGGAGCCGGGCAGGATGTCGTGGAACTCGTTGCGGAGGAGCACGCGCCAGTGCGGCTCCAGTGAGGCGGGCTCCGGCTCGCCGAGGAGGGTCGCCATCGAGGCGGTGGTCTCGGCGGTGATGAGCGCGCGTTCGGCGTGGCGGTGGAGGTACTTGGTGCGGCTCTGGGTGGTGAGGGTGCCGCGGTGGAGCTCGAGGTACATCTCGCCGACCCAGACCGGCAGGGTGGGGTCATCGCTGACGCGGTGGAGAGTGGCGGCGAACCAGTCCTCGACCTTGGTCGGGCGCAAGCTCGGGACCACGGGGAAGTCCCCGAACAGGCGCTGGCGGTCGAGCATCTCCTGGGTCGGGCCGCCGCCGCCGTCGCCGTAGCCGAAGGCGAGCAGGCTCTCGGGGTTGGCGTACTTGCCGCGGAAGTTCTTCCAGGTCTCGATCACGGCGCGGGGGCCGGTCTCGGCGTTGTAGCCGCCGACCGGGTTGTTGAAGGTATGGGCGAGGACGCGGCTGCCGTTCAGGCCCTCCCACCAGAAGAGGTCATAGGGCATCACGTTGGTTTCGGACCAGTTCACCTTGATGGTGAAGAAGCTGGTGACGCCGGCGAGGTTCAGGAGCTGCGGCATCGCGGGCGAGAAGCCGAAGCAGTCGGGGAGCCAGCAGACGTTGTGGCGGGCGCCGAAGGTCTGCTCGAAGTAGCGCTGGCCGTAGAGGAGCTGGCGGACGAAGGACTCGCCGGTCGGCATGTTGGTGTCGGGCTCGACCCACATCGCGCCGTTGGGCTCCCACTGGCCGGCGGCGACCTTTTCCTTGATGCTGGGCGAAGAGCGCGGGGTCGTCCTCCTCCAGGAAGGCATAGAGCTGGGCGGTCGACTGGTTGAAGAGGAACGCGGGGTTGCGGTCCATCAGGCCGATCATGGTCGAGAAGGTGCGGTTGGCCTTGCGGCGGGTCTCGGCGAGCGGCCAGAGCCAGGCGAGGTCGATATGGGCGTGGCCGGTCAGCGCCAGCGCGCCGTTCTGCGGGTAGCGCTCGCGCAGGTCGCGCAGGCGGGCGCCGAGCTCGCGCGTGGCGACGCCGACGCGGTCGCGCTGGCGGTCGTCGAGGCCGGCGGGGGCGAGGTCGAGGTCGGCGGGGAGCTGCCAGATCCGCTGGGATTCGACGGCTGGGCGCGACGCGGGCGATGTAGGCGGCGGTCGCGGTCGGCCAGTCGAGCTCGGCGAGGGTGGCCTCGGCGGCGGCGAGAAGCGGCGGCACCACCTCGTGACCGGCGAGGACTCGTCGGCGGTCTCGGAGACCTGGGTGAGAAGGAGCGTGAGCTCGGCGAGGTCCGGGTCGAGGCGGATTGAGCCGGGCGCGCGCGAGCCGGGCGTCGCGGTTGGGGACGCCGAAGGGCAGGCGCGCGACGACCTCGGCGCTGACCGAGAAGCGGCGGGCCTTCAGCGCGAAGCGCTGGTGGTTGGGGTCGAGGCCGAAGCCTTCGCCGGAGCCGTCCGCGTAGGCGATGCGCAGCAGACCCTCGCCGCCGAGGTCGACGTCGAGGCGGGTTTCCTCCAGCGGCCAGTCGGCGGGCACCTCGACGCCGGCGAGGGCGAGATTGACGGTGCCGTCGCCGGTGCGGCCAGGCGGCGCCATGGGCGTGCGGGCTCGCCGTCGAACGTCCAGCCTTCGAGCGGAACCTGCGCGCGGATGGTCCAGAGGTCGAGCTCGATCAGCCGCTTGCGCAGGCGGTCGGTGCGTTGCCGGATCGGTCAAGTGTCATTCTCTTTCCCTTAGCCGGCGTAGTCGTCTGCGCCGGATCGTTTGAAGAGGCCGCCGGGCTCGCCCTTGCCGGGATCGGCGACGCGGCCGTCGGCGAGGTTGCGCAGCATCGCCGGGCCCCAGAGGCCGCGCGGTGGGATTGGGCCCCAGCCGGGTCGGTTCATGCCTTCGTAGCGGTCGAAGACGACGAGGGGCTGCGCGGCCCGGGCCAGCGCCAGCGCCATCTCGGCTTCGGGCAGGGTGTCGGCGAAGAAGAGGTCGAAGGCGAAGCGGTGGACGCCCTGGTCGGTGTGCTGGTCGCGGCCGGCGTAGGTCCTGGGGTCGCCGCCGCCCCAGGCCATGCGCGGGCTGCGGAGAAGCGTCGGCGCCCAGGTCTGGCCGTTGACGCTGTGGCTGTAGCAGTCGCTGGTGACGAGGCCGAGGTCGGCGCCGGCGACGCGGAGGCGGGACCAGCCGAGGAAGGGCCATTCGGCCGGCGAGGGGTCGCGGTAGACGTGGCCGTCGGCGATGCCGTCGGTCCAGCGTTCGGGCGCGGCGGCGAGGGTGATCGGCATCTGCAGGAGGGTGTAGCGCTCGTCGAAGTTGACCTCGAGCTCGATGCGAAGCGCCGGCGTGCCGCGGGTGAGGCTGACGGTGAGGCGGACGCGGGAGGTGCCGAGGCGGCCGTCGAGGCGGGCGCGGACGCGGAGGGGGCCGGTCTCCTCGATCTGCCAGTCGTCGCCGGCGAGGGTGGCGGTCGACCGGCTCCTCCCAGCGGTCGGTGTGGAAGGTCCAGGTGTCGGTGGTGTCCTGCCGCAGATGCAGGCGCAGGCTGTCGATCAGCTCGGTGCCGGCGTGCTCGACCGCGCCGAGGCCGCCGCTGCGAAGGGCGACGGTGACGATGCCGTTCGAGAGGGTGTCGCGGGTGCGGTGAGGGGCTCGGCCTCGGGCGTGGCGGGGCGGGGGCCGGGGTGGATCTGGAACTGGCGGCTGCCGGTGGCGGGGAGGCTCCGCCTCGAAGAGGATGCGGGGGATGTGCTGGTTGGAGCCGGGCTGGACTTGCTGGAAGGGAACGGGGGCGCCGGTCTCGTCGCTGATCCAGCGGTCGTCCCAGTCGTCGAAGTCGAGGTAGGGCTCGGCCTCGACGAAGGCGCGGCGCGGCTGGGCGTCGGTGTTGAGGACGACGACCTGGTGTTCGTTGACCTTGGGGAGCGTGCGGTAGGACCAGCGGCGGGTGAGGTCGAAGAGCACCTCCTCGCCGGCGATACGGGCGCGGCCCTGCATGGCGCGGATGCTGTCCCAGGCGGCGGGGATCGAGGTGCCGGTCAGGATGTCGTGGAACTCGGTGAAGAGGAGGTCGTCCCAGGCGGCGTCGAGGCGGGCGAGGGCGGCGTCGCGCTCGGCGGTGTCGGCGGAGAGGGCGGTGGCGGCGGCTTCGGCCTGGGTCAGGAGCTGCTCGCCGTGGCGCTGGGCGGACTTGATGTCGTGCATCACGCTGTAGCAGCCGGGGAAGCAGTGCTGCAGCTCGGTCGGTGACGCGGGGCAGGTGGTCGCGCTTGTCGGCGATCGCCTCGAAGTAGGCTTGCGGGGTGGAGAAGATCAGCTCGTGGCCGTCGAAGTCGCGGTTGGCGAGGATCCATTCGATCATCGCCTTGGACGGGCCGCCGCCGTGGTTGCCGACGCCGTAGAAGCACATGGTCTCGCCGAGGGCGGGATCGGCGGCGTCGACGGCCTCGCGGACCTGGCCGCCGAGGTCGGCGAAGTTGGCGACGTAGCCGGGTACGATGCGGAAGGCCACGACCTCGTCGCCGCCGGTGCCCTGCCAGAGGAAGGTGTTGGCGGGGAGCGAGACCTGGTGCTCCTCGGGGCGGCGGAAGACGTAAGCCGTGTAGCCGTGGCGCGCGAGGATGTCGGGCAGGCTCGCGGTGTGGCCGAAGCTGTCGACGTTGTAGCCGACGGTGGGCGTGAGGCCGAAGCGGTCGCGGAAGTAGCGCTGGCCGTGCTCGATCTGGCGGTGGAGGCCGGCGGCGGTGGGCAGGTTCAGGTCGGGCTGGATGAACTGGCCGCCGGTGACGTGCCACTGGCCGCGCTCGATCAGCTTGGCGATGCGGGCGAAGAGGTCGGGGCGGAGGCGCTCGGTCTGAAGGTAGAGCCAGGCCTCGCCGCGGGTGAAGACGAAGTCGGGGTATTCGTCGCAGCGGTCGGCCATCGAGGCCATGGTCGCCAGCGCCTCGTCGGCGCCGGCCTGCCAGGGCCAGAGCCACACCGGGTCGATGTGGGCGTTGGCGATCATGTGGATGCGCATCGCATTCCTCGTGCGAAAGATCCCGCAAGCGATTGTGGCAGCATGATTTTCCGGCCGTACATTGCATGCACAACGCATGCACAACGCATACACATGATTTTGCCTCGCATGGTTCAGCCCTTCACCGCGCCGGCCATCAGCGCGCCGATGATGAAGCGCTGCAGGACGAGGAAGACAATCACCGCCGGCACGATCGAGAGCACGCTCGCGGCGGCGAGGATCTGCGTCGAGGTCTGGTTGTAGCTGCCCTGGAAGTTGAAGATGCCGACCGAGATCGGCAGGAGGCTCGGCTTCGAGATCAGGATGAACGGGATGATGAACTGCGACCAGCCGAGGATCGCGTTCAGCACGAAGGCGGAGGTCAGCCCGGGCAGGCTGAGCGGCAGCACCACCCGCATGAAGGCGCCGAAGCGGGTGCAGCCGTCGATCATCGCCGCCTCCTCGAGGCTCTGCGGGATGCCGTCGAGGAAGCCCTTCAGCATCCAGGTGAAGAGCGGCGCCGCGACCGCGACGTAGATGAAGCCGGCCGCGAGCAGGCTGTCGGTCATCCCGACCCGGTCCATGTAGCGGTAGAGCGGCACCATGATCACGAGCGGCGAGATCATCTGGAACGCCAGGAGGCCGATCATCGCGAGGTTTCGGTTGCGGAACTGGAACCGCGACAACGCATAGGCGGCGGGCGTCGCGAAGAGCATCGCGCCGAGCGCGCCGCCGACCGCGAGCTTCAGGCCGTTGATGAGGTAGGTGACGAAGAGCGGGTTGCCCAAGGCTTCGCGGTAGTTGTCGAGCGTCGGCATCCGCGGCCAGATGCGGATGTCGCTGACGTAGACCTCGGCCGCGGTGCGGATCGACAGCGAGAGATCCAGAGCAGCGGCCCGGCGAAGAACAGGCAGATCACGAAGTAGGCGAGATAGGTGCCCGCGTCGGCGAGGCGGGCGCTGCGGGTCGCAGACATCTCAACCCTCCTTCGGCAGCAGGCGGACGTAGAAGAAGGTGAAGACGAGGCTGATGAGGAGCAGGATCACCGCCAGCACCGCGCCGTTCGAGAGGTCGAAGTTCCGGAAGATCGTGTTGTAGGCGTAGAGCGCCAGCACCTCGGTCGCGCGGCCCGGCCCGCCGCCGGTCAGCGGCAGGATCAGGTCGAAGGTGTTGAGGGTGAAGATCGAGATCAGGATGGTGTTGATCAGGAGGATCGGCCGGAGCTGCGGCAGCGTGATGTACCAGAGCTGCTTGAACGAGGTCGCGCCGTCGACCGCCGCGGCCTCGTAGAGGCTGCGCGGGATCACCAGCAGGCCGGCGTAGAGCAGGATCATGCTGAAGGCCGTGCCGCGCCAGACGTTGGCGATCACCGCCGACCAGATGGCGATCTGCGGGTCCGAGAGCCAGGCGACCGGCGACAGGCCCACCATCCGCAAGAGCGCGTTGAGAAAGCCGTAGCTCGCCTCGTTGAACATCAGCTGCCAGACGATGCCCGAGGCGACGCCCGGCACGATCCACGAGCAGAGGATCACGACGCGGACGAAGGAGACGCCCGGCAGCCCGCGCAGCATGCCCCGGTGCAGCGCCAGCGCCACCAGGAGCCCGAGCACGAGTTGCAGCACGACGCTCGACACGACGAAGAGCAGCGTCACCCAGAGGATGCCGGGCAGGTCCGGGTTGGCCACCTGCGCCTGGTAGGTGGCGGTGGTGTAGTCGAACTCGGGGTTGAGCAGCGTCGCGTCGGTGAAGCTGTAGCGGATGACGTCGATCGCCGGCCAGACGTAGGTGGCGAGCAGCAGCAGCGCCAGCGGCAAGAGCCACACCAGCGGCCGTTCGGCTCAGCCGGACTCGACCGCGCCGCGCGGCCGCAGCCGTGCCCGCCTGCACCATCTCGCTCATGCGTACCCCCGGGAAAACCGGGCGGGGGCGCGGCCTGCGCCACCCGCCCGCGCGCACTCAGGCCTTGTTGTAGGCCGCCATCGTCCGGTCCCAGGCACCCTGGAGCGCCTCCTCGGGCGACTTCGAGCCGGAGAGGACCTCGCCCATCATGATCTGGATCTGGTTCGAGATCTCGGGGTAGATCGGCACGCCTGGCCGGGCGTGGCCGTGCACCAGGTACTCCTTGAGCTGCGCGTAGTAGGGGTCCTGGAACTTCGGCAGCGAGGCGAAGAGCGACTGCCGCGTCGGCAGGTCGCCGCCGGCCTCGTTCGCCGGCCCCATGTAGACCTCGCGCATCAGCGAGGCGCAGGCCTTGACCTTCTCGGGGTCCTTGGCGAAGGCCGCGACGGTCCAGCCGCCGGTGCCGGTCGCCCGCTCGTCCGGGGTCGGTCCGGGCAGCTCGGCGATCAGCCACTTGGCCCAGACGTCGGGCGGCCATCGCCTCCTCGAGCTGGAAGTGCTGCCAGTGGCCGCCGAAGAACATCGCGGTGGTGCCCGACTGCGCCGCGGCGTTGAAATCGTCGTAGGTCTTGATCGTCGCCACCCGCTTCGGCGCGGCGCCGCTGTCGACCAGGCCCTTGAAGTAGTTCAGGGCCTTCAGCATCTTCTCCTTGTTCTCGCCTTCGCCGAAGATCGGCTTGCCTTCCGCGTCGACGAGCTCGCCGCCCTGGGCCCAGAAGTTCGCCAGCCAGTCGAAGGTGGTGCCCTCCCAGCGGCCGCCGTTGAAGAGCACGCCGTCGACGCCGGTCTTCGACGCCTCGAGCGCGGTCGCCTGCAGCTCGTCCCAGGTCTGCGGCACGGTCTTCACGATGTCGGTGTTGTAGTAGAGCACCCGCAGGTCGGTGCCCCACCACCAGGCGTAGATATGCCCGTCCGAGCCGGTGATGCCCTCGCGGATGAACGGGAAGAGGTCGTCGAGCTCCTCCTTGGAGAAGAACTCGTCGAGTGGCTGCAGCACGCCGTTCTTGACGAAGAGCGCGAGCTGGAACGAGTCGACCGTCACGCAGTCGGGCGCGCGGCCGGCGCGGGCCTGCTCCAGCAGGCGCGCGTGCTCGGCGCCGATGTCCTGGCTGAAGAACTCGAGGTTGACCTGCCAGTCGGGATGCGCCTCGGCCCACTTCTCCCAGGCGGCGGCATACAGCGCACCCATCTCCTTGTGCGGGCTGTTGGGCGACTGGTCGGGGTTGAGCCGCATCGTCAGGGTGTTCGGCGCGTCGGGCTTGCCGACGTGATCGGCGGTCACCAATCCTTGCGCCAGCGCCCCGGCGGCCATGCCCATCAGCACCGTGGACGCGAGCAATCCGATTCGAACCGATCTGAGCATCTTAGTCTCCTCCCATTCGCTGCGGCGGTTTCTTCAAGGTTCCCGAAGCGCCGGCCCGGCGGGGTCGCGCAGCGATCATGACCCAGCCGAGGGGGAGTATGCGCAAAAAAGACCGCTCGGCAACGCGCAATCGCGGGCGGCCGGTACCTCCGCCGTCGGTGTCGCAAGGCCTGCCGATCAAGATGACGCTGGTGCGGTCTGGCGAGGGCCGGTAGAGCATTGGTCAGCTCAGATATCGAGGAGGGGAGATGGTGAGCAATCCGACCGGTGTCGACGCGCGGCTCGCGCATCTGGGCACAGCGATCGCGGCCGCGAGGGCGCAGCTCGCGGCGCGCGCCGACTTCGAGGACGACGAGGTCGGCGACGTGCTGGAGAGCATCAACCGGGATTTCGAGGCCGTCAGCCGTGAAGACGCGGCGGCAGCGCATGCGGCGTTCGACAAGATCGAGGCGCGGCTTGTCGAGTTGCAGCCGTTCCTTTCGGTTCTGCCCCGCTGAGTCGGCGACTATCCCTCGTCCTTCGTGGCGAGCCTGACCACCACGTGGCGCTTCTTGCCGATCGAGATCTTGAGGCCCTCGGCGATCGTCTCGGCGGTGACCAGAGCGTTCGGGTCCGACACCAGCGCGTTGTTGAAGCGGAGGCCCTTCTCGGTGATGAGCCGCTTGGCCTCCTTGCCCGACTTCACCAGCGAGGTGGAAACCAGGAAATGCGCGTTGGCCAGCCCAGGGCCGAGGTCGGTGGCGGAGATCGTCACCCATTCGAGGGCTTCGCCCACGCCGCCTTGCTCGAAGACGGCGCGGGCGGTGGCCGCGGCCGCGGCGGCGGCTTCGGCGCCGTGGCAGAGCGCCGTGACCTCGTTGGCCAAGGTGATCTTGGCGGCGTTGACCTCGGCGCCGCCGAGGGCGCCGAGGCGCTCGCACTCGGCGACCGGCAGCTCGGTGTAGAGCTTGAGAAAGCGGCCGACGTCGGCGTCGGCGGCGTTGCGCCAGAACTGCCAGAAGTCGTAAGGGCTCAGGAGCTCGGCGTTGAGCCAGATGGCACCCCCCGCCGACTTACCCATCTTGGCGCCGTCGGAGGTGGTCAGCAGCGGCGACACCAGGCCGAAGACCTCGGCGCCGGCGACCCGGCGGGTCAGGTCGATGCCGTTGAGGATGTTGCCCCACTGATCGGAGCCGCCCATCTGCAAGAGGCAGTCCTCGCGACGGAAGAGCTCGAGGAAGTCGTAGGCCTGCAGGATCATGTAGTTGAACTCGAGAAAGCTCAGCGACTGGTCGCGATCGAGCCGGCTCCTGACGCTCTCGAAGGCGAGCATCCGGTTGACCGAGAAGTGCCGGCCGATGTCGCGCAGGAACGTCAGGTAGTTGAGATCGTCGAGCCAGTCGGTGTTGTTCAGCATGATCGCCGATGTGGGCGCCTCGCCGTAATCGAGATACTTGGCGAATACCGCGCGGATGCTGGCGATATTGGCGGCGATCTGGGGCGGGGAGAGCAGGGGGCGCTCGTCGGAGCGGAACGACGGGTCGCCGACCTTGGTGGTGCCGCCACCCATCAGCGTGATCGGCTTGTGGCCGGTCTTTTGCAGCCAGCGCAGCATCATGATGTTGAGCAGGTGGCCGACGTGCAGCGACGGCGCGGTGGCGTCGTAGCCGACGTAGGTGGGGACGATGCCGGCGGTGAGCCGCGCGTCGAGGCCGGCGAGGTCGGTGCAGTCCTGCAGGTAGCCGCGGGCGACCATGACGTCGAGGAAATCGCTCTTCGGGCGCTGGGTCATGGCCGGTCCTTTCGCGCGGAAACGCGCCGTTCTATAGCGGGGCCGGGCAGGACGGAAGGCGGAAAAACCGATGCGGGCGCTGGGATTGATGTCGGGGACCTCGATGGACGGGGTCGATGCCGCGGTGCTGGAGACCGACGGCGAGGCGATCGCGGGATTTGGGCCGAGCGGCTTTCGCGCCTATGCGCCGGAGGAGCGGGCGATGCTGCGGGCGAGCCTCGGGCGCTGGCCGGGAGACGCGGGGCTGGCGGAGGTCGAGGCGGGGGTGCGGGCGGCGCATGCGGCGGCGGCGGTCGGGTTTGAAAATATTGATCTCATTGGGTTTCACGGGCAGACCCTGGCGCATGAGCCGCGGGGGCGCGGGACGCATCAGTTGGGGCGCGGGGACCTGCTGGCGCGAGATGTGGGGGTGCCGGTGGTCTGGGATTTTCGCACCGCGGACGTGGCGAGCGGCGGGGAGGGGGCGCCGCTGGTGCCGTTCTTTCATTTCGCCTGCGCGCGGTGGATCGGCGCTGAGGCGCCGGTGGCGTTCATGAACCTCGGGGGCGTGGGCAACGTGACCTGGGTCGATCCGCGGGCGGCGGGGCCCGAGGCGGCGGGGGCGCTAGTTGCGTTCGACACCGGGCCGGGGAATGCGCTGATCGATGATTTCCTGGGGCAGCGGCTGGGACGGCACTTCGACGCGGATGGGGCGGTCGCGGCGGCGGGGCGGGTGGACGAGGCCGTGCTGGCCGGGCTGGCGGCGCATCCATATCTCGTAAGGACGCCGCCGAAGTCGTTGGACCGGCAAGACTTTCATTCATTTCTCGATTGGGTGGCCGGGCTTTCGACCGAGGACGGCGCGGCGACGCTGGCGGCGCTGACGGTGGCCTGCGTCGCGGCGGCGGCAGGGCATTTTCCCGAGCCGGTGACGCGGTGGCTGGTCTGCGGCGGCGGGCGGCGGAACCGGACGGTGATGGCGATGCTGGCGGCGCGGAGCAACGTGCCGGTGGAAGCGGTGGAGGCGGTCCGGCTCGACGGCGACATGCTGGAGGCGCAGGCCTTCGCCTACCTGGCGGTGCGGGTGCTGCGCGGGCTGCCGACTTCGGCGCCGGGGACGACGGGGGTGCGATTGCCGGTTTCGGGAGGGCGTATCAGCCGGCCGGACGGGGGATGAGCGGGGTCGGGGAAGAGTGCCCGTAGACTGAAGGGTTTACGGCGATTTGTCGTGGCTGGAATCCGGCTGGAAAGCGGCTGGAAAGTGGCTTGCCACTTTTTGATCAGCGGTAAATCGTTAACATCACCCGCCACCACCGATCGTCGCAGGCGCGAATTTCAGTCAGACGGGCGGAAATCGGTACCCCCAGAGGCGCGATCGGGAGTGGGATTTCCGGCCTTGGCGACGCTCATTTGAGGGGTGAGACGAGCTTCACGACCAGGCGCACGCTCCGCCGGGCGGAGCCATCGTCACAAATAGGGAGAAATGGCATGCGCATTCAGATGATGCTTGCATTACTCACTGGTCGCCCTGTGCGGCCCGGCGTTGGCGGCTCCGGTCGCGACGCAACCACCGACCGAAGCCGAGGTCATCGCCAGCGCGAGAGCGCTGCCCCGGCCGCGGTGTCGAAGGACGCGGCGGTCGTCACCATCGATGCCGAGGGGCATATGACGGTGGTGCGCGAGGGAAGCAACGGCTTCACCTGCATGCCGGACGTGCCGGAGACCCCCGGCGCCGATCCGATGTGCGGCGACGCCGGCGCGATGAAATGGACCGACGCGTGGCTGGCGCGCCAGGACCCGCCCGCCGGGGTGGTCGGCTTCGGCTATATGCTCGTGGGGGGGTCGGACCCCGACAACCTCGATCCCTTTGCCATGACCCCGCCGGAGGGCCGGGACTGGGTGACGACCGGGCCGCATGTGATGCTCTTCAACATCGGCGAGGCGGCGAAAGACTATCCGGGCGGCGAGAAGCCCGACACGAGCAAGCCCTATGTGATGTACCCTGACACGCCCTACGCCCACATCACGGTTCCGGTGCAGTAGGGAGGCCGCGTCGGGGCTCCGGGCTACCGGACCGGGCGAGGCTCCAACGGAGCCTCGCCGCATCGGTTCGTGAGAAGCCACAGCGCGGCTCGGACTCGATGCCTTCCGAACGGATATCGCCCTAG
>CAVVSO010000053.1:0-90852 GCA_963750745.1 uncultured Alphaproteobacteria bacterium | reverse complement strand
AGCGCCCCGTCGAAGCCGGCCAAGGGATCATGCCCCGGATTGGCCGCCCGCAGCGCCGCGAAGGCGGCGCGCGCCTGGCTGTCGCGGTCGGTCGCCGCCGGGTCGATCGTCATATCGACCCAGGGCATCATCGCGCTGTCGAGAAAATCGAACCAGCCACCGCTGGTGTCGCTCCAGAAGCTCATGACCGAGCTCGGCCCGGTCATCAGCATCTCGAGGCAGGCCTGGTCGGGAATGGTCCCGACGGTGGCGTCGTGGCGGGCGCGCACGATCGCGAGCTTGAAGGACCGCGGCATCAGCCCCCTCCTCCCCGGATCTCCCGCGCATCCCTAGCACGAAACCGGCCGCGGCGCCATTTCCATGCCGGCAAACGGCTGGACTTGCGTCGGCGCGGCGCTATACCCGCGCTGGTGCTTGAATGCCCGGGAGAGGCCGATGACCGCCAAACGCACCGAGACCGACAGCTTCGGCCCGCTGGAGGTCGCGGGCGACCGCTACTGGGGCGCCCAGACCCAGCGCTCGGTGATCAACTTCCCGATCGGCTGGGAGAAGCAGCCGGTGGCGATCGTCCGCGCGCTCGGTGTGATCAAGCAGGCCTCGGCGGAAGTGAACATGGCCCAGGGCGCGCTCGACCCCGCGCTCGGCCGGCCGATCGCCGAAGCCGCGGCCGAGGTCGCGGCCGGCAAGTGGGACGACCATTTCCCCCTCGTCGTCTGGCAGACCGGCTCCGGCACCCAGTCCAACATGAACGCCAACGAGGTGATCTCCAACCGGGCGATCGAGCTCCTCGGCGGCGAGATCGGCTCCAAGACGCCGGTGCATCCCAACGACCACGTCAACATGGGCCAGTCGTCGAACGACACCTATCCCACCGCCATGCACATCGCGGTGGCGGTGACCGCCCGCGACGTGACGCTGCCGGGCCTCAGGAAGCTCCACGGCGCGCTGGCCGACAAGGCGGCCGCCTTCGAGCACATCATCAAGATCGGCCGCACCCACACCCAGGATGCGACGCCGCTGACCCTCGGCCAGGAGTTCGGCGGCTACGCCTTCCAGGTCGAGCAGGGCATCAAGCGCGTCACCGCGGCGCTGCACAACATCTACCCGCTCGCCCAGGGCGGCACCGCGGTCGGCACCGGGCTCAACACCCGCAAGGGCTTCGCCGAGGCGGTCGCCGCCAAGATCGCCGAGATCACCGGCCTGCCCTTCGTCACCGCGCCGAACAAGTTCGAGGCGCTGGCCGCCAACGACGCGATGGTCGAGATGTCCGGCGCGCTGAAGACGGTGGCCGCCTCGCTCTTCAAGATCGCCAACGACATCCGGCTCCTCGGCTCCGGCCCGCGCTCGGGGCTCGGCGAGCTGATCCTGCCGGAGAACGAGCCCGGCTCCTCGATCATGCCGGGCAAGGTCAACCCGACCCAGGCCGAGGCGCTGACCATGGCCTGCATCCAGGTGATGGGCAACGACGCCGCCGTCGGCTTCGCCGGCAGCCAGGGGCATTTCGAGCTCAACGTCTTCAAGCCGATGATCGCCTACAACGTACTTGCAGGCGATGACCTTGATCGGCGACGCCAGTTCCTCCTTCACCGACAACTGCGTGGTCGGCATCCGCGCCGACGAGGCGCGCATCGCCAGGCTGATGCGCGAGAGCCTGATGCTGGTGACCGCGCTGGCGCCGACCATCGGCTACGACAACGCCACCAAGGTGGCCAAGACCGCGCACAAGAACGGCACCACGCTGAAGGAGGAGGCGGTCCGCCTCGGCTTCGTCGACGCGGAGACCTTCGACCGGGTGGTGCAGCCCAAGGACATGCTGGGACCGAAAGACTAGAGCGATTTCCAATCGGACGGAATTGTCCGATGGTTAAGAAATCGCGGCAATACCAGACTTTAGAGCGGACGATCCGGATCCGCCGGATCGGAGTCCGCTCTAGGGCGTGTTTCACCGTGAGTTACTGAAGGCAGCGGCGAGATGGGGTCGGTTTGGGGAAGGCGGCCGACCGCGAGATCGACGACTTCATGACCGTCCCACGCTCGCGCCCAGGGTGACGAGAAGCTCGTCCAGCTGCTCGAACTGCTCTGGCATCCCACCCTCCATCCCGGCGATAGCCTCGTCGAGCGCTTCCTTCGAGGGGTAGAGTTCGTGCAGGACCAGCAGCGTCTTGTCGCCCTTTTCCTCGAAGGTTACCGTGGTCACGGCGCCGTCGTCACTCTCCTCATTCGTCCAGACGAGGCGCGAGTTCGGTATCACGTCGATGTACTTACCGAAGAATACCATAGGCTTTGAGGCGTCCTGGCCAAACGCAACACGGTACCCGCCTCCGACACGAACATCCATCTCGCAGGAAAGCAGAGGCACGCCCATCGACTTCGGTGCCCACCACCGCATGAACAGCTCGGGTTTGGTCCACGCCTCGAACACGATGCGCGCCGGGCCGTTGAAGACTCGCGTAACGACTAGCTCACGCTCGGATTTCCGTTCCACAGTCGTGCGGTTCTTCATGGGGGTGGACTCGACTATCTGTTGTTTTGTCCATCGACTTTCTCCTTCCGTTTCAATTCCTCGACAACCTTGTCCAACTCGTCGAAGCGTGCGTCCCAGAGCTGGTGGTAGCTCTCGATCCATGCCGCCTCTTCCTCCAGTCCGCGTAGGCCGAGCTTGCAGGTCCGCACGCGCCCGACCTTCTCCGTAGTGACGAGCCCGGCCTGCTCCAAGACGCCGACGTGCTTCTTCATGCCCGTGAGGGTCATGTGGAACTTTTCGGCAAGGTCCGTGATCGAAGCGTCTGCATGTCCGAGCTGCTCAAGAACGCCGCGTCGGGTGGCGTCCGAGAGCGCGGCGAACGAGACATCGAGACGGGCTCTCGTATACTGAACCATGTGGTTCAGTATATAGCGCACGGACTAGCGGCATGCAAGAGGAGACGCAGAGCGCGCTGCGTTGCTGGCCACCGTCCCCCAAACCGACTCCATCTCGCCGCTGCCTACATAACTCACGATGAATCTCAACACGCCCGAGGCCGCGGCCATCGACCCGCGCCGCCTCACATGACGAAATCCTGCACTCGGTAGGCCCCCGCGGCGACCGCGCCGTCCTGGATCAGCAGCTCGAACTCGAAATAGGCGTCGTCGTCGAGGTTGGCGCGGACGATGGTGCTGCCTCCCGCCTCGACCAGCGCGAGGTGGCCGACGCCGGGCCCCCCGAGGACGAACGCCTGGTCGCCGGCGAGCCTGGCGTCGGCATCGATGGCGGAGAGATCGATCCGGTCGCCGGCGGCACCGCCGGCCCCCTCGAAGGCGATCGCGCCGTCGCCCGCGGCGATGGTGTCACGGACCAGCGGCTGCGACTCGTCGTTCGCGAAAACGAAAGCGTCGGCGCCGAAGCCGCCGACCAGCACGTCTCGGGTCAGACCGCCCCGCAGCGTATCGGCGCCGCCCTGGCCGCGGAGCGTATCGAGGCCCTGCTCGCCAAAGAGCGCGTCGTTGCCCTGACCGCCGAGCAGCAGGTCGTTGCCGATGCCGGCCAGGATGACGTCGTTGCCCGCGGCGCCATCGATCGCATCCGAAGCGCCGGTGCCGGTCACGCCGTCGGCGCCGGCAGTCGCCACCCCCGCGCTGACGCTGAGCTGGTAGCTGCCGGCGGAGGCGTCAGCGTAGGCCTTTGCCTTGATGTACTGCAGCCCCGTCCGGTCGGCGGTGTAGGTGATCCTTGCGTCCCACCCCGCTCCGGAGTTGTCGTCGTAGGCCGACATGGTGGCGTCATTGAGCTGCAGGTAGAGAAAGGGGTCGCCCAGCGTCCCCGAACCGCTGCCGGCGCCGCGCTGGTCGATGGTGTAGGTGAGGCCGGAGATCATCGTCGTGGAATAGAGATCGGAATCGCCGAGGTAGTTCAGCGTCCCGTTCGCGGTGAGCCTCTGAGCGTCGATCGAGCCGATGGTACCGACGCCTTCGACGGTGTTCTGGAAATCGTCCTCGAAGACCCGGAGCCGGTAGGTGCCGGCGGCGCTGCTGTAACCCCAGGTCTCGACGAAAAAGCGCTGTGTCTGGCTGGGGGTGAAGACCAGCCGCGAATTGTATCCAAAGCCGCCGTCGTCATCGACGAGCAGCCGGTCGTCGGGCAGGTAGAAGCTGACCCCGGGCTCCGGCACGTTGTACTCTGCTGTCCATAGGGCGACGATGGGGTCGGAGAGCGTGCCTCCTCCCGATGCGCTGCCCTCGAGTTCGATGTAGTAGGTGTGGCCCGCCAGCAGATCGAGCTGGACCCAATCGTTAGAGCCGGTTTCCACGGTTCCGAAATACTCAGGCATACTTGGTCTCCGTCCCGGATTGATGAGGAAAGCGCCAGGCAAAGGTCGCCCCGCGGCGCGATTGCCGCGTGAACGGACGGGCCCGTGCCGCGTCAGTTCTGCGTGAATAATCCCGTCCGCCGGAACGCTTCGGGTCGAGCCGCGTTCAGCCTGAGGCGGATGCGGCGCATCGGCTCTAGTGACGTGCCCAGGCGCATGCCCCGCGGTTGCCGGAGACGCGGGCTCTGCTAGAGTGACCGCCCAACGGCCTACGGGGGAAGCGCAGCATGCAATGGCGCGGGCGGCGGCAGAGCAGCAACATCGAGGACCGCCGCGGCGGCGGCGGCTTCGGCCGCCCGGTCGGGGTCGGCGGCATCGGCATGGTCATCGTCGTGCTCGTCGGCATCTTCTTCGGCGTCGACCTCACGCCGCTGCTCGGGGTTGACGGCGGTGGCGGCGGCATCGTCACCCGGCAGGCGCCTTCCGGCCCCAATACCATCGACGACGACCAGGAGGCGTTCGTCGCGGTGGTGCTCGGCGAGACCGAGGACGTCTGGGGCGGCCTGTTCAAGGCCTCGGGCCTGCAATACACCGACCCCAGGCTGGTGCTCTTCTCCGGCGAGACCTCGTCGGACTGCGGCTTCGCCCAGTCGGCGATGGGGCCGTTCTACTGCCCCAACGACCAGACCGTCTATCTCGACACCGACTTCTTCCGGGTGATGGAGCAGCAGCTCGGCGCGCGCGGCGATTTCGCCAAGGCCTATGTCGTCGCCCACGAGGTCGGCCACCACGTCCAGGACGAGCTCGGCCTGCTCGAACAGGTCAACGCCAAGCGCAGCCGGGCGAGCGAGCGCGAGTCGAACGCGCTCTCGGTCCGGATCGAGCTGCAGGCGGACTGCTACGCCGGGGTCTGGGCCAACGCGGCGCAGGCTCGCCTGCAGCTCACCGACGCCGACATCAAGAGCGCGCTCGATACCGCGGCGCGGATCGGCGACGACGCGCTGCAGCAGGCGAGCCGCGGCCGGGTGGTGCCCGACAGCTTCACCCACGGCAGCAGCGAGCAGCGCCAGCGCTGGTTCTACCAGGGCTTCAAGACCGGCGACCCCGACACGTGCGACACCTTCTCCGGCAACGACTTCTGAGGCGATGGGCAAAGTCGTGAACCTGCGCACGGCGCGCAAGCAGCGAGGCCGCGCCGAGGCGCGGCGGCGGGCGGCGGAAGCCGCCGGCCGCAGCGGCGCCGACGCCGCCGAGGCCGAGCGCCTGCGCGCCAGCGCCGAGCTGGAGCGGCGGCGCCTCGAAGGCCACCACCTTGAAGATCGCCGCGACGAGCCGGAGGCGTGAGCTGGCCGGCCGTCCCGAGAAGCACTCGCTGACGCTCAGGGGCCACCGCACCTCGGTCTCGCTCGAGCCGGAATTCTGGGCCGCCTTCCGCGCCATCGCCGCCGCCGACGGCCGGCCGGTCAACGACCTCGCCGCCGAGATCGACGCCGCCCGCGGCGGCGACCGCGGCCTCGCCTCGGCGATTCGGGTGCATGTGCTCGACTGGCACCAGGCCCGCGCCGAGCGGCGTTAACCTCTGCCGATTTTGCGCCAAACGTCTGGATGCTTTCCAGATGCATTCCAGATGCATTCCAGATCGCGCAAACCCCTGTTAATACGTCAAAAAATCACCCGATCCACGCCAGCGCCGGAAACGTGTCCAAAAGCCAGAACGACAGGTCGCTGAACCCCCCGGTCAGCATCAGCACCCCCACCCCGACCAGCAGCACCCCCATCGCCCGCTCAACCGTCGCCATATGCCGCTTCAACCCCGCCATCAGCCCGATCGCCCGCCCGAGAAACAGCGCCGTCAAGAGAAACGGCAGCCCGAGCCCCAGCGCATAGCCCGCCATCAAGAGGAGCCCCCGCCCCGCCGACCCGCCCTGCGCCGCCAGCGACAGGATGGCGCCGAGCACCGGCCCGATGCAGGGCGTCCAGCCAAAAGCGAAAGCGAGTCCGAAGAGATAGGCCCCGAGCGCCGTGCCGGTCCGCCCCCGCGCCTCGAACCGCGCCTCGCGCGCGAGCAGCGGAATCCGCAGCAGCCCGAGAAAGTTGAGGCCGAAGACGATGATCACGATGCCGGCCGACCAGCGCCATCTGCTGCTGGTAGGCGAGCAGCACCCGCCCGAGTGCGGAGGCCGCGAAGCCGAGGATCAGAAACACCGTGGAGAGGCCGAGCACGAAGAAGGCCGCCGCCCGCAGCGTCCGCCCCTGCGCGCCGCCCGCCCAGCTCGTCCATCGACGCCCCGGCCATGAAGGCGAGATACGGCGGCACGATCGGCAGCACGCAAGGCGACAGGAAGCTCAACACCCCCGCCACCACCGCAACCACCAGCGCCGGGCCGAGCGACGCGTCCCAGAGATCTATTCCGAACATCCTGCGGCCACTCGGCTTTTCCGGCTGCGCGACCCTAGCCGCCCGCGGCCGCGCCGTCACCGCGCGACGCGCGTCACATTGCCGTGGACAGCGCCGCCCGCGAGCGCTACCCGACCCCGATGACCTGGGATGCCGAACTCGACGCCCGCGGCCTGCTCTGCCCGCTGCCGGTGCTGAAGGCGCGCAAGCGCCTGAACGCGCTGGCGCCCGGCACCCTGCTGCGCGTCCTGGCCGACGATCCGGCCGCGGCGATCGACATCCCGCATTTCTGCGCCGAGACCGGCCACGCCCTGCTCGCGCAGGAAGACCTCGGCCAATCCGGCCGCGCATACCTCATCCGCGCCCGGCCGGCGGCTCAGGCCAGCCCGAGGAAGTCGTCGGCGGCATAGGCCGAGGCGACCACGCCCTTGTCCTCGATGATCAGCGCGATCTCCGGCGCCTGGGCGCCGCTGAGATTGCCGTAGATGACGGTGAAGCGCCCCTCGTCGACCGCCCAGAGATGGCCGACCGCATGGGTGGCGCCGAAGACGAAGTCCTGCTCGCCCGGACGCGCCGCCCCGGCATCGATCGCGGAGAAATCGATCAGGTCGCCCGCCGCGGCGCCCGCCCCCTGGAAGGCCTCGGCACCGCCGCCGGCGCGCAACCGGTCGGGAGCCGCCGCCGGAGTTCGGCCGCCGAAAGAAAGCGGAAGACGTCCGCGCCGGTGCCGCCGATCAACACGTCGGCGCCGCCCTGTCCGGCGATCCGGTCGTTGCCGCCCGCGCCGCGCAGGATGTCGGCGAAACCGTTGCCGACCAGCGCGTTGTTCAGGCTGTTGCCGTTGGCGACAGTCGCGCGAGCGCCGACCAGATGGAGATTCTCGACATTGGCACCCAGCGACCAGTCGACGCTGGCGCGAACGGTGTCGGTCCCGCCCAGGGGCCCGCCGAGACGCTCGCTGGTCACGTCCGCGGCATTGTCGACGACATAGCGGTCGTTGCCGCCGCCGCCGTCCATCAGATCCGCGCCGCGGCCGCCGTCGAGGATGTCGTTCCCGACACTGCCGAACAGCCTGTCCGAGCCGGCGTTGCCGGAGAGCGCGTTGTTGGCCTGATTGCCCGCGATCGTATCGTCACCGCTGCCGCCGATCGCGTTCTCGATCAGCGAGCGCGGGTCGTCGTGGTAGAGCAGCGCATTGAAGACGTTGCCGCGGGCGAAGCCGTCGTTGGGCCCGCCGCCGAGGTAGGCCCGCTGCCCGTTGGCGAAGGTTGAAGCGCCGCCCGGGGCCAGCGCGATATGCAGGTCCGACCGCGTAGTTCGACAAATCGTAGGTATCGACGCCGTTGCCGTCCCAGATCGTCTCGAAGATGCGGTTCGCCCCGGGCGCCAGCGCGAGATCCGCCATCGACAAAGGCCGCGCCGGTGCGCGGATCCCAGGTGTAGGTCGTGTTGCCCGCATTGCTGGTGAAGTCGGCGCCGTAGAGGTACTGCAGCGCCGCGATGTCGTACATCATGTACGTCTGCGCATGGCCCCAGGTCTCGTTGTAAACGAAGCGCGCGTCCGACCCGACATAGGACCGGTAGGTCATCACCGAGTATTCCATCGAGTCGGTCGCGGCCGGCAGCGCGCCATACTCGTCGCTCTCGTTGCCGTGCTTGAGCCCGAGCGCGTGCCCGAGTTCGTGCAGCATTGTGTTCCAGTCGTAGTTGCCCGCTCCGGAGCGCGGCCGGCCGTGCCGAAGAAGACGTCGCCGCCGTAGCCCGCCTCGTTCGGGGCGTAGGTATAGGCCGTCGCCGGATCGCTGGTGTCGGCGAGCCGGATGTCGCTGTCCCCGGTGGGGTCGTAGCTGATATCGAGCAGCGTGAACCCCGCCACCGAGAAGCCGTGGTGCCCGGGCGCGCCGGTCATCGGTATAGGCGGCGCGGGCGGCGGCGATCTGGCGCGGCGTTGAGTTGCCGGAAGTCGCTCAGGGCCTCCGGGTGGGTCGCCTCATAGTCCGAGCGGCGGGCCGGATCGCCGAAGGTGACCGGGCCAGACCATTTGACGCCGTAGAGCAGCGCATCGATGCGCTGGTCTCCACTCGCCGATGCATCGAGTACGGTCACTCCGCCCGGACCTGCGAGCGGCATGCCGGCCCCCTCTTAACAAAGGCACCGGACACAACTTCAAGTTGTTCGACTGCCCGCCCGCAATACTCTAATTCGAACCTTGGCGCTCCACTGGCGGACCGATCGCGCCGCGATCTCTAGTACGGAAATAGCACTCGTGCGCAAGACCAAACTTCGTGATCGTTGCCCAGCGCGCGGCCGCTTCCGGCGGCTCGGATCCAGCGATTTCTCCAGATTTCTACAGACCCTTGGAGCGGTAGCTCGCAGCCACGCGGCCGATCGACACCAGGTAGGCCGCGACGCGAAGATCTTCAACATCCTTGCGTCCGTGCCACACCTCGCGCATCGCCTGGTAGGCGGTGCGCATGGTGTCGTCGAGACCGGAGCGCACCAGCTCCAGCTCGCCGGCGCCATGGACATACTCGGCCTTGAACCTTTCCGACAGGCCGTCGCCGCCGGCCTTTCGCAGCAGCCGGTCGAGCTCGCCCACCAGCAGAGCATGCTGCGCCTCCTCCTGGCGCCGCTGCATGCGGCCGAACCGGATGTGGCTGAGATTCTTCACCCATTCGAAATAGCTGACCGTCACCCCGCCGGCGTTGGCGTAGAGGTCGGGGATGATCACCGTGCCCTTGGCGCGGAGGATGTCGTCGCCGCCGGCGGTGATCGGGCCATTGGCGGCCTCGATGATCAGCGGTGCGCGGATGCGCTCGGCGTTGCCGAGATTGATCACCGATTCGAGCGCCGCCGGGACCAGGATGTCGCAATCGTGCTCGAGCACCGAGGCGCCGTCCTCGACGTAGGTGCCGCCGGGAAAGTCCTTGACCCCTCCGGTCGCGGCGACATGCGCCTTGAGGAACTCGATCTGCAGCCCTTCCGGGTTGAGAATCGCGCCGTCGCGCTCGATCACCGCGATGACCCGGCCGCCGTCCTCCTCGGAGAGGAACTTCGCGGCGTGGAATCCGACGTTGCCGAGGCCCTGGACGATGATCCGCTTGCCGTCGAGCCCGCCGGTGAGATGGGCTTCCTTGACGTCCTCCGGATAGCGGAAGAACTCGCGGAGCGCGTATTGAACCCCGCGCCCGGTGGCCTCGACCCGGCCCTGGATGCCGCCGGCGTTCAGCGGCTTGCCGGTGACAGCAGGCGGCGGCGTTGATGTCGGTGGTGTTCATCCGCTTGTACTGGTCGACGATCCAGGCCATCTCGCGCTCGCCGGTGCCCATGTCGGGCGCGGGGACGTTCTGGCTCGGGTTGATCAGGTCGCGCTTGGCGAGCTCGTAGGCGAAGCGGCGGGTGATGAGCTCCATCTCGTGCTCGTTCCACTCGCGCGGGTCGATGCGAAGCCCGCCCTTGGACCCGCCGAACGGCACCTCGACGAGGCTGCACTTGTAGGTCATGAGCGCCGCCAGCGCCTCGACCTCGTCCTGGTGCACGTTCATCGCAAAGCGAATGCCGCCCTTGACCGGCTCCATATGCTCGGAGTGCACGCTGCGGTAGCCGGTGAAGGTGTGGATCGAGCCGCGCAGCCGGACACCGAAACGCACCGTGTAGGTCGAATTGCAGACCCGGATCTTCTCCTCCAGGCCGGGGGAGAGGTCCATCAGCCGGACCGCCCGGTTGAACATCAGGTCGACGGATTCACGAAAGCTCGGCTCGCGAAGCGGCGCGTTCATGTCTTTCTCCTGCCCGTGGCTCAGTCGATCAGCGTTTCAGGTAGACCACCGACCGCTGCCGGCGACAAGCCGGCTGCACAATTCATAGGCAGAGATCTTTGCGATTTATTGGCGACATCGGGCTCACGCCCGCGGCTTGGCGCGGCGGGTGGGCGCGGCGGCGGCGGGATCCTCCGGCCAGGGATGCTTGGGGTAGCGGCCGCGCAGATCGCGGCGGACCTCGGCATAGGAGCTCGCCCAGAAGCCGGGGAGATCGGCGGTCGTCTGCACCGGACGCTGCGCCGGCGAGAGAAGCTCGATCACCAGCGGCACCGCGCGCGGACCGAGCGTCGGGTGGTGGGTCAGGCCGAACATCTCCTGAAGCCGCACCGACACCAGCGGCGCGGCGCCGGAATAGTCCACCGGCAGCGTCGGTGCCGGTCGGCGCGGTGATCGTGGCCGGCGCCAGCCGATCGAGCCGATGGCGCGCCGCATGGTCCAGGCGCCCGGAGAGCGCGGCGAGAAGATCGATCCCGGAGAGGTCCGCGGCGCGCGAAATCCCGGCGAGCTGCGGCCCGAGCCAGTCGTCGAGCCCGGCGAGCAGCGCGTCCGGCCTGAAGTCGGGCAGATCGGGCGCGCCGTTTTCGCGCAGCCATGAAACGCGGGCCGCGAAGCGGCGGGCGGCGGGCGTCCAGGGCAGCGCCTCGAGGCCGAGGTCGCGGATGCCCTCGATCATCGCCGCGATGACCCGCTCGCGCGGCACGTCCGGCCAGGGACGGTCCTCCAGAACCAGCGCGCCCAGCATCAGCCGCTCGCGGGCGACCACCGCCCGATCGCGCCGCGACCATTCGCAGATGGTCTCGCGACGGAGCCGCCCGGCATGCAGGATGCGCAGGTCGCTCTCGGCGACCGGCAAGGCCAGCCGGATCGCCGCGTCGCGCGGATCGCCGTCGAGATCCGCCGCGACCAGCAGCGGCGCCGCGGCCAGCGGATCCTCCGGGGCCAGGTGGGCGCCTTTGCCGCCGGACAGGAGATAGCGCGGCTCCGGCCCCGGCCGGCGCTGGCCGATGCGATCGGGATAGGCCAGCGACAGCGCCGCACCTGGCGAGAGGCCGGGTCCCGGCACACCGGGCGCCAGGCTCCGCAGCCGCCGCGCCTCGACGCGGAGCGCGGCGATCGCGGCGCGATCGACCACCACCGCCTGCTCGGCCTCGACCGCAGCGGGATCGCGCAGCGCCGCGAGCCGCAGCGCGAGATCGGCCGGCGCCCGCGCCCCCTTCCCGCGCAGCGGATCGCGGGCCTCCGCGAGCGCAGCGAGGTCGGCGGCGAGCGCCGCCGCGCCCACGCGGGCGGCTTCGAGAAGCATGTGGCCGAGCCGCGGGTGGAGCGGCAGCGCCGCCAGCGCCCGGCCCTGGTCGGTGATCGCGCCCGAGCGCGTCGATTGCGCCGAGATCGGCCAGAAGCGCCCGCGCTTCGGCGAAGGCCGGCCCCGGCGGCGGGGTCAGGAAAGCCATGCCGTCCGGCGAGGAGACGCCCCAGAGCGCGAGCTCGAGCGCCAGAGAGGCGAGATCGGCGCTGGCGATCTCGGGCGGCGGGAAGGCGGCGAGCGCCCCTTCCTCGCCGCGGGTCCAGAGCCGGTAGCACCAGCCCGGCGCCACCCGCCCGGCGCGGCCGCGGCGCTGCTCGGCCTCGGCGCGCGTGACCCGCTCGGTCACCAGGCGGGACATCCCGGAGCCGGGCTCGAAGCGCGCCCTTCGCGCCCGGCCGGCATCGACCACCAGCCGCACGTCCGGGATGGTCAGCGAGGTCTCCGCGATCGCCGTCGCCAGCACCAGCCGGCGGCCCTTCGGCGAGCGGCGCGAGCGCGGCGCGCTGGCGGTCGAACGGCAGGCCGCCGTGCAGCGGCTGGATCACGACTTCCGCCGGCAGGCGCGACGCGAGGCGTTCGGCCGTCCGGGCGATCTCCGCCTGGCCGGGCAAGAACACCAGCGCCCCGCCCTCGGTCTCCGCCATCGCGCGGAGCGTCAGCTCCGCCACCGCCTCCTCGAAGCGCGCGCCTCGGCCCGGCCCGCCGGACCACGGCCGATCGAGCCAGCGCGTCTCGACCGGCCAAGCGCGTCCCTCGGCGGTCAGCACCGGCGCCCCGCCCATCAGCGCCGCGACCGGCGCGGCGTCGAGCGTGGCCGACATCACCAGGAGCGACAGATCCGGCCGCAACGCACCGCGGATCTCGAGCGCCAGCGCCAGCCCGAGGTCGGCCTGCAGCCCGCGCTCGTGGAACTCGTCGAAGATCAGGCAGCCCGTGCCCGGCAGGTCCGGCGCGGCCTGGATCATCCGCGTCAGGATGCCCTCGGTCACCACCTCGATCCGCGCGCCGGCCACCGCCTCGCCGCGCATGCGGTAGCCGACCCGCCGCCCCACCGGCTCGCCCAGCGACTGCGCCAGCCGCTCGGCGGCGGCGCGCGCCGCGACCCGGCGCGGCTCCAGCATGACGATGCGGCCGGAGACGAGCCCGGCCTCGAGCAGGAACAACGGCACCCGGGTGGTCTTGCCGGCGCCCGGGGGCGCCTGCAGCACGGCCCGGCCGGAGGCGCGCAGCGCCTGACCGAGCGCCGGCAGGATCGGCTCGATCGGCAGCGGCGGCACGGCCTCGGTCAGCCGCGGCGCTTGATCACCGCGGTGCCGAAGCTCGTTGGCGCCTCGATGCGCTGCAATTGGGCCACGCCTTCGGCATTGCGGCGGAAGACGACGCTGAACGGGAACTCGCGCAGGTCGGCGATGCTGTTCGGCTCGCCCTCGACCCGAGCGTAGCGGCCAGCGCAAGTCAGCCGATCGCCGTCGGCGACCGGCGGGTCGAACGCCAGCCGCGACCGCCGCGACCCGTCGAAGACATAGACGACGGTGTCGCAGATATCCTCCGGCGGCGCGTCCCGGAACAGACGAAAGCCGGCCGAAACGGGGTCGAGCGCCCCATGCTGGTCGGCGGGATCGGGCGCGCTCGATCGCGGCGGCTTGACCGAGACCGTGACCGGGGTGCCGTTCTTCCATTCGATCAGGCTGTGCCGCAGCGCCCGCGGCGACTTCGATGTGGCGGTGTAGCGCAGCGGCACCACGGTGCCGTCGCCGGACACCGTGCCCGTGGCGCTGCCGTCGAAGAAGAAGTCCGCGAACATGCCGATCACGCCCGCAGTGTCGATCCGCGCGGTAGCGTCGTAGTTGTTGCCGCTGTCGTCGGCGCCGAGGACCAGCGTGCCCACCCGGATGCCCGCGATGGTGAAGTCGAAGCTCGCCTCGGTGGCCCCGGCCTTGCCCGCGCCGGCGGCGAGCGCCACGGCGAGCAGGAGGCTGCGGAAGATGGAGCGGCGCATGGGCATCGCGGCGGCCTCGCAAGCAGAACGGTGGGGACAGAGCGCCCCGGGTATGCCAAAGAGGCGGGCGGGGGCCAAGGGGCAAAGCGGAAAGAGGTCGCTGACGCTTGCGTGACGACGAGGCCCGCTCGGTCGCGGACATGGCCGCTGGGCTCGCCGCCGGCGACCGGCGGGCGCTGGCGCGTGCGATCACCCTCGTGGAATCGACCCGCGCCGACCACCGCGCCGCCGCCCGCGCGCTCCTGGCCGGGCTCGACGCCCCGCCGCGGCCGGCGCTGCGCGTCGGCCTGACCGGAACGCCGGGCGTCGGCAAGTCGAGCTTCATCGAGCGGCTGGGGCTGATGCTGATCGAGCGCGGCCTGCGGCTTGCGGTGCTCGCCGTCGATCCTTCCTCGACCCGGTCGGGCGGATCGATCCTCGGCGACAAGACCCGGATGGAACGGCTGGCGCGGGCGCCGGGCGCCTTCATCCGGCCGAGCCCGAGCCAGGCGGCCTTGGGCGGCGTGACCCGGCGCACCCGCGAGGCGATCCGGCTGGTCGAGGCCTGGGGCGCCGACGTGGTGCTGGTCGAGACCATCGGCGTCGGGCAGTCCGAGACGATGGTCGCGGAGATGACCGACGTCTTCGTGCTGCTGATCGCCCCCGGCGGCGGCGACGACCTGCAAGGGGTCAAGCGCGGCATCATGGAGATGGCCGACCTGATCCTGGTCAACAAGGCCGACGGCGCGCACGAGCCCGAAGCGGTGCGAACCTGCGCCGACTATGCCTCCGGCCTCCGCCTGCTGCGGCCGCGGCCCGGCGATCCGCCGGGCTGGCCCAAGGCGCTGACCGTCTCCGCGCTGACCGGCTCCGGGCTGCCGGCCGCCTGGGCCGCGATCGAGGCGCTGGCGGCCGCCCGCAGCGCAAAGCGGCGCGCTCGAGGCGCGGCGGCGCGACCAGGCGGTGGCCTGGTTCCGCCAGCTCGTCGAGCAGGGCCTGATCGCGCTCGTGAGCGGCGATCGATCGCATGGGCCGGCCTGGGATGATCTCAGCGCCGCGGTGGCGGAAGGTCGCCTGGCGCCGGAGGCCGCCGCGGAAGCGCTGCTCGACGGGCTGCAAGTCCCTCTCGGCGCATCTTGTACGTCTGCTCCACCGGACCCCCGCCCGCTTGACCCTTGACGCCCCCGCGCGTCGCGGCTATCAGGCGCCTTCCATTTTCCGGGTGCCGATCCCCGCGCGGGGAGCATCCATGCCAGACGCAAGGAAGAGAAGCCGATGTCCCGCCGCTGCGAACTGACCGGCAAGAGCCCGATGGTTGGCAACAACGTCAGCCACGCCAATAACAAGACCAAGCGGCGCTTCCTGCCCAACCTGAACGAGGTCTCGCTGACCAGCGACGCGCTGCAGCAGACCCACCGGCTTCGTATCTCGGCCTCGGCGCTGCGCAGCGTCGATCACCGCGGCGGGCTCGATGCCTTCCTCGCCAAGGCCGCTGACGACGAACTGTCGCCCAAGGCGTTGAAGCTGAAGCGCGAGATCGCCAAGGCCCAGGCCGCCGGCTGACGTCCACCCTGCGTCTCAATCGTGCGGCCCCGCCCCCCGGCTGGGGCCGCACGCGTCTCTGAGCCGAGAACCCCGATGCGTATCGCTCTTGCAGCCGCCTTGGCGTTCGTGCCGCTCCTTTCCGCAGCGGCCGGACTGCCGGTCGTCGCCCACCAGAACGGCATCCTGGTCGAGGACGGCTACGCAACCGCCGCCGGCGCCAGTGCGCCGACCGGCGCGGTCTACATGCGGATCACCAACGAGGGCTCCCGGGAGGACCGCCTGCTTGAGGTCCGCACCGACGCCGCAGCGCGAGCCTTGCTGCACGCGAGCGAGGTCAGCGACGGGGTGTCGCGGATGCGGCCGCTCCGCGACGGCATCGCGGTGCCGGCCGGCCAGACCGTGCTCCTCGACCCCGGTGGATCGCATGTGATGCTGATGGGCCTGACGGCGCCGCTCGCGGACGGCGGTTCGGTCCCGATGACGCTCGTCTTCGCCGTGGCCGGCGAGATCCCGATCACCGTTCCGGTCGATCTCGAGGCGATCGGGAGCAACGGGGACGTGGACGCTCCGGCCGGTCCCTGATTCGGCCGACAGCCGCTCGCCCCACGGCCGCCCTCCCGGAAATTGGTTAACGACCCGCGATTATGGTTATGATTTAACTTGGTTTTAACACACGCGGCGTGTCGGGATCACAATGCCGAAAATTTAGTCGGCCCCGGACGATTTTCGCTTGATTGCGACGGCACGAGGCCTCATATGCGACCTCACGACGCCAACGCACGCGCCTCTGTAAGGCCCCCATCCCGGGAGACTCACGCAGCGACGGTAACGTCTCTTTTGGGAACTCCGGGGTTCAGAATCCCCCGGGACTGATGGAGATGCGCATGCGACATGCCGCCGCCTTCGTGGGCGAGCCCGCCCGACTCTTCGACCTTCACCCGGCTCTCAGCGCGGTCACCGCGCGGCAGGATGACTTCATCCGCTCGCGCGATTTCGACCGCCCGACGGTGGTCTTCGACCTCGAGGTGCTGCGCGCCAAGTACCGCGCGCTCGCGGCCGGCCTCGGCAACGCGACGATCCACTACGCGGTGAAGGCCAACCCGGCGCCGGAGGTGGTCGCGACCGTGGGAGCCCTCGGCGGCCAGTTCGATTGCGCCTCGCGCGGCGAGATCGACCTCTGCCTGGGGCTCGGGATCGCGGCCGACCGCATCGCCTTCGGCAATACCATCAAGCGGGCCAGCGACATCGCCCACGCCCACGCGATGGGCATCGAGCAGTTCGCCGCCGACGCCGAGGAAGAGCTCTACAAGATCGCCGAGCACGCACCCGGTGCGCGGGTGATCATCCGCATGCTGGTCGAGGCCTCGCAGGCCGACTGGCCGCTGTCGCGCAAGTTCGGCTGCTCGCCGCGCGAGGCGCTGCGGCTGATGGACCTCGGCCGCTGGCTCGGTCTCGACGTCGCCGGCATCTCCTTTCACGCCGGCAGCCAGATGCGCGAGCCGGCGATGTGGGCGATGGCGCTCGACGCCGCGCTGGCGCTCTGGACCGACGCCGCGGCGGCCGGGCATGCGCTTGCGCATCCTCAACATCGGCGGCGGCTTCCCGGCCTTCTACGGCCAGCCGCTGCCGGCCACCGAGGACTATGCCGCCGAGGTGATGCGCATGGTGCGGAGCCGCTTCGGCGAGGACGTCCACGTCATGGCCGAGCCCGGCCGCGGCCTCGTCGCCGAGGCCGGTGTCATCGTCGCCGAGGTGCTCCTGGTCGCCCGCAAGGACCAGGACGACCTGGCGCGCTGGGTCTTCCTCGACATCGGCAAGTTCTCCGGGCTGGCCGAGACCATCGACGAGGCGATCCGCTACCAGTTCGAGACCCGTCACGGCAGCGGCGAGACCGGCCCCTGCATCCTGGCCGGCCCGTCCTGCGATTCGGCCGACGTGCTCTACGAGAAGCGCCCGGTCCAGCTGCCGCTCGCGCTCGCCGCCGGCGACAAGGTTCGCATCCTCTGCACCGGCGCCTATACGACGAGCTATTCCTCGGTGGGCTTCAACGGCTTCCCGCCGCTCGACGCGGTGTTCATCGGCTGACCACCGCCGGCGTGCGCATCGCTTGGGGAGCGGCATGCGCATCGCCCAGATCACCGACCCGCACGTCACCCCGGCCGCCGGCGCCTACGATCCGGCGGCGGCGCTCGGCGCGGTGCTGGCCCGGGTGGCGGCGCTCGATCCGCCGCCCGATCTCGTCGTCTTCAGCGGCGATCTGGCGGAGAACGGCAGGCCAGAGGACTACACCCGGTTCCGCGAGATCGTCGCCGGCTGCGATCTGCCGATGCTGGCGCTGCCGGGCAATCACGACCGTCGCGACGCCTTCGTCGCGGGGCTGGCCGGCAGCGACGTGCTGATCGGCACGCCGCCGTTCCTGCACCTCGCGATCGAGGACGGGCCGGTGCGGCTGATCGGGCTCGACACCCTGGCCGAAGGCGAGGCGGCGGGCCTTCTCTGCGAGGCTCGGCTCCGCTGGGTCGCCGAGCGGCTCGCCGCCGACGATGACCGTCCGGTCATGCTCTTCATGCACCATCCGCCGTTCCGGATCGGCCAGCCGGTCGCCGACTCGAGCAACTGCCGTGGCGGCGATGCGCTGGCGGCGATCGTCGCGCGCCATCCGCGGGTGGCTCGCGGTCGGCTGCGGCCACGCGCATCTGGCGACGCAGCTGGCCTGGGCCGGCACCATCGGCTCGATCTGTCCGGCGGTGGCCTGGGAGGCGCCGCTCGACAGCCCTCCGAGCGGCCATTCCGCCTGGTGCCGCAGCGTCCCGGCTTCCAGCTCCATGCCTGGAGCGAGGCGCTCGGGCTCGTCACCCACACGTTTCGCCTCTTCGGGGCACCCTGAAGGCGCGGTGATCCGCCGGCGGCAGGAAAATGCCGCGCGACAGACTCCCCGCCGCGGGGTAATCATCCTAGGTCAAAGGCGGCACGCAGGAGACCGGCATGGCAGTACGCAAGGACGGCAGCGCGCTCTTCGCCTCCTACAACATCCACAAATGCGTGGGCAGCGACCGCCGGTTCGATCCGGAGCGGGTGATGGCGGTGATCGCCGAGATCGGCCCCGACGTCATCGCGCTGCAGGAGACCGACCGGCGCTTCGGCGACCGGGCCGGGCTCCTCGACCTCACGGCGCTGGCCCGCGACACCGGCCTGGTGCCGGTGCCGGTGTCGAACGGCCACCTCGGGCACGGCTGGCACGGCAACCTGGTGCTGGTGCGCGAGGGCGCCGTGCGCAAGCTGCATCAGGTCACGCTTCCCGGCCTCGAGCCGCGCGGCGCGCTGGTCGCGGACATCGACCTCGCGATGGGCTCGGTGCGGGTGGTGGCGGCGCATCTCGGCCTCCTGCGGCATTCGCGGCTGCTGCAGGTCGAGGCCCTGCTCGCCCATGCCCGCGAATCGACCGGCCGGCCGGTGGTGATGATGGGCGATCTCAACGAGTGGCGCCGGCAGGGGCGCTCGGCGCTGAAGCGCTTCCAGCCGGTGTTCGGACCGGTCGGCCGCGGCGTGCCGAGCTTCCCCTCCTACTTCCCGGTGCTGGCGCTCGATCGGGTGCTGGCGCTGCCGCAGGAGATCATCGAGTCGACCGAAGCGCACGACAGCCCGCTCGCCCGGCTCGCTTCCGACCACCTGCCGGTCAAGGCGCGGATCCGGCTCGGCGCGGCGAAGCCGGCCGAGGCGGGCAGTCGGGCGAGCTTCCGCACCGACGTGCCGCGGCGCCGGCGGCTCCTGGCGCGGTTGCTCGACGAAGAGCGCCCGC
Organism: uncultured Alphaproteobacteria bacterium; assembly: GCA_963750745.1. Taxonomy (GTDB): domain Bacteria; phylum Pseudomonadota; class Alphaproteobacteria; order Rhodobacterales; family Rhodobacteraceae; genus Amaricoccus. The sequence goes on along the minus strand of CAVVSO010000053.1, from coordinate 71,719 downwards.
AGCCGTGATCGCTGCCCGCCGACTTCTGGCCGCCGGCGCGGTGCTCGCCGCGCTCGCCGTGGCCGGCCGACGCCGCCGTCGCCTTCCCACAGGCCGACCCCAATCATGACGGCGTGGTCACCTGGCCCGAGGCGAAGCGGGCGTTCCCGCTGCTGAAGAAGATCCATTTCGAGAAGTGCGACCCTAACGGCGACGGCGCCGATCGACCAGGGCGAATACGGGCTGCTGACCAACTTCTACTGGATCAACTACCTGCAGCGCGACTGAGCGGCGACCGGGCGCCGGGGCCTTGCCGCGGCGCGGCAAAGCCGCCATAACGCGCCGTCCCCAGGCAGGCCCGACATGACCCAAGCTTCGGCCAACGTGAACATCATGATCAAGGCCGCGCGGAAGGCGGCGCGCAGCCTGCTGCGCGACTTCGGCGAGGTCGAGAACCTGCAGGTCTCGGCCAAGGGCCCGGGCGACTTCGTCAGCCGCGCCGACATCAAGGCCGAGCAGCTGATCCGCGACGAGCTGACCGAGGCGCGGCCGAACTACGGCTGGCTCGGCGAGGAGAGCGGCGCGGCCAAGGGCGAGGACCCGACCCGGCGCTGGATCGTCGATCCGCTCGATGGCACGACGAACTTCCTGCACGGCCTGCCGCACTGGGCGATCTCGATCGGGCTCGAGCACAAGGGCGAGGTGGTCGCGGGCGTGGTCTACGACCCGGTCAAGGACGAGATGTTCGTGGCGGAGAAGGGCGCCGGCGCCTACCTCAACGACCGGCGGCTGCGGGTCTCCGGGCGGCGGGAGATGCTGGAGATGATCTTCGCGACCGGGATTCCGTTCGGCGGCCGGCCGCGATCTGGCCGCGGACGCATGCGCGAGCTGGCGGCGCTGACGCCGCTGCACCGCCGGCATCCGCCGCTGGGGCTCGGCGTCGCTCGACCTCGCCTATGTCGCGGCGGGGCGGTTCGACGGCTTCTGGGAGCGCGGGCTGAACGCCTGGGACGTGGCGGCGGGGCTTTTGCTGGTGCGCGAGGCCGGGGGGTTTGCCGGGACCATCGAGGGCGAGGGCAGCCCGGTCGAGGACCGCAGCCTGATCGCCGCCAATGCCAATGTGTTCGAGGGATTGGGCAAGATTCTGCGATCGGCCTGAGTCAGGGCGCAAGGGCCTGACACGTGACAATGATTTCGGGTCTGGATTGCTCCGTGCTTACGATCTGGAAATCCATCCAAACGATTTGGCTCAAAGCCGGTTTCGCAGCGCCTTGGTCCAGGGACCGGATTCCGAGCCACAACAAAATTCCCATTAAACCCTTGCGCCGCCGGCCATTCCGAATCGCTCCGCCGGCAGTTGTATCATGCCGAGCAACAATATTTCGTCTGGACAAGCGGCATCGGGATCGGACGGGCGGTCATCCAGAGGTCCGCTGGCTCAGAGCAGGGTCGCGGCGCCGCGGTCGAGGTAGGTCTCGAGGAACTGCTCGATGCGGGCGTGGCGGGGCTTGCCGAAGACCTTGGACGGCGGACCCTCGACCAGCACCTTGCCGTGGTCGAGAAAGACGATCTTCGCGGCGACCGAGGCGGCGAAGCCGATCTCGTGGGTGACGACCAGCATGGTGATGCCGGTGCCGGCGAGGTCGCGCATCACGTTCAGCACCTCGCCGGTCAGCTCGGGGTCGAGCGAGGCGGTGGGCTCGTCGAAGAGCAGGATCCGCGGCTCCAGCGCCAGCGCCCGGGCGATGGCGACGCGCTGCTGCTGGCCGCCGGAGAGCTGGCTCGGATAGTGGTCGGCGCGGTGCGCGAGGCCGACCCGCTCGAGCTCGGCCCGGCGCCCGCGCCTCGGCCTCGCGGCGGCTCCGGCGCTGCACCCGGATCAGCGCCTCGGCGACGTTGCCGAGCGCGGTCATATGCGGCCAGAGGTTGAACTGCTGGAACACCATCCCGACGTGGCTGCGCACGCTGCGGATCGCCGAGGCCGGCAGCCGGACCCGGCCTGCCGGACGGGCCGCGGGCGAAGCCGAGCGGCTCGCCGTCGATCTCGATCAGCCCGTCGGTCGCCTCCTCCAGGAAAGCGATGCAGCGCAGGAGCGTGCTCTTGCCCGAACCCGACGGCCCGATGATGCAGGTGACCTCGCCGCGCGCGGCGTCGAGCGAGATGCCGTCGAGGACGCGGGTGGCGCCGAAGTCCTTGACCAGGGCGCTGGTGCGGACGGCGGCGGTCATGCGATACGGTACTTCGCGAGCCGCGCCTCGGCATAGCGCCCGGCGGTGCTGCACAGCTCGACCAGGCCCCAGTAGAGCAGCGCCAGCACGGTGAAGCTCTCGACGAAGGCGTAATACTGGGTGCCGAGCGCGCTGACGGTCAGCGTCAGCTCCGGCACCGAGATGATCGACAGGATCGCGGTCTCCTTCAGCATCAGGATCGACATGTTCACCATCGCCGGCAGCATGATCATGGTCATTTCCGGCAGGATGATGCGCCCCATCGTCTGCGCTTGCGAGAGCCCGACGCAGTCGGCGGCCTCGATATGGCCTTCCGGCACCGCCTCGAAGCCGGCGCGCCAGAGCTCGGAGTAATAGGCGGCGGCATAGATCGAGAGCGCGAGCATCCCGGCCGGGATGTTGTTGAGCTCGAGCCCGATGTAGGGCCCGCCGTAGTAGAGCAGGAACACCTGCACCAGGAACGGCGTGCCGCGGATGATCTCGACCGGGAGCGCGAGCATGCGGTCGACGACCCGCCCGCCGTAGCGCCGCGCCACCGCGATCGCGAACCCGATGACGAGCCCGAGGCCGGCGCAGACCAGCCACATCATCAGCGTCACCGCGACGCCGCAGCGCGATCGCCGGCAGGTTCGCTCAGGATGAGCCCGAAGTCGAAGCTCATGTCCGCCCCCAGCTCAGCCGGGCCTCGAGGCCGCGGCCGAGCAGCGCCACCACGATGTTGATGCAGAGATAGATGAACCCCGCCGCGGCATAGAGCTCGAGCGGACGGTAGGTCGAGTTGGCCAGATCCTGCGCCATCCGGGTCAGCTCGATGACGCCCACCACCGAGACCAGCGACGAGGACTTCAGCATCATGATCCACTCGTTGGTCAGCGCCGGCAGCGTCAGCTTGAAGGCGATGGGCAGCCGGATCCGGCGGAAGGTGTCGACGCGCGACATGCCGGTCATGTCCGCCGCCTCGATCAGCCCGTTCGGCACCCCGGCGAAGCCGCCGCGCATGATCTCGGCCTGGTAGGCGGCGGTGCAGAGCGACATGCCGGCGATCGCCGCGACCTCGCTCGGCACGTCGAGACCGATGGTCGGCAGCAGGTAGTAGATCAGCAGCAGCTGCACCAGGAGCGGCGTGCCGCGGAAGAAGCTGACGAAGAGCCGCCCGGCGGCGCGGGCGTAGGGGTTGGACGACAGCATCCCGGCGCAGACCAGGATCGCCAGCAGGAAGCCGACGATCCCGATCGAGACGACGCTCAGGAGCACCGTCATCCGCGCCGCCTCGACCAGCAGCCAGAAGAGCTTCCAGCTCATCGGCACGCGGCGCCGGCGGTCAGAACGCCGCTTCGGTCACCTTGTCCGGGGTGTCGAAGCTGACGCCGAACCACTTCTTCTGATACTCGGCCAGCCGCCCGTCGGCCTTCATCTTCAGGATCGCGCCGTCGATGGCGTCCATCAGGGTCGCATAGTCGGGATCGGCGCGGCCGGGGAAGCCGAAGTAGGTCTTGACGCCGAACGGCGGCTCGACCACCGCGAAGGCGTCCGGCCGCTGCTGCGCGACAAAGGCGATGTTCGGGAAGGAGTTGGCGACAGCGACGATCCGCCCGGCGGCGAGGTCGGCATAGGCCTCGTTGAAGCTCGGGTATTCCTTGACCTCGACCGGGCTCGGCAGGGTCTTGGCGTATTCCTGGAGCTGGGCGAGCTGGGCGGTCGCCTTGCCGGAGCCGACCGCCTTGCCGGCGATGTCCTCGGGCTTCTGGATCGTCTCGTCGCCCGCCTTCTTCAGGATCGCGATGGTGGCCTCGGCCAGCGGCGGCGAGAAGCGGTAGTGCTGCATCCGCTCCTTGGTGATGGTGGCGGGTCCGGCGACCATGTCGAACTTGCCGGATTCCAGGCCCGGCAGCACGCCGTCCCAGGGCAGCGTCACCCATTCGATCTGGACGCCGAGCTCCTTGCCGATCGCATCGAACACGTCGATGTTCATGCCGGTGTGCTCGCCGGCGTCGATGAAGTCGAAAGGCGCGAAGGCGGTCTCGGTGCCGACCTTCAAGACGCCCGCGGCCTTGACCCGCGCCAGCGCATCCTCGGCATGCGCCACGCCCGCCACCGCCAGCGCCACCGCCGCGGCCATGATCGTCTTCAGGATCATTGTGTTCGCACCCCTCTGTTGCACGGCAGGTTCGGTGGGCCGCATCGCTGCCCACGACCTGCCTCTGCCTGGAAAAAGGACGAGGCTTGCCGCGCTTTGTCAATGCTCCGCAGTGCGAGCGGAAAGCTGCCCGCGAAATGGGCAGTCGGGCCTCAGTCGAGCTCGGCGGCGAGCCGTTCGGCGAGGAGGTCGAAGACGGCGCGGCAGCGCGGGCTGGCGCGCAGATCCTCGTGCATCACCAGCCAGACCGGCAGGTCGATGGCGAACTCCCGCGGCAGCACCCGGACCAGATCCGGGTCGCGGGCGGCGAGGCCGGCCTGGCAGGGGCCGATGCCGAAGCCGGCGCGGATCGCCGCGAGCTGGGCGAGGTCGCTGTCGGCGCGGAAGCCGAAGCGCTCGCGCCGGAGCCAGGGGAAGCGCCCGGCCAGCGCGCGCAGCGCCGGCGTCTCGCGGTCGAAGCCGATGACGTCGAGGCGGTCGAGATCGGCGACCTCCGCCGGCGCGCCGCGCGCCGCGAGATAGTCGGCGCGGGCGAAGAGCCCGATCGCCACCGCGCCGAGCCGGCGGGCGATGAGCGCCTCCTGCGCCGGCGCCACCATGCGCACCGCGATGTCGGCGTCGCGGCGCAGCAGATCCTCGACTTCGTTGGAGAGCGCGAGCTCCAGCGTGAGGCCCGGGTGGCGGTGGCGGATCGCGGCGAGGATCGGCGGCAGCCGCTCGACGCCGACGATCTCGCTGGCGGTGATCCGCACCGTGCCGCCGATGGCGCCCGCCTGCGGCGTCACCGCGCGGCGGAGCGCGGCGCTGGTGGCGGCGAGCGCCTCGACGTAGGGCAGCATCTGCTCCGCCGCCTCGGTCGGCGCCAGGCCGCGCTGCGAGCGCAGGAACAGCCGGCGGCCGAGGTGCGCCTCCAGCGCCGCGATATGCCGCGCCAGCGTCGGCTGGGTCAGGCCGAGCGCGCGGGCGGCGGCGGAGAGCGAGCCCTGCTTCGCGACCTCGCGGAAGCTGCGGTAGAGGTCCCAGGGCGGTTCGGAGCTGCTCATGCATTTCCGTATAGCGTCGGTATGGATTTGACGCAATTCCGTTTATCAGCGGATCGGCCTAGATCTCCGGGCAGATCGGAACTCGAAGGAGACGGGATATGGCACAATCGAGAACGGCGCTGGTGCTCGGCGCGACCGGCGGCATCGGCGGCGAGGTGGCGCGCAACCTCAAGGCCCGCGGCTGGACGGTGCGGGCGCTCAGCCGCGACCCGGCGGCGGTCGCCGGGCGCGATGGCCTCGACTGGCGGCGCGGCGACGCGATGAACCCGGTCGAGGTCGCGGCGGCGGCGGAGGGCGTCGGGCTGATCGTGCATGGCGTGAACCCGCCGGGCTATCGCAACTGGGGCACGCTGGTGCTGCCGATGCTGGCGAGCAGCATCGCCGCGGCGCGGTCCGCCGGCGCGCGGATCCTGCTGCCGGGCACGATCTACAACTACGGGCCGGACGCCTGGCCGCTGCTGCGCGAGGATGCGCCGCAGCATCCCGAGACGCGCAAGGGCGCGATCCGGGTCGAGATGGAGCGGCGGCTGGAGGAGGCGGCGGCGGGCGGGGTCGGCGTGCTGATCGTCCGCGCCGGCGACTATTTCGGGCCGCGGGCGGCCAACAACTGGTTCTCGCAGGGGCTGGTGAAGCCGGGCCGGCCGCTGGCGTCGGTCAGCGTGCCGAACACCCCCGGGGTCGGGCACCAGTGGGGCTATCTGCCGGACGTGGCCGAGGCGATGGCGCGGCTGGCCGAGCGGCCGGCGCCGGCGGCCTTCGAGCGGTTCCACCTGGCCGGGCACTGGGATCCCGACGGCGGCGCGATGGTCGCGGCGATCCGCCGCGCGGTCGGCCGGCCGGACCTGCCGGCGCGCGGCTTTCCCTGGTGGCTGCTGCGGCTGGCTTCGCCGGCGGTGCCGCTGTTCCGCGAGATGGCGGAGATGCGCTATCTCTGGCAGGAGCCGATCCGGATGGCGAACGACCGGCTGGTGGCGGCGATCGGGCCGGAGCCGCATACGCCGCTCGACGAGGCGGTGCGGGCGACGCTCGAAGGGCTCGGGATCCCGACGGCGCCGGCGCTGCGAGCGGCGGCCTGAGGCTCAGAGCGGCGCGAGCTCGGCGAAGGTGGTGGGCATCAGCTCGGAGACGGTCGGGTGGATGTGCACGGCGTGGGTGATGGTCTCGACCGGGGCGCCGGCGTACATCAGGTCGAGCGCGCCGTGCACCACCTCGTCGCCGCCGACGCCGAGCACGGTGGCGCCGAGGATGGCGCGGCTGTCGGCGTCCACCAGCACCTTGATGAAGCCGGTGGTCTCGCCCATCTCGACCGCGCGGCTGACCCGGGTCATCGGGCGGCTGCCCTTGAGCACCCGGCGGCCGCTGGCGCGGGCCTCGGCCTCGGTCATGCCGGCGCGGCCGAGCGGCGGGTCGGTGAAGAGGGCGTAGGCCGGCAGGCGGTCGCTGACCCGGCGGCTGCCGCCGTCGAGGAGGTTGGCGGCGACGATCTCGAAGTCGTTGTAAGCGGTGTGGGTGAAGGCGCCGTGGCCGTTGCACTCGCCGAGCGCCCAGACGCCGGGCTGGCTGGTGGCCAGCGTGTCGTCGACGGTGATGACGCCGCGCTGGTCGGTGGCGATGCCGGCGGCGTCGAGGCCGAGGTCGTCGGTGTTGGGACGCCGGCCCATGGCGAGGAGGACGTGGCTGCCGATTTCCTCGGGGTCGCCGTCGCGGCAATCGACGCCGACGCCGATCCCGTCCGGGCGCGGCGCGAAGCTGATGCATTCGGCCGCGGTCCGCACGGTGACGCCCTCGGCCTCGAGGATGCCGCGCACCGCTTCGGAGACGTCCTCATCCTCGCGGGCGATCAGCCGCGGCCCCTTCTCCACCACGGTGACCGCGGCGCCGAAACGGCGGAAGATCTGGGCAAACTCGAGGCCGACATAGCCGCCGCCGACCACCACCAGATGCCGCGGCAGGGTCTCGAGCGCCAGCAGCGAGGTGTTGGTCAGCGTCGGCACGCCCCCGACGCCGGGCAGGTCGGGCACCGCCGCGCGGGCGCCGACGTTGATGAAGATCCGCTCCGCCGCGAGCACCCGGTCGCCGACCGCGATCTCGCGCGGGCCGCGGAAGCGGGCGTGGCCGTCGATCACCGTCAGGCCCGGGGCCGCCCGCAGCCAGTCCTCGACCCCGCGCCGGCCCTCCGCGACGATGCCGAGCATCCGGGCGCGGACCGCGGCGAAGTCGATCCCCACCGGGCCGGGCAGCGTCACGCCGAAGTCGGCGGCGCGGCGGGCGAGATGCGCCACCCGCGCGCTCGCCACCAGCGTCTTGGTCGGCCGGCAGCCGTCGTTGATGCAGGTGCCGCCGAAGTGGCGGCGCTCGACGATGGCCACCCGCTGGCCTGCCGCCGCAAGCCGGACCGCGAGCGACGGCCCGGCCTGGCCCGCGCCGATGACGATGGCGTCGAATTCTTCGCTCATGCTGGCCTCCCCCGCGCGGCGCGGGCCAGCATGCCGCATCGCTCAGGGATTGGCGAGCGCGGCGCGGCGGCGGTGCCCGGAGACCGCGGCGCCGGCGTCGGCGGGCAGCCGCATGAAGGTGAAGGTGGAGAGGCCGGAGACGATCGCGACCACCAGGAAGGCGATGTGGAAGTCGCGCAGCTCGATGCCGCCGCCATGGAACTGGCCGGCGAGGTCGAGCACGCCGCCGGCCAGCGCCACGCCGGTGGCGAGCGAGATCTGCTGGGCGACCGAATTGATCGCGGTGGCCTGGCTCTGGTCCGGCTCGTCGATGTCGGAGAAGACCATGGCGTTGACCCCGGTGAAGCAGATCGAGCGCAGCACGCCGCCGAGAAGCAGGCAGGCCATGATCACCAGCTTCGGCGTCGTCGGGGTGAAGAGGCAGTTGGCGGCGATGAAGAGCGCCGAGACGAAGGCGCCGGTGGCGAGCACGTTGCGGAAGCCGAAGCTGCGGAACACCCACTGGGCGATGAACTTCGAGGAGAGCGCGCCCACCGCGGTGACGAAGGTGATCATCCCCGACTGGAACGCGTTGAGCCCGAAGCCGAGCTGCAGCATCAGCGGCAAGAGGAACGGGATCGCGCCGATGCCGATGCGGAAGTTCGAGCCGCCGACGATGCCGGCGCGGAACAGCGGATAGCGCAGCATCTTCGGATCGAGCAAGGGGTAGGCCGCGCGGCGGGCGTGCCAGAGGTAGAGCGCACCCGAGGCGACCCCGATCGCGATCGTGACGTAGCCGTAGGCGATCGGCAGCGCCGGCAGGCTGACCACCGACAGGCCGAAGACAAAGCCGCTGAAGGCGATGCTGGAGAGCAGGAACCCGGGGAGATCGACCGGCCGCGGCACCCGCGGCCCGCCCGCCGGCAGGAAGCGGGTGACCAGCGCCAGCCCGAGGACGCCGATCGGCACGTTGATCCAGAACACCCAGTGCCAGCTCAGGTAGGTGGTCAGGAACCCGCCGAGCGGCGGCCCCATGATCGGGCCGATCAGCGCGGGGATGGTCAGCCAGGCCATCGCCGAGACCAGCTCCTCGCGCGGGGTGCCGCGGACCAGGAGCAGCCGGCCGACCGGGGTCATCATCGAGCCGCCGATGCCTTGCAGGAAGCGCGACAGCACGAAGGCGTGGATCGAATTGGAGAAGCCGCAGGCGATCGAGCCGATGACGAAGACGACGATGGCGAGGCGGAAGATGTTCTTGGCGCCGAAGCGGTCCGACATCCAGCCGCTGATCGGGATGAAGATCGCGAGCGCGACCAGGTAGGAGGTCACCGCGAGCTTGAGCGCGATCGGCGAGGTGCCGATGTCGGCGGCGATCGCCGGCAGCGAGGTGGCGATGACGGTCGAGTCCATCTGCTCCATGAAGAGCGCGACCGCGAGGATCAGGGGGGTGATCGGTGGCAACGTCGGGTCCGGAGGTCGTCGGGCCGAAGGACTCGGCCCGGAGGTCTCCGGCGCAGATAGCGCCGGGCGCCCGCTCGGCAACGCAAAACCGTGGCCGGCTCAGAGCGCGGGCAAGCAGCGCCGCCAGCGTCTCCAGGGTGTCGGCCTCGGACGGCGGCTTGTCCCAGCGCAGGCGGCTGATGCGCGGGAAGCGCATCGCCAGGCCGGAGCGGTGGCGGGGAGAGCGGGCCAGGCCCTCGAAGGCGACCTCGAGCACCAGGCCGTGGTCGGGGTCGGCGCGGACGGCGCGCACCGGGCCGAAGCGGTCGATGGTGTTGGCGCGCACGAAGCGGTCGATCTGGACCAGCTCCTCGTCGGTGAAGCCGAAGTAGGCCTTGCCGACCGGGGTCAGCGTGCCGTCCTCGGTCCAGACCCCGAAGGTATAGTCGGAATAGAAGCCCGAGCGCTTGCCGTGGCCGCGCTGGGCGTACATCAGCACCGCGTCGATGATGTGCGGATCGCGCTTCCACTTCCACCAGAGGCCCTTGGGCCGGCCGGGGACGTAGGGGCTGTCGCGGCGCTTGAGCATCACGCCCTCGATCACCGGGTCGGGCGGTGCTGCGCGGAAGGCGATCAGCGCGTCCCAGCTGGCGAAGGGCAGGAGCGGCGAGAGGTCGAAGCGGGCCGGGTCGAGCCGGGTGGCGAGGGCCTCGAGCGCGGCGCGGCGCTCGGCGAAGGGCAGCGGGCGGAGGTCGGTCGGCGCCCGACTGCAGGAGGTCGTAGGCGCGCAGGTGTGCGGGGTACTGGCGGAGCTGCGCCGCGGTGACGGTCTTGCGGTTCAGCCGCTGCTGCAGGTCGGAGAAGCTGGCGATCGAGCCATCGTCGCGGCGGACCAAAAGCTCGCCGTCGAGGGCGGCGTCGAAGTCGAGCGCGTCGAGCAGATCGGGGAAGGCGCCGGAGATATCGTCGCCGGTGCGCGAGAAGAGCCGGCGGCCGTGGGCGTCGGCGGCGGCCTGGACGCGGATGCCGTCCCATTTCCACTCGGCGAGATAGTCGGCCGGGTCGAGCCCGGCGAGATCCGGCTCGGTCAGCGCATGCGCCAGCATCACCGGGCGGAACGGGGTGCCGGCGGCGGCGTCGGGCCGCGGGCCGCCGCCGGCGAGCCAGGCGAAGAGCCCGGCGTAGGGCGGGACGAGGCCGTGCCAGAGCTCCTCGATCTCGATGACGTCGCGGCCGCCGAGCGCGGCCAGCGCCTGCTTGGCGAGCCGGGCCGAGACGCCGACGCGCAGGCCGCCGGTGACGAGCTTGAGCAGCGCGAAGCGGCCGGAGGCGTCGAGCCGGTCGAGCAGGCGCTCGACCACCTGCGGCGCCTCGCGGCGGGAGGCGGCGCGGAGGCGGCCCACGACCTCGGCGAGGGGCGGGTCGTCAGGCGGGCCGGGCGGCGTCGGCCAGATCAGCGCGATGGTCTCGGCGAGGTCGCCGACGAAGTCGTAGGAGAGCGCGAAGAGCTCGGCGTCGACGCGCGCGACGGTGATGGCGCGCAGCATCGCCGGCTTCACCGCGTCGAGCGTGAGGTCGCGGGTGATCGCGGCGAGGCCCCAGCCGCGGTCGGGGTCCGGGGTGGCGGCGAGATAGTCGATCAGCAGCGTGAGCTTGCCGTTGCGCGCCGGGGTGAAGGCGAGCCGCTCGAGCAGCTCGGCGAAGCGGCGCATCAGCCGGGCCCGTTGAGGCTGCCGCGCAGCGCCACCCAGTGCCGCTTGCGCGCGGGGAGCTCGGCCGCCTCGCAGGTCTCCAGCGCGATGACGGTGACACGCCGCCCCTGGTCGGCCGCCTTGCGGAGGATGCGGTGGATGTCGCGGTAGGAGCCGACGCGGTGCGGCAGCCCCTGGCCCAGCCGCCAGACGCTGTCCTCGTACTGGCGGATCGCGCGTGCCAGCGCGGTGGCGCGGACGATGTAGGAGCCGACGCCCTCGATCCGCCATTCGAGGATCCCCGGGCGACCGGGATCGACGCCGGCCGGAATGTCGAGCTGCCAGAGCAGGTCGTCGGCGTGCTCCAGAATTGTGCCGGGCATCAGTCGTCCGCCTCGTCTTCGTAGCCGACCAGATGCAGCGGGCGGGCCGGGCGGCCCTGCAGCGCGCACCAGCGCACCAGCGCCTCCTCGCGGCCGTGGGTGACCCAGATCTCGGCCGGGTCGAGCTCGGTGATGGTGGCGGTGAGCTCGGGCCAGTCGCAATGGTCCGAGAGGATCAGCGGCAGCTCGACGCCGCGCTGGCGGGCGCGGGCGCGGACCTGCATCCAGCCGGAGGCGAAGCCGATCAGCGGGTCGGCGAAGCGGCGGATCCAGGGGCCCTCGAAGGCGGAGGGCGGCCCGAGCACGATCTGGCCGGCGAAGTCGCGGCTGCGGCCGCGGCCCTCGGTGGCGTCGGGGAGCTCGCCGAGATCGATGCCGCGCGCGACGTAATAGTCGCAGAGCCGGCGCAGCGCGCCGTGGAGGTAGATCGGGGCGGCGTGGCCGGCGTCGCGGAGGAGGCGGATCAGCCGCTGCGCCTTGCCGAGCGCATAGACGCCGACGAGGTGGGTGCGCTCGGGGAACTGCGCGAGCGAGTGCAGGAGCCGGGCGATCTCGCGGGCGGGGTCGGGGTGGCGGAAGACCGGCAGGCCGAAGGTCGCCTCGGTGATGAAGATGTCGCAGGCGACCGGCTCGAACGGCGGCGCAGGTCGGATCCGGGGTGCGCTTGTAGTCGCCGGCGGCGACGATCCTGAGGCCCGGCGCCGCGACGGCGATCTGCGCGGAGCCGAGCACGTGGCCGGCCGGGTGGAAGCTGGCGCTGGCGCCGCCGAGGTCGATGCGCTCGCCGAAGGCCGCGGCCTGGGTGGCGCCGGCGAAGCCGTCGCCGAGGCGGAGCCCCATGATGTCGAGGGTCTCGCGCGTCGCCAGCACCGCGCCGTGGCCGGCGGTGGCATGGTCGGAATGCGCGTGGGTGATCAGCGCGCGCGGCACCGGGCGGGTCGGGTCGATGAAGAAATCGCCTGGCGGGCACCACAGGCCCTCGGGGCGGGGGATCAGGAGCTCGGCGCCGCGCATGCGGCAAGTCTAGGCCGTGCGGGGGGATCGTCCAAGGGAGGCGTCGGGAGGGGCGCGCCGCAGCGGCGCGGCCTTGCGGCCGCGGGCGGCAGTTGCCGCCACAAGGTGCGCGCAGGTGCGCGCAGGTTTTTGGTTGTTTTGCGCCTGTGGGCGCAAAACGACTGCTCTCCAGGTTAGCAAGCCAGTATGAAAACCCAGGGGATTGTTCGAGATCAGCGGGTGTGGACGTAGCCGATGCCGCGGACGGTCTTGATCAGCTGCGGGTGCTCGGGGTCGGCCTCGAGCTTGCGGCGCAGCCGGGTGACGCGGTGGTCGATCGAGCGGTCGTTGCTGTCGTCGTCGCGCGGCGGCGCCAGGCGCATCAGCTCGTCGCGGGTCAGCACCCGGCCGGGGTTGGTGGCGAAGGCGGCGACGAGATCGACCTCCATCGGGCTGAGATCGACCGGCGCGCCGGCGGCGTCGCGGACGCAGAAGTCGCGCAGGTCGAGGCTGTAGGCGGCCGAAGCTCGGGCCGGCCGGCGCCGCGCCCGCGCCGGCGCCGGCCGGACGGCGGCGGCGCAGCACGGCGGCGATGCGGGCGGCGAGCTCGCTGAGCTCGACCGGCTTGCGCACATAATCGTCGGCGCCGATCTCGAGGCCGACCACCCGGTCGACCAGATCGCCGGCGCCGGTGAGGATGACGATGCCGGGATCGAGCCGCTGGCGCAGCATCCGCGCCAGCGCGAAGCCGTCCTCGCCGGGCAGGCCGAGATCGAGGATGAAGAGATCGGGCGGCGGCCCGGCGGCGAGCAGCGCCTCCAGCGCCACGCCGCCCTCGGCCGCGACCACCTCGTGGCCGGCGAGCCCGAGATAGTCGACGAGCATCTCGCGGATGTCCCTCTCGTCGTCGACGACGGCGATGCGCGCCACGGGCCGGTCCCCCTGAGCCTTGCGACAGTTGAAACAAACTCCGGGCCGCTTGGCAATCCGCTGAAACATCGGCTGCCGAGGCTCACGCGCGGAATTGCCGCGCTTGACCGGCGCTCCCGGCCGTCCGCAGAATACCGCGCGCCTCCGGGCGTCGGGATCCGGGCGGCACGGGAGAGAGAGCCGCGCCATGCGCGACGAGACGGCCGGCGCTGCGGCGGAGCTGGGGGGCGGCGGCACGGTCTGGGCCGGCGCGCTGACGCTGATGGCGCTGATCGCCGCCTGCGGGCTCTGGGTGATGCGCTCCGACCCGCTGGCGGCGGCGCTCTTTGCGGTGGTGCTGGTGGCGACCGGGCTGGTCGCCTGGTTCGCGGCGAGGGTGACCGCGCGGGCGACGCGCGAGGTGACCGAGGCCGAGGCGCGGCTGCGCGCCGCCGCCGAGGCGCTGCCCGACGGGCTGGTGGTCTGCGACCGCAACGACCGCATCGTCTTTTACAACAGCCGCTACCCCGCGCATATGACCGAGCCGCTGCGCCGGGCGCTCAAGGATCGGCAAGAACTTCGAGGAGTTCCTGCGCGAGGGCCTCGCCAACGGCCCGGTCTACCACCCGGAGATGGGCGAGGACTTCCTCGACCGGCGGCTGGTGCTGCGGACCGGCAACCGCAGCGAGCATGTCCACCGCATCGCCGACGGCCGCTGGGTGCGGATCCGCGAGAACCGCGGCGCCGACGGCGGCCGGGTGCTGCTCACCACCGACATCAGCGACGAGCGGCGGCGCGAGGCGGAGCTGCGCCTGCTCGGCCTCGCGGTCGAGCAGGCGGCCGACCCGGTGGAGATCACCGGGCCCGACCATGGCTTCACCTTCGTCAACCACGCCTTCGAGACCACCACCGGCTACAGCCAGGCCGAGGTGCTCGGCCGCCAGCCGCAGGAGGTGCTGTCGAGCGGCCTGCATCCGCCGGAGTTCTTCGAGGCGATGCGCCGCGAGCTCGACTCCGGCCGGGCCTGGCACGGCACCATCGTCAACCGCCACCGCGACGGCCACCTGATCGAGCAGGAGACCACCATCGCGCCGCTGCGCGACGAGATCGGCGGCACCACGCACTATGTCGCGGTCAAGCGCGACGTCACCGAGGCCCGCGCCCAGGCGCGCGCGCTGGCCGCGAGCGAGGCGCGCTACCGGGCGGTGGTCGACATGCAGGCCGAGTTCATCCTGCGGGTCAGCCCGGAAGGCGACTGGACCTTCATGAACGGCGCGGCGGAGCGGCACGTCGGCATGACGCTGGCCGAGGTGCAGGCGCGCGGCCACCGCGACCCGGACTTCATCATCCCCGAGGACCTGCCGCGTCTTCGCCGCGCATATGGCGCGCATCACCCCGGAATCGCCGACCAGCTCGGTCGAGTTCCGCACCCAGCATCCGGACGGCCGGCTGCACTGGGAGGCCTGGACCGACACCGGCCTCTTCGACGCCGACGGCAAGCTGATCGAGATCCAGTGCATCGGCCGGGTGATCACCGACCGCAAGCAGGCGGAGTCGGCGCGCGAGGAGGCCGAGCGGCTCCGGCTCGCGGCGCTCGAGGCGGCGCTCGACTGCTACATCGCCATCGACGCCCGCGGCATCATCGTCGAGTTCAATGCCGCGGCCGAGCGCACCTTCGGCTACGAGCGCGACGATGCGATCGGCCGGCCGATGATGGAGCTGATCATCCCGCCGCACCTCCGGAGCGCGCATCTGCTCGGCATGGAGCGCAACCTCAAGGGCGGCGGCTCGCAGACATCTCGGCCGGCGGATCGAGGTCGACGCGATGCGCGCCGACGGCTCGACCTTCCCGATCGAGATCGTGGTGGTCCGGGGCGAGCGCGGCGGCGCCACGATCTTTCTCGCCTACCTGCGCGATCTCAGCGAGCGGCGCGCCTCGGAGCGGGCGCTCGCCGAGCGCGAGGCGCAGTTCCGCACCATCGCCGAGAGCGTGCCGGTCGGGCTGGTCATCAGCGAGATCGAGACCGGCATGCCGCTCTACATCAACCCGCGGGCGCGGCGGAACCTCGGGCTCGGGCCGCATGGCCGGGATCGAGACCCTGCTCGGGGTCTGGGCGAAGCCCGAGCAGCGCGAGGCGATGCAGCGCGAGCTCCTGGCCCAGGGCACCGCCGGCGCGGTCGAGGTCGATCTGGCGATGCCGGACGGCCGGCACCGCGAAGGTGCTGATGTCGGCGACGCGGATCGCCTACGGCGGGCGCGAGGCGATGCTGGCGGCGACCGTCGACATCACCGAGCTGCGCGAGACCGAGGCGGCGCTGCGCGAGAGCCAGGCGCGGTTCCACGCCTTCATGGACTTCGCCCCGGTGGCGGCGCACCTGCGCGACGCCGAGGGCCGCTACCTGATGTTCAACCGCCGGATGGAGGAGATGATCGGGGTGCCGGCGGCGGACGCGCTCGGCCGGCTGCCGGCCGAGGTCCGCCCGCCGGAGGTGGTGGGCGAGAGCGACGCGCATCACCGCGCCGTGGTCGAGAGCGGCAAGCAGCACGTCAGCGAGCAGTATCTGACCTCGAACATGCCCGAGCCGCGCTGGGCGATGGCGATCCGCTTCCCGGTGCTCGACGCCGACGGCGAGGTCAGCGCCGTCGGCACCTTCGCGGTCGATATCACCGAGCGCAAGGCGACCGAGGCGGCGCTGCAGGCCTCCGAGGCGCGGCTGAACGCGATCAACGCCGCGAACCCGGTGCCGATGAACATCGCCCGGCTCTCCGACCGCAGGCTGCTCTTCGTCAACGAGCCCTATATCCGGCTCTACGGGCTCGAGGGCGTCGATCTGGAGACCTTCGACCGGGCGACGCTCTACCCCGACCCGGCCGAGCGCGACTGGCTCTATGCCGAGCTCGGCGCCGGACGCGAGGTGACCGACCACGAGCTGACGTTGCGCCGACGCGACGGGCGCGAGGTGCCGGTGTCCTTGACCTCACGGCAGATCCTGTTCCAGGGCGAGCCGGCGATCGTCACCACCTCGGTCGATCTGACCGCGCTGCGCGCCGCCCAGGCCGAGGCGGCGCGCTCGCGCGAGGCGCTGCACCAGAGCGAGAAGCTGACGGCACTCGGCGCGCTGCTCGCCGGGGTGGCGCACGAGCTCAACAACCCGCTGTCGGTGGTGGTCGGCTATTCCTCGATGCTGCGCGAGATCGGCTGCGACCCGGCGATGGCGGCGCGGGTCGAGAAATCCACGCCGCGGCCGAGCGCTGCGCCAGGATCGTGCGCACCTTCCTCGCGATGGCCCGCGCCCGGCCGCCGCGGCGCGAGCCGGTCAGCCTCGGCGAGGTGGTGATGGGCGCGCTCGATCTCGCGGCCTATGGCCTCAGGAGTGCGGACGTCGACGTGGTGCTCGACCTGCCGAGCGGGCTGCCGCCGGTGCATGGCGACGCCGACCAGCTGCACCAGGTGGTGGTGAACCTGGTGGTCAACGCCCAGCAGGCGCTGATCGGCCGGCCTTCGCCGCGCCGGCTGGCGGTGCGGGCCTGGACCGAGGCGGAGGCGGCGGTGCTCGAGGTCGCCGACAACGGGCCGGGGATGGCCGCGGACGTGGCCAAGCGCGCGTTCGAGCCGTTCTTCACCACCAAGCCGCAGGGCGTCGGCACCGGGGTCGGGCTCTCGGTCTGCCACGGCATCATCGCCGCGCACGGCGGCCGGATCGAGCTCGAGACCGCGCGCGGCGACGGCGCGCGGTTCCGCGTGCATCTGCCGCTGTCGCAGGCCGCGGAGCCGGCGCGGGCCGCGGCGGCGCCGCAGCCGATCGCCGGCGGCCGGGTGCTGGTGGTCGACGACGAGCCGGAGATCGCGGCGCTGCTCGCCGAGCGGCTCGGCGCCGACGGGCTGACGGTCGCCACCGCCTCGAGCGGCCGGCGGGCGCTGGCGGCGCTCGAGGCCGGGCCGGTCGACGCGGTGGTGAGCGATCTCCGGATGCCGGACATGGACGGCGCCGCACTCGCCGACGAGATCGGCCGGCGCTGGCCCGGGCTCGAGGGGCGGATCATCCTGATCACCGGCGATGCGCTCGGCGCCGATCCCGGCGGCCGGCTCGGGGCGCGCGGCCTGCCGATCTTCGAAAAACCCCTCGACCTCGCGGCGCTGGCGGCGGAGCTGCACCGGCGGATGAACGGAGTGGAAGTGCCATGACCACAGGCGCGCGGATTCTGGTGGTGGACGACGAGCCGGATCTCCGCGAGCTCCTGACCGACTATCTCGGGATGCAGGGCTTTGATGTCGGCACCGCGGCAGAACGCCGCCGAGCTCGACGCCCGGCTGGCCGAGGCGCCGGCCGACGTGATCGTGCTCGACGTCAACATGCCGGGCGAGAACGGCATGCAGGCGCTGGCGCGGCTGAGGGCGCAGGGGGTGCGGGCCGGGGTGATCCTGCTCACCGCCGCGGGGACGCTCGGCGACCGGCTGGCCGGGCTGACCGACGGCGCCGACGACTATGTGGTGAAGCCGTTCGAGCCGCGCGAGCTGCTGGCGCGGATCCGCGCGGTGCTGCGGCGGATCGGCCCCGAGGACGCGGCGGCCGACGGCGCGCCGACGGCGGCGGCGCGGCCGGCGCTCCGGATCGGCAACTGCACCTTCGACACCGCGGCGCGCTGCCTGCGCGATCCCGACGGCGGCGAGATCGCGCTGACCGCGATGGAGTTCGACCTGCTCGACGTCTTCGCCCGCCACCCGCGCCAGACGCTGAGCCGCTCGCGGCTGGCCGAGCTCGCCCACGGCCGGCCGCTGGCGCCCGGCGACCGCTCGATCGACATCCGCATCACCCGGCTGCGCGCCAAGATCGGCGAGGACGCGCGGACCCCGCGCACGCTCCGGACCGTGCACGGCGAGGGCTACGTCTTCGATCCGGACGCCTGAGCTCAGGCGCTTTCCTGCCAGCGCGTGCTCCGACCCTTACGCCCGCCGCCCCGCCCGCAGCGGCCTGATTCAGTGCCGGAAGTGCCGCATGCCGGTGAAGAGCATCGCGAGCCCCGCTTCGTCGGCGGCGGCGATGACTGCGTCGTCGCGGACCGAGCCGCCGGGCTGGATCACTGCGGTGGCGCCGGCCTCCGCGGCAGCGAGGAGGCCGTCGGGGAAGGGGAAGAACGCGTCCGACGCCACCACCGCGCCCGCGGTCGGCGGCGCGGCGAGGCCGAGCGCCTCGGCCATGTCGGCGGCCTTGCGCGCGGCGATCCGGGTCGAATCGACCCGGCTCATCTGGCCGGCACCGATGCCGACGGTGGCGCCGGCCCTGGCATAGACGATCGCGTTCGACTTCACGTGCTTGGCCACGGTCCAGGCGAAGCCGAGATCGCCGAGCTCGGCCGCGGTCGGCGCGCGGCGGGTCACCACCCGCGCCGCCGCGAGATCGAGCCGGCCGTTGTCGCGGCCCTGCACCAGGAAGCCGCCGGCCACCTGCCGCCAGGCGAGCCCCGGCGCCCCGGCGTCGGGCAGGCCGCCGGTGACCAGGAGGCGCAGGTTCTTCTTCGCGGCGAAGACCTCCGCCGCCGCCGCGCTCGCCTCCGGCGCGATCACCACCTCGGTGAAGATCTCGGCGATCGCCGCGGCGGTCTCGGCGTCGAGCGGGCGGTTCAAGGCGACGATGCCGCCGAACGCCGAGACCCGGTCGCAGTCGTAGGCGGCGCGGTAGGCCTCGGCCAGCGTCGCGCCCCGGGCCACGCCGCAAGGATTGGCGTGCTTGATAATGGCGCAGGCCGGACCGTCCTCGGCCGCGAACTCCGCCACCAGCTCGAAGGCGGCGTCGGTGTCGTTGATGTTGTTGTAGGAGAGCGCCTTGCCCTGCAGCTGCCGCGCCGTCGCCACCCCCGGACGGCCGCTGCCGTCGCGGTAAAAGGCGGCCGCCTGGTGCGGGTTCTCGCCGTAGCGCAAGCTCTCGGCGAGCCTGCCCGCGAAGCTCCGCCGCCGCGGCGTTGCCGCCTCGATCGCACCGGCCATCCAGCCGGAGACCGCCGCGTCGTAGGCGGCGGTGCGCCCGAAGGCGGTCAGCGCCTGCGCCCGGCGGAAGCCGAGCGTGGTCGCGCCGTCGTGCGCCGCGAGCTCGGCGAGGAGCGGCGCATAATCCTCGACGTCGGTGACGACGGTGACATAGCCGTGGTTCTTCGCCGCCGAGCGCAGCATCGCCGGGCCGCCGATGTCGATATTCTCGATGCAGGCGGCGAAGTCGCCGCCGGCCGCCACCGTCGCCTCGAACGGATAGAGGTTGACCACCAAAAGATCGATCGTCTCGATGCCGTTCTCGTCGAGCGCCGCGGCGTGGTCGGGATCGTCGCGGACCGCGAGCAGGCCCGCGTGCACCATCGGGTGCAGCGTCTTGACCCTGCCGTCGAGCATTTCGGGGAACTCGGTCAGCGCCGCGACGTCGCGCACCGGCAACCCGGCGTCGCGCAGCGCCCGCGCCGTGCCGCCGGTGGAGACCAGCTCGATGCCGCGGGCGGCGAGCGCGGCCGCGAGCTCGATCAGCCCGGTCTTGTCCGAGACCGAGATCAGCGCCCGGCGGACCGGCACGAGATCAGGAAACATGGGCAGCGCGCTCCTTCGGCGGCGTTCGGTGCGTGGCGATGGTCCGTCAGGGCGCCGCGGGCGCCTCGGCGATGCGGCCGAAGGACCAGGTGATCTGGCCGAGATACCCG
Source organism: uncultured Alphaproteobacteria bacterium (assembly GCA_963750745.1). GTDB lineage: Bacteria > Pseudomonadota > Alphaproteobacteria > Rhodobacterales > Rhodobacteraceae > Amaricoccus. Next base: position 51,798 of record CAVVSO010000053.1, on the reverse strand, counting down.
ACCACCTCGGCACGGACAACCACCTGCGTCGCCTCCACCGGCGCCGCGGCGGCGGGGTCGAAATAGACCGAGGGCTCGAGGTCGATCGCACCCCCGCCGACCCGGAACATCCAGTGCTCGCCCGAGGGCAGCATGATCTCGACGATCTGCCGCGCCGCGTCGAGCGCGAGATCGAGCGCCGGGTGCAGGTGGAAGCGCACCGCGAAGGCGATCCGCCCGTCGCGGGCCGCCTGGTCGAACTGCACCCGGGCGCGGGCGTCGGCGACGGTCAGGATGTCCTCGCCGCGCACCTCCTGGCCGCGGGCGTCGACATAGAGCCGCCGCTCCTGCAAGAGGCCGATGCTCGCGACATAGCCGTCCTGGGTGGCGAGCAGCCACTGGCCGGTGGCGTCCTGGGCCTGGCGCACCGAGACCACCGCCGGGCCATGGGCGAGCCGCGCGCCGAAGGTGCGGGCGGCGAGGCCCTCGGCCTCGATCCGCGCCGAGGCGCGGCCGGCGACCTCGACCGTGCTCTGCGCCGCGGTCTGCCGCGAGAAGAGCGCCCAGGGCGGACCGAACACCTGCCCCGGCCCGGCGTTCACCACCACCGGGTGCCGCGACACGCTCATCTCGAAGGCCAGCGTCGCGGCATGGGCGCCGAGCGCCCGGGCGCCGCCGGGCGGTGCTGCGCCGTCCATCACCAGCACCACCCGCCCGCCGGCCAGCCGCGCGTAGCCCATCGGCAGCTTCGGCTTGGGCTGGGCGACCAGCCTGAGCTCGGCCAGCGCCTGGTCGAGCCTGTCCGCGCCGCCGGCGCCGCCCCCGTGGAAGCGCGCCATGCTGCCATCGCCCATCCGGAGCGGCCGGACGGTCGGCACCGCGCGCACGATCGCCTGCAGGTGCGGCGCCATCGCGTGCTGGTCGGCGTCCTCGAGCAGCCGCGCGGTCCAGATCAGCAGGACGAGGATCTCGGCCAGATCCTCCGGCGCCCGCGACGGAGTGCCGCCGTCGGCGTCGATCAGCCCGTCGGCAAGCGCGGCCATCTCGGCCAGCGCCGCGGCGTGGCCGGCGTGCGGCAGCACCACGCCGCTCCAGACCAGCCCCGCCAGCGCCCTGAGCCGCGGCAGTCCCTCCGGCGCCTGCGCCCAGGCCCGGGAGAGGTAGCGCTGATGGCCGGCGAGCCCCCGCCAGAAGCGGTCGGCGCCGCCGCGGTCGAGGCCTTCGGTCAGGAAGGCCGCGTGCACCGCCCAGCGCTTGGCGCGGCGGCCGGCGGGCTCGGGCTCCCAGCCCGGGCCGTTGCCGCCGCCGAAGCGCTGGACCCAGTCCTGCACCCAGCCTTGCGCCATCTGTCGCGCCGGCCGGTTGCCGAGTGCCGCGAGATCGTCGAGCCAGAGGCAGGCCTGCCGCTCGGCCTCGAGCCGCCGGTCGGGGATCGGCGCGGTCCAGATCGAGCCCTTACCGACCGGCACCGCCTGGCCGAGCGCCCGCCAGATGCCGTCGACCAGCGCCTGGCCGCGCTCGGCGTCGCCGAGCAGGATCGGCTCGGGCAGCTGCCCGGCGACCTCGGGCCGGCCGCCGAGACGGGCGCGATGCGCCCAGATCCGGTTGCGCCAGGCTCGCGGTGGACGGGCGAGACGCTCGCCGAGGGCTCTCAGCATCGGATGCCGGGAGGGGCGCCCGCGTGCGGCACCCTCTTGCCCGGGCCTTGGCCCGGGCAGCGGCCGACCCGCCCCGCCGTCACGCCGAAGGCGTGCCTCCGGCACGACGCCGCCGCTTCCCGACCGCCCCGCGGGTCGGCCGCTGCCCTCGACGCGGGCGGATGCCGCGAGCGGGACGGTCGGGGCGCGGACGTTGCCGTGCTCGGCCCTGGAGAGGCGGATCGGGGTCTGGGCATCAGCGGGCTGGCACCGGAAAACTCATTGGTGGCAGCGCAGCTTATCCTTGCCCGCGACACACTGTCACGTGGCAATGCCCGGCGCTTCGAGACCGGCCGCATAGAAGCCGTCCATCCCGCCGCGCTCCGGCCAATAGTCGGGCCGGAGCCGCAACGCCCCGGCGGCGTCGACCCAGCCGGGCTCGAGCCCGAGCGTCGCCGCGTCGGGCCGCGCCACCCGCGCCGCGGGCGTCGCCGCGAGAAAGCGCGCGAGCTGCTCCTCGCCCTCCGAGGGCAGCAGCGAGCAGACCGCGTAGACCAGCCGCCCGCCCGGCGCCAGCCACTCCCAGGCGCGGGCCAGCAGCGTCGCCTGCAGCGCCACCAGCGTCGCGGGATCGCTGCCGCCGTGCAGGTGCGGCAGGTCGGGGTGACGCCGGATGGTGCCGCTCGCCGAGCAGGGCGCATCGAGCAGGATCGCGTCGAACTTCCCCGCCGGGGTCCAGCCGAGCGCATCCGCCGCCACGACCCGTGCGCTGAGGCCGGTACGGGCGAGATTGTCGCGCAGCCGGCCGAGCCGCGCGTCGGAGACGTCGAGCGCCGTCACATCGGCGCCGGCGGCCGCGAGCTGCAGCGTCTTGCCGCCCGGCGCCGCGCAGAGGTCGAGCGCCCGCCGGCCGGCGAGCGGCCCGAAGAGCCGCGCCGGCAGCGCGGCGGCGGCGTCCTGCACCCACCACGCCCCCTCGGCGAAGCCCGGCAGGCCGGAAACCCGCGCCCGCCGGCGCAGCCGCAGGCTGCCGGTCGGCAGCCGCTCCGCGTCGAGCGCCACCGCCCAGGCCTCCGCCTCGTCCGACACTTTCACCGTGATATCGATCGGCGCGGGCTGCCGGTGCGCCTCGGCGATCGCCGCGACCGCCTCCGGCCCCCAGGCGGCGGCGACCGGCTCCGCCAGCCATGGCGGCAGCGGCGCCTCGGCCGCCTCGGCCCAGAGCCCGGCGCCGCCGTCCGCCACCCGCCGCGCCACCGCGTTGACCATGCCGGCGAGGTGGCGGCCCTTGGCTCCGGCCTGTGCCAGCCGCACCGCGCCGTCGACCGCGGCATGCGGCGGCACGCCGTCGAGATGCATCTCCGCCACCGCGAGCCGCAGCGCGTTCAGCGCCGCATCCGGCGGGCGACGCTGGAGAAACCGCTGCAGCAGCTCGTCGATCCGCTCCAGATGCCTCAGCGTCCCGCGCCGCCAGTGCCTGCGCCCGCGCCCGTTCCGAGGGCGCCAGCGCCGCCAGCGGGCCGTTCGCGGCGCCGGTCTGCTCGGCGAGGCTCTGCCCGCGCTCCAGCACGCCGGCGACCAGCGCCGCCGCCCCGGTGCGGGCGGCAAGGCCGGGGACGCTCACCAGCCCTCGCCGCGGCGCCGGACGGCGGGGATCGGGCTCGGCCGCGTCGCGGCCTGCGGCTGCATCGTCGCGGCGAGTTCCTCGAGCGCCCGGATGCGGTTCTCGACGTTCGGATGCGTCGAGAACAGGTTGTCCATCCGCCGCCCGCTCAGCGGGTTGACGATGAAGAGCGGCGCCGAGGCCGGGTTGCGCTCGGCGCTCGGCATCTCGATCCGGCTGGCGTAGGCCGAGATCTTGCCGAGCGCGCTGGCGAGCGCCAGCGGCTTGCCGCTGATCGCCGCACCGTCGCGGTCGGCGGAATATTCCCGGGTGCGGCTGATCGTCATCTGGATCAGCGCCGCGGCCAGCGGCGCGAGGAGCACCGCGAGCAGGACGCCGATCGGCCCCATCGGGTTGTTGCGGTCGCGCCCGCCGCCGAAGAAGAAGCCGAACTGCGCCAGCATCGAGATCGCCCCCGCCACCGTCGCCGCCACCGTCATCGTCAGCGTGTCGCGGTTCTTCACATGCGCGAGCTCGTGCGCGATCACGCCTTCGAGCTCCTCGCGGCTCAAGACCTGCAGGATGCCGGTGGTCGCCGCCACCGCGGCGTTCTCCGGGTTCCGCCCGGTGGCGAAGGCGTTCGGCTGGTCGCTGCGGATCAGGTACACCTTGGGCATCGGCAGCCCGGCGTTCTTCGCCAGCCGCCCGACCATGTCGAAGAGCTCCGGCGCGCTCGCCCGCGTCACCGGCTCGGCGTTGTGCATCCTGAGCGCCAGCTTGTCGGAGTTCCACCAGGCGAAGGCGTTGGTGCCGATCGCGAAGATCAGCGCGATCAGCATGCCCCCGGTGCCGCCGATCAGATAGCCGACGCCCATGAAGAGCGCGGTCATCGCCGCCAGCAGCAGTGTCGTCCTGACCAGGTTCATGCCCCCTCCCCTTGCGACGGCCCGCGGCCCCGCCCTATGATCGCCGATTGCGACCCGCGAGGAATATATGCAACCCGAGCCGAGCGAAAAAGAGGCCCGCCGCGCCGCCGCCGCGGCCCGGGCGCTGGCCGAGGCCGCGGTCCGCCGCGCCGCCGCGCCGCTCCCCGCCCTGCCGCCCGAGATCGGCGGCCGCGACGGCCCCGAGCCGGTGCGCTACGGCGACTGGGAGCGCAAGGGCATCGCGGTCGATTTCTGACCCCCGGCCTCCCGGAGATGCCGATGACAAAGCAGGTGATCTGCATCAGCTGGGGCACCAAGTACGGCGCGCCCTACGTCAACCGGCTCTACGCGATGGTGGCGCGCAACATCACGCCGCCCTTCTCCTTCACCTGCTTCACCGACAGCGCCGCGGGCTTCCGGCCGGAAGTGCGCGCCGAGCCGCTGCCGCCGCTCGAGGTCGCGATGCCCGTCGGCACCAAGGGCATCTGGCCGAAGGCCCGGCTCTGGAGCGCCACGCTCGCCGACCTCGCCGGCCCGGTGCTCTTCATGGACCTCGATCTCGTTGTCGTCGGCTCGCTCGACGGCTTCTTCAGCTACGGCGATCCCGACGCGGTGATCCTCGCCCGCAACCCCAACACGCCGCTGGAGCGGCTCGGCCAGACCTCGATCTTCCGCTTCCCGGTCGGCAAGCTCCTGCCGCTCAAGGAAAAGTTCCTCGCCGATCCCCAGGCCGTCGCCGACACCTACCAGTTCGAGCAGCGTTACGTCACCCGCGAGGCCCCGGGCGGCATCCAGTTCTGGCCCACCCCCTGGGTACGCCACTTCCGCTACCAGTGCGCCCGCCCGCTGCCGCTCAACTTCTTCCTGCCGCCGCGACTGCCGCCCGACGCCCGCGTGGTGATCTTCCCCGGCAGCCTCTTGCCGCCGCACGCCATCGCCGGCCAGTGGGGCAGCCGCTACCGCCCGCTGACGCCGATGGCGCACCTCCGCGGCCTCTTCGCCGCCGACCGCCCCGACCCGCCGCTGCGCTACCTGCGCCACTTCGTGCGGCCGACGCCCTGGGTCGCCGAAGCCTGGCGCGAGGACTGAAGCCGCGATCAACTCGCCGCGACCGCTGCCTTGCCGCGCATGGTCATCGCGCCGATCCGCGCCACGTTGCTCAACAAAACCAGGAGAACGCCATGCTCAGATCGCTCTTCACCCGCGGCCTCCTCGCCGCGACGCTGCTCGGCGCGGGCGCGACGCTCGCCACGGCCGCGCCGCACATCCGCGGCGAGGTCACCGCCATCGCCGGCGACGTCGCCACCGTGCAGCCGGCCGCCGGCCCGCCGGTCGAGATCACGCTGGAGCCCGACTTCGGCCTCGTGGTCTACCACCGGATCGCGCTTCAGGATCTCAAGCCCGACGACTATCTGTCGATCCCCTCGGTCAAGGCCGCCGACGGCGGCAAGCAGGCGGTGGCGATCAGCGTCTTCCCGCCGCAGCTCAACGGCGTCGGCGAGGGCGAGAGCGGCTGGGATCTCGGCCCCGACAGCCTGATGACCAACGCCGCCTTCGCCACCATGGCGCCGACCACAGCATCACCGTCACCTACAAGGGCAAGCAGGAGGTCGTCGAGGTTCCCGAAGGCACCCCGATCATGGCCTTCGCCCCCGACCCCGACCGCAAGCTCGCCGTCGGCGACAAGGCGATCTTCTTCGCCACCGAGACCGACGGCAAGCTCGTCGCCGGCCGCGCCGGCGTGATGGAGGACGGCTCGGCGCCGCCGATGTAGCGCCCCAGCCGGCGATTGCTGGTCCCGGAGCGAAAAGGCAAGGCGCCTGTGGCGCCTCGCCCGGTCCGTCGCCCGGAGCCAGCTGGCCGAGGGCCAGAGGGGTGCGGCCTGGACCGACGCGCATAATCGGGACGCGCCTGCCCGGCTGGCGCGTTTACGCGCCTGCCCGTCCCGCCGAAGGCGTGCCTTCGGCACGACGCGGGCAGGCGCGGCCCGATTTGTCGACGGACAAATCGGGCGGGACGGCGGAGAGGGGCCGCGCGAAATCAGCGCGCCAAGCAAGCACCCGCCTCAGTGCGCCGCCGCCCAGTTCGCGCCGCTGCCCGCGTCCACCACCAGCGGCACCGCCAGATCGACCGCCGGCATCGCGGCGCCTTCCATCGCACCCCGCACCGCGGCGACCGTCTCCTCGACCGCGCCCTCCGCGACCTCGAACAGCAGCTCGTCGTGCACCTGCAACAGCATCCGCGCCGGCAGGCCGCTCGATCGCCGCCGGCACCCGGATCATCGCCCGCCGGATGATGTCCGCGGCCGAGCCCTGGATCGGCGCGTTGATCGCCTGCCGCTGCGCGAAGGCGGCGTGCGGCCCGCGCGCGTTGATCTCCGGCGCGTGGATCCGCCGGCCGAACAGCGTCTCGACGTGGCCGTGCTCCTTGGCGAAGGCGATGGTGCGGTTCATATACTCGCGGATGCCGGGGAAGCGCTCGAAATAGGTGTCGATGAACCGCTTGGCGTCCTCGCGCGGGATGCGCAGGTTGTTGGCCAGCCCGAAGGCCGAGATGCCGTAGATCACCCCGAAGTTGATCGCCTTGGCCTGCCGCCGCACCCCGGCCGGCATCCCCTCGATCGGCACCCCGAACATCTCCGAGGCGGTCATCGCGTGGATGTCGAGCCCGTCCTGGAACGCCGCCTTCAGCGCCGCGATATCGGCGATATGCGCCAGCAGCCTCAGCTCGATCTGGCTGTAGTCGAGGCTGAGGAGCACGTTGCCCGGCCTCCGCCACGAACGCCTCGCGGATCCGCCGGCCCTCGTCGGTGCGGACCGGGATGTTCTGCAAGTTCGGATCGATCGAGGCCAGCCGCCCGGTCGCCGCCCCGGCGATCTGGTAGCTGGTATGCACCCGCCCGGTCTCGGGGTTGATCGCGTCCTGCAGCGTGTCGGTATAGGTGGACTTGAGCTTGGAGAGCATCCGCCAGTCGAGCACCCGCGCCGGCAGGTCGTGGCCCTGCGCCGCCAGCTCCTCCAGCACGTCGGCGCCGGTGGTATAGGCGCCGGTCTTGCCCTTCCTGCCGCCGCCGAGGCCCATCTGGTCGAACAGCACCTCGCCGAGCTGCTTCGGCGAGCCGATGTTGAACCGCCCGCCGGCGAGCGCGATGGATCTCCTCCTCGAGCGCCGCCATCCGCTGGGCGAAGTCGCCGGAGAGCCGCGACAGCGCCTGCCGGTCGACCCGCACCCCGTGCGCCTCCATCTCGGCCAGCACCGGCACCAGCGGCCGCTCCATCGTCTCGTAGACCCGCGTCACCCGCGCGAACGGCAGCCGCGGCTTCAGCGCCGCCCAGAGCCGGAAGGTCACCTCGGCCTGCTCGGCGGCGTGGCGCCCCGCCTCCTCGACCGAGAGCTGCGCGAAGCTCAGCGCCGCCCGGCCGCCGCCGGTCAGCGTCTTCAAGACGATCGGCGTGTGATTGAGGTAGGCGTCGGCCAGATAGTCGAGCCCGTGGCTGTGCAGCCCCGAATGCATCGCATAGGAGACCAGCATGGTGTCGTCGATCGGCGCCAGCCGGATGCCGAGCCGGGCGAAGAGCTTCACCGCCGCCTTGACGTTCTGCCCGAGCTTCAGCACCGCCGGGTCCTCCAAGCAGCGGCCCGAGCAGCTCCAGCGCCGCCTCGAGCGGCACCTGCCCGGCCACCGGCTCGACGAAGAGCCCGTCCGAGCCTGCGACATGCGCGAGCGGCAGATAGGCCGCCTCGCCGGGGCCGGTGGAGAGCGCCGATGCCGACGATCTCGGCGCGCATCTCGTCGGCGGCGGTGGTCTCGACGTCGAGCGCCACCACGCCGGCCTCGCGGATCCGGGCGATCCAGTCGGCCAGCGCGCCGGCGTCGCGCAGGATGACGTAGCGGGCGTGGTCGATCGGGGCTACCGGCGGCGGCTCGCGGCCGGAGATCGGCGCCGGACGCGGCCTCGCTGACCGGCTCGATCACCGGCGCGCCGACCCCGAGCTTCGCCGCCACCCGGCCGGAGAGCGCGCGGAACTCCATCACCCCGAGCCAGGGCAGGAGCACGTCCGCATCCGGCTCGCGCACCTCCAGCGCCGCCAGCGGCGCCTCCAGCGGCACGTCGCGCTCGCAGCGTCACCAGCGCCGCGCGAGATGCGGATCTGCTCGGCGTGGCCGGTCAGCACCTCGCGCCGCTTCGGCTGCTTGATCTCGCCGGCGCGCGCCAGGAGCGTGTCGAGATCGCCGTACTCCTGGATCAGCTGCGCCGCGGTCTTGATGCCGATGCCGGGCGCGCCGGGCACGTTGTCCACCGAATCGCCGGCCAGCGCCTGCACGTCGATCACCCGGTCCGGGCCGACGCCGAACTTCTCGAAGACCTCGTCCGGCCCGATCGGCTTGTTCTTCAGCGTGTCGAACATCTCGATGCCGGGCGCCACCAGCTGCATCAGGTCCTTGTCGGCGCTGATGATCGTCACCCGCCCGCCGGCGGCCGCGGCCTCGGTCGCGTAGGTGGCGATGATGTCGTCGGCCTCGAAGCCCGCCATCTCGATGCAGGGCAGGTTGAACGCCCGCGTCGCCTCGCGGATCAGCCCGAACTGCGGGATCGAGATCGTCCGGCGCCGGCGGCCGGTTCTGCTTGTAGTCGGGATAGAGCGCGTTGCGGAAGGTCACCTCGGACTTGTCGAAGATCACCGCGACATGGGTCGGCGCATCGGCGCCGCGGGTCTCCTGCAGCATCTTCCAGACCATGTTGCAAAAGCCCGCGACCGCGCCGATCGGCAGCCCGTCGGACTTGCGGGTCAAGGGCGGCAGCGCGTGATAGGCGCGGAAGATGAACCCCGAGCCGTCGATCAGGTGCAGGTGATGGCCGGGGCCGAACTCCGCCACGCTCAGTGCTCCGCCGCCTCCGCGCCGGGCTTCAGCACGTAGCGCTTGTCGCAGTAGCCGCATTCGACGAAGCCCTTCTCCGGGTCGATCTGCAGCCAGACCCGCGGATGCCCGGCCGCGCCGTCGCCGCCGTCGCAGGCGACGCGGGACGAGGTGACTTCGATGATTTCCGGGGCAGGGATCGGCATGGGGTTCGCTCCGTCGCTGGCGAGGCTCGGCCCCTGCTTATCGCGCATCGCCGCCGCGGGGCAATGCCTGCCCGGGCGGTGGCCCGGCCGCCGGCTTGCTTTTGTCCCCGGCCGCGGGCATTGAGCGCGGACGAGCGAGGGGACCGATGCGCGCGCCCGAGAGCCTCCCAGAAATCCTCGATGTCGCCGTGGTCGGCGCCGGCTTCTCCGGTCTCGGCGTCAGCCGGGAGCTCAAGCGCCTCGGGCTCTCCCACAGCGTGCTCGAGCGCCGCGGCGTCGGCGACACCTGGCTGAGCCAGCGCTGGGACAGCTTCCATACCAACATTCCAAACGAGCAGATGGTGATGCCGAACGAGCCCTACCAGGGACCCGACCCCGAGGGCTTTCTCACTCGCGACGCCTTCGTCGCGCTGCTTCGGGACTACGCGGCCCGCCACCGCCTGCCGCTTCGGACTGCGACGGTCGGCGCGCTCGAGCCGGACCCGGCCGGCTTCCGCCTCGCCACGCCCGGCGGCCCGGTCCTCGCCCGCGCGGTGGTCGCCGCCAGCGGCGCCCTCACCCGCCCGCGCCGCCCGGCCTGCGCCGCCACTCTGCCGCCGGACTTGCCCCAGATCGACGCCGGCGCCTACCGCAACCCGGGCGCGCTCCCCGACGGCGCGGTGCTCGTGGTCGGCAACGCCCAGACCGGCGCCCAGCTAGCCGAGGAGCTCGTCCTCGCCGGCCGCCGGGTCTATCTCGCCACCGGCCGGGTTGGCCGCACGCCGCGGCGCTACCGCGGCCGCGACATCCTGCACTGGCTGGTGGCGAGCGGCCTCTTCGACGCGCCGCGCAGCTCCTTCGTCGGGCCGGACGGCCGCATCGCCGGGCGGCCGACCCTGGCGGTGCCGCGCACGATCAGCCTGCAGTCGCTGAGTGCCGAGGGCGTGATCCTGCTCGGCCATCTTGTCGGCTTCGCCGACGGGCGCCTGCACTTCGCCGACGATGTCGCCGACAACATCCGCTTCGCCGACGACTTCTCGGCGGCGAGCCGCGCCCGCATCGACGCCTATATCGCCGAGGCCGGCATCGACGCGCCGCCCGCCGAGCCCGACCCGGCCGAGACCGTGGCCCCGCGGCTCCCCGACCCGCCGATCCTCGCTCTCGACCCGGCGGCCGCCGGCCTCGGCTCAGTGCTCTGGTGCACCGGCTTCCGCGGCGACTTCGGCTGGATTCCGGCTGCCCGGCGCGCTCGACGCCGACGGCGAGCCGGTGCATCAGGGCGGCCTCAGCCCGATCCCCGGCCTCGCCTTCGCCGGCCTCGACTTCGCCACCACCCGGCGGTCGGGCACCATCCTCGCGCTCGCCGAGGAAGCCCCCCGCCTCGCCGCCGCGATGGCCGCCCACCTCGCCGCGAGCTGAGCCGGCCGTCAGGCCTCCGCGGCAAGATAGGCCGCGAGCCGCTCGAAGCACTCGTCCCAGCCGCCGCCGTGGCCGTCGCGCGAGGCTCCGCTGACGAAGCCGGTCTGGGTGAAGCTCAGGTGCGTGCCGCCGTCGATCTCGGTCAGCACCACCGTCACCAGCGTCTCCTCCGGCCCCGGCCGCCCGTCGGCGTCCAGCCAGCGCGTGGGTGAAGACCAGCCGCTCCGGCGGCACGATCTCGCGGTAGGTGCCGACCAGCCGCAGCTCCTTGCCGTCCGGCGCGCGCATCGTCGCGTGCCACTGCCCGCCCGGCCTGAGCTCGCCGTCGCACTCCGGGATCGCGAAGCCGTGCGGCGCGCTCCAGCGCTTGAGGTGCCTGGGCTCGGTCCAGGCCGCGAACACCAGTTCGCGCGGCGCGTTCAGCCGCCGCTCGATATGCAGGGAAAGCGCGCCTTCGGGGGCGTCAGTGATCGCGTCCATCGGGATTTCCTTTCTGCAGGTCGGTCAGATAATCGTCGAGCCGGTCCAGGCTCGCCTCCCAGAAGCGGCGATAGCTCTCGAGCCAGCCCGCCACCTCGCCGAGCGGCTCCGGCGCCAGCCGGCACGGCCGCCACTGCGCCTCGCGGCCGCGGGCGATCAGCCCGGCGCGCTCCAGCACCTTCAGGTGCCGCGACACCGCCGGCAGGCTCATCGCGAACGGCGCCGCCAGCTCGCCCACCGTCGCCTCGCCGTTCGCCAGCCGCGCCAGGATCGCCCGCCGCGTCGGATCGGCCAGCGCCGAGAGCGTGCTGGAAAGCCTGTCTTCGCGCATTCCGGACCATCCTTGCTGAACCGACGGCATTAATTAACACATACGTTAACTACACCGCGCGCCGCCCCCGGTCAAGCGCCTTGCGCGCCGCTCAGGACGCCGGCAGCATCCGGCCGAGGCTGCGGCCGCCGAGGATATGCACATGCATGTGCGGCACCTCCTGCAACCCGGCCGCCCCGGTGTTGGCGATCAGCCGGTAGCCGGCGCCGCCATCGCGCCGGTGCCAGGTCGAGCTCGGCGCAGAGCCGCGCCACGCGCCCGGGTGAAATCGACGATCTCGGCGTCGCTCGCCTCGGCGCCGAAGTGGTCGTAGCTGACGTAGCGCCCCTTCGGGATCACCAGCACGTGCACCGGCGCCTGGGCGCGGATGTCGCGGAACGCCAGGGTATGCTCGGTCTCGAGCACGGTCTCGTTCGGGATCTCGCCGCGCAGGATCCGCGCGAAGACGTTCTGGTCGTCGTAGTCGTAGGCCATCGCGGCTCCCCCGTTGTCCCGCCCGGCCGAAGGCAAGCCGCAAACCGCCGGCCGGGTCAAGGCGCGGGCTTTTCCTCTACCGACATATGGGGGAGCCCGCCCGCCTCTCCGCCATATGCTGTGGGATAATCATTGACAGCGCGACGGCCTTCCCGGAATTCTGGCCGCCGGACAATAACGCAGGGCCAACGCCGTGCAATTCACCCGGCTGCGCCTCCTGGGGTTCAAGAGCTTCGTCGACCCCACCGAGATCGTCATCGCGCCGGGGCTGACCGGCGTGGTCGGGCCGAACGGCTGCGGCAAGTCGAACCTGCTCGAGGCGCTGCGCTGGGTGATGGGCGAGACCCGCCCCAGCGTGATGCGCGGCGACGGCATGGACGACGTGATCTTCAACGGCTCGCGCGCCCGCCCGGCCCGCAACCACGCCGAGGTCGTGCTCACCCTCGACAACCGCGACCGCCGCGCGCCGTCCGGCTTCAACGACGACGACCAGCTCGAGATCGTCCGGCGGATCACCCGCGAGGCCGGCTCGGCCTTCCGCGCCAACGGCCGCGAGGCGCGCGCCCGCGACGTCGCCATGCTCTTCGCCGACGCCTCGACCGGGGCGCAGTCGCCGGCGCTGGTCCGCCAGGGCCAGATCGCGGAGCTGATCAACGCCCGCCCGAAGGCCCGCCGCCGCATCCTGGAGGAGGCCGCCGGCATCTCCGGCCTCTACCAGCGCCGGCACGAGGCCGAGCTGAAGCTGCGCGCCACCGAGACCAACCTCGCCCGGGTCGGCGACGTCATCGAGGCGCTCGACGCCCAGCTTTCGAGCCTCGCCCGCCAGGCCCGCCAGGCCCAGCGCTACCGCGAGATCGCCGAGGCCCTGCGCCGCGCCGAGGCGCTGCTGATCTGGCGGCACTGGCACGACGCCGACGCCGCCCGCGCCGCGGCCGAGGCCGCGCTCCTCGCCGCCACCCGCGCCGCCGGCGCCGCGCAGGCCGAGGCCGCGACCGCCGCGCGGCTGCGCGGCGAGGCCGACGAGGCGATGCCGGCGCTGCGCGAGGAGGACGCCATCGCCGGCGCGGTGCTGCAACGGCTGACGCTGGAGCGCGACCGGCTCGACGCCGAGGCCGCCGCCGCGCGAGCGCGACATCGCCGGGCTGGAGGCGCAGATCGCCCAGCTCGCCGCCGACCGCGAGCGCGAGGCGGCACTCGACCGCGACGCCAGCGCGATGACCGGCGCGGCTCGCCGAGGAGCGCGCCGGGCTCGAAGCCGAGGGCGAGGGCCACGAGGCCCGGCTCGCGGCCGCCCGCGCCGCCGCCGAGGCGGCGGCCGCGGCGCTGCGGACGGTGGAGGCCGCGCTCGACGCCCGCGCCGAGGCCGCCGCCCGCCTCGTCGCCGAGCACCAGGCCGCCCAGCGCCTGCTCGAAGACGCCCGCCGCCGCGCCGCCGAGCTCGGCCGCGGCGCTCGAGGCCGCCGAAGCGGCGCTGGCCGCCGCCGCCGCGCGAGCGCGCCGCCGCCGAGGCCGCCCGCGCCGGGACCACCGCCGCGGCCGAGGCCGCCGCCGAGGCGGCCGCCGAGGCCGAAGCCGGCGCTCGCCGCCGCCGAGACCGCTTCCGCCGCCGCGCGCGCCGAGGAGGCCGCCGCCCGCAGCCGCCTCGCCGAGGCCGAGGGCGCGGCCAAGGCGCTCGGCGCCGAGGCGGCCGGCCTCGAGCGGCTGCTTGGCCCGCGCCGCCGGCGCCGCCACCCCGGTCCTCGACGCCGTCACCGTCGCCCGCGGCTTCGAGGCGGCGCTCGGCGCCGCGCTCGCCGACGACCTCGCGCTGCCGCTCGCCGCCGACGGCACCGGCTGGCGGACGCTGGCGGACGCCGCCGCCGCCGCGCTGCCGGCGGGCGCGATGCCGCTCGCCGGCGAGGTCAGCGCCCCGCCGGCGCTCGCCCGCCGCCTCGCCGCCATCGGCGTCGTCGGCCGCGCCGACGGCGCCCGGCTGCAGGCCGGCGCTCGCCCCCGGCCAGCGGCTGGTCAGCCGCGAGGGCGACCTCTGGCGCTGGGACGGCCTCGCCGTCGCCGCCGGCGGCGCCGTCTCGGCGACGACGCTGCGCCTGCAGCAGAAGAACCGGCTCGCCGAGATCCGCGCGGCGGCCGACGCCGCCGCCGGCAGAGCTCGACGCCGCCCGGGCGGCGCAGGCCGCGACCGCGAGCCGGCTCGCCGGCCACCGCCGCGACCGAGACCGCCGCGCGCGCCGCCCGCAAGGCCGCCGAGCAGCAGGCCGTCCGACACCGCCCGCGCCCGGTCCCGCGCCGAGGCGGCGCTGGAAGCCGCTCGACGGCCGCGTCTCCGGCCTGCGCCGCCGCCGGCAAGCGCCGCGGCCGACGAGCTCGCCCAGGCCCGCGCCGCGCTCGACGCCGCCGACCCGCGACGCCGCCGGGCTCGCCGACCCGGCCGAGGCCAAGGCCGCGGTCGAAGCCGAGCGGCTGCGGGTCGAGGCGGCGCGCATCACCATGCTCACCCGCCGCGCGCAAGCCGACGAGCTCGACCGCGCCGGCGCCGCCCGCGCCCGCCGCCTCGACGAGATCGGCCGCGAGACCGCCGGCTGGGCGACGCCGCCGCGCCTCGGCGACCGAGCGGCTGGCGAGCCTCGACCGCCGCGCCGACGAGACCGCCGCCGCCCTCGCCGAGGCGCGCACCCGGCCGCCGGCGCTGACGGCGCGCCGCGGCGAGCTCTCGACGGCGCACGGGCGAGGCCGAGACCCGCCGCCGCCGCGCCGCCGACGCGCTGGCGCTCGGCGAGACCGAGCTGCGCGAGCGCGACGCCGCCGCCCGCGCCAGCGAGCGCACCGCCGGCGAGGCCCGCGAGGCCCGCGCCCGCGCCGAGGCGCTGGCCGAGGCCGCCGTCGCCCGCGCCGCGGCGGTGACCGAGCGGCTGGAGACCGAGACCGGCATGGACCCCGGCGACATGCTGGCGGCGCTCGGCGCCACCGCCGAGGCGGTGCCCGCGGCCGGCGGCGCTCGAGGCCGAGGTCGACCGGCTGCGCCGCGCCCGCGACGGCCTCGGCGCCGTCAACCTGCGCGCCGAGGAGGACGCCCGCGAGATCCGCGAGGAAGCCGAGACGCTGACCCGCGAGCGCGACGACCTCGAGGAGGCGATCCGCAAGCTCCGCCACGGCATCGGCACGCTGAACCGCGAAGGCCGCGACCGGCTGCTCGCCGCCTTCGACGAGGTCAACCGCAACTTCGGCGCGCTCTTCAAGCACCTCTTCGGCGGCGGCGAGGCCAGCCTGATGCTGGTCGAGAGCGACGACCCGCTGGAGGCCGGGCTCGAGATCATGTGCCAGCCGCCGGGCAAGAAGCTCTCGACGCTGTCGCTGCTCTCCGGCGGCGAGCAGACGCTGACCGCGCTCAGCCTGATCTTCGCGGTCTTCCTCGCCAACCCCTCGCCGATCTGCGTGCTCGACGAGGTCGACGCGCCGCTCGACGACGCCAACGTCGGCCGCTTCTGCGACCTGCTCGACGAGATGACCGGCCGCACCGACACCCGCTTCCTGATCATCACCCACCACGCGGTCACCATGGCGCGGATGGACCGGCTGTTCGGCGTGACCATGGCCGAGCCGGGCGTCAGCCAGCTCGTCTCGGTCGACCTCGCCGCCGCCGAGCGCATCGTCGAGACCGCCTGAGGCGGGTTAACCGCCGCGTGCACGACCGTTTCGGCGGCTCCCTGGCCGGGCGGCAGCGGTTAACCTCTGCGACCGCCATGCCGCTCGCAGGTGCATGGATTGTGCATGCGCATTGTGCGATGGATTGTAGCGAGGCACGGCTCGCCGTCAGTCCGGCGCGCCCTTCGGCGAGCCCGGCGAGCAGCAGCCGCTCCAGCGCGTCGTAGTCCTCCGGCGTCGAAGCCGCCGACCCCCTGCAGCCATATCCCCGCGGCCCGCAGCCCGTCCGGCAGCAGCCGGCAGGTCACCAGCCGCCCGGCCCTGCGCCTGGGCCACCAGCCCGGCGCGGGCGAGGATGTGGATATGCTTGGAGATCGCCGCCAGCGACATCGCGTGCGGCGCCGCAAGCTCGCCCGACCGTCCGGTCGCCGGCCACCAGCTCGGTCAGGATCGCCCGCCGGGTGCGGTCGCGCCAGCGCGGCGAAGATCAGGTCGAGATCGGGGGCCTCATCGCGGCTCATGCCGGCGTCGTGGCCGCCGCCGCGGCAAAAGTCAACCGTTCGGTTGAGAGTTTGCGGCAGTACCCGCGGCGCTCGCCGACGCAACGCAAACAGCGGTTCGTCAAGAAAAACTGCCAGTTTCAATGGGTTAACCGCCGTCGGCGCGACGGCTTTCGCTTGACAGCGGCACGGGCTTTCCAGTACCACCTTCCCTCAAGTCACGCCCGCGTGGGGAGGGGCCGGCCGATGGCGGACGAGCCCTTTTCCGAGCGGCTGAAGCGGCTGGAAGACCGGATCGCGGCCGCCCGGGCGGGTCGCGCCGAGCCGTCGCGCGGCCACCAGCGGCGAGTTCACCCAGGGCTCGCTGGCCTGGCGGATGGTGATCGAGCTGGTCGTGGGGATGGTCCTCGGGCTGGCGATCGGGTTCGGGCTGGACGCCCTGTTCGGCACCCGGCCGATGTTCCTGGTGGTGTTCGCCCTCCTGGGCTTCGCCGCCGGCGTGCGGACCATGCTCCGCACCGCGCAGGAAGTGCAGAGCGGCAAAGGCGAAGGCGCGCTGATGCGCGCGCGACGACGACGAACGAGGACGGTCGGAGAGGAGTGAGAGCCGATGGCGGAAGAAGCGGGCGGCAGCGGTTTCAACATCCACCCGATGGAGCAGTTCGAGGTGCACCCGCTGTTCGGCGGCGACCGCCGTGCACTGGTACACCCCCACCAACGCCACGCTCTGGATGGCGCTGGTGGTGGTCTGCGTCAGCCTGCTGATGATCACCGGCGCCGCGCGGCCGGGCGCTGGTGCCGTCGCGGGCGCAGTCGATGGCCGAGACCGTCTACGGCTTCGCCTACAAGATGATCGAGGACGTCACCGGCAAGCAGGGGCTGAAGTACTTCCCTTACATCATTACGCTTTTCCTCTTCATCCTCTTCGCGAACCTGCTCGCGCTGATCCCCGGCAGCTTCGCCTCGACCTCGCACATCGCGGTGACGGCGCTCCTTGCGCTCGCGGTCTTCATCACGGTGACCGTGATCGGCTTCATGAAGCACGGCATCGGCTTCCTGAAGCTCTTCTGGGTGGCGAGCGCGCCCGACGGTGGCGCTCCGGATCGTGCTGGCGGTGATCGAGGTGATCTCCTACTTCGTGCGGCCGCTCAGCCACTCGGTCCGACTTGCCGGCAACATGATGGCCGGCCACGCGGTGCTGAAGGTCTTCGCGGGCTTCGCCGGCGCGCTCGGCGTCGGCGCCGTCATCCCGATCCTGGCCATCACCGCGCATCTACGGGCTCGAGCTGATGGTGGCGGTGATCCAGGCCTACGTCTTCGCGATCCTGACCTGCGTCTATCTCAACGACGCGCTCCACCCCGGCCACTGACGGCGCGCGACCCTCAATTCAGCCATTCCCAGAAGGAGACAAGACCATGGAAGGCAATATCGCGGACATGGGCCAGTTCATCGGCGCCGGCCTCGCCTGCGTCGGCATGGGCGGCGCCGGCATCGGCGTGGGGCTCGTCGCCGGCAACTTCCTGTCCGGCGCGCTGCGCAACCCGGCCGCGGCCGGCGAGCAGACCGCGACGCTCTTCATCGGCATCGCCTTCGCCGAGGCGCTCGGCATCTTCTCGTTCCTGGTCGCGCTGCTCCTGATGTTTGCGGTCTGATCGGCACGGCCGACTCTCGCCGCGGGCTGCACGGCCCGCTTCGGATGGCCCGCTTCGGACGGAGTGAGACATGGCGACCGACAACGCGGTGATCGTGATCGCGCAGGCCGACGCGGAGCACGGGCCATGCCCAGCCGGCGCCCGCCGACGGCGAGCATACGGCGGAGACCCTGGGGGATGCCAACCTGCAGCATGCCGAAGCCGGCATGCCGCAGCTCGACCCGGCGATCTATCCCAACCTGATCTTCTGGCTCGTGGTGGCGCTGGTCGCGCTCTATTACATCCTGAGCAAGGTCGCGCTGCCGCGGATCGGCACGGTGATCGGCGAGCGCAACGACGCGATCTCCAACGACATCGAGGAAGCGGCGTCGCTGAAGCGGCGGGCGGAGGAGGCGGAAGCCGCCTACAACGCCGCGCTGGCGCAGGCCCGCGACGAGGCGCACCGGATCGGCGCCGAAGCCAAGGCCGCGATCGACAAGGAGCTCGCCACGCTGCTCGCCAAGGCCGACGCCGAGATCGGGGTGAAGTCCAAGGAATTGGAAGGCCGCATCGGCGAGATCCACGCCAGCGCGGCGCGAAGCGTCGAGGAGGTCGCGCGGGAAACCGCGGCGGCGATCATCGAGCGCTTCCTGCCCGAAGCCAAGGCGGACGCCGCGGCGATCGAGACCGCCATCGCCAACCGGTTGAAGGTCTGACGCCATGGGATTCCTGAACAACACCGAGATCGTCGTCGGGATCGGCTTTCTGATCTTCATCGGCATCCTGGTCTATTACCGGGTGCCGCAGATGCTGGGCCGGAAGCTCGACGAGCGCGCGGTCCGGATCAAGGCCGAGCTCGACGAGGCGCGGGCGTTGCGCGACGAGGCGCAGACGCTGCTCGCCGGCTACGAGCGCCGGCAGAAGGAAGTGACCGACCAGGCCAAGGACATCGTCGTCGCCGCCCGCGCCGAGGCCGAGCGCGCCGCGGAGCTGGCCAAGGAGGACATCCGGCGCTCGGTGGCGCGGCGGGTCCAGACCGCGACCGAGCAGATCGCCGCCGCCGAGCAGGCCGCGGTCCGCCAGATCAAGGACACCGCCGTCAGCGTCGCGGTGGCCGCCGCCGGGGACGTGCTGCGCGATCGGATCAAGGCCGCGGAGGCCAATCGGCTGATCGACGCCGCGATCAGTGAGGTCGGCGAAAAGCTGCACTGACCGGCACGCTCCCGCGGCTATCCGGAAGGGCGCCGTCCACGCTCCTGACAGAAGGCTGTCAGGGGGGACGGTGCTAGAACGGCGACGGAACGATTCCACAGGAGGCTCACCCGATGTTCAGCCACGTTTCGGTCGGCGTCACCGACCTTGCCCGCGCGGCGCGCTTCTACGATGCGACCCTCGGCGCGCTCGGCTACAAGCGCACGATGAGCGAGGACTTCGGCAATGCCTGGGGTATTGCCTGGCCCCAGTTCTGGGCCGCGCCGGCGATCGAGGGCGCCTCGAGCCCCGGCAACGGCGTGCATGTCGCCTTCATCGCCGCGAGCCGCGAGGCGGTCGACAGGTTCCACGCCGCGGCGCTGGCCGAGGGCGGCTCCGACGCCGGTGCGCCGGGCCTCCGGGCCGACTATACGCCGGACTATTATGCCGCCTTCGTCCGCGACCCGGACGGCAACAAGCTCGAGGCGGTGCACCTGCCCGACGTGCCCTTCCCGACCGACTGAGGCGGCCGGGAAGGCAGCCGCGTCACGCCTGGTTGCCGGTCGGGGTGATGACGATCTCGACCCGGCGGTTCTGGGCGCGGCCGCCGGGGGTGTCGTTGGAGGCGACCGGCTGGCTCAAGCCGCGCCCGACCGTCTGCAGGCGCCAGCCCTCGACGCCGTCGCCGGACAGGATCGCGGCGACCGAGCCGGCGCGCCGCTCGCTGAGCGCCTGGTTGTAGTCGGTGCGGCCGACGTTGTCGGTGTGGCCGACCACGAGAACCGTGGAGTTCGGGTTGTCGCGGAGGCTGCGCGCCACCAGCGCCACCTCGTCGACATAGTCGGGATGCACGATCGCGCTGCCGGTGTCGAAGGTGATCGACTCGGGCAGCGTGACGACGAGCTGGTTGCCGGTGTTGACCACCGTCGCGCCGCTGCCGCCCAGCGCCGCGTCGAGCTCGCGCTGCTGCCGGTCGAGCGTCGCGCCGACCGCGGCACCCGCCATGCTGCCGAGCGCGCCACCGACCAGCGTGCCGGTGGTGCCGCCGCCGTCGATCGCCCGGCCGATCAGCGCGCCGGCGCCGGCGCCGACGAGGCCGCCGGTGGCGGTCTGGTTGGAGCTGCCGTCAAGGTTGCTGCAGCCGGCGATGGCGGCCACGCCAAGGGAAAGGATCGCGATCCTGCTTGCCTGTTTCATCTCGTGCCTCGAAGCGGTTTCTTGTTTTGTCGTGGCCGCTTCATAGCACATTAACGAATCCGGGGAACGGTCTTATTCAGGCCGCTCCCTCGAAGCGCGCGGCCTCCCAGGCGAGCATCGCCCGCTTGACGTCGAGGCCCCAGTGATAGCCGCCGAGGCCGCCCGCCTTCCTGAGCGCCCGGTGGCAGGGGATGATCCAGCTGATCGGGTTGCGGCCGACGGCATTGCCGACGGCACGCATCGCGGTCGGGTGGCCGATGGCCCTGGCGATGTCGGAGTAGGTGGTGACATGGCCGCTCGGCACCTGCATCAGCGCCTCCCAGACCTTGATCTGGAACGGCCCGCCGATCAGGTGCAGCCGGGTCTCCCCGCCGCCGGTGAAAGCCGCATCGACCCATGCCGCGAGCCGCGCCGGCGCCTCGACGAAGTCCGCCCTCGGCCAGCGGGCGCGCAGGTCGGCCATCGCCGCGTCGCGGCCGGTCTCGGCGGCGAAGGCGAGGCCGCAGAGGCCGCGGTCGGTGCCCATCGCCAGCGCCGGGCCGAAGGGGGTGTCGAACCAGCCCCAGGCGATCTCCAGCCCCTCGCCGCCGCGGGCGTATTCGCCGGGGCTCATCGCCTCCCAGCGCAGGAAGAGATCGTGCAGGCGCCCGGAACCGGAGAGGCCGCTGGCGTGCGCGGTGTCGAGCACGCTGTGCCGTTCGGCGAGCAGGCGCTTGGCGTGGTCGAGCGCGAGATACTGCTGGTAGCGCTTGGGGCTGACGCCGACCCACTGACTGAACACCCGCTGGAAGTGCGCCGGGCTGAGCCCGACGCTGGCGGCGATCTCGTCGAGCGACGCCTGCTCCGGGGCGCGGGCGGCGATATGGTCGATGGCGCGGCCGATCACCGCGTAGTGGTATGGCTCTGGCTGGGTCATGGCAGATCTCTTGCTTTCGCTTGCCCGAAAGATACTCACTGCGGCCGCCGGCACCACCCGAAACCTGCGGAAACGCCTTGCGGGGTTAGGGTGCGCATGCGAAGGGGGACCATGCCCGAGCAGCTCGACTATGCGTCGATTTCCGAGATATTCCGGCGGTTTCACGCCGCGGAACCCGAGCCGAAGGGCGAGCTCGAGCATGTGAGCGCCTTCACCCTGCTGGTCGCGGTGGCGCTTTCGGCGCAGGCGACCGACCGGGGGGTGAACCGGGCGACCGAGGGCCTGTTCAAGGTCGCGGACACCCCGGAAAAGATGCTGGAACTCGGCGAGACGGGGCTGATCGCGCACATCAAGACCATCGGGCTCTTCAACAGCAAGGCGCGGCACATCATGAAGCTGTCGCGCATCCTGGTGGATGACTATGGCGGCGAGGTGCCTTCGTCGCGCGCGGCACTTCAGAGCCTGCCCGGCGTCGGGCGCAAGACCGCGAACGTGGTGCTGAACACCTGGTTCAGGCTGCCGGCAATGGCGGTCGACACGCATATCTTCCGGGTCTCGAACCGCACCGGCATCGCGCCGGGGCGCGACGTCGTGGCGGTGGAGCGCGGCGCTGGAGGATCAGGTGCCGGCCGGCTACCAGCTTCACGCGCACCACTGGCTGATCCTGCACGGACGCTACGTCTGCCTGGCGCGCAAGCCGCACTGCCGCACCTGCATCATCCGCGATCTCTGTGCCTTCGAGGAGAAGAACCTGTGACCAAGCGCTACCAGGTGGTCGGCATCGGCAACGCGCTGGTCGACGTGATCGCCCACGTGGCGGACGATTTCCTCGCCGAGAACGGCGTCGAGAAGGGCATCATGCAGCTGATCGACACCGCCCGCGCGGTCGAGCTCTACGGCCGCATGGGGCCGGCGCGGGAGATCTCCGGCGGGTCGGCGGCCAATACCGTCGCCGGGCTTGCCGCGCTCGGGGCACGGACCGCCTACGTCGGCAAGGTCAAGGACGACCAGCTCGGCGCGATCTTCGCCCACGACCTGCGCGCCCAGGGTGCCGACTACGCCACACCCCTCGCGCCGAAGTACCACGCCCACGAGACCGGCCGCTGCATGGTGCTGGTCAGTCCCGACGGCGAGCGCTCGATGAGCACCTACCTCGGGGTCTCGGAGTTCCTGGCGCCCTCCGACATCGACGAGGCCGAGATGGCCGCGGCCGAATCGATCTTCCTCGAGGGCTACCGCTTCGACGGCCCGGACTCGATCGCCGCCTTCGGCAAGGCGGTCCGCGCCGCGAAGGGCGCCGGCGGCAAGGTCGGGATCACCCTCTCCGACCCCTTCTGCGTGGAGCGCCACCGCGACGAGTTCCTGCGGATGATCCGGTCCGACGTCGACCTGCTCGTCGCCAACGAGCACGAGCTGCAGTCGCTCTACCTGACCGACGATCTGGCGACGGCGATGGACCGCGCCGAGGCCGAGGTGCCGCTCACCGCCTGCACGGTGGGTGCCGAGGGCGCGCACATCCTCGGCGGCGGCGCGCGCGTCCACGCCCCCGCGACCAAGGTCAAGGTGGTGGACGCCACCGGCGCCGGCGATCTCTTCGCCGCGGGCTTTCTCCACGGCCTCACCACCGGCCGCGACAGGCTGACCGCCGCGCGCATGGGCTGCGTCGCCGCCGGCGAGGTGATCAGCCATGTCGGCGCCCGGCCCGAGGCCGACCTTCGCGCGCTTTTCGCCGCCGAGAGCCTGCTCTGAGCGCCGGCGCGCCCGACCCGGCGGAAATTCCCGCGACGCCGCCGCGGGCCGACAACCCGCGCCTCGGCATTGCGCTGATGATCGCCACAGCCCTGGTCTTCGCCTGTCAGGACGGCATGTCGCGCTACCTCGCCTCGCACTACAGCGTCATCACCGTGGTGATGATCCGCTACTGGTTCTTCGCGCTCTTCGTCGTGGTGCTGGCGTCGGCGCAGAAGGGCGGGGTTCCGCGGGTGGTCCGTACCGATCGTCCCTGGACGCAGATCCTCCGCGGCATCCTGCTCGCCGTCGAGATCTGCGTGACCGTGCTCTCCTTCGTGCTCCTCGGACTGATCGGAACCCACGCGGTCTTCTCGATCTATCCGCTGCTGGTGGCGGCCCTCGCCGGCCCGGTGCTCGGCGAGTACGTCGGCTGGCGCCGCGGGGTCGCGATCGCCATCGGGCTGCTCGGCGTACTGGTGATCCTGCGCCCGGGGTTCCAGGTGTTCAGCCCGCTGGCGCTGGTGCCCTTCGCCGGCGCGCTGCTCTTTGCATTCTATGCGCTCTTGACCCGCCAGGTCGGCCGCGTCGACAGCGCCGAGACCAGCCTCTTCTACACCGGGGTTGCCGGCGCGGTGGCGATCACCCTGGTGGGGCCGTTCTTCTGGACGCCGATCCACGGCGGCTTCGACTGGTTCTGGATGCTGACGCTCTGCGCTTTCGGCGTGCTCGGGCACTTCTTGATGATCAAGGCCTACGAGGTGGCCGAGGCCAGCGCCATCCAGCCCTTCGCCTACTTCCAGCTCGTCTTCGTCAGCTTCATGGGCTACGCGCTCTTCGGCGAGCGGCCCGATGGCTGGACCATCGCCGGGGGCGCGCTGATCCTCGCCGCGGGGATTTATACGCTGATCCGGCAGGCGCGGATCACGCGGGTGGCGCGATAGACAATCCTGGGAAGAGCCTTCAGCAGGTTTGGTTGATTTCTTTCTGAATTTATGCTACAGTGAGACATTTCCAAAGAATACGATTACCGTTGGGCAATCAACTTGTACCGAGGAGTGTATCATGGCGGGACTGGATATTCGGCATTGGCATTGCTGGCCGGCTGCACTGAATACTTTCATGACGATTTCGAAGACGACACTGCGCTTGCGGCTCCATTGGAGTTCCCACCGGGTCCTCCCGATGGCGATCAGCTGGTGATTTTGTCCAACGGGACCGGAATCGTACAGGTTGAAACCGGAATTGACGGTCTCGCACTCGCCCTGCGGGGCCCGAGCCAGGGAGGCCGCACCCGGCCCGTGGCTCAGGCGAATGCCACGACCATTCCCAGCGACACGCAATCACGTGCGCTTCATGCGCATTGGAGTGGCCTTGTGTCCAACGCATTAGTATCTGCCGAGATATATCTGGTGCTGTCCCATCAAGTTGCACAAACTTCGGTCTGCCATATATCCATAGGTGATGGAGTAAATGACGGGATAGTTTATCTAAACGGCAACTCCATTGGTACGTACACTATCCAGGGGGTTCACCACATTAACTTGACATATTTCCCGACGAACGACACTTGTGTAGCGGTGAAGACTGGTAGCGGTGAATCGGAAGGGTCGAGATTGGAGCCTGCTCAATCTGAAATTCTCTTCCCCAAGGACACCTATCACCTCCAATTTCAACTAACTGAAGCAGAATTCTTCCGGTTATTCGTACAAGATTAATTCGATAGTCGTGTGGCAGACTGGAATCTAGACACTTTCCGACCTTAAGCGGATACTGTCGGCGGCCTTCTTGCTCCGACGGCGTGCTGGATGGGAGGTCAGCCCCGTGGGTCCATCGGCAATCACTATCGAGGGGTCAACCCCAGAGTGCCGATCTTAGCCGGTCCGGTTGATGTCGGCGACGAGCCGGACCGGGACGGGGTGGCCGTTGAGCCGGGCGCGGTAGACGTGCAGCGCCTCGAGCACCCGCATCACGTAGTTGCGGGTCTCGGTGAACGGGATCTCCTCGATCCAGCCGACCGGATCGACGCCCGGCGCCCGCGGGTCGCCGAAGGTGGCGACCCATTCGTTCACCCGGCCCGGCCCGGCGTTGTAGGCGGCGGTGGCGAGGACGTAGGAGCCGTCGTAGCGATCGAGCAACTGTGCGAGGTACGCGGTGCCCAGGCGGGCGTTGTACAGCGGGTCGTTGCCCAGACGGCGGACGTCGTAGGGCACGCCGGCCACCTCGGCGATATGCTTCGCGGTCGCCGGCATCAGCTGCATCAGCCCGCGCGCCCCGGCATCGCTGGCGGCGCGGGCGTAGAGCTCGGATTCCTGCCGGGCGATCGCCATCGCGAACTCGGTCGGCACCGGCCAGTCGCTGCGGGCGATGAGGTGCAGCGGATAATATTGGTCGGGCATGACGATGCCGGCGGCCGCGGCGTCCTTCGAGATCCGGATGCCGATCTGCGGGCGCCCGAGGTCGATCGCCATCTGCGCCAGCGCCGCGCGGGTGGTCGCCGGCTCGCCCTCGGCGGCCTGGCGGAAGAACTGCGAGGCGCGGCGGTCGTCGTCCGCGAGATGCAGCCAGTAGGCCGCCTGCACCACCGAGGATTTCATGAACGGAGCGTCGCGCCATTGCGGCGGGGTACCGGTTCCCGCGAGGCCCGGATCGGGCGGGCCCGCGAGCTTCTCGGCGGCGAGCTGGCCATAGAAGCTGGTCTGATACTGCGCCGCGGCGGCAAAGGCGGCGGTCGCGGCGGCCTTGTCGCCGGACTTCTCATGGGCGAGGCCGAGCCAGTAGCCGGCGCGGCCGAGGCTGATCGGGGTCGCCACCGCGGCCCGGAAGCGGGTGAAATGCGCGATCGCGGTCTTCGGGTCGCCCATTCGGGTCAGGGCGATGAAGCCGGCCACCCACTCCGAATCGGCGTACTCGGGGCCGCTCGTGCCGAAATTCCGCGCTGCCAGCCGGTAAGCGCCGGACACGTCGCCATCCTCGAGCGCCTGGCGTGCGAGATTGGCGCGGCGCTCCATCCACATCATCCGGTTGGCCGAGCGCCTTCGCGGAGCGCGATTGTTCGAGGAGGTACGTCTCGGCGTCCTGCCAGCGTCCTTTCTCGATGCGGTAGAGGTAGCGCTCGTAGGCGAGCCCGGGATCGTCCTTCAGCGCCGCGGGGACCTGGTTGATCGCGTATTGCAGGCCCTCGGAATCGCGTCGGCAGGCGATGCGCGCCTGGGCCAGCCGCTGCCAGTCCGCGCCGACCAGCGGCAGCATCGCCTCCGCCTCGGCGGTCAGGCCGCGCCAGAGCAGCATGTCGAGCCGCGCCTCGTTCGAGGGCGAGACCACGGTCTTCCAGCGCGCCAGCACCGCGGCGCGCTCCGGCCCGGTCATCGAGAAGCTGCGCCAGGCCCGGGTGATCTCGGCCTCGGCCTCGGCTTCACGACCGGTCGTCGACATCGCCGCGGAAAGGCGCAGCGCGCCGATTCCGGTCTGCGGAACAGCGTCCTTGAAGAAGGCGAAGACCTCGGCCGGCGGCATGCCGGACGGCATCTGCCGCTCGCCGGCGCGGCGCAGAGTCTGCAGGCCAGGCCAGTCCGGGTGGTGAACGAGGAACTCGAGGTACTCGTCCCAGTTGCCGGCGCCGTCGCGGAGCCGGGTCCAGACCACCAGATCGCGGGCGATCGGGCTGCCGGTCCGGGCGGCGAGATCCTTGGCCTCCAGCCAGTCGCCGGTCGCGGTGGCATCGAGCGCCTCGGCGAGCAATCTCGCCTGGGCCGTGGTCTGCGCCGCGGCGGCCCCGTGCAAGCCAAGCCAGACGCCAAGCAGCATCGGGGGCAGGTGCGCAACGGCGGATCGCATGCTCGGGCCTCGGCTCAGTTTCTGCTTTGCCGCATACTACCATAGCGTGTGCGGCAAGTCTGCCGGTTCCAGCAGCCGGTCGCCTTCAGGAGGCGACCTTGCCGTAAATTTCTCGATAACACCCATGCGCATGGGATGGTGCATACGTTGTGCATGGGTTGTGCATGGATTGTACATCGGTTTTTCGCCGCTTTTTCAGCGGCCTTCCCGCCTCCGGCCCGCGCGCTCCGCCTTGCGGCCTCGGCCGTTCCCGAATAGGTTCCGGGCCGATTTCCGTCCGCTCCCGGAGGCCCTCCCGATGTTCAAAGGCTCCATCCCCGCGCTGATCACCCCGTTCCGCGACGGCAAGGTGGACGAGGAAGCGCTGGTCGGCCTCGTGAACTGGCATGTCGCCGAGGGCAGCCATGGCATCGTCGCGGTCGGCACCACCGGCGAGAGCCCGACGCTCAGCCACGACGAGCATGAGCACTGCATCGAGGTGGTGGTGAAGGCCGCCGCCGGTCGCATCCCGGTGATCGCCGGGGCTGGCTCGAACAATACCGAGGAATCGGTGCGGCTGATGCGCTTCGCGGCGCGCGTTGGCGCAGACGCGGCGCTGGTGGTGACGCCCTACTACAACAAGCCGAACCAGCGCGGCCTCTACCAGCATTATAAGACGCTGCACGACGCGGTGAGCCTGCCGATCATCATCTACAATATTCCCGGCCGGTCGGTCATCGACATGACCCCGGCAACGATGGGCGAGCTGGCGAAGCTGCCGCGGATCATCGGGGTCAAGGACGCGACCGGCGACGTCGCCCGGGTCTCCGATCAGCGGATCGCCTGCGGCGTCGATTTCCTGCAGCTTTCGGGCGAGGACGCAAGCGCCCTCGGCTTCAACGCCCACGGCGGGCGCGGCTGCATCAGCGTGGTGGCCAACATCGCCCCGCGGCTTTCGGCCGAATTCCAGGAGGCGATGCTGGCCGGGGACTACCTCAGGGCGCTCGCCTATCAGGACCGGCTGATGCCGCTGCACCGCGCCGCCTTCGCCGAGCCGAACCCGGCGCCGACCAAGTTCGCGCTGTCGCTGCTCGGCAAGTGCAGCGACGAGGTCCGCTCGCCGATGGTCGCGCTGGAGGAGCCCACCCGCGAGCGGATGCGCGCCGCGATGCGGCACGCCGGGCTGCTCAACTAAGCTGGGGCGCGACCACTCGCCCGGTCACGGTGATGTCGGCGAACGGGCTGCCGAACCGGAACTCCCGCGTCGAACCGTCGAGATTTGCCGCTACCAGGCGTAGCCGCCGCCTTTCCAGTTGAGGAACGTCCCGGTCTGCTCGGGGGTGAGCGCGTCGATCACCTTGCGCATCGCGGCGATGCTCTGCTCCGCCGAGATCGAGGCGCCGGGGCCGCCCATGTCGGTGCGGACCCAGCCGGGATTGATCACCGCGACGGTGATGCCGCGCGGGCGCAGCGTGAACGACCGCGCGCGCATCGCCATGTTCACCGCGGCCTTCGAGGTGCGATACATCAACTGGCCGCCGGACCCCGCGTCTGCGATCGAGCCGAGGCCACTGGTCAGCGTGATCGCCTTGGCGCTGCCGGCGGCGGCGAGGCGGTCTGTGAGGGCGTCGAGCACCCTGACCGGACCCATGGTGTTGATGTCGAGGACGCGCGCCCATTCGGCGTAGTTGACCTCGCCCGGGGCGTCGGTCCCTGGCCGATCACGCCGGCGGTGTTGAGCAGCAGATCGAGCGGCTCGTCCTCCTCGCGGGCGACCGCCTCGACCGAGGCGAGGTCGGTGACGTCGAGGGCGATCGGGCGGACGCCGTCGCCGAAGGCGCGCAGCTCGGCGTCGACCTCCTCAGGATGGCGGCAGGCAGCGATGACCCGCCAGCCATCGGCGGCGAACTGGCGGACGAATTCGCGACCGATGCCGCGGCTGGCGCTGGTGACGAGGACAGTCGGCATGGGCGATCCTCCCTGGGTTTGCCACGGGGGAGATAGCCCAGTGCTGGCCGGCGGCCACGCGTGTCAGGGCAGGAAGCCGCCGGCCGCGGGTGCCGAGGCGTGCAGGCTGCCGTCCGTGGATCCCAAGCTCATCGTGGCCGGCGCTGGACAGCCGATCCGGTCTCGGGTAGGCGGGCGGGATCATGGCCAAGGACGAAAGACCGCTGAAGATCGTCGCGGAGAACCGGCGGGCGCGGCACGACTATTTCATCGAGGACGACCTCGAGGCGGGGATCATGCTCGAGGGGTCGGAGGTGAAGTCGCTCCGGACCGGCAAGGCGAATATCGCCGAGAGCTACGCCTCGGTGGAGGGCGGCGAGCTCTGGCTGATCAACGGCTATATTCCCGCTTATGCCCAGGCCAAGACGTTCGGGCATGACGAGCGGCGGCGGCGTAAGTTGCTGGTAAGTCGACGGGAATTGGCGAAGCTCTGGCAGGGGACGGCGCGGGAGGGGATGACGCTGGTGCCGCTCAGGCTCTACTTCAACGAGCGGGGCAAGGCGAAGATCCAGATCGGCATCGCCAAAGGCAAGAAGCTCGCCGACAAGCGGGCGACCGAGGCCAAGCGGGATTGGCAGCGGCAGAAGGCGCGCGTGATGCGGGAGCGGGGTTGAGGGTCAGGCTGCTGCTGCGCCTCAATTTTTGCCGTCTTGAAAGCATCTTGAACGCATCTGGAAACCATCCAGATCAATCGTCTCGCCGGCGGACCAGGACGAGGAGCGCGCCGAGCAGCACGAGACCGAGTCCGAGCACCGGTCGCGACGGTGCGCGGGATGGGATCATCGACAGGGCCGCGGCCTGGAAGAGCTGTCGGTCAAGCTCGGCGCGGCGCACGGCGGTGCGGCGGTGGCGGCGGGCCTCGATCGCGAGCGCCGCGAGAAAGATCAGCACCAGGACCAGGGCAGCGCCGGCCATGATCGCCAGCGCGTTGATCAGTCCGACGCGCTCCGCCAGCGCCGCGGTGGCGGCCGCCAGCGCGAAGCCGATGCAGACAAGCGCCGCCACGACGCAGGCGCCGATCAGGCCGGCGCGCAGCGCCGCGCGACGTCCGATGTTTCGGAGCCGCGTCTCCACGACCCGCGTTACCGTGCCGAAAAGCCGAGCCACCCTCAGCGCCGGAAGAGGACGCCGAGCAGGAAGCCGACCAGCGCGGCGAGGCCGAGCGAGGCGAACGGCCGGCGCCGGGTGGCTTCGGCCAGCTCATCCTCGAGCGACTGCAGCTCGGCCACGACGACGTCGTACGCCTTCTCGCCCCTGGCGTAGCCTTCGGCTGCCGTCGCTCCAGCCGCTGCTTTCAGTCCCATCGCCCGGTCCTTTCCGATCCGTCCCACCAGACCGCCGAGCTCGGCGAGGTCCGCGCGCAATGCAGCGACCTGGGCCGCCAGCGGCTCGGCCATTTCCGCGGCCGCTTCTTCGAGTTCTTCCTTGCGGGTCGCCATGTCTTCATCCTCTCACACTGTGCCGCGGACCCGGGAGAGCCCGAACTGCATCGAGGCTCAACGCGGCCGGCTCCGGCTTGGTTCCGGGCTTCAGACGAACCGGTTGACCCAGTTCTCCAGCTTCTCCTGCTTGCCGGAGCGCGGCTGCGGGTCGAGGCCGTCGCGATCGACGCGTTCGGCGATGGTCGCGAGGTCGCTCTTCAGCATCGCCTGCGCCGCGGCATCCTCCCAGCCGGCGTAGCGTTCCTTGAGCATGGCGTCCATGCCGCCGTCCTCGATCATCGCGGCGGCGGCGAGGAGGCCGCGCGCGCAGACGTCCATCGCGCCGACGTGGGCGGCGATCAGATCCTCGGGGTCGAGCGACTGGCGGCGCAGCTTGGAATCGAAGTTGACGCCGCCGGTGGTGAAGCCGCCAGCCTTGAGGATGTAGTACATCGCCAAGGCCGTCTCCGGCACGTTGTTCGGGAACTGGTCGGTGTCCCAGCCCGACTGCAGGTCGTTGCGGTTGGAATCGATGCTGCCGAAGACGCCGAGGGCGGTGGCGGTGGCGAGCTCGTGCTCGAACGAGTGGCCGGCGAGATAGGCGTGGCCGACCTCGATGTTGAGCTTCACCTCCTTTTCCAGCCCGAAGCGCTGCAGGAACCCGAAGACGGTCGCGGCGTCGTAGTCGTACTGGTGCTTGGTCGGCTCCTGCGGCTTCGGCTCGATCAGGATGGTGCCCGGGTAGCCGATCTTGTGCTTGTATTCGACCACCATCGTCAGGAACCGGCCCATATGGTCGAGCTCCTGGCCGATGTCGGTGTTGAGCAGGGTCTCGTAGCCCTCGCGGCCGCCCCAGAGCACGTAGTTGGCGCCCTTGAGGTCGTGGGTCACGTCCATCGCCGCCTTCACCTGCGCCGCCGAATAGGCGAAGACGTCGGGGTCGGGGTTGGTGGCGGCGCCGGCCATGAAGCGGCGGTTGGAGAAGAGGTTCGCGGTGCCCCAGAGCAGCCCGATCCCGGTCTCCTCCATGCGGCGGGCGAAGTAGTCGGCGATCTCGCGCACGTTGCGGTTGGATTCGGCGAGCGACTTGCCCTCCGGGGCGATGTCGCGGTCGTGGAAGCTGAAGAATTTGGCGCCGAGGATGGTAAACATCTCGAAGGCGACCTCGGCCTTCAGCTTCGCCGCGCTCATGCCCGATGAACCACGGCCGCTCGAAGGTCTGGCCGCCGAACGGGTCGCCGCCCGGCCAGGCGAAGGAGTGCCAATAGGCGACCGCCATCCGCAGCTGGTCCTCCATCCGCTTGCCCATGACCATCCGGTCCGGCTCGTAGAAGCGGAAGGCCATCGGGTCGTCGCTGTCGGGGCCCTTGAAGGGGACGGGCGCGATGCCCTTGAAGAAGTCGCTCATGGACGTGTGCCTCCCGGCTTTCTCTTGTTCGAAGTCACTGGCGTTGGTGTGCTATGTTCCGCCAGCCACGGGTCGCGGGCGTGGAGCGGCGAATGGTCAAGGACGAGACGGAGCTTTCGCCGGAGGATCGTCGACCGCACTGATCAGGGCCGATTTCGCGGAGTTTCGACGGGACATCAAGCGAGCGTTGGTCGCGCAAGCGATCTTCATCGTCGCGGTGACGGTCGGCCTCATCAAGCTTCTGCCCTGACGTCCCGGATCGCCGGATAGAGCGCGCGGTAGCGCGCGTAGCCCTCGCGGTAGAGCGGCACCAGCGTGGGGTCGGGGTCGATCGTGCGCAGGATCTCCGGCGCAGCGCAGACCTCGAGCGGATCGGCCCCCTCCGCGGCGCAGATCGCGAGCCGCGCCGCGCCCAGCGCCGCGCCGACGTCGCTGTCGGCAGCGATGGCGAGGGGCCGGTCGAGCACGCTCGCGATGATGCGGAGCCAGGTCTCCGACCGCGCGCCGCCACCCACCGCCAGCGCCTGCTCGAAGTCGGTCCCTGCATCCTTCAGCACGCGCTGACAGTCGGCGAAGGCGTAGGCCACCCCCTCCATCACCGCCTGTGCCATGTCGGGCAGCCCGGTGGTCTGCGCCAGCCCGACGAAGGCGCCGCGGGCGGCCGCATCGTTCAGGCGGGTCCGCTCGCCCGACAGATAGGGCAGGAACGTCACCTCCGACGGTGCCTCGACGCGGACGGCGTCCGCAAGCCCCGCGGCCTTCTTGCCGGCGATGCGCGCCAGCCACTCCAGGCTGTCCGACGCCGAGAGGATCACCCCCATCTGGTGCCAGGTGTCCGGGATCGCATGGCAGAAGGCATGCACCGCGCCCTCGGTATTGGGCGAAAACCGCGCGTTCGAGACGAACAGCACCCCGGAGGTGCCGATCGACACAAACGCTGTCCCCGGCCGCACCACCCCGACACCGCAGGCCGCCGCCGCGTTGTCGCCGGCGCCGCCGGCGACCATCACCGGCCCCTCGATCCCCCACTCCCGCGCCAGCTCCGGCAGGAGCTCGCCCGACGGCGCGCTGCCCTCGACCAGCCGCGGCATGTGCGAGCGCGACAACCCCGTGGCTTCGAGGAGGTCGTCGGACCAGTCGCGCGCACCGACATCGAGCCAGAAGGTGCCCGAGGCGTCGGACATCTCCGAGACGTGGTGGCCGGTCAGCCGCAGCCGGACATAGTCCTTGGGCAAGAGCACCGCGTCGATCTTCGCGTAGATCTCCGGCTCGTGCTTGCGCAACCAGGCGATCTTCGGCGCGGTGAAGCCCGGCATCGCGATGTTGCCGGCGACCTCGCGGGCGCGCGGGAAGGCGGCCTCGATCTCGGCGCATTCCGCCATGGCACGGCCGTCGTTCCAGAGGATCGCCGGGCGCAGCACCTTGTCGTCGTGGTCGAGGCAGACCGCCCCGTGCATCTGCCCCGAGAGGCCGATGCCGCGCAGGCCGGCAAGCCCGTGCTCGCGGGCGAGCGTGCCGACGGTGCCTTCGACGGCGCGCCACCAGTCGTCCGGGTCCTGCTCGGACCAGCCGGGATGCGGCCGCGAGACCGTCAGGCTCTGGCTGGCCTGGCCGATCAGCCGCTGGTCGCGGTCGAAGAGCACGGTCTTGACCGAGGAAGTGCCGATATCGATGCCGAGATACATCCTGTTCCTCCCCGTCCGGCTGCGGCCGACGCTAGTGCCGTGTCGCCGGCCGCTTGCCGAGAATGATCATGCCGAGGATGTCGTCCTCGCTCACCTCCGCGACGCGGACGGTGCCGACGAGCCGGCCGTTCTTCATCACCGAGACCCGGTCGCAGAGCGCCATCACCTCATGGATGTCGTGGCTGATCAGGAAGATGCCGAGGCCTTCGGCCTTGAGCTGGCGGACCAGATCCGGCGACCGCCCCGGCCTCGCCGACGCCGAGCGCCGCGGTCGGCTCGTCCATGATCAGGATCCGGGCGTTGAAATGCACGGCGCGGGCGATGGCGATCGCCTGCCGCTGGCCGCCGGAGAGCGCGCGCACCGGCGCCGCGAAGCCGGTGAAGCCGGGGGTGAGCCGCGCCATCACCTGGCGGGTCTCCGCCTGCATCGCGGCCTCGTCGACGAAGCCGAGCCGGGTGGTGATCTCGCGGCCGAGATAGAGGTTCTGCGCCGCGGTCAGCGTGTCGGCGAGCGCCAGCGTCTGGTAGATGGTCTCGATGCCCTGGCGCCGGGCATCGCGCGGCGAGCGGATCTCGACCTTGTCGCCATCGATCAGGATCTCGCCGGAATCGCACGGCGCGGCGCCGGAGAGCACCCTGACCAGCGTCGATTTGCCGGCGCCGTTGTGGCCGAGGAGGCCCACCACCTCGCCGGGGAAGAGGTCGACCGTCACGCCGTCCACCGCGCGCACGCCGCCGAAGCTCAGCGCGATGTCGCGCATCTCGACCAGGGGGCTCATGCGCTGGCCGTGCACCGAGCGAAGGATGTCATGCGGTAGCCCCCTCCTGCCCCCTGGGAGCGCCGACAATTCCTGTCGGCGCGGCGCGCGCCAACCTTTCCCCGCCCGCTCCGGCTTGTCAAACGCTGTCTCGGCTGGCCTGCGCGGAGGCAACCGGTTGAAATCGCGGGCTGACTAAGGGACCCAGCCGCGCTCGCGGTAGTAGCGGGCCGCCGCCGGATGCAGCGGGGCGGAGAGGCCGTCCGCGACCATGGCCGCGGGATCGAGCTTGGCGAGCACCGGGTCGAGGCCGCGCAGCGTGTCGATGTCGCCGAAGATGCCGCTGACGATCGCGGTGATGGTGTCGTCGGGCACGTCGGCGCGGGTGACCAGCGTCGCGCTGACGCCGAAGGTGGCGACCGGGCGGTCGGTGCCGCGGTAGAGGCCCGGCGGGGATGGTGGCGGCGACGAAGCTCGGGGTCTTCTCCACCAGCTCGTTGACCAGGGCGCCGCCGGCGTCGATCAGCGTCGCGTCGCAGTCGGTGGTCGCGGCCTGGATCACCGCCGCCGGGTGGCCGACCGCGTAGAAGAAGGCGTCGATCTCGCCGTCGCAGAGCGCGTTGGCAACCCGGTCCGGCGGCAGGTCCGGGGTCGCGGCGAAGCTGGCGGTGGTCCAGCCGAGCGCAGCGATCAGCGCGTCGGCGATGACGCGGGTGCCCGATCCCGGCTCGCCGAGCGCCACCCGCTTGCCGGCGAGATCCGCGAGGCCGGTCACCCCGGCGTCGGCCCGGGCGACGATGGTCAGAAGCTCGGGATAGAGCGCCATCACCGCGCGGAGCTCGGAATAGGGGCCGGCGGCGGCAAAGGCGCCGGTCCCGTTCAGCGCGTCGGCCTGGGTGTCGGACTGCACGATCGCGAGCTCGAACGTGCCGTCGCGGATGCCGTCGATGTTGGTCACCGAGCCGGCGGTGGGCCGCGCCGCGCAGCGCAGGCCCGTCTCGCGGCGGTGCTGGTTGGCGAGCCGGCAGAGCGCGACCCCAACCGGGAAGTAGACGCCGGCGACGTTGCCGGTGCCCATCGCCACCACCTGCGGTTCCGGCTCGGGTGCGGCCGGCTGCGAGTCCTGCGTCGCGCCCGGCCCCGCGGCCAGCACGAGGACGGCGAGTGCCGGAAGTATCGCCCGCAGTCGCAGCATCGGTTCTGCCCTCCCGCCCCGGCCGGGGCTTCCGCCGGTCGCGGCGGAAAGCTAGCCCGGACCGGGTCGCATGGCAAATTCCGCCGCTGCGGCGGGCTTGCGCCGGGACGGGGGCCGTGCAGGATGCGGGCAGCATTTTTCCGACAGTTTAAAGCCGAACATGATCGATCAGACCGCCGGGCAGCGGGCCGCGTTCCTGCCGAAGCTCGTGACGACGCTCGCCGAAGGCTACGGGCCGCCGCAACTGCGCGCCGACCTCATCGCCGGCCTGACGGTGGCGATCGTGGCGCTGCCGCTGTCGATGGCGATCGCCATCGCTTCGGGGGTGCCACCGGCGCGCGGGCTCTATACCGCGATCGTCGGCGGCTTTCTCGTCTCCGCGCTCGGCGGCAGCCGGTTCCAGATCGGCGGGCCGGCGGGCGCCTTCATCGTGCTGGTCGCCGCGACCGTGATGCAGCACGGGATCGACGGGCTGATCCTCGCCACGATGATCTCGGGCGTGCTGCTGGTCGCGGCGGGCCTGTTGCGGCTCGGCGCCTTCGTCAAGTTCATCCCCTACCCGGTGACGGTCGGCTTCACCGCCGGCATCGCCGCGATCATCTTCGCGAGCCAGCTGGTGCCGCTGCTCGGCCTCGAGCTCGCCGGGCCCGAGCCGGGGCCGCTCCTGCAGAAGCTGCCGGCGCTCTGGCAGGCGCTGCCGACGCTGAGCCCGCAGACCTTGGCGCTGTCGCTCGGGTCGATTGCGGCGCTGGTGGCGCTGCGGCGCTACCGGCCGCACTGGCCGCGCATGCTGATCGTGGTGGCGCTCGCCGCCGTCGCCGCCTGGGCGCTCCGGATCGACGTCGCGACGATCGGCAGCGCCTACGGCGGCATCCCCGACGGGTTCCCCGCGCCGGTGCTGCCGCGGCCGACCATCGCCGAGGTGGTCGCGGTGCTGCCCAATGCCTTCAGCTTCGCGCTGCTCGGCTCGATCGAATCGCTGCTGTCGGCTGTGGTCGCCGACGGCATGACCGGGCGGCGCCACCGCTCGAACACCGAGCTGATCGCCCAGGGCGTCGCCAACGTCGGGTCGGGGCTCTTCGGCGGGTTCTGTGTCACCGGCACCATCGCCCGCACCGCCACCAACGTCAGGGCCGGGGCGCATGGGCCGGTGTCGGGCATGGCGCACGCGGTGTTCCTGCTCGTCTTCGTGCTGGTGGCAGCACCGCTCGCCGCCTACATCCCGCTCGCAGCACTCGCGGCAGTGCTGGCGGTGGTCGCCTGGGACATGGTCGAGCGGCCGGCGATCCGGGCGCTCATCGGCACCTCACGCGGCGACGCGGCGGTGCTCCTGGTGACGCTCGGCCTCACGCTGTTCCGCGGCCTGGCCGAGGCGATCGTCGTCGGCTTCGCGCTCGGAGCGGTGCTCTTCATCCACCGCATGGCCGGCAGCGTGGCGGTCGAGGAGGCGCCGCGTGCGCCCTACGAGCCTGACGAGGGCGCCGACCCTCAGGCGGTGGTCTATCGCATTACTGGAGCGATGTTCTTCGGCGCGATCTCGGCGGTCGCCGCGGCGCTCGACCGGATCGGCGACGAGCATCGGGTGCTGGTGATAGATTTCGCCGGTGTCACGCTGGTCGATTCCTCCGCCGCCAATATGATCGAGGGCCTCGCCGCCAAGGCGTGCCGCCAGGGTGTGGCGGTCTACCTCACCGGCGCCGCGCCGGCGCTGCGGCGGCTGCTCCTGTCGCACGGCGCGCGGCCGCCGCTGGTCCGCTACGCCGCCTCGATCGAAGCGGCGCTCACCGCCGCGAGGCGGCGCGGCGAGCTGACGCGGGCGGATACCACCTCGGGCTGATCGCCGGCGGCAGCGGGTCGCGTTCAGGCGGCGCCGGCAGCCGCCGGGGCGCCGGTTTCGATGATCTCGAAGTCGTGGGTGATCGTCGCGGTCTTCGCGAGCATCGCCGAGGCCGAGCAGTACTTCTGGATCGACAGGTCGATCGCCCGCTGGACCTTGCGCGGGTCGACGCCGCTGCCCCGGACCACGAAGTGCATGTGGATGCGGGTGAAGACCCGCGGCTCCTCCGAGGCGCGGTCGGCATCGAGCTCGACGACGACGTCCTCCACCGCCTCGCGGGCCTTGGCCAGGATGTTGACGACGTCCCAGGCCGAGCAGCCGCCGGTGCCGATCAGCACCAGCTCCATCGGGCTCGGACCGGGCTTCCTGCCGTCCTCGCCGAGCGCGGTGCCGAACGCCACGGCGTGGCCGCTCTCGGTCCGGCCGACGAAGCTGCGGTCCTCGATCCAGCTGACGCGCGCCCGCATGGGCCTATTCGATCTCGTCGGTCGGCAGCGCGTTGAGCTGGCCCCAGTTCGGCTCGCCGATTCGGCTCACCAGGTCGATCTGGGTCTCGAGGTAGTCGATGTGACCCTCCTCGTCGGCCATCAGCTCCTCGAAGAGCTGCATCGAGACATAGTCGCCGACCTCCCGGCAGTATTCCCGGGCCTCGGCGTAGAGCGCGCGCGCCTCCTGCTCGGCCGCGAGATCGCAGTCGAGCGTCTCGCGCGGGCTCTCGCCGATCCGCAGCGGGTCGAGCGTCTGCAGGTTCGGATGGCCGTCGAGGAAGACGATGCGGTCGATCAGCTTGTCGGCATGGTGCATCTCCTCGATGCTCTCCTTGCGCGACTTCCGGGCGAGCCGGCCGTAGCCCCAGTTATCTTGCAGGCGAAAGTGCAGCCAGTACTGGCTCACCGCCGTCAGCTCGCTGCGGAGCCCCCGGTTCAGATAGTCGATGACCCCCTTGTCGCCCTTCATCGCTCGCCCCTTCTTCTGGCTCCCCGCACGGCGCGCGCCGGTCAGCTGGAACCCGGAGCTTATCGCTTTGCCGCATGTTTTCAACGAAGAGACGGATGCAGCCGCCACATTCGGCGGATTTTCCGAGCGCGCGATAGATCTTGCCCGGGGTGATGAGAGCATAGGCGTCGGAGGCGCGCATCCATTCGATCGCACCGACGATGTCGCGATCGGTGATGCCCGAGCAGGAGCAGACGATCATCGCCCGCTCCGCGGCACGGCTGGGAAGGGTATGGCAGGCGGCGTCATGGCGTCCGAGTCACCCGGGGCTGTCACGCCACTAACCTGACAACTTAAGTCAGGTTTTGCAATCCCCCGGTGATCCCGCCTTCGCGAGGGCGTCACGCCACCGCGCGCGACAGCGCGCACTGCTTCCAGAGCACGGACAGGGCCGCGACCAGACGCTCGAGATCGGCGTCGGTGTGCAGCGGCGAGGGGGTGAAGCGCAGGCGCTCCTGCCCCTTGGCGACGGTGGGATAGTTGATCGGTTGCACGTAGATGCCGAAGTCGTTGAGCAGGATGTCGGAGATCATCTTGCACTTGACCGGGTCCTTCACCATCACCGGAACGATGTGGCTCGGGTTCGGCAGGTGCGGGATGCCGAGCCGGTCGAGGCGCGCGCGCAGCTTCGCCACCATCGCCCGCTGGCGCTGGCGCTCGGCGTCGCTTTCCTTCAGATGCCGGATGCTGGCGCGGGCGCCGGCGGCGATGGCCGGCGGCAGCGCCGTGGTGAAGATGAAGCCGGAGGCGAAGCTGCGGACGAAGTCGATCAGCGCCGCGGAGCCGGCGATATAGCCGCCGACCACGCCGAAAGCCTTGCCGAGGGTGCCCTCGATCAGGGTCACCCGGTGCATCACGCCGCAGGCCTCGGCCACGCCGCCGCCGCGTGGGCCGTAGAGGCCGACCGCATGCACCTCGTCGAGGTAGGTCATCGCGCCATGCGCCTCGGCGACCTCGAGGATCTCGGCGATGGGCGCGATGTCGCCGTCCATCGAATAGACGCTCTCGAAGGCCACCACCTTCGGCTGGTCGGGATCGAGCGAGGCCAGCTGCCGCTCGAGGTCGCGCGGATCGTTGTGCCGCCAGATCCGCTTCTCGGCGCGCGAATAGCGGATGCCCTCGATCATGCTCGCGTGGTTCTGCGCGTCCGACAGGATCACGCAGCCGGGCAGCCGCGTCCCGAGCGTGCCGAGCGTCGCCCAGTTGGCGACGTAGCCGGAGGTGAAGAGCAGCGCCGCATCCTTGCCGTGCAGGTCGGCGAGCTCGCGCTCCAGGAGCACATGGTCGTGGGTGGTGCCGGCGATGTTGCGGGTGCCGCCGGCGCCGGCGCCGCAGCGCTCGATCGCCTCGTGCATCGCCTGGCGCACCGCCGGATGCTGGCCCATCCCGAGATAGTCGTTCGAGCACCAGACCGTTACTTCCGACGGACGCCCGTCGACGTAGCGCAGCGCCCGGGGGAAATCGCCGCTCAGCCGCTCCAGTTCGGCGAAGACGCGGTAGTTGCCTTCGCTGCGCAGGGTGGCGAGTTGCTGGCGGAACAGGGCGTCATAATCCATTGCAGTTTTTCCCTCGCCCTCGCCGGCCGCCGGCAACGGCGCCCGCTTCGCCGGCTTCGATCTCGCAGCCGGCAGCAAAAGTCAATATCCCGGCCCGCCGCCGGCGGTCTCGCGCAGGCGCCCGGGCCCGAGCATAGCACAAGGTGCCGGGGCTGCGACAGCGGCGCGGGCCTTGTGCCGGCGGGCGCCATGGCACTTTCGCCGCGCCGGCGCGGTGGCCGCGACGCGCTCCGGCCCGCTTGCATGCCGCGGCATCCGGGCGCAGGAACGACTTCGATCCCAATCGATCGGGCGACGGTGGAGGGACGGTATGGGCGGCGCGGTCCGGTGAGCGCGGAGCGTGACCTCGGGCGGCTGCTTGCGGGCCTCGCACCGCGGCTGGATCCCGAGACCTGGGTGTTCGTGGCGCTGGCGGAACCGCTTCCGGGCGATCTCGCGCCGCTGATGGTCTTTCGCGAGGACGAGGGGGTGACCTGCATCCTGCCCGCCGGCGCGGCGCGTACGAAGGCGCTGCCGGCGGGACCGGAGTTCCGCAGGATCACGCTCGGCGTGCATTCGAGCCTCGAGGCGGTCGGCCTCACCGCGGCGGTCGCCACCGCGCTGACGGCGGTGGGGATTAGCGCCAACGTGGTGGCGGCCTTCCACCACGACCATGTCTTCGTGCCCGCCGGCCGGGCCGAGGCGGCGATGGCCTGCCTCGAGGCGCTCCGCCGCCGCAGCCGGGGGTAAGGGCCGGCCTACCCGGAAGTCGTCAGATTCTCGGCGAAGAACTCGAGCGTCCGCGACCAGGCGAGCTCGGCCGCGGCCTCGTCGTAGCGCGGGGTGGTGTCGTTGTGGAAGCCGTGGTTGACGCCGGGATAGATGAACGCCTGGTAGCTCTTGCCGTTGGCCTCCAGCGCCGCCTCGTAGTCGGGCCAGCCCTTGTTGATGTTCTCGTCGAGCCCGGCGTAGTGCAGCATCAGCGGCGCCTCGATCGCCGGCACGTCGGACGCCTTCGGCTGGCGGCCGTAGAAAGGCACCGAGGCGGCCATCTCCGGGAAGGCGACCGCCAGCGCGTTGCAGACGCCGCCGCCGTAGCAGAAGCCGACAGCGCCGACCCGGCCGGTGGAATCGGGGTGATCGAGCAGAAACTGGAAGCCGGCGAAGAAATCGGCCATCAGCTTCTCCGGCGGCAGGCTCGACTGCAGCTCGCGGCCCTTCTCGTCGCTGCCGGGATAGCCGCCGAGCGAGCTCAGCCCGTCCGGTCCGAGCGCCAGGTAGCCGGCCTTGCCCACCCGCCGCACCACGTCCTCGATGTAGGGGTTGAGGCCGCGATTCTCATGGACCACCAGCACTGCCGGCAGCGGACCGGTGGCGTCGGCCGGCCGCGCCATCAGGCCGCTGATGGTGCCGGTGCCTTCCGGCGAGTCGTATTCGGCGCGCTCGGTGGTGATCGCCGGATCGTCCGGCGCGACCTGCGCCGCGAGAGCGTAGTCGGGCTGGAGGCTTTCCAGGACCACCGCCGCGGTGAGGCCGCCGACGGTGTATTTCGCGGCATGGTCGAGGAAGTCGCGCTTGGACATCCGGCCGTGGACGTAGCCGTCGTAGAGCTCCAGGATCCGCTGGTCGAAGTCGCTGGCCTTCTTGCGTTGCACCGGTGCCTCCCCTTGTCGTGCCCGCGGCAAGCTTAGGGCGAAACGCCGGCCGCGCGGTCCAAAAGTCCGTGAGCTTCGCGGCGGCCGGCGCTCGCGCATTAACGCATCAATATCCTTGAACTTGCCTTTCATTCGCCGCAAGGCGATCATTGCACAGGGTTAAGTGGGTGAAATCGATCATGTTTCCGAACCTGGAACTGCGGATCGCCTATGGCAGATCGATCCGGCAGCGGGCGATCTGCCTGATCGAGGCGCACGGGCGGCAAGCGCAGGACGAGGCGCTGCGGGCGGCGCAGGAGCCGGGGCTCGCGGCGGCCGATCGCTCGTTCTGGGAAGCGGTCGCGGCGCGGGTGGAGCGCCAGTTCGGGAGGCGGGAAGGGTTTCCGGCTTTCTGAGGGCAATGGGTGGTTCTGGCAATATCTGGCTGTGTTAACATGCGCTTGGGCGATCTGAAAGGCGTCTTGAAGGGGTATGGATTCCATCTGGATGGTCGGCGCTGGCCGAGCGGAGGTTAACGCCTCGCCGGAACAGTTGGCCGTCGCGCGGCGCCGTTCGCATCGCGACCTTCCGGGCCCCACGATCGGTCATCCCGTCGCCTGGCGATTGCCGACGCCGCGGTCCCACCCTACCGTCGCACCGAAGCGAACCCCCGGAGGAGGCCGACAGTGAACTCAAGCATCGAGGCCCCGGCATGACCCGCACCGGCGTACCGGCCTTCTGAGTGGCCGACGACCCGCGCGCGCATCTTCGCGCCATCTGCCTCGCCTTGCCGGAAGCGGCGGAGCGCGAGGCCTGGGGCGATCCGACCTGGCGGGTGCGGGACAAGATCTTCGCGATGGAGAAGCGTGGCGACGGCCGGATCTCGGTCTGGCTCAAGGCCGAGGCCGGGGCGCAGGAGGTGCTGGTCGCCGCCGACCCGGCGAAATTCTTCGTGCCGCCCTACGTCGGCGGCCGCGGCTGGATCGGCCTTCGCCTCGACGCCGCGCCGGACTGGGACGAGGTGGCGGCGCTGGTGGCGGCGAGCTACCGGCTGATCGCCCCCCGGCGGCTTGCCGCCCGGGTCGGGCCCTGAGGATTGCGGAAGCCGCCGTCCCGCCTTACCTCGCTCCCCAACCAACGGAGAAGGAGAGCGAGCCCGTGAAAACAATGGTCGAATCCGGCTTCGAGCGCGTGCTCTTCGCCTCACGCTGGCTGATGGCGCCGATCTACCTCGGGCTCGTCCTCGCGCTCCTGATGCTGCTCGTCGTCTTCGTGCGCGAGCTGCTCTACTACGCGCCGCAGATCTTCACGATGGATACCGAGCAGGCGATCCTCACGGTGCTCACGCTGATCGACCTCTCGCTCTCCGGCAACCTGCTCCTGATCGTGCTCTTCTCCGGCTATGAGAATTTCGTCTCGAAGTTCGACCTCCCCGAGAA
This sequence comes from uncultured Alphaproteobacteria bacterium, assembly GCA_963750745.1. Classification (GTDB taxonomy): domain Bacteria; phylum Pseudomonadota; class Alphaproteobacteria; order Rhodobacterales; family Rhodobacteraceae; genus Amaricoccus. The sequence continues at coordinate 9,366 of CAVVSO010000053.1, read as the reverse complement.
CGTCGACCGGCCGCACTGGATGGGCACCGTCGATTTTTCCGGCCTGAAGATGAAGCTGATCGCCTCGATCGTGGCGATCTCGGGGATCCACCTCTTGAAATGGTTCATGGAGATCGGCGAGTACCCTCCGGGCGATCCGTTCGACAGCGTCCAGCTCCGCTGGCTGGTGACCATCCACCTGACCTTCGTCGTCTCCGGCGTGCTGCTCGCGCTCATGGACTGGATCGCCGCCCAGACCGACCGGCACTAGAGCCCGATTCGATCGGCTTGAATTGGTGAGGGCAGTGCATTGACAGTGCCGTTCGCCGGAGCCATTCCGACCGCTGGATTTTGGAGGAGACGCAGCATGGACCGCTTCACCGGCGGTTGCCTCTGCGGCAACGTCCGAATTGTGGCGTCGGGGCTCCCGTACCGGGTCGGCCTTTGTCACTGCCTCGACTGCCGCAAGCATCATGGCGCGCTCTTTCACGCTTCCGCGGTGTTCCCTCAGGATGCGGTGACGATCGATGGCGAAACCCGCGATTATGCCGGGCGGTTCTTCTGTCCCCGCTGCGGCTCGTCCGTTTTCGGCCGCAGCGCCGACGAGATCGAAGTGAACCTGGGTTCCCTGGATGCCCCTGACCAACTGATGCCGACCTACGAACTCTGGACCATCCGTCGCGAGTCCTGGTTGCCGCCGTTTCCGCTCACGCGACGATACGATCGCGATCGTGACGCCACGGGGCGCTTTGAGGAGTAGGTCGCGCGAACGGCGCGAAGGCGCCGCTAAGCAGGCCGAGCCGCCGGTCAGGCGTGCTCGGCCAGAAGCTCGCGGAGCTGGGTCGGAAACACCTGGTAGATCCAGGTCTCCGACATCGCCTGCCCGTCGTGGCGCAGGTAGAGGCGCAGGTCGATCGGCGTGTCGTCCTCGGGACCCGGCGGGCCGATGTCGAGGTCGAAGTTGACCCGCCAGCGGGTGGTGGTGGCGATCGGAAAGGCGACGATCAGGTCGAGCGTGCCGCGGCTCGCCCCGACGACCGCCTCGACCCCGCTGGAGCGGTCCAGCTTCTCCAGGCCCTTGCCGTCGAGGTCGAGCACGAATTTCACCACGTTGGGCGGCCGCGGCTGGCCGGGGATGCCGCCGACGCCGAGCCGCGCGGCGATGAAGCGCGCCACGGTCTGCGGCGGCGAATCCGCCACCCAGTTGAGCTTGTAGTCGAGATCGTAGCTCATCCCGGCCTTGGCCTCGCCCGCCGGGTTCCAGAAGGCGACGATGTTGTCGTGGATCTCGTCGTTGGTCGAGAGCTCGACCAGCATCACCGACCCCGCGCCCCAGTCGCCCTGCGGCTCGACCCAGAGCGTCGCGCGCTTTTCGTAGAAGACCCCGTCGTCCTGATACTCCTCGAAGCTGCGCTCGCGCTGGGCGAGGCCGAAGCCCATGAGGCTGTCGGCGACGAAGGAGTTCGCGGTCACCCGCGGCGGGTTGTTCAGCGGCCGCCAGATCCGCTCGCCGGAGGCGAGCATCATCTCCAGCCCGTCGCTGTCGTGCACCTCCGGCCGCCAGTCGGGGCCGACGAAATGATTGTGCTTGCCGAACCAGAACATCGAGGTCAGCGGCGCGATGCCGAGCCGCGCGATGTCGCCGCGCAGGAAGATGTTGGCGCTGACGTCCTGAAACACCCCCTCGCCGGGGCGGCGGCTGCTGCCGAAGCGGTAGGCGCCGGTGACGCGCGGGCTCTCCATCAGCGCGTAGATGATGATGCCGCCGGCCTCGCCCGCCTCGAGCCAGAAGCGGCTGAAGCGCGGGAACTCCTCCGGCCCGGGGCCGCCGGAATTGATGGCGAGGCCCGCGCGCCGACATGCCGAACTGGCCGGAATAGCCCGAGGTGCGCAGGTAGGAGGCGCCGAGCACCGCCATCCAGTCGTTCTTGCCGTCGGGATCCATCACCGCGAAGCCGGCGAAGCCGGCCTTGGTCAGCTTGCGCGCCGGATGGCCGGCCGGCATGTCGAAGAGGTCGGTGGAGAACTCGAGCTCGCGCGCGGTGCCGTCCGCCAGAACGCTGATCTCGACCGGCAGCTTGAAGTAGCGCCCGGGATGGAAGAAGCGGACCTTGGCGGCGCCCGGCACGTCGCCCCAGAGCATGCTGTCCGGGCGGTAGGTGATCTGGTTGTGCAGATCGTAGTCGATCGTCTCGAGCAGCGCCGCGTCGGGGATGGCAGGCTCGACGTAGGGCTGCTCTGCCAGCGTGCGCGCCATGTCGCGCAGCATCTCGAACGAAAAGGGCACCGGCGGCCCGGTGTCGATCGGCAGGGCGGCGGCCCAGCGCGGCAGGAGCGGCGTCGCGCCCACGGCAAGTCCGGCGGCGAGGAGGGTACGTCGGGTCGGGCGCAAGGCCATGTCGGGTTCCTGCTCTGGTGGCGGGATCGGGGTGCCGGCGCGATGCTAACCGGCCGCCGCGCACGCCTCAAGCCGCACGTCGTCCGGCAGCCGTCCGGCGGCGCTGCGCGGGTGGGCCGTTAACCCCTTCATAATGCTGGCGTTGTCGCATGATGCCGGCGCTGGCAACCTGCGGGGAGTGCGCAGCGAAGGGGGTAATGTCATGCGTCTGGCAGAGCTTGACGAGCGGCTCGCGCTCGGCCGCGCGATCCGCGACCGGGCGGCCGCCACGGTGGAGGCGCGCGGTCCGCTGGCCGAGGCCGCGGCCTGGACGGCGGCGCGGGCTCCCGATCTCAGCCGCGACGAGCAGTATTTCCGCGAGGCGGTGGCGGCCCGGGTCTCGCGGATGTTCGCCTTCGTCGGGATCGACAAGCAGCACTGACCAGGGCGTGCCGGCGGGTCGGTCCCGACCCGCCGGCACGCCTGTTACAAAAGAATTGTGCTGCGACTTTGCCCGGCGTGGTACAGTCCTCGCGTTGTTCGGCTTGCCGTAGAACTGATTTAGAAGCGTCTGTTCCTTTTTCATGTGTGGCACCCATGACCCTCGGGGCTACCTACGCTATCCTTCTGGTCGCCATCGCCTTCGAGGTGGTGGGGACCTCGGCGCTCTTGGCGAGCCAGCAGCTCAGCCGGCCCGGGCCGACCGCGGTGGTGGTCGGCTGCTATGCGGTGGCGCTGGCGCTGATGTCGATCACCTTCCGCACCATCCCGATGGGGATCGTCTATGCTATCTGGTCGGGGGTCGGCATGGTGATGATCGTCGCGGTCGGCTGGCTCGCCTTCGGCCAGCGGCTAGACCAGCCGGCGCTGGTCGGCATCGGGCTGATCCTGGCGGGCGTGACGGTCCTGAACCTCTATTCCGGGTCGCTCGGGCACTGAGGCGAATTGCGCCGCCGGTTGGCGGCAAGCGCCGCGTCAGCCGCCCGCATGCCAAACCCTCCCGCCCGCGGCGCGCCACGCCTCCGGCGCAAGGCGACACCGTCTCTCCCGCGCGACGTCAGGACGGATCGCAACCGCCTCCGAAAACTCTCCTGAGGATTTCATATGGGCAGAAACCCTATCGGGCAGACGTGGGACCCCGGCAACAGCCGGGGAGAAAATCTCAACCCAGCGGGCGAAGCCCGCTTCCGCCGGAGGGAGGCCGCAAAGGCGGCCGACCGCCAAGCGCAGGCCGAGCGGGGGCTTCATGCCCCCCGAGGGCGGCGCTCCCCCGCGCAACGCCGGCCGAGGAGCATGACGCCTGCATGATGTACGGCGGGGACGCGGAGCTTAGCGGCGGATCGCGCGCAGCAGGGCGTCGACGTTGGCGGGGTCGGCGTCGGGGGTGATGCCGTGGCCGAGGTTGAAGATGTGCGGCCCGCCGGCGAGGGCCGCGACGCTCGCGCGGGCGGCCTCGGTCAGCGCGGCGCCACCGGTCACCAGGAGCAGCGGGTCGAGGTTGCCCTGGACGCAGAGCCGCGGCTGCAAAGCGCGGGCGGCCCAGTCCGGATCGATCGCGGTATCGAGGGCGAGGGCCTGCACGCCGGCCTCGGCCGCGAAGCCGAGGTAGCCGGCGCCGGCGCCGCGGGGGAAGCCGATGACCGGCACCGCGGGGTGCGCCGCGCGCAGCGCCGCGGCGATGCGGCGGGCCGGGGCGATGGCGTAGCGGGCGAAGCGCGGGCCAGGAAGCGCGCCGGCCCAGCTGTCGAAGAGCTGGATCACCTCGGCGCCGGCGGCGATCTGGGCGAGGAGGTAGCCGATGGTGGCCGCCTCGATCCGCGCCATCAGCGCGTCGAAGGTCGCGGGGTCGCGGTAGAGCAGCGCCCTGGCCGGCGCCTGGTCGGGGGTGCCGCGGCCGGCGATCATGTAGGTGGCGACCGTCCAGGGCGCGCCGGCGAAGCCGATCAGCGGGACCTCCGGCGGCAGCGCGGCGCGGACCTGGCGCACGGTCTCGTAAACCGGGGCGAGGGTCTCGTGGATTGCGTCGGCGGGCTTCAGGCGGGCGAGGTCGGCCGGGGTGGCGACGGTGGAGAGCCGCGGCCCCTCGCCTTCGACGAAGCTGAGGTCGGCGCCAAGCGCCTGCGGCACGAGGAGGATGTCGGCGAAGAGGATGGCGGCGTCGAGATCGAAGCGGCGGATGGGCTGCAGCGTCACCTCGGCGGCGAGCGCGGGGGTGTAGCAGAGATCGAGGAAGCTGCCGGCGCGCGAACGCGTCGCGCGGTACTCCGGCAGGTAGCGGCCGGCCTGCCGCATCAGCCAGACCGGCGGCACGGGCAGCGTCTCGCCGCGGAGCGCGCGCATCAGCGGCCTCTGGTCTGCCATCGCTCCCCTGCCTTGCAGCCGCGCCGGCGCGACCTTACAGATCGGCCGCGGAAAGGAAACCCTTCGCCGATGGCCCTCGTCCTGCCCGATCCGGACCGTCCGCTGCGCATCGGCAGCCGCGGCAGCCCGCTGGCGCTGGCGCAGGCGCGGGAGGCGCGCGACCGGCTGATGGCGGCGCACGGGCTGCCGGAGGCGGCGTTCGCGCTGGTGACGATCCGCACCACCGGCGACCGGGTGCAGGACCGGCCGCTGGCGCAGCTCGGCGGCAAGGGGCTCTTCACCCGCGAGATCGAGGAGGCGCTGGCGGACGGCCGGATCGACATCGCCGTGCACTCGATGAAGGACATGCCGACGCTGCTGCCGGCGGGCCTGGAGATCGCCTGCTGCCTGCCGCGCGAGGATCCGCGCGACGCCTTCGTCGGGCATGGCGTGGCCTCGCTCGCGGCGCTGCCGGCGGGCGCGGTGGTCGGGACCTCAAGCCTCAGGCGGCGGGCGCAGGTGCGCCACCGCCGGCCGGATCTCAGGGTGGTGGAGTTCCGCGGCAGCGTCGAGACGCGGCTGAAAAAGCTCGAGGCCGGCGTGGCGGCGGCGACCTTCCTGGCGATGGCGGGGCTCAGGCGGCTCGGGCTCGAGGCGGTGTCAAGGACGCCGATCGAGCCCGAGGAGATGCTGCCGGCGGTGGCGCAGGGGATCATCGGCATCGAGCAGCGGGTCGGCGACGAGGGGGTAGCGCAACTGCTCGCAGCGATCCACGATGCGCCGACCGGCATCCGCTTCGCGGCCGAGCGGGCGTTTCTCGCCGGGCTCGACGGCTCGTGCCAGACGCCGATCGCCGGGCTGGCCGAGATCACAGGCGACCGGCTGCAGCTCCGGGGCGAAATCCTGCGGCCGGACGGGTCGCAGAAGCTCGACCATGCGCTCGAGGGCGGCAGCGGCGAGGCCGCAGCACTCGGGGCCGAGGTGGCGGCGGTGCTGCGCGGCCGGGCGGGATCGGGATTCTTCTCCGGCTGAGTCGCGGTCAGAGGCCGGCGGCGCGGCGCAGCGCCGGCAGCAGCGCGGCGGCGACCAGCCCGACGACGACGCCGAGGACGAAGCGCAGCGCGCCGGGAAATGACCCGCGGCGAGACCATGCCGACGCAGCCGCAGATGATGCCGTAGTAGGTCATGGTGACGGGGTCCATCGGCGGCTCCATGCGGGGACGGCGGAGACTGCACGCGCGGCGGGCGCTGTAAATCGCGCGCGCCGGCGCGTGCTATGGTCGGCGGCAAAGGCAGCAAGGGGGTGGTGATGGCGGGCGTATCGGGACGCGCGGTTGCGGCTGCGGGCGAGCTAACGACGCTCAGGACATTCTTCGAGACGCTGTTCGCGCGCACGCAGGGCCGGGCCGAGGCCTGCGACTTCACCTTCGGCAACCCGCACGAGATGCCGCTGCCGGGGCTGGTCGCGGCGCTGCGCCAGACGTCGAGCCGCGGAGCGAGGACTGGTTCGCCTACAAGACCAGCGAGGCGGAGCCGCGGGAGGTGGTGGCGGCGGCGCTCGGGCGGCGAGCTCGGGCTTCGCTTCGCCCCGGAGGACGTCGCACTGACCCGGGGCGCGTTCGGGGCGATCGCCCTCGCCTTCACCCTGGTGATGGACACCGGGGCCGAGGTGGTGATCCCGGTGCCGGGCTGGTTCTGCTACGCGCCGATGCTGCGTGCGGCGAACCTGGTGCCAGTCAAGGCGGCGCTGGCGCCCGGCAGCTTCGATCTCGACCTCGCGGCGATCGAGGCGGCGATCACGCCGCGGACCCGGATGGTGGTGGTCAACACGCCGCACAATCCGACGGGGCGGATCTACCCGCGCGAAGCGCTGCAGGCGCTCGCTGATCTGCTCGAGGCGGCGTCGAAGCGGATCGGCGCGCGGATCTGGCTGCTCTCCGACGAGCCGTACCGGCGCATCCGCTTCGACGGCAACGGCTTCACCAGCCCGGCGGAGGTCTATCCCTGGACGCTGATCGACTATAGCTACGGCAAGGTGCTGCTCGCGCCCGGCCAGCGGCTCGGCTACCTCGCGCTCTCGCCGCTGATGCCCGAGGACGAGCGCGCGGCGCTGCGCGACGCGTTCTTCGCCGGCGCAGATCGCGCTCGGCTGGGAGTTCCCCGGATGCGATCATGCAATATTCGGTGGCGGCGCTCGAGACGGTCTCGATCGACATCGCGGCGCTGACCGCGCGGCGCGACCGGATGTTGGGGGCGCTGGAGCAATGGGGCTACGCGATGCCCGCGGCCCGAGGGCACCTTCTATCTCTGGGGCGCGGCGCCGGGCGGCGATGCCGTGGCCTTCGCCGACCGGCTGGCGGCGCATGATGTGCACGTGATGCCCGGCACGCTCTTCGAGCGGCCCGGCGACTTCCGCATCTCGCTGACCGCCTCGCGAGATGGTCGAGCGGGCGCTGCCGGCCTTCGAGGCGGCTGCGGCCTGAGGCGGTCTGGTTGCGCCTTGAGATTTCGCCGGCGCTCGCCTATGGCCTTGCGGTTGACCAAGCCAATGCCCCGCGAGGAAACGCCATGGACGCTCCGAAGTTCGACAAGAGCCGGCTGCCCAGCCGCCACGTGACCGAGGGGCCGGAGCGGGCGCCGCACCGCAGCTACTACTACGCGATGGGCCTCGGCGAGGCGGAGATCCACCAGCCGTTCGTCGGCGTCGCCACCTGCTGGAACGAGGCCGCGCCCTGCAACATCGCGCTGAACCGCCAGGCGCAGGCGGTGAAGCTCGGGGTGAAGCAGGCGCTGGGCACCCCGCGCGAGTTCACCACCATCACCGTCACCGACGGCATCGCCATGGGCCACGAGGGCATGCGCTCGTCGCTCGCCAGCCGCGACGCGATCGCCGACACCGTCGAGCTGACGATGCGCGGCCATTGCTACGACGCGCTGGTCGGGCTCGCCGGCTGCGACAAGTCGCCTGCCGGGCATGATGATGGCGATGGTGCGGCTGAACGTGCCGAGCGTCTTCATCTACGGCGGCTCGATCCTGCCGGGCAGGCTCAACGGCCGCGACGTGGTGGTGCAGGACGTGTTCGAGGCGGTCGGCCAGCATCAGGCCGGCAAGATGTCCGACGCCGAGCTCGACATCCTGGAGCGGGTCGCCTGCCCGTCGTCGGGCGCCTGCGGCGGCCAGTATACCGCCAACACCATGGCCTGCGTCTCCGAGGCGATCGGCCTGGCGCTGCCGAATTCGTCCGGCGCGCCGGCGCCCTACGAGAGCCGCGACCAGTATGCGGTGGCGAGCGGCATCGCGGTGATGCGCCTCCTCGAGAAGAACATCCGCGCCCGCGACGTCGTCACGCGCAAGAGCCTGCGAGAATGCCGCGCGGGTCGTCGCCTGCACCGGCGGCTCGACCAACGGCGGGCTGCACCTGCCGGCGATCGCCCATGAGGCGGGGATCGAGTTCACCCTGCAGGACGTCTGCGACATCTTCCGCGACACGCCGTACTTCGTCGAGCCTGCAGGCCGGGCGGCAAGTATGTCGCCAAGGACCTGTTCGAGGCCGGCGGCATCCCGGTGGTGATGAAGGAGCTGCGCAAGGCCGGGCTGATCCACGAGGACTGCATCACCGCCAGCGGCCGCACGCATCGGCGAGGAGCTCGACCTGATCAAGGGCGAGCCCGACGGCAAGGTGATCTTCCCGGTCGAGACGCCGATCTCGGCGACCGGCGGCGTCGTCGGGCTGAAGGGCAACCTCGCGCCCGAGGGCGCGATCGTGAAGGTCGCCGGCATGAGCCCGGAGGAGCAGGTCTTCACCGGGCCGGCGCGGGTCTTCGATTGCGAGGAGGACGCCTTCGCGGCGGTGCAGAAGCGCGCCTACCAGGAGGGCGAGGTCATCGTCATCCGCAACGAGGGGCCGAAGGGCGGCCCGGGCATGCGCGAGATGCTGTCGACCACCGCGGCGCTCTCCGGCCAGGGCATGGGCAAGAAGGTGGCGCTGATCACCGACGGCCGCTTCTCCGGCGCGACCCGCGGCTTCTGCGTCGGCCATGTCGGGCCGGAGGCGGCGCTCGGCGGGCCGATCGCGCTGCTGCGCGACGGCGACATGATCACGCTCGACGCGGTCAAGGGCGAGATCAGCGTCGCGCTGAGCGAGGCCGAGCTGCGGCGCGGCGCGCAGGGCTGGAACGGGCCGCGGCCGACGATCTACGGCTCGGGCGCGCTCTGGAAATACGCCCAGCTGGTCGGGCCGACCCGGCTCGGCGCGGTGACCCATCCCGGCGCGCGCGGCGAGAAGCACGTCTATGCCGACCTCTAGCGTGCGCCGCGCCGCGGCGCTCGGACTCGCGGCGCTGGCGCTCGCCGCCTGCGACCCGTCGATGATGGCCGGCCGCGCTCGCCGTCGCGCGCCAGGGTAAACGTCGCCGGCGAGGCGGTGACCATCGCGGCGCCGCCGGGCTTCTGCGTCGACGCCAAGAGCACGCGGTCGACGCCGACGGCGCCTTCGTGCTGATGAGCGACTGCGCGGTGCTCGGCGCGGCCGCCTCGAAGCAGCCGCCGGTCGGCGCGGCGCTGACCGCCAGCGTCTCGACCGGCGGCCTCGGCGGCGAGGGCGACGACGCGGCGGGCTCGCTCGCCGACCTTCGCGACTTCACGGCGACCCGGGAAGGCCGCGCGGTGC
>CAVVSO010000052.1:0-137809 GCA_963750745.1 uncultured Alphaproteobacteria bacterium | reverse complement strand
CCGCGGGTGTCGGTGCTGGTGCCGCTCTGGCGGGAGGCGAAGGTCGCCGACCAGCTGCTCGCCGCGCTCTCGGCGATGGAATACCCTGCGCCGCTCCTCGACATCAAGCTGGTGCTCGAGGAGGAGGACGAGACCACCCGGGCCGCGATCGCCCGCAGCGTCCTGCCGGCGACGATCGAGGTGGTGACGGTGCCCGCCGACACGCTGCGCACCAAGCCGCGGGCGATGAACTATGCGCTGCCGTTCTGCCGCGGCGAGATCGTCGGGGTCTATGACGCCGAGGACAAGCCGGACCCCGGGCAGATCCGCCAGGTGGTGCAGCATCTGATGGAGGCGCCGCCCGATGTCGCCTGCGTGCAGGGCTACCTCGACTTCTACAATTCCGGCACCAACTGGCTGTCGCGGTGCTTCACCATCGAGTACGCGATCTGGTTCCGGGTGCTCTTGACCGGGGTGCAGCGGCTCGGGCTGCCGATCCCGCTCGGCGGCACCACGGTGTTCTTCCGGCGCCGGGCGCTCGAGGAGATCGGCGCCTGGGATGCGCACAACGTCACCGAGGATGCCGATCTCGGGATGCGGCTGGCGCGGCTCGGCTATCGCTGCGAGATGATCGCGACGACGACGCTGGAGGAGGCGAACTGCCACGGGGTGATGCGCTGGGTCGGCCAGCGCTCGCGCTGGCTCAAGGGCTACGCGATCACCTGGGCCACCCACATGCGGCGGCCGGCGGCGCTGTGGCGTGATCTCGGCTGGAAGGGGTTTCTCGGGTTTCAGGTGCTGTTTCTCGGGGGCATGACCTCCTACCTGGCGCTGCCGCTCTTCTGGCTGCTCTGGACCGGCGCGCTGGGGTTCGGGCTGCGGCTCTGGCAGCACTTGCCGCCGACGCTGGTCGCCGGATTCTCGCTCTCGATGCTGCTCGGGCAGGCGGTGATGCTGAGCTGTGCGGTGATCGCGCTCAAGGACAGCGGGCGGCTTCGGATGCTGCCGTGGCTGGCGCTGCTGCCGTTCTACTGGCCGCTCGGGGCGCTGGCGGCCTATCGGGCGATCGCCGAGGTCTTCTATGCGCCCTTCTACTGGAACAAGACCGAGCACGGGCTCGACCTCGACCAGAGCGGCGATCAGACCGTGTAGCGGTCGGCGTCGAGCTTCAGCCGGGTCTCGAAGGCGTGGCTGATGTGGAGGCGGATCGCGGCCTCCGCGGCGGCGCCGTCGCGCGCCTCGATGGCGCGGACGATGGCCTCGTGCTCGTCCATCGCCTGTCCGCCGCGGCCTTCGGCGGTGAGCGAGGTGGTGGCGAGCAGAGCCATCGAGCGGTGCACCATGTCAAGCTGTTGAATCAGATAGCGATTATGGCTCGCTAGATGGATTTGGTGGTGGAAGCGCCGGTTGGCGCGGGCGAGGAGGTCGGGGCGGGGGATGAGGGCACGGTCGCGGGCGATGAGATCGCGGAGGAGGCTGATCTCCTCGGGGGCGGCGTGCTGGGCGGCGAGGCGGGCGGCGAGGCCTTCGAGCTCGGCGCGGACGACGTAGAGCTCGCCGAGCTGGTCGTGGTCGAGGGTCGAGACCACGAGGCTGCGGCCGTCGCGAGCGACGACGGATTGGGTTTCAAGCCTTTGTAAAGCCTCGCGAATCGGGGTTCGCGACACGCCGAAACGCTCGGCGAGCTCGGACTTCACCAGCCGGTCGCCGGGGCGGAATTCGCCCTGGTCGATCGCCTCGAGGAGGAGGTCGTAGGCGTCCTTGGTTCCGGGGCTGGGGGCGGGCATGGCCAGGAGACTATTCCGCCGCAGGATCGAAATCGAGCCAAACCAGGCATGCACCGGGCATGCACATCGCATGCACATCGCATGCACATTGCCTAGCATCTCGGAAACGGACGTGAACCTCGGAAGCCTATTCGGGCCGAGCTGACCTCGTGCCCTGCATTTGCGGGTTCACGAAGGTCGCGGGGCCCTGCCGGAACAACCCGTCGAAGGCGACGATCAGAGCGGCGACGATCGCGTAGAGCACGGTCGCGATGCACTTCGCGACCTGTCCGGCGTCGATGAGCACGGCCGCTGCGTTCAGCATCGAGTGGGTCAGGACCGCTGCGGCGATCGAGCGCTGGCAGCGGTAGTAGATCCAGTTCGCCACGAAGGCGGCAGGGATGACGCTGATGAAGAAGTTGGCGAGGAAAATCGGGCTGTCCATCCCGGCGAGCGCATGCTGGTAGCTGCCGGGCAAAAGCGCCAAAGGGGCGTGCCAGACCGACCATAGCAGGCCGAAGAGGAAGGTCGCCCTCAGCAGGTCGTGGCCGGCGCGCAAACTGTCGACGCCGTAGCCGTGCCAGCCGACCTCCTCCATGATCGGAGCCAGGATCATCGTCAGCACGATCAGCGGCAGCAGCGAGCCTCCGGAGAGCGCGAACTGGTCCACAGGCTGGCCGAAACCAATCGAAATGGCGACGGCAAGCAACGTCAGACCGAAGGGCAGCAGGACCGCGACGACGGCATAGAGCGGCCGGATAAGGCGGAGGTTGAAGAGCCGGTTCCGGAAGTCGGCCTTCAGGGCGGCACTGCCGGAGGTCCAGACAAAGACGATCGCCATCGCGATCGGTCCGAGGAGCCCGAGGAGGTTGAGCAGGACGGCAGCGCCCTCGGAGCCCGGCTGCGCGGCAAGTTCGATGCCGAGGACCCAGGGCAGCCAGGTGACGATGTAGACGGCCAGGAAGAACCGCGCCGGCCGGTAGCGGTAGGGTTTGCTCAAGGCGCCTCCGAAACGCGTGGCGGCTCCGATCTCTCGCGAGGGTGCTCCTGCGAGGCGCGCCGGGCAAGCATCCCGTCAGCGCCTGCGCTTGCGGGCACGATGGAATCCGCTACCCTGTTGATGGAGGGAGGAGGCGAGATGAACGCCGGAGAGGCCCCTTGGATGGCCGGCCTCGGTGGCAAGCTCGTCGGTGCCGACGCCGCAGTGTCGAGAATCCGACCCGGCAGCCGCATCTTTCTCGGAACCGGCTGCGCTGCGCCGCGTCGGCTGATTGCGGAACTGGAAGCCAGGACGCCCGGTCCCGCCGACCTCGAGTTCGTCAGCTTTCTGACAACCTCGGCCGTGCTCGAAGAGGCGCTGGCCACCGCGACCCGATACCGTCACCGTGCCTTCTTCGTCGGAAGCGACGTGCGAGGATTGGCCGCCAGCGGCCGGCTCGACTACGTGCCGATCTGTCTCGAGGAAGTGCCTCGGCTGCTCGCAAGCGGCCGCTTGCGCATCGACGTCGCTCTCTTGCAAGTCTCCGCCCCCGATACCCGCGGCTTCGTCAGCCTCGGGGTCTCGGTCGATCTCGCTCCCGCCATCCTCAGCGTTGCCCGGACCGTCATCGCCGAAATCAACCCCGCGATGCCGCGGACCCATGGTGCGAGCTTCGTGCACGTCGATCGGTTCGACGCATTCGTCAGGGTCGATACACCGGTGACCGAGTATCGCCATACGCCGACGCCCGAATCCGCCGCGCGGGTCGCGCGCTACATCGCCGCCGTCATAGACGACGGCTCGACCCTGCAGATCGGTCTCGGCCGCCTTCCGAACGAGGCCTTGCAGTACCTCGACGACCGCCGCGACCTCGGCATTCACAGCGACGTCATCACCGACGGCCTCGTGGACCTGGTGGAGGCTGGCGTCGTGACGGGTCGGCGCAAGACCCTTCACCGCGACCGGATCGTCACCAGCTATTGTCTCGGAACCCGGCGCCTCTACGACTTCGTGGACGACAACCCCGGGGTGAACTTTCTGCCGATCGACGAGGTCTGCGATCCGGGCGCGATCGCCGCGAACTGCCGCATGGTGTCCATCACCCAAGCCTTTGCGATCGATTGCACAGGACAGATTTGCGTCGATCAGTTCGAAGGGGAATTCTACGGCGGCATCTCCACGCAGGCGGCGTTTATCCGTGGTGCGGCCCGTTCCGTGGGCGGCAAGCCCATTGTCTGCCTCGCCTCGACCACCGAGACCGGGGCCTCGCGGATCAAGCCCCTGCTCGAGGCCGGCGACGGCGTCGGGATTGCGCGGTCCGACGTGCACTACGTCGTTACCGAGTATGGCATCGCCTATCTGTTCGGAAAGTCCATCCGGGAGCGGGCGCTCGCGCTGATCGAGATCGCGCACCCCGATCACCGTGAGCCGCTCCTGGAATCCGTCAAGCGTCTTGGATACGTGCCCCGCGAGCAGTATCTGGCCTCGCAAAGCGCCTATCCCGTGCAGGAAGAGCGCAGGATAACCCTGGGTAACGGCGACGAAGTCCTGCTGCGACCCGCCCGCGCCGCGGACGCGGACGGCCTGCGGACGCTCTTCCATCAGCTTTCCTCGCGCGACGTCTACACCCGGTTCTTCCGAGAGGTGCGATCGCTCTCGTATCGAGATCTGCAAACGCTTTGCAACGTGAACCACGAAACACAAGTTGCCTTCCTTGCCGTGAGCGGGTCGAGAGAGAACGAGCAGATCGTGGGCAGCGCCTGCTATTTTTTGAACGCGACAACGAACCTGGCCGAGGTCGCGTTCATGGTGGCCCCGCAATGGCAAGGACTGGGTCTTGGAACTGCCCTGCAGCTGCGCCTCCAAGAGTTTGCCATTACCCGCGGTGTACGCGGATTTGTCGCCGAGGTTCTGCCGAGCAACGCGCGGATGGGGCGCCTGGCGCTACGCGCCAAGGGCACGGCGACCACGATCGGAGATCAGGATGCGGTCCACATCACCATCCTCTTTCCGGAGGCCGATCCAACGGGTGTCGCATGACATGGTGGCGCCGGCCGCGCGGGCGTTGTCTCCGGCGGCGGGCGGGAGTAGAGGCTCGGGCATGCCGCGCGCTTTCTTCGCTCATGTCGAGACCTGGGTGTTCGACCTCGACAACACGCTCTATCCGCCGGCGGCGCGGCTCTTCGACCAGATCGAGCGGCGGATGACGGCCTATGTGATGCGCAGGCTCGGGGTCGAGGCGGCGGAAGCGGACGCGCTGCGCGACAGCTACTGGCGCAACCACGGCACGACGCTGGCCGGGCTGATGCGCGAGCATGGCGTCGATCCGGAGCCGTATCTCGCGGAGGTGCACGACATCGATCTCAGCGGCATCGCGCCGGCGCCGGAGCTTGCGGCAGCGATCGGGCGGCTGAGGGGGAGGAAGGTGGTCTTCACCAACGGCTCGCGCGAACACGCGCGGCGGGTGACGCGGGCCTGCGGGCTCGAGAGCGCGTTCGATGCGCTCTACGGCTTCGAGGACGCGGGGTTCGTGCCGAAGCCGGAGGCGGCGGCTTTCGCCGCGATCTTCGCGCGCGACGGGCTCGCGCCGGGGCGCGCGGCGATGTTCGAGGACGATGCGCGCAACCTCGCGGTGCCGCACCGGCTGGGGATGCGGACGGTGCTGGTGGGGCCGGCGGCGGCGCATCCGCACGTGCAGCACCAGACCGAGGATCTGGCGGGCTTCCTCGCGTCGATCGCCTGATCTAGGGTTCGAGCGATGGAGCGGATCGAGACCGACGTTCTCTTTGCGGGCGGTGGCGTCGCGGGGCTGACCGCGGCGGCGGCCTTCGCCGCGGCGGGGTTTCGCGCCGTCTGCGTCGATCCGGTGCCGCCGGTGACCGCGGCGGAGGCGGAGGGCGCGGATCTGCGGAGCACGGCCTTCCTGCTGCCGGCGGTGGCGCTCTTGCAGCGGGCCGGGCTCTGGGAGCGGCTGGCGCCGGAGGCGGCGGCGCTCAGGGTGATGCGGATCGCCGACGCCGGCGGCGCGCCGGGGGTGATCCGCGAGACGGCGGATTTCGCGGCGGACGAGCTCGGCGAGGCGGTGCTGGGCTGGAACCTGCCGAACTGGCTGTTGCGGCGCGAGATGGTGGCGCGGCTGGACGCGCTGCCGGGCGCGGAGCTGCGGGCCGGGGTGCGGGTCGAGCGGGTGACGCCGCGGACCGATGCGGCGCTGGTGGCGCTCTCGGACGGGGCCCAGGCGCGGGCGGCGCTGGTGGTGGCGGCGGACGGCCGCGACAGCGCGGTGCGCGAGGGGCTCGGCATCGCGGCGCGGCGCTGGGGGTATGGGCAGAAGGCGCTGGTCTTCACGGTGACGCACGCGCTGCCGCACGAAGGGGTGTCGACCGAGATCCACCGCTCGGGAGGGCCGTTCACGCTGGTGCCGCTGCCGGACCGCGACGGGGCGCATTGCTCGGCGGTGGTGTGGATGGAGGCAGGCCCGCGGGCGGCCGGGCTGGCGCGGATGGAGGTTGCCGAGTTCGAGGCGGCGCTGAACCTGCGCGGCTGCGGCGTGCTCGGCGCGCTTCGGCTCGCGAGCCCGCGGCGGGTGTGGCCGATCGTGGCGCAGGTGGCGGCGCGGCTCGACGGGCCGCGCTGCGCGCTGGTGGCGGAGGCCGCGCACGTGGTGCCGCCGATCGGGGCGCAGGGGCTGAACATGAGCCTCAGGGATATCGCGACGCTGGTCGATCTCGCGACGGCGGCGCGAGCGGCGGGCGGCGACATCGGCGCGCCGGAGGTGCTGGCGCGGTATCACCGGGCGCGGCATGGCGACATGCTGGTGCGGATCGCCGGGATCGACCTCTTGAACCGCGCGGCGATGGCAGGACCGCGGCCGCTCCGCGACCTGCGCCGCGCCGGGCTGAAGGCGCTGCACGCGGTGACGCCGGTGCGGCGGGCGGTGATGCGGCTGGGGCTCGGGGCGCGGTAGCCGTCAGGCGCCGTGGCTGCCGGGATAGGCGTTGCGCGGCGGCGGGGTCCAGCCTGCCGGCGGTGCGGGCGGGCGGAAGATCTCGACACTGAGCGGGTGGCAGGCGGCGGCGTCGCTGGAATGCTCGGACGCGCAGTCGCCGCCCGGGCAGGCGGAGAGCGCGGCGAGGAGGTCGATCTCGGCGAAGAGCTCGAGGAAGTCGCCGGGGCGGGCCGGGCTCGCCTTCATGAAATACTGGCCGGAGTCGCGGGTGAAGCCGGTGCACATGAAGACGTTGAGGACGTCGTGGACATGGACCTCGGCCTGCGGCGAGCGGCAGGCCGGTGGCGGCGGCGAGCGCGCGGGTCAGGTTGGAGTGGCAGCAGTGGTGGTAGTCGCCGCCGGAGAGCAGCGATGGGTGTAGGGATCGCAGCGGGTGCCGATCACGTCGTGGACGCCGGCGCCGAAGCCGTCGAACCCGTACCAGTCGAGCGTGTCCTCGGTGATCGTCGCCATCGGGCGCAGATGCGGCAGGCTCGACCAGAGCCGGTCGCCGGTCGAGAGGTGGGTGCCGTGCAGCGCGCGGGTCTTGCCGGAGAAGAAGCGCTCGGAGAGGTCGGCGGCGTGCCAGAGGTTGAGATCGCCGGCCTGCGGGCCCTCGGTGCAGGCGATGCGGAAGAAGTGGCCGGCGGGGACGCGGAAGCTGCGGGCGTCGCGCGGCGGCACGATGATCGCGTCGGTGCGCGTCCAGCCGGCGCGGGCGGCACGGTAGGCGGCCGAGATCCGGCGGCGGCAGGGCTTCGGCGGGGTAGGCGATGACCGGGGCGATGGCGCGGCGGGCGGCGGCGTCGGGCGGCGGGGCGTGCTCGGGTCGCATGCGGCATGGGCTAGTGCAAGCCGGCGGCAAACGCCAGAAGCCGAATTGCATTCCGGGTGGCGGCCGGATAAGCGCGGGGCGCGCGTGGGTGCAAGAGCGAGCGACGGCTGGAGGGAAGATCATGCGGGTTTATTACGACCGCGACTGCGACATCAACCTGATCAAGGACAAGAACGTGGCCGTGGTCGGCTACGGCAGCCAGGGGCATGCGCATGCGCTGAACCTGCGGGATTCCGGGGTGAAGAACCTGGCGGTCGGGCTCAGGCCGGGCTCGCCCTCGGCGAAGAAGGCCGAGGCCGAGGGGCTGAAGGTGATGTCGATCGAGGACGCGGCGAAATGGGCCGACGTGCTGATGATGACGATGCCGGACGAGCTGCAGGCGGAGACCTACCGCAAGCACATCCACGACAAGCTGCGCGACGGCGCGGCGATCGCCTTCGCGCACGGGCTGAACGTGCATTTCGGGCTGATCCAGCCGAAGCCGGGGGTCGACGTGATCATGATGGCGCCGAAGGGGCCGGGGCATACGGTGCGCGGCGAGTTCGTCAAGGGCGGCGGGGTGCCGTGCCTCGTCGCGGTGCACAACGACGCGTCGGGCAACGCGCTGGAGATCGCCAAGAGCTACTGCGCCGGGATCGGCGGCGGGCGGTCGGGGATCATCGAGACCGACTTCCGCCAGGAGTGCGAGACCGATCTCTTCGGCGAGCAGGCGGTGCTCTGCGGCGGGCTGGTCGAGCTGATCCGCATGGGCTTCGAGACGCTGGTCGAGGCCGGCTACGAGCCGGAGATGGCGTATTTCGAGTGCCTGCATGAGGTCAAGCTGATCGTCGATCTGATCTACGAGGGCGGCATCGCCAATATGAACTACTCGATCTCCAATACCGCCGAGTACGGCGAGTATGTCTCGGGGCCGCGCATCCTGCCGCGCGAGGAGACCAAGCGGCGGATGAAGGAGGTGCTGGCGGACATCCAGTCGGGGCGGTTCGTCTCGGGCTTCATGGCGGAGAACGCGGTCGGGCAGCCGTATTTCAAAGCGACGCGGCGGATGAACGACGCGCACCAGATCGAGCAGGTCGGCGAGAAGCTCAGGGCGATGATGCCGTGGATCTCGGCCGGCAAGATGGTGGACAAGAGCCGGAACTGAGCCCGGTGCGCCGGGCGTACCGCCTCGCGGTGGCGGCGCTGCTCTTCGCGGCGCCCGCGCTGGCCGTGCCGATCGACGTGCGGCCGGACCTGGCGTTTCAGGGCACGGCGCCCTACCGGGAGACGGTGGCGGCGCAGATCGGCGACACCATCCGGGTCGATCTGCCGGCGCAGGCCGGGACCGGCTACGCCTGGACGGCGACGATCGAGGGCGATGCGGTCGCGCCGGTCCGCAGCGAAACCCGCCCGGCCGCGCGCCCGGGCGGGCCGACGCGCGAGATCGAGGTCTATAGCGCGGCAGCGCCCGGTTCGGCGCGGATCGTCTTTTTCTACCGGCGCCCCTGGGAAACCGCGAGCGGCCCGGCCCGGCAGGTGGTGCTGACCATCGAGGTGACGCCGCCAGCGGAGCAGCCGCCGGTGCCGGCAGGACAGCCGTAACGCGGTGTGGGCGGGAGGCCTTAAGGCTTTGGTCAGCTTCGAGGATCTGCGGGCGATGGTGCTGGCCTTGCCGGACACCGTCCAGACCATGTCGTGGGACGCCCGGTCGTTCAAGGTGAACGGCAAGGTGATCCTGTTCTGGAACCCGACCTACGACTGTCCGGTGTTCAAGGTGCCGGTCGAGGAGCGCGACTTCCTGATCGAGGTGGACCCGGAGACCTTCTTCACCACCGACCATCACCGGCCGCACCCGCTGGTGCTGGCGCGGCCGGAGCGGGTCGATGCGGGGTGGGCGCGCGCCAACATCGAGCGGGTCTGGCGGGCGCAGGTGAAGAAGCGGACGCTGAAGGCCTGGGACGCGGCGCAGGGGCGGCCCGAGTGAGCGACGCGCTGGCGCTGGCGGTGCGTGACGGGCTGCCCGACCCGCTGCGGCTGCTGGTCGAGCGCTATCCGCGGATCGGCTGGGAGGCGCATCCGCATTTCACCGATCTCACCCGCTTCTGGCTGGAGCGACACCTCGGCTTCCGGCGGATGCACCGGATGCTGGTCGAGGACACCCGGGCTTTCCTCGACCGCGACCGCGATGCGCAGGCGTACGCCGGGTCGCTCTATCGGGTGGCGAGCCGGTTCCTCAATGACTTGCATGGTCACCACATGATCGAGGATTATCAGTACTTTCCGATCCTGCAGCGCCTCGATCCGCGGATCGCCTCCGGCTTCGACCTCCTGGAGACCGATCACCAGGCGCTCGACGCGGCGATCCAGGGGCTCGCGGAGGCGACGAACCTGGTGCTTGCGGCGGTGCGCGCCGGGCGGCCCGCCGACGGTAGTGCGGACGCGCTCGCGGGACGGCTGGCGGAATTCGGGCGCCTCATCAACCGGCACCTGATCGACGAGGAGGAGCTGGTGGTGCCGGTGATCCTCGATCACCCGGAGGCCGGTCTCTAGGCGGCCCGGGCCGGTGTTCGCGTGCGGATGGCTGGTCGAAAAAGAAAGCTGCCGGAGCTTCAGATTTATCCGCGGCCTGTGACCGGCGTCACAGGCATGCGCAGCCTTCGCCGCGTAGCCTGCTCGGGAAGCGAAGACACGCCACCCCCGAAAGGACCCACCGCCATGACCAGCACCTCGCAGTCCCCGCTCGTCGCCTCCGCCGTCGTCGGCGCCCTCATCGTCGCCCTGTCGACCGGGGCGCTTCGCCTGCACGACACCGGCGTGCCGAGCCAGCCGTTCTGGCAGCTCCAGGGCGCCAGCCCGTCGAGCGCCGGCGAGACCGACGCCATCGTCCAGTTCCGGGCGGCGGCGCGGGAGGAGCAGGCCTCGGCCATCGTGGTCGCCGCCCGGTAGCCGCGCCTGGCGGCTCCGAGCCCGGAAGCGGACGGTTCAGCCGGTCGGTGGCTGGCCGGCGAAAACCGCCAGCTGAGCGGCGAACGCCCGCTTGAAGGCGGGCCGCGCCTCGCCGCGGGCGACATAGGCCGAGAGGTTCGGAAATTCCGCCAGGATGCCTGACCGGGTCAGCCTTTGCAGCGCATGCACCATCAGCAGGTCGCCCGCGCTGAACGCGCCATCGAGCCAGTCGGCATCGCCAAGGCGAGCGGAAA
Source organism: uncultured Alphaproteobacteria bacterium (assembly GCA_963750745.1). Taxonomy (GTDB): domain Bacteria; phylum Pseudomonadota; class Alphaproteobacteria; order Rhodobacterales; family Rhodobacteraceae; genus Amaricoccus. The sequence continues at coordinate 127,083 of CAVVSO010000052.1, read as the reverse complement.
GCTCGCCCAGCCGGCCACGGATGCGATCCTCGACGGCAGGCAGGCGCTCCTCGTACCAGGGCTTGTCGCGCTCCAGGAGCACAGCGACTTCGCGATCGAGGATCGGCGGCTCCACCGTGCTGAGCGCGGCGAACATCCATGTGATCGCGCGCGCCCGGGCGTTCGCATCTTCCGGCAGCAGGCCCGCGTGGCGCTCGGCGATATGGAACACGATCGCCCCCGACTCGAAGAGGGCGAGATCGCCTTCTTCATAGGTCGGAATCTGCCCGAAAGGATGCAGCGCTCGATGCGCGGGTTCCTTCATCTCACGGAACGAGACAAGACGAACCTCGTAGGGCTGGCCCACTTCTTCGAGCGCCCAGCGGACGCGCATGTCCCGCGCCAGTCCACTTCCGCGATCGGGCGACCGTTCAAACGCGGTGATGCTGGGGGTCATTGGAAGCTCCGGTTTTGCAGCGGCTTCAGGCATCGATCCTCCTTGACGATTTTTTCGGGCATCGACAATCCCGGCCCCAGCGGCTAGAGACCCCGCTGATCCGCAATGCCCGGGACCCGTTCATGCAAGCCGTCGTTCTGACCGTCCACCTGCTGCTGGCGCTGGCGCTGATCCTGGTGGTGCTGCTGCAGCGCTCGGAGGGCGGCGGGCTCGGCATGGGTGGCGGCGGAATCATGACCAGCCGCGGCGCGGCGACCGCGCTCTCGAAGGTGACCTGGGCGATCGGCATCGCCTTCGTGGTCACGAGCCTCGCGCTGACCATCATCGCGGCGCGCGGCACCCGGTCGTCGTCGGTGGTCGACACCATCGGCACCGAGACGTCCGCCGCCGGCGACGACGCCAGCGACGACGCCGGTCACGCCGGCGCCCGGGCTCGAGGGCGACCTCTTGCCCAAGGCCCCGGCCGACGAGGCTCCGGCAGCGCCGCCCCCGGCGAAGTAGGCGTCCGGCGGTCGCTGGGCAACTTCTGGTTGCCTGCTTTCGTCACGGCTACAGGATGTTGCGCGGAGGTCCTTGCCGCTGCCGTCGATCTCCCGTATAGATTGAGTCCCGTGAGGCCTCTGGCTTTCGCAGAATCGAAACTGACCAGGGCACGGGAGCAGCAACCGATGGCGCGGTTCATCTTCATTACCGGCGGCGTGGTCTCGTCGCTCGGCAAGGGGCTCGCGTCCGCGGCGCTCGGGCGCGCTGTTGCAGGCGCGCGGCTATTCGGTGCGGCTGCGCAAGCTCGATCCCTACCTCAACGTCGATCCCGGGACGATGTCGCCGTTCGAGCACGGCGAGGTCTTCGTCACCGACGACGGGGCGGAGACCGACCTCGACCTCGGGCATTACGAGCGCTTCACCGGGGTGGCGGCGCGGCGCAGCGATTCGATCTCGTCGGGGCGGATCTATTCCAACGTGCTGGAGAAGGAGCGCCGCGGCGACTACCTCGGCAAGACCATCCAGGTCATCCCGCACGTCACCAACGAGATCAAGGACTTCCTGCAGCATCGGCGAGGACGAGGTCGACTTCATGCTCTGCGAGATCGGCGGCACGGTCGGCGACATCGAGGGGCTGCCGTTCTTCGAGGCGATCCGCCAGTTCGGCCAGGACCAGCCGCGGGGCAACTGCATCTACATGCACCTGACGCTGCTGCCCTACATGGCGGCCTCGGGCGAGCTGAAGACCAAGCCGACGCAGCACTCGGTCAAGGAGCTGCGCGCCATCGGCATCGCGCCCGGACGTGCTGGTCTGCCGCTCGGAGATGCCGATCCCGCCCAAGGAGCGCGACAAGCTGGCGCTCTTCTGCAACGTGCGCCCCGATGCGGTGATCGCGGCGCAGGATCTGCGCTCGATCTACGAGGCGCCGCTCGCCTACCACGCCGAGGGGCTCGACCAGGCGGTGCTCGACGCCTTCCTGATCTCGCCGGCGCCGCGGCCGAACCTGGCGAAATGGGAGGACGTGGTCGACCGCATCCACAATCGCCGAAGGCGAGGTGAAGGTGGCGATCGTCGGCAAGTACACCCAGCTCGAGGACGCCTACAAGTCGATCGCCGAGGCGCTGACCCACGGCGGCATCGCCAACCGGGTGAAGGTGCGCGCGCGACTGGATCGACGTCCGACCGCTTCGAGGACGAGGACGATATCGCGCCGATGCTCGAGGGTTTTCACGCGATCCTGGTGCCGGGCGGCTTCGGCGAGCGCGGCACCGAGGGCAAGATCCGCGCGGCCCGCTTCGCGCGGGAGCGCAAGGTGCCCTATCTCGGCATCTGCCTCGGGATGCAGATGGCGGTGATCGAGGCGTCGCGGAACCTGCTCGGGCCTCAGCGACGCGGGCTCGGAGGAGTTCGACCACGAGGCGGGCGAGCGGCGGTTCACCCATGTGATCTACCACCTCAAGGAGTGGCTGGAGGGCAACCGCACCGATCAAGCGCGAGGTCACCGACGACAAGGGCGGCACGATGCGGCTCGGCGCCTATGACGCGATCCTGCGCGAGCGCAGCCAGGCGGCGGAGATCTACTGGCGCGACCACGATCTCCGAGCGGCATCGCCACCGCTACGAGGTGGACATCGCCTATCGCGACGAGCTCGAGGGCTGCGGGCTGCGCTTCTCCGGGCTGTCGCCGGACGGCCGGCTGCCGGAGATCGTCGAGATCCCGGGGCATCCCTGGTACATCGGCGTGCAGTTCCACCCGGAGCTGAAGTCGAAGCCCTTCGCCCCGCACCCGCTCTTCGCCGACTTCGTCCGCGCCGCGCTCGAGCAGTCGCGGCTGGTGTAGCGACGGCCCGCGGCGTCGTGGCTGGCGTCGCGACGGCGATGGCTATATCAGCGCGATGCTCGCCGATCTCATCCGCCGCCTGGCCGGCCCGCCCAGCCCCGACGCGCTCGCCCCCGACAAGACGCGCGCCTGGCGCTCGCGGCGCTGATGGTGCGGCTGGCGCGGAGCGACGGCAGCTATGCGACCGAGCGAGCAGCGCCGGATCGACGCGCTGCTTTCGGCGCACTACGGCTCGGACCGGCGGACGCGGCCCGGGTGCTCGGGCCGCAAGCCGAGGTCGCGGAGGCGCGGGCGCAGGACACCGTGCAGTTCACCCGGCTGATCAAGCAGTCGGTGCCCTACGAGGAGCGCACCGGACTCGTCGAGGCGCTCTGGCGCGTCGCCGTGGCCGACGGGATCAACGCCGACGAGCGCGGGCTGATGCGCCTGGTCGCCGACCTGCTCGGGGTCGCCGACCAGGACAGCGGCGCTCGCCCGTCAGCGGGCCCTGCGGACGGAGTGAGCCGCCGCACGGGGTCCGCACAATGCGGGCTTTTGCCAAGCGCTTGAACGAGAAACGATTTTGTCCGCAACGTAAGCCACTTCTACACGAAGGTTAACGTGCGCCGCAGAGGCCAGCGCCCGGGCGGCGGCTTCGCGGAAGGCGGTCAGAAGTCCAGGCTGATGCGGCGGGTGATGCCGACCTTGACCGCTGTACTGGTCCTCCGAGCCCGTCAGCGGTGATCGGCGAGTCGGCGGCAGAGTTCAGCAGCCGGTGCCAGGTTGGCGGCGCCCTCGACGCCCCAGCGCTCGTTGAAGAGGTAGCGCGCCCCGAAGGTCACCCCGGCGCCGGGCAGACCGCCGCTGGCGTCGGAACGCGTCGAGGTTGCCGTTCGCCGCGATTCCGCGCTGGACACGCCGAAGTAGGTGCTGGCGAAGCTGTCGTCGCAGAAGTTCAGGCGCGGCCCGGCGGTCAGCGTCAGGCCCGTCGATCGGATAGGCGATGGCGTCGGCGCCGACCTCGCCGACCCAGGCGTTGTGGCCGATGAAGCCGTAGCGGACGTCGGTGAACACCCGCCAGTTGCGCTGCTCGTAGCCGACGCCGAGGCCGGCCTCGGCGGACCACTGGATGTTCCCGAGGCCCTCGATCTCGGCGTGTCGCCGGAGGTCGCGCTCGCCGATGTAGCGGAACGATCCCGCGCAGCCCGAAGCCCTGGCGGAAGCCGACCGTGCGCGACGAGCCGTATTCGAAGCCGCCGGGAAAGCGGACGAAGTCGAAGCGCGCCGCCGAGATCCGGGCCGACCTCGTAGTCCTTGGAGCCGAAATAGGCCGGGCTGACCGCCACGCCGGCGCGCAGCGTCATCACCACGTCGGGTGTCGGCCGAGTCGAGCGCGCCGCCGGCGGCGAGGAGCCCCGGCTGGACGGGCGCGGCCGGCGCCGGCAGCGGCACCGAGGGCTCGGCCGGTGCCGGCGGCGAGGGCGTCCCGAGCGCCTGGGAGAACGCGGCCCCGCGGGGCCGCGGCCAACAGGGCCAAGCACAAGAGCGCGCCCAGTAGCGGTCGGAGGCCTGGTCGCGGTTGCTTCTTCATCCGGCGGCTCCGAAAGAAAGAATCGGCTTGTGGCGCCCTTGGCAGCGTTCTCCTCGACCGTTAACAAAGTCTAATCGCAAGAGGTTTGAATGCAACCCTCGGCTGATGATTCCTCGGCTGCGCTGCAATTAATCCTCACGCCGCCCGCGCCGCGAGCGCGTCGGCGAGCAGCGCCCGCACCGCCGCGAGGCTGACGTCGCGGGCGACGAAGGCCGCGCCGATGTCGCGGGCGAGCACGAAGGCGATCCGGCCGTCGCGCACCTTCTTGTCCTGGCCCATCAGCGCGACCAGCGCCTCGGGGCCGGGGATCTCGCCGGGGATGTCGGCGAGGCGGCGCTTCATGCCCATCGCCGCGAGGTGGGCGGCGACCCGGCTCGGCGCCTCCTGCGGGCAGAGCCCGAGGCGGGCGCTGAGCTCGAAGGCGAGCAGGCAGCCGATCGCAACCGCCTCGCCGTGCAGCAGCCGCTCGGAATAGCCGGTCGCGGCCTCGAGCGCATGGCCGAAGGTGTGGCCGAGGTTGAGCAGCGCGCGGTCGCCCTGCTCGGTCTCGTCGCGGGCGACGATCGCGGCCTTCATCTCGCAGGAGCGCCGCACCGCGTGCTGCCGCGCGGCGACGTCGCCGGCCTTGAGCGCCGGGCCGTTGGTCTCGAGCCAGGCGAAGAAGTGGGCGTCGCCGAGGAGGCCGTACTTCGCGACCTCGCCGTAGCCGGCGAGAAAGTCGCGCACGGGCAGCGTCTCCGAGCAGCTCGGTGTCGGCGAGCACCAGCCGCGGCTGGTGGAACGCGCCGATCAGGTTCTTGCCCTGGGTCGAGTTGATCCCGGTCTTGCCGCCGACCGAGCTGTCGACCTGGGCGAGCAGCGTGGTCGGGACCTGCACGAAGCCGACGCCGCGCCGGAGTACCGCCGCGGCGAAGCCGGCGAGATCGCCGATCACGCCGCCGCCGAAGGCCAGCACCAGGTCGTCGCGGCCGACGCGTTCGGCGATCAGCCATTCGACGGCATGCGAGAGCGCGTCCCAGCCCTTGGTCGCCTCGCCGGGCTCGAGCTCCAGCGCCACCGCGGTCAGGCCGGCGTTCGCCAGGCCCGCCCGCAGCGCCGGCAGGTGCAGCGCCGCCACCCGGGATTCGGTCAGCACCGCGATCCGGGGGCGCCGCACCACCCGGGCGATCTCGGCGCCGGCGCGGGCGAGGAGGCCGGGGCCGATCCGGATGTCGTAGGCGCGCGCCCCGAGGGCCACCGTGACGGTCTCGATCATGCGCGCTCCACTGTTGCGCCCCGCTCCGGGCAGGCCCGGCCGTGCGCCCGAACCGCGGCGAGGATCTCGCGGGCCATGGTCTCGTGGCTGGCGCCGCGGCGGCTGTCGACGGTGATGTCGGCCTCAGCATAGATCGGCGAGCGCCGGCGGTCGAGGTCGGCGAGCACGGCGCGCGGGTCCGGCGCCTGCAGGAGCGGCCGGCCGGGGCGGTCGCGGACCCGGTCCCAGAGCAGGTCGAGATCGGCGCGAATCCAGACCGAGGTCGCACCGCCGAGGAGCTCGGCCCGGGTGCGCGGCTCGATGAAGGCGCCGCCGCCGGTGGCCAGCACCTTGGGGCGGTCGGCGAGCAGCCGCGCGATCACCCGGCGCTCGCCGTCGCGGAACGCCGGCTCGCCGAGCGTGGCGAAGATCTCGGGGATCGACATGCCGGCGGCTTCGGCGATCTCGTGGTCGGAATCGACGAAGGGCACCCCGAGGATCAGCGCCAGCCGCTTGCCGACGCTGGTCTTGCCCGCGCCCATCAGCCCGACCAGCGCCAGGGTGCGCACGAGCCTGGGCGGGGCGGAGGCGGCTGCCGGCGAAGGTTGCGGTGGCTCGATCATCCCAATTGCCGTAAGGCCGCGCTCAAGCTAAGATCCCGCGGGAGGCGATCGCGGCGGCTGAACCCCCGTGATTGAACAGTTCATGAAGCGGCGTCAAGCCGGCACGGGCAGGGCATATCGAATGCGGATACTGGTCAGAATTGTCGGCTCTCTCGTCGTCGTCGCGGCGGTGGGACTGGTCGGCTTTGCGATTTTCTCCGATCTTCCGGCGCCGCAGCGGCTGGTCGAGCTGCCCGTCGAGGCGAAGTGACGCGCCGGGCGGCGCGGCTGGCGGGCCTCGCGGCCGCAGCGCTCGCCGCCGCCCTGCCCGCCGCGCTTGCCGGCCGGGGCCGCCGAGCCGCGCAGCGCCATCCCGTGGCTGTCCGAGAGCATCGAGATCGGAAGCACGCCGCCGCCGCCGAGCCGGCCGCGCCCGGGGGCGGGCGCGACCGGGGGCGACGAGATCACCGTGACGCCGCTCGGCGAGATCAGCCGCGACGCGGTCGGGCTGCTGCCGCCGGAGGCGACCGGCTTCGCCAAGGCGCTGTGGGGGCCGGATCCGGCGCCGCAGGTCCAGGCGGCGATCGAGGCTCAGGGCGGGCGCGGCGTGCCCGAGGCGCGGGCGCTCTTTCACCGGCTGCTCTTGGCCGAGGCGGACCCGCCGCAGGACGCCGCGGGCGGGTCGTCGGTGCTGGTGGCGCGGATCGACCGGCTGCTCGAGATGGGCGCGCTCGAGGAGGCGGGCGCGCTGATCGACCTCGCCGGGCCCGAGACGCCCGAGCTCTTCCGCCGCTGGTTCGACGTCGGTCTGTTGCTCGACCAGGCGGCTCCGCCCTGCGCGGCGCTGCGGCAGAATCCGGCGCTGTCGCCGACGCTGCCGGCGCGGGTGTTCTGCCTGGCGCGGGGCGGCGACTGGGGAGCGGCCGAGATCACCCTGACCGTCGGCGAGCATGTCGGGTCGATCCCGCCGAACGAGCAGGCGCTGCTGGCGCGGTTCCTCGACCCGGAGATCTTCGAGGAGGCGCCGCCGCCGCCGGTGCCGGACCCCTTGACCGCGCTGGACTTCCTGATGCGGGAGGCGGTCGCCCTGCCCCGGCCGTCCGGGCCGCTGCCGCTGGCGTTCCTGCACGGCGATCTCGGCGAGCACGTGCCGATGCGGAGCCGCATCGTCGCGGCGGAACGGCTGACGATGTCCGGGGCGGCGAGCTATCCAGTGCTGTTCGCGGCCTACCGCTCCGGGGTGCCCGCCGCATCCGGGGGCGTGTGGGACCGGGCGCGGGCGGTGCAGACGCTCGACACCGCGCTGCAGCGGGCGCTCGACGACGGAGAGAGCGGGGCGGTCGCCGCGCCGCTGCTCGCGGCCGACGCGCTGATCTCCGCCCGCGGGCTGCGGGTGGCGCTGGCGCAGGAATTCGCGAGCGCGCTGGCGCGGCTCGATCCTGACGGTTTGTCCCCCGAGGCGCGGGTGGTGGTGGCGGAGCTTCTGCTCCTCGCCGGGGCGCCGGATGCGGCCCGCCATGCGGCGCCGGCGGGCGACCCGCGGATCGCGGCGCTGCTCGCGGTGGCCGGGGCCGGTGCGGTGCCGGATGCGGTGCAGGGCGATCTCCTCGTCGCCGCGATGGCCGGGCTCAGCGCCGAAAGCCCGGCCGACGATCGCGAGGCGCGGCTGACGGCGCTTCTGGCCGAGGGTCGTCAGGGGCAGGCGATCCTCGGGGCGCTCGACCTGGTGGAGGCGGGCGCGGCCGTCGATCCGCCGGCGCTGCGCGCGGCGCTCCTGACGTTGCGGCTGGCCGGGCAGGACGCCAGCGCGCGGAAGATCGCGCTGCAGACGCTGCTCGCCGGCGGGGTCTGACCGGCATGGCGGGCGCCTGGCTCGAGCGCTTCCTCGAGGCGATCCAGGCCGAGCGGGACGCCTCGCGCAACACCTTGCTCTCCTACGCGAGGGATCTCAATGACTTCGCGGCGTTCCTGAAAGCGCGGGGGCTCGACTACGCCACGGCCGGTCGGGCGGAGGTCGAGGCCTACCTCGTCGATCAGGCCGACCGCGGGATGGCGCAGGCGACCCGGGCGCGGCGGCTGTCGGCGATCCGCCAGCTCTACCGCTTCGCCTTCCTCGAAGGCTGGCGCGAGGACGATCCCGCGGCGCTGATCAAGGGGCCGAAGCGCAGCCGCGCCCTGCCCGGCAGCCTCAGCGAGGCCGAGGTCGACCGGCTGCTCGAGAGCGCGCTGAGCTTCGGGCGCACCGAGGCCGAGCGGCTGCGCGATACCTGCCTGATGCAGATCCTCTATGCCACCGGGCTCAGGGTCAGCGAGCTGGTGTCGCTTGCCGGTGGTGGCGGCGCGCGGCGATCCGCGGATGATCCTGGTGCGCGGCAAGGGCGGGCGCGAGCGGATGGTGCCGCTGTCGCCGCCGGCGCGCGAGGCGCTCGCGGCCTGGCTCGCGCATCTCGACCGCGGCCGGGACGGGCCGCCGCGGCCGCGCTCGCCCTATCTCTTCCCGGCGCGGGGGCGGCGCGGGCATATGACCCGCGAGCGGTTCTTCCTCCTGGTCAAGGATCTAGCGCGGTCATCCGGGCTCGACGCCGCGGCGGTGTCGCCGCACACGCTGCGGCACGCCTTCGCCACGCATCTGCTGGCGAACGGCGCCGATCTGCGGGTAATCCAGACGCTGCTCGGCCACGCCAGCATCGCCACCACCGAGATCTACACCCATGTGCTCGAGGCGCGGCTGCGGCAGCTGGTGCTGGAGAAGCATCCGCTGGCGGAGGCCGCGCCCCTTGAAGCGGAGGTCCCCTGACCGCATAACTCGGGGCCATTCATCACCGAACGGGGACCGCAATGGACCGCCTGACCGAGGCCTCGCATCTGCTGACCCTCTGGGGGACGGGGGCGGGGATCGTGGTGCTCCTGATCTGCTCGGCACTCTTCTCCGGCTCGGAGACCGCGCTCACCACGGCGAGCCGCGGCAAGCTGCACGCGATGGCCGAGCGCGGCGACGCCGGCGCCACCGAGGCGCTGAAGCTGACCGAGGACAAGGAGCGGCTGATCGGGGCGCTCTTGCTCGGCAACAACCTCGCCAACATCCTGGCGGCGTCGCTGGCGACCAGCCTTTTCACCGTGCTCTTCGGCTCCGGCGCGGTGGCGCTGGCGACGCTGGTGATGACGACGCTGGTGCTGATCTTCGCCGAGGTGATGCCCAAGACCTATGCCATCACCAACGCGGTGGCCTTCTCGGCGCGGGTGTCGCGGCTGATCCATGTGCTGGTGGTGGCCTTCTCGCCGGTGGTGAACGCGGTCCGGGCCTTCGTGCGGCTGGTGCTCAGGGTGTTCGGGGTCGATGTCGATCCCAAGACCAACTTCCTCTCGGCGCAGCAGGAGATCGCCGGGACGATCACGCTGCACCATTCGGAAGGCACGGTGGAGAAGGCCGATCGCGACCGGCTGCTCGGGGCGCTCGACCTCGGCCAGCGCCAGGTCGAGGAGGTGATGATGCACCGGCGCGACATCGAGATGATCGACGCCGAGGCGGCGCCGGCCGAGATCCTCGAGCAGGCGATCAACTCGCCGCACACCCGCATTCCGATCTTCCGCGGCGAGCCGGAGAATATCGTCGGGGTGATCCATGCCAAGGATCTGAGCCGGGCGGTGCACCGCTTCGTCCGGGAGCACCGCGCCGGCGAGGGGGCGCTCGAGGGTTTCGACATCATGGACGTGGCGATGGAGCCCTACTTCGTGCCGGAATCGACGCCGCTCGACGAGCAGATGCGCGAGTTCCTGCGGCGGCGGGCGCACTTTGCGCTGGTGGTGGACGAATATGGCGCGCTGCAGGGGCTGATCACGCTCGAGGATATCATCGAGGAGATCGTCGGCGATATCGCCGACGAGCATGACGTCGAGGCGCCGGTCGGCATCGAGACGCAGCCGGACGGGTCGGTCGAGGTGGAGGGGGCGGTGACGATCCGCGACCTCAACCGGGCCTGCGACTGGGCCTTGCCCGACGAGGAGGCGAATACCATCGCCGGGCTGGTGATCCACGAGGCGCAGGCGATCCCCAACGAGGGGCAGGTGTTCAGCTTCCACGGCTTCCGGTTCGAGGTGCTGGGGCGGGAGAACAACCGGCTGACGCGGATCAGGATGCGCCGGCTGGTGTGAGCCGGTATATGCCCGCCTTTATAGGCGGTTGCGCGATCTGGAACGCGTCTGGAATCCATCTGGAATCCATATGGATGTTCTCGCGGTTCCGCCGGCGAGGAGCCTTCGACGGTGGCGCGTTCGGCGTCGATCGCCGAGTCGTGTTCGGCACTCGCGCCGGCGGCCGGTTCCTCGCGCGTTGGCGGATCACCGTCCCTTGAACAGGCTGCCGAGGATGCCGCGGACCAGCGCCTGCCCCTGGCGGGAGCTGAGCTGCTTTACCGCGGCGCGGGCGAGCTCGCTGCCGATCGAGGGCTGGGCGCGGCCGGCTGACGGGGCGCGGGTCGTCGGCTCGTAGCGGCGGGCCTGCTTCAGATCGGCTTCCTGCGCCTGGGATGCTTTCAGCATCTCGTCGGCCATCGCCGCTTCCTTGGCGGCCTTGTCGGCGCGGCCGGCGAGGAGCTCGCGCGCGGACTCGCGGTCGACGGCGGTGTCGTACTTGCCCTTGAGCGGCGAGGCGGCGATGGTCTCGGCGCGCTCGGCCTCGGTGATCGGACCCATCCGCGATTCCGGCGGGCGGATCAGGGTACGGCTGACCATCGCCGGCACGCCCTTGGCCTCGAGCAGCGAGACCACCGCCTCGCCGGTGCCGACCTCGCGGATCGCGGTCTCGGTGTCGAAGTCGGGATTGGGGCGGAAGGTCTCGGCCGCCTGCTTCAGCGCCTTGGCGTCGCGCGGGGTGAAGGCGCGCAGCGCGTGCTGGACCCGGTTGCCGAGCTGGGCGAGGACGTCGGACGGCACGTCGTCGGGGTTCTGGGTGCAGAGGTAGACCCCGACGCCCTTGGAGCGGACCAGGCGGACCACCTGCGCCACCTTGTCGACCAGCGCCTTCGGCGCGTCGTTGAAGAGCAGGTGCGCCTCGTCGAAGAAGAAGACCAGCACCGGCTTGTCCGGGTCGCCGACCTCGGGGAGCTGCTCGAAGAGCTCGGAGAGCAGCCAGAGCAGGAACATCGCGTAGAGCCGCGGCGACTGCATCAGCTTGTCGGACATCAGCACGTTGATCCGGCCCATGCCGCTCGCGTCGGTGGCGATGAGGTCCTTCAGATCCAGCGCCGGCTCGCCGAGAAAGCCGGCGACGCCCTGGTTCTCAAGCACCAAGAGCGCGCGCTGGATCGCGCCGACCGAGGCGGGCGCGATGTTGCCGTAGGTCTTGGTCACCGCGGCCGCGTTGTCGCCGAGCCAGACCAGCATCGCCTGCAGGTCCTTGAGGTCGAGAAGCGCCAGCCCCTGCTCGTCGGCGACCCGGAAGGCGATGTTGAGCACCCCCTCCTGCGGCTCGGAGAGCTCCATCATCCGCGCGAGCAGCAGCGGGCCCATCTCGCTCACCGTGGTGCGGACCGGGTGGCCGGACTGGCCGAAGAGATCCCAGAAGACCACCGGGTATCCCCGGTAGGCGAAATCGGTCATGCCGATCTGCGCGGCGCGCTTGACCAGCGCCTCGTTGGCCTTGCCGGCGGGATCGCCCGGCCGCGACACGCCGGAGACGTCGCCCTTGACGTCCTGGATGAAGACCGGGACGCCGGCGGCGGCGAGGCCCTCGGCGAGAATCTGCAGCGTGACGGTCTTGCCGGTGCCGGTGGCGCCGGTGATCAGGCCGTGACGATTTGCGTAATGCAGCAGCAGGTCTCGGGGCTCGGCGTAGTCCTTGCCGCCGCCGCCCACCAGGACTCCGTCGTCGGCCATCGCTTGCCCCTCGAGATTTTTGTTTGAATTCAAATCGGACGTTAATCAATGCGCCCCTAGGTGGCAATCCGTGTCCCAGCCGCGGCGGCATCCGGGCGGGCGTTTGCTCGCTGTCAACTTGGCCGCGGAGCGTTCCGCGGCCATTTTCAGATTCGCATTTCGCACAAGTCTGGACAGTACTTGCAGCACGCGCTTGACCCTGTTTCTCATCCGTCGTAGCGTCCGCGGCAGTTGTTCGGCCAGTCCGACAGGGAAGTCGCGTAAGCGAGGGAAAGGGTGCCTCCGGGTGCCCTTTTCACTTGGGCGCGATCTCGCGGGCCCTGCCCGAAGCCCGCGGTTGACAGTCGCGGCGGGGAGCGACTATCCCGCTCTACGCAATCAAAAGGGATGCGAGCAGCAGATGCAACCGATCCGGATTCGCCTGGTTCTGGCCGCCCTCGGGCTGGCGCTGGCCGCACCGCTCGCGGCGCAGGAGAACGCCGCCCCCGCGGCGGATCAGCCGGCAGTGGCCGCGCCCGAGACACCTGCGGCCCCCGCGGCCGAGGCGCCGGCGGCCCCAGCGGCCGAGGCGCCGGCGGCGCCGGCCGGCGCGGCTCCGGAAGGCGCGCCGGCGCCCGCTGGCGCGGGCGACGGCAGCCCGGCCAAGCCCGAGGTGATGGAGGTCGTGCGCGACACCTTCGGCGACTGGCAGGTGCGCTGCGCGCCGGACGGCAACGAGTGCTTCATGTACCAGCTCGCCGTCGACGAGGCGAAGAACCCGGTCGCCGAGGTCAGCATCCTCAAGCTCCCGGACGCCTCGGAGGCCGACGCCGGCGTCACCGTGGTCACCCCGCTCGGCACGCTCTTGACCAGCGGCCTGGTGCTGCAGATCGATACCGGCGAGAAGCGGCAGTATCCGTTCGCCTGGTGCAGCCAGGTCGGCTGCTTCTCGCGCTTCGGCCTGGCCAAGCCGACGCTCGACGGCATGAAGCGCGGCAAGGCGGGCAGCATCACGCTGATCTCGGTCGGCAAGCCGGAATCGCCGGTGACGCTGGCCTTGTCGCTCTCGGGCTTCACCGCCGCCTACGACTCGCTGCAGGCTCCGGTGGTCCCGGCGGCGGCCGCTGCGCCGGCCGCGCCGGCGCCGGCGCCGGAGCCCCTGCCCTCGCTGGCGCCGAAGCAGTAGCGCCGGCGGCTCAGACGAACTCCGGCTGATCGCCTCGTTCCCGAGCGCGGCGCGTCGGCGATTGCTCGCCCCGGACCGAAAAGGCGAGGCTGCAATGCAGCCTCGCCCGGTCGGTCGCCCGGAGCCAGCTGGCGGAGGGCGAGTGGGTGCGGCCTGGACCGATTTGTCGACGGACAAATCGGGCGGGACAGTGGAGAGGGTATCGAAGTGCACCCGAAGCCCATCGCTCGCGGCACGCCTCAGGCGAAGGACCTAAGCACCAGCACCGCGTTCAGCCCGCCGAAGGCGAAGGCGTTGGTCATCACCGCCTGGACGGGGCGCTCGCGCGCGAGGTTCGGCACCACGTCGAGGTCGCACTCGGGGTCGGGCTCGTCGTAGTTGATCGTCGGCGCGATCACGCCCTCGCGCAGCGCCATCAGGCAGGCGACGAGCTCGACCGCGCCGGTGCCGCCGATCAGGTGGCCGTGCATCGACTTGGTCGACGAGATCATCAGCCGGTCGGCATGCGGCCCGAACACCGCCCTGACCGCCGCGCATTCGGTCTTGTCGTTGGCGGTGGTGCCGGTGCCGTGGGCGTTGATGTAGCCGATCGCCTCCGGCGGGAGCCCGGCGTCGCGCAGCGCGCCGCGCATCGCCCTGACCGCGCCGTCGAGGTTCGGCGTCACGATGTCGGAGGCGTCCGAGGTCATCGCGAAGCCGGTGACCTCGGCGAGGATGTCGGCGCCGCGGGCCAGCGCGTGCTCCAGCGCCTCGAAGACGAAGACCGCCGCCCCCTCGCCCTGCACCATGCCGTTGCGGTTGAGCGAGAACGGCCGGCAGCCGTCCTTCGACATCACCCTGAGGCCCTCCCAGGCCTTGATGCCGCCGAAGCAGAGCATGCTCTCGCTGCCGCCGGTCAGCACCACCTCGGCCTGGCCGGCGCGGATGAGGTTCATCGCCTGGCCCATCGCGTGGTTCGAGGAGGCGCAGGCGGTGGCCACCGTGTAGCTGGGCCCCTGGAGGTTGTGCACCATCGAGACGTGGCTGGTGGCGGCGTTGTTCATCAGCCGCGGCACCACGAAGGGATGCACCCGGTTCTTGCCCTCCTGGTAGACCAGCCGGTAGTTCTCGTCCTGGGTCTGCAGGCCGCCGCCGGAGGTGCCGAGCACCACCCCGGCGCGTTCGGAGAGCGCCTCGGTGATCTCAAGGCCCGACTGGGCCATCGCCTCGTGGGCGGCGATGAGCGCGAACTGGGTGAATTTGTCGTAGAGCGTCAGCTCCTGGCGGCCGAAGTGATCCTCCGGGCGGTAGCCGCGGATCTGGCCGCCGATGGCGATCGAGAGCCGCTCGACGTCCTCAAAATCGAGATCGCCGATACCGGAGCGGCCCTCGCGCATCGAGGCCATGGTCTCGCCTGCGGTCCGGCCGAGCGCACTGACGGCGCCCTGGCCGGTGACGACGACACGGGAGCCCAGCACGCTACTTCTGGGCCGCGATCAGGTTCTCCACGGCCCGCACCATGGTGTCGACACTGGTGATGTCGAACTCGGACTTCATCGGCTCGTTGGCGTTGAACGGCACCTGGATGTCGAAGGCTTCCTCGATCCCGAAAACCGCCTCGACGAGGCCGAGCGAGTCGATCCCGAGATCCTGCAGCGTTGCGTCGGGGCGGACGTCCTTCGGCTCGAGCACGGCCTGCTCGGCGAGGATTGCGATGACCTTGTCCCTCACGGCATCTTTGACAGCGTCGGACATGCCCCCTCCGTCGGTCGAACTTGCCCGGATGGTCTAATCGGTCGCGTCCGGATTGGAAATGGATTTCTGCGCCGCCTCCAGCCGCGCCATCAGCCGCGGCAGGCGTCTGAGCGCCTTGTACATCTCGACGTTCTGGTCCATCCGCACCGCCGGATAGCCCATCATGATCTTGTTGTCCGAGACGTGGGTGTTGACCCCGGAGTTGCCGGTGATGACCACGTTGGAGCCGATGCGCAGGTGGTCGGCGATGCCGGCCTTGCCGCCGAGCACTACCCGGTCGCCGATCACCACCGAGCCGGCGACGCCGGACTGGCCGCAGAGCAGGCAGGTGCGGCCGATGCGGACGTTGTGGCCGATCTGGACGTGGTTGTCGATCTTGGTGCCGTCGCCGATCGTGGTGTCGGCGATGGTGCCGCGGTCGATGCAGCTGCAGGCGCCGAGCTCGACGTCGTCGCCGATCACCACCGAGCCGAGCGAGTTGATGCGGACGTAGTCCTGCGCTTCGCGGGCTGTGACGGCGCCGGTGGCGCGGGCCTCCTCGACCAGGCCGGGGGTCGGGGTGACGAAGGAGAAGCCGTCGGCGCCGACAACGGCGTTGGGCTGGGCGATGAAGCGGTCGCCGATGCGCACCCGCGCGCCGATGCGCACGCCGCTGAGGAGGAGCGCGTCGGCGCCGATCACCGCGTCCTCGGCGATCGAGGTGTGGCTGAGGATGCGGGCGCCGGGGCCGATCCGCGCACGGGCGCCGATGGTGACGAAGGCGCCGATGGCGGCGCCGGAGCCGATATCGGCGGTGGGGTCGATGACGGCGCTGGGGTGGATGCCCGGCGCGATCTCGGGCCAGCGCTCGAAGACGCGGCCGACGCCGGCGAGGAGGTAGCGCGGGCGCGGCGCGAGGATCGCGGCGGCGAGGCCGAGCGACCGCCAGTCGGCGCCGGGCCAGAGGATCGCGGTGCGGGCGCGGCCCTTGGCGAGATCGCCGGCGAAGGCGGGCTGCATCGCCAGGGCGATCTGGTCGGGGGCGGCGGTCGCCGGCTCGGCGGCGCCGGTGACGGTCAGGGCGGTGTCGCCGACCGCCTCGGCGTCGAGGGCGCGGGCGAGCTCGGCGATGCTGATCACGGCGGCGCGCGCCTCCCCCGCTAGTGCGTAAGCGTCAGCCTTGGGCAGCCGGCGCTGTCGCGCCTGCGGCTTCGAGCGCCCGGTAGACCTGGGCGTCGCGGCCGTAGACGTCGGGGCGATAGTGGGCGGCGCCGGCGTCGTCGAACCAGACGGTGCGATAGACGATCTGCACCGGTACCTTGGTCTTGAGCGGCACCGCACGCTCGGTCTTGGCGGCGACCCAGGCGGCGTAGCTCGCCTCGGGATCAGGCACCTGGCCGGTCAAGAGGATGTGGGCGAGTTCGACCGGCTTTTGCAGCCGGATGCAGCCGTTGGAGAAGGCGCGCTCGTCGCGGGCGAAGAGCTCGCGGTGCGGGGTGTCGTGCATATAGACCGAGTTCTCGTTCGGGAACAGGAACTTGACCTGCCCAAGCGCATTGTCGTCGCTCGGACGCTGCTTGATGCGGAACGGGAAGTTCTCCGGGGTGTACTGGGTGAAGTCGACCAGCTTGGGGTTGATCTCGGTGCCGCCGCGGGTCAACAGCCGGATGTTCTGGCGCTTCAGCACCATCGGATCCTTCTGCAGCTTCGGCAGATAGTCGCGGATCGCGATGGAATCGGGGATGTGCCAGGTCGGGTTGACGACCATGGTGCTGACGACGCCGGAGAACTCCGGGGTTTCGGTGACGTGGGTCTTGCCGACCACGACCTTGGACTGCCAGACCGTCTTGCCGCCGTCGATCAGCCGCACGGTGAAGTCGGGAATGTTGACCTCGAGATAGCGCTGCCCGGGATCGATGTTGGTCCAGCGCAGCCGCTCGAGGTTGACCGCCACCTGCGCCAGCCGGGTCTCGACCGGGGCGTTGATCGCGTCCAGCGTCCTGGCCCCGATCACGCCGTCGTCGTTCAGGCCGTAGTCGCGCTGGAAGGCCTCGACCGCCTGCTGCAGCTCGGGATCGAAATCACTGCCCGCGAGCTCGGCGTCGGGCACCAGATAGCCGAGCCGCGCCAGCCGCCCGCGCAGCTCCGCCACCCGCGGGCTGGTGTCGCCGGGGTGCAGCGTGTCGCCGTCCGACACCTCCGGACCCCAGGAGGCGGTCCGGTCCAGCGCCTCGAGCCGGGCCTTCTCGGCGATCAGGCGGCCGTAGTCGGGATCGGCGGGCGCGAGATCCGCGAGCACCTGCGCCACGGGCGCGCTGTCGAGCCCAGCCAAGAGCGCCTCCTGGGCGAGGCGCGCGGGACGGACCTTGATCTCCTCGTTGACTTGCGCCGGCACCAGCACGCCGGAGGTCAGGTCGCGCGCAAAGTGCAGGTAGGCGCGGGTCGCCGCCACCTCGTGCCGCACGGGGCTGGCGTCGGCGGAGCCCGCGCCGAAGAGGAGCGCGATTGCGTCGGCGTCGCCGGCCCGCGCCGGCAGCGCCTGTCCGGCGGCGGAATCGAGCGCCGCGGCGAGCGCTGCGGCGCGGTCGCTGTCCGGCTCGGTCCAGAAGGGTGCGTAGGCGCGCCCGGCGTAGAAGCCGTCGATCGCGGCGGCGTCGGGGCTGGCGCCGAGCTCGGCCTGAAGCCGGGCCTTGAACGCCGTCGCGGTTTCTGAGAGCACCGGTCCCGTCGCTGGCGCGATAGCGGCAGGAATGCCCGGCGGAAGCGCCGTCCCCGGTGCCTCCTGGGCACTCGCAGCGACGCCGGCGACGGTGAAAGCCGTGCATACCGCGCCGACGATCTTGGGAAAGTTCATGCCTGCCTCACAAATCTGCTCGGATTTTTGCCCAAGGTAACAGGGTTGCGCCCATCGGGGCAAGCGGTGCGGGTGCAACGGAATTTTTACCAATTCAAGCCAAAGCCGGGGCTTAACGACGTTTCGGCAAAAAACCGCCGACTCCCTTGCTCCCCGGGAACGCCCGCCTTGGAAAAAACTCTTTGCTGTGGCATCAAAATCACAGGGGCGCGGATCAACAAGTCGCTCAAAACAGGCAAGATCGAGGCAGTGATCATGAATAACGAGGACTTCCGCCCGTCGCGGCGGGCGCTGTTGGGCGTCTTTGCGGGGCTTTGCGCCGTCGCAGCGGCGCCGGTTTACGCCAAGGCTCCGGGCTTCCTGCGCAAGGCCGGCGACGTGCGGCGGGTGCGGATGTACAGCCAGCGGACCGGCGAATCGATCGACACGATCTACTTCGTCGACGGCCGCTACGTGCCGGAATCGCTGAGTGAAATCAGCTACTTCATGCGCGACTGGCGTCAGAACAAGATGATGAAGTACGACGCGCACAACGTCGATAATCTCGCGGCGACGCTGCGGCTGATGGACACCGACGAGCCTTACCTGATGATCTCGGGCTACCGCACGCCGCAGACCAACCGGATGCTGAGGGGCGCCGCCAGCAACTCCTTCCACCTCCGCGCGATGGCCGCCGACGTCCGGCTGAAGAGCCGCAGCGTCAAGCAGATCTCGGGTGCTGCCTTCGCCTGCAACGGCGGCGGGGTCGGGATCTACAACCGCTCCAACTTCGTGCACATGGATTGTGGCCCGGTCCGGTCCTGGCACGGCTGAGCCGCCCTCGGGTTTATGTCGTGTGGGGTTGGAAGGCTTGTGCGTCTTATTTGTGCTTAGGTGGCCTGTAGCCCCTTGCAGGCCACCTAAAGTCAGGGACGGATCGTCCCGTCGCCTTCCACCAGATACTTGAAGCTCGTCAGCTGCTCGGCCCCGACCGGGCCGCGCGCGTGCAGCTTGCCGGTGGCGATGCCGATCTCGGCGCCCATGCCGAACTCGGCCCCGTCGGCGAACTGGGTCGAGGCGTTGCGCATCAGGATCGCGCTGTCGAGCCGCTCGAAGAAGCGCGCCGCCGCGGCGTCGTCCTCGGTAATGATGCAGTCGGTGTGCTGCGAGCCGTAGCGGCGGATGTGGGCGATGGCGCCGTCGACGCCGTCGACCAGCTTGGCGGCGATGATCATGTCGAGGAACTCGCGGCCCCAGTCGTCCTCGCCGGCGGGGACGACGCCGGGGATGTCGAGGAGCGCCGCGTCGGCGCGGACCTCGACGCCGGCTTCGACGAGGTCGGTCAGGAACGGGGCGCCGGCGGCTTCGTAGAAGGCGCGGTCGATCAGCAGGCATTCCGCGGCGCCGCAGATGCCGGTGCGGCGGGTCTTGGCGTTGAGGATGACCCGGCGCGCCTTCACCAGGTCGGCGGCGCGGTCGACGTAGATGTGCACGATGCCTTCGAGGTGGGCGAAGACCGGGACGCGCGCCTCGGCCTGTACGCGCGCGACGAGGCCCTTGCCGCCGCGGGGCACCAGCACGTCGATGACGCCGGTCATCGCCAGCATCTCGCCGACCGCGGCGCGGTCGGCTGGTGGGGACGAGCTGGATCGCGGTCTCGGGGAGGCCGGCGGCGGCGAGGCCGGCGGCGAGGCCGGCGTGGATCGCGCGGGACGAGTGCAGGCTCTCGGAGCCGGCGCGCAGGATCGCGGCGTTGCCGGCCTTGAGGCAGAGCGCGCCGGCGTCGGCGGTGACGTTCGGGCGGCTCTCGAAGATCACGCCGATCACCCCGATCGGCGTGCGGACCCGGCGGATGTGCAGGCCCGAGGGGCGGTCCCATTCGGCGATCACCTGACCGACCGGGTCGGGCTGGGCGGCGATGGCGCGGAGGCCGTCGACGATGCCGGCGACGCGCGCCTCGGTCAGCAGCAGCCGGTCGAGCATCGCGGCGCCGAGGCCCTGCGCCTCGGCGCAGCTCCATGTCGGTGGCGTTGGCGGCGAGGAGCGCGGCGCGGTCGGCGGCGATGGCGGCGGCAGCGGCGACGAGGGCGGCGTCCTTCTGCGCCGAGGGGGCGAAGGCGAGGTCGGCGGCGGCGGCTTTCGCCTTCTCGCCGATATCCTGCATCAGGGACTTGACGTCGAGCCTTACGTCCATGCCGGTTCCCCCTAGAGCGCCAGGTCGTCGCGGTGCACGAGCGCGGCCCGGCCCGGGTGGCCGAGGAGCTCGGCGATCCGGTCCGAGCGGTGGCCCATGATGAGTCGCGCCTCGTGAGCATCGTAGCCCGCGAGCGCCCGGGCGACCATCGCGCCGTCGGGGCCGCTGATCTCGATCGGGTCGCCGCGCAGGAAGCCGCCTTCGACCGCGGTGACGCCGGCGGGCAAGCAGCGACTTGCCGCGGCCGAGCGCCGCGACGGCGCCGGCGTCCACGGTGACCCGCCCGCGCGGCTTCATCCCCGAGATCCAGCGCTTGCGCGCGGCGTGCGGGTCGCCGTCGGGCTCGAACCAGGTGCAGGGCGCGCCGTCGGCGAGCGCGGTGAGCGGGCGGTCGACGGCGCCGAAGGTGATCGCCATGGCGCAGCCGGCGCGGACCGCGGTACGGGCGGCGATGATCTTGGTCTTCATGCCGCCGCGCGACAGCGACGAGCCGGTGCCGCCGGCCATGGCCTCGATCTCGGGGGTGATCGCGGTGACGGTGTCGAGGCGGCGGGCGGCGGGGTCGATCCGCGGGTTGGCGGTATAGAGGCCGTCGACGTCGGAGAGCAGCACCAGCACGTCGGCGCCGGCCATGCTCGCCACCTGCGCGGCCAGCCGGTCGTTGTCGCCGTAGCGGATCTCGTCGGTGGCGACGGTGTCGTTCTCGTTGACGATCGGCACCACGCCGAGGTCGGTCAGCGTGCCGAGGGTGCGGCGCGAGTTCAGGTAGCGGCGGCGGTTCTCGCTGTCCTCGAGCGTCACCAGCACCTGCGCGGTGGTGATGCCGTGCGGGGCGAGGACGGTCTCATAGGCCTGGGCGAGGCGGATCTGGCCGACCGCGGCGGCGGCCTGGCTCTGCTCAAGCGAGAGCTCGCCTTCGGCGAGGCGCAGCGCCCGGCGGCCGAGCGCGATCGAGCCGGAGGAGACGAGGATCACGTCCTTGGCCCTGCCGCGGAGGTCGGCGACGTCGGCGGCGAGGCCTTCGAGCCAGCCGAGGCGGAGCCGGTCGGTCTCGGCGTGGACCAGGAGCGCCGAGCCGATCTTGACGACGATGCGGCGGGCGGCCTGCGAGGCGCGCCGCCGAGGTCAGGGCCGCCATGAGATCGGGGCGGCCTCGGCCGCCTCGGGTCGGCGCACCGCGTCGATGGCGGCGCGGAGCGCGCGCAGGACCTCGGGCACGCCGCGGCCGGTGGCGCCGGAGAGCCGGTGCACCGGCAGGCCGCTCGCGGCGTGCGAGGGTCGCCGCGGCCGCGTCGGCGGCCTCGGGGGTCAGCGCGTCGATCTTGTTGAGGCCGAGGATCCGCGGCTTCTCGGCGAGGCCGGCGCCGTAGGCCTCGAGCTCGCGCGAGGATGACGCGGTAGTCCTCGGCGAGGGTCTCGGAGGTGCCGTCGACGAGGTGCAGCAGCACGGCGCAGCGCTCGACGTGGGCGAGGAAGGTGTCGCCGAGGCCCCTGCCCTCGTGGGCGCCCTCGATCAGGCCGGGGATGTCGGCCATGCACGAACTCGGCGCCGTCGATGCCGACGACGCCGAGGCCGGGGTGCAGCGTGGTGAAGGGGTAGTCGGCGACCTTCGGGCCGGGCGTTGGAGGTGGCGCCGAGGAAGGTCGACTTGCCGGCGTTGGGCAGGCCGACGAGGCCGGCGTCGGCGATCAGCTTCAGCCGCAGCCAGAGCGTGCGCTCGACGCCCTCCTGGCCGGGATTGGCGTTGCGCGGCGCCTGGTTGGTCGAGGACTTGAAGCGCAGGTTGCCCCAGCCGCCGTTGCCGCCCCGGGCGAGCAGCACCCGCTGGCCGGGGCGGGTGAGGTCGGCGACCAGGGTCTCGCCGTCCTCGTCGAGGATCTCGGTGCCGACCGGCACCCGCAGCACGATGTCGGTCGGCGCTCTTGCCGGTGCGCTGCGCGCCGCCGCCGGGCTGGCCGTTCTTGGCGAAGAAATGCTGCTGGTAGCGGTAGTCGATCAGCGTGTTCAGGCCCTCGACCGCCTCGGCGATCACGTCGCCGCCGCGGCCGCCGTCGCCGCCGCTCGGGGCCGCCGAACTCGACGAACTTCTCGCGGCGGAAGGCGACGCAGCCGTGGCCGCCGGCGCCGGAGCGGATCTGGATGCGGGCGTGGTCGAGGAACTTCATCGTCCGGCGCTCCGGCGAGATCGAGGCGGTAGCGGAAGCTCGGCACCATGGCGCCGCGCGCCAGCGCATGCACCTCGGTCTCGCCTTCGTAGGCGAAGCCCGCTCGGGTCACCACCCGGATCGAGGCGGCGTTGTCCTGGAAGACGACGGCGGTCAGCGCCCGCAGGCCTTGCGTCCGCGCCCAGTCCGACCACGCCCGCGACCGCCTCGCTGGCGTAGCCGGTGCCCCAGAAGGCGGAGGCAACCCAGTAGCCGAGCTCGGCCTCGCCTGGGCCGAGCGGCTTCAGCGAGATCAGCCCGACCAGGCCGTTCTCGCCGTCGGCGCCGGTGTCGAGCGCCCAGGTGAGTCCAGGTCGCGCCGGGCGACAGCGTGCGCTCGACGAAGCTCTCGGCGAGGCCCGGGCGGATAGGGGTGCGGGATCACCGCGGTCATCCGCGCCAGCTTCTCGTTGCCGGAATAGAGCGCGATCAGCGCGGCGTCGGCGCGGCCGCAGCCGGCGCAGCCGCAGCCGCGGCGTGACGATCTCGGGCTGGGGCGGAAAGGCTCGTCTCCGACATGGCCGGAAAGACCTCTTGTCAAACGAAAGAAGGCCGGCGCTGCCGCCGGCCTCCTGGCATCGCTGCCGGTGGGCTGCGGCTACTCGGCGGCTTCCGCCGGCGGCAGCACCGAGATGAAGGTCCGGCCCTTGAAGCCCTTGCGGAAGGTCACGTTGCCGGTCTCGGTGGCGAAGATGGTGTGGTCGCGGCCGAGGCCGACGCCGGTGCCCGGCCACAACTTGGTGCCGCGCTGGCGGACCAGGATGTTGCCCGGCTGCACCGTCTCGCCGCCGTACTTCTTCACGCCGAGCCGCCGGCCCTTGCTGTCGCGGCCGTTGCGGGACGAGCCGCCTGCTTTCTTGTGTGCCATAGCGCGTGCTCCTTCAGATCGCGGCCGCGGGCTCGGGCGCCGCCTCGGCGGCTCGGCGGGCACCTCGGCCTTCGCCTTGGCGGCCTTCTTGCCGCCGGCGGATGATGTCGGTGATCCGCACCCGGGTCAGGTACTGCCGATGGCCGCGCTTGCGCTGCGAGGAGTGCTTGCGCCGGCGCTTGACGAAGGAGATGACCTTCTCGCCCGCGATAGCTGCTCCAGCACCTCGGCCTTGACGACGGCGCCGGCCACGAAGGGCGCGCCGACCTTGAGCTCGTCGCCGCCCAGCATGAGAATCTCCGCGAACTCGACGGTGTCGCCGGCCTCGGCCGCGAGCTTCTCCACCGTGAGCACGTCGTTGGCGGCGACCTTGTATTGCTTGCCGCCGGTCTTCAGCACCGCGAACATCCGCGTTCTTCCTTCTTCTCCACCCGCGTCCTGCGGCCCCGGCCGAACCGGCGTTTCGCGGAGGGTCTCCCCCGCGCCTGCGGACTGCGCGCCTTGTTCAAAGCGTAGCGCCCGCGCAGCTCGGCAGACCGGCGGGAGCCGCGTATATCGCGAAGCCGCCGGCGTCAAGGCGCCGTGTCAAGCTTCCTTCTTCGCTGCGCTGCAGGCTGACGCGCCAGCGGCTCGGCGGGCGCGGCCGGCGGCAGGTCGCGGCCGTAGAACTGGGCGCGGATGCCCTCCTTGCCGGAACCGCTCGACGATCTCGAAGTTCATGTCCGAGCGGGCCGACAGCGAGAAGTTGACGTCGCGCAGCCAGCAGCGGAGCTCGAAGTTCATCGAGTCCGGGCCGAGCTCGAGGAACAGCACCGCGCGGCGCCGGCTCCTCCAGCACCAGCGGATGCTGCTCGGCGATCTCGAGCAGGATCGCCTCGCACCTGCTTGGGGTCGGCGTCGTAGGTGACGCTGACCGGCACCTGCAGCCGCCCGGACATGCCCTTGTGGGTGCGGTTGAGCACGGTGCCGGCGATCGAGGTCGGAGTTCGGCAGGATGACGCTCGCCCGGTCGAAGGTCTCGATCTCGGTCGAGCGGACGTTGATGCCGCGCGACGTAGCCGGAGAAGCCGCCGACCTCGATCCAGTCGCCCTCCTTCACCGGCCGCTCGACCAGGAGGATGATGCCGGAGACGAAGTTCGAGACGATGTTCTGCATGCCGAAGCCGATGCCGACCGAGAGCGCGCCGGCGACGATGGCGAGGCTCGAGAGGTCGAGCCCGGCGGCGGCGACCGCGGCGAGCGCCGACGAGCGGCGAAGCCGAGATAGCCGACCCCGGCCAGCACGGCGTTGCGGCCGCCGGAGTCGAGCCGGGTCCGCGGCAGCACCGTGCCGCGCAGCACCGCCTGCAAGAGCCGGGTCAGCGCCGATGCCGAGGGCGAACACCACGATCAGCGTGACGACGACGCTCGCCGACAGGCGGATGCCGCCGAAGGTCACGCCCTCGCGCAGTCAGTCGTCCAGAAATCGGCGATGTCGCTCGGCCGCGCGCCCCAGATCATCGCGAGCGAGCGGCAGCCCGATCAGCCCGACCAGCGCGGCGACCACCACCGGCGTCGAGCCCGCCGTCGTCGTTGCGCGACGGCGTCGTGGGACTGGCGAAGAAGACCTGCGCGGTCCTGTTGAGCAGGTCGAAGACCACCCGGACCGCGCCGAACAGCCCCAGCGTCATGGCGGTGCGGAAGACCAGGAAGGACGCGGCCGGCAGGAAGCCGAGCGCCCCGAGCAGCGGCGCGGCGATGCGCGACCACCCGCAGCGAGCCGGGTCAGCGCGAGGAGGAAGCGCAGGCCGATCGTCGACCGTCGCCGTATCGAGCTGGTCGCCGCTCATCGCCGCCGCGACGCGGCTGCGCCCGACCCGGATCACCGCCGGCGGCGCGCCAGAGCCCGACGGCGCCGATCAGCACCAGCGGGAACTGCAGCACCGACTGGGTGGTGGTCGAGAGATCCCAGCGCACCGACAGGCCGCTGAAGAGCAGCGCAGAGCGAGACCACCGCGCCGAGCAGCAGGATGCACCCGCGTCCGCCTGCCGGGCCTCGTCGTCCTCGAGCGGAATCAGCCGGAACGCCTTGTGTCCGGGCGCCATCAGGCTCCCGGCCAGCCAGCCCGCGGCGATCAGCACCAGCGACGAAGGGCGGCAGGGCGAAGAAGCGGCCCTCGTCGGCGCGCGTGAGCAGTCCGCCCGGGTCGAAGGCGGCGAAGAACAGCCCCGCGCCGACCGCCGGCACCACCAGCCGGGTCAGGTTGCGCAGCGCCACCAGCCAGGCGACGCAGCCGGCGGTCGACGGTGTCGGTCGAGGCGGCGCTCGACCCAGTCGATCAGCCAGCGGCGCAGCGTGAAGGCCATCGCGAGGCCGCCGATGATCAGCGCCAGGTTGACCGGCAGGCCGCGCAGCACCTGTGCTCCGGGCCTTCGGCTCGCTCGAGCTCGGTCCGGAAGGCCGGCGCGGTAGTCGGCCATGCGCCCGTCGAGCTCCGCCGACCGCGGCGGTCCAGGTCTGGGGCAGGAGCGGGCTGGGCCGCGGCTCATCAGCTCGGCGGAGAAGCGGGCCGCGCACGGTGCGGTCGATGGCGGCGATCAGCGTGTCGGTGCGGCGGTAGGCTTCCTGCGCCGCCAGCACCGGCGCCTGCGCGTCGGCGATCTGGGAGTGCAGGTCGCGGCGCAGGAGCGGCGATCTCCGGAGCCTCGGCCGCGCCCTCCGCCGGCGGCGGGCCGAGCGCCTGCAGCCGCTGGTTCAGCTCGTCGACCGCCGGCTGCTGCTGCTGCTCGGCCGGCGAGCGCCTCGCTGCGCTGGGCGACCAGGCGCTCGCGCAGCGCCTCGAGCTCCTCGGTGGGGGCGTCGGGATCGGCGACGATCTTCTCGGCATCGCTCGCGTAGGCGGCCCAGGCCTCCGCGCGCCCGGTACTGTCGGCCTCGTCCTGGGCCTGGGCGCCGCCGCCCGGCAGGCCGGCGAGGACGAGGCCGGCGAGCAGCAGCAGCGCCAGGACGGCGCCGGCGGGACCGCGGCGCGGGATCAGCCCGCCCAGGCATCGGGGATGTCGGATCGGCGCGTCTCGAGCCAGTCCGGGACCGGCAGGCCCTTCGCGCGCAGGAACTCGGGGTTGAAGAGCTTCGACTGGTAGCGCGTGCCATAGTCGCAGAGCACGGTGACGATCCGGTGGCCCGGGCCCGAGATCGCGGGCCATGCGGATCGCGCCCGCGACGTTCATGCCGGAGGAGGCGCCGAGGCAGAGCCCCTCCTCGCGCAGGAGATCGAAGACCGTGGCCACCGCCTCGGCGTCGGGGATGCGGTAGGGCAGGTCGACGGTCAGGCCTTCGAGGTTCGCGGTGATCCGCCCCTGGCCGATGCCCTCGGTGATCGAGTCGCCCTCGGCCTTCAGCGTGCCGTGGGCGTAGTAGTGCCAGAGCGCCGCGCCGTAGGGATCGGCGAGGCCGATCTTCACCGCTGGGATCGCGGGCGCGGAGGCCGTCGGCGACGCCGGCCAGCGTGCCGCCGGAGCCCACCGCGCAGATGAAGCCGTCGATCCGGCCGCCGGTCTGCTCCCAGATCTCGGGGGCGGTGCCGTCGATATGCGCCTGGCGGTTGGCGACATTGTCGAACTGGTTGGCCCAGACCGCGCCGAGCGGATCGGCGGCCGCGAGCTTTTCCGCCAGCCGCGCCGGAATAGCGGACGTAGTTGTCCGGGTCGCGGTAGGGCACCGCCGGCACCTCGACCAGCTCGGCGCCGGCGAGCCGGATCATGTCCTTCTTTTCCTGGCTCTGGGTGTCGGGGATCACGATGACGGTGCGGAAGCCCATCGCGGCGCCGATCAGCGCCAGGCCGATGCCGGTGTTGCCGGCGGTGCCCTCGACGATGGTGCCGCCGGGCCGGAGCGCGCCGCGGGCGACGGCGTCGCGGATGATCCAGAGCGCCGCGCGGTCCTTGACCGACTGGCCGGGGTTCATGAACTCGGCCTTGCCCCAGATCTCGCAGCCCGTCGTCTCCGACGCCCGGCGAGCCGGATCAGCGGGGTGTTGCCCACGGCGGCCGGCAGGTCCGCTGCTACGATCATTCCGTCTCCTCGCCGCGTCGCGGGGCGCCCGGCTGGCTTAGCGGCTCCGCCGGGCGCCATCAAGCCGGGCGCTCACGTCCAGGCGGCGCGGAGGCGCGCCGCGTTGCGGTCGAGCCAGAAGAGCGACAGCATCAGCGGGGCGTTGCGCACCTCGCCGGCGGCGAGTGCCGCCATCGCCGCCTCGAGCGGCACCACCAGGACGCGGATGTCCTCATGCTCCTCGGCGAGGCCGTGGGTGCCGCCGGCCCGGCCGAGGTCGGCCTCGGCGACGAAGGCGGTGATATATTCGGCGGCGATCCCCGGCGACGGGTAGTAGCCGGCGATCCGCTCGAGGCGGCCGAGCGCGAGGCCGGCCTCTTCCTGCGCCTCGCGACGGGCCGTGGCCTCGGGCGGCTCGGGGCGGTCGCAGCGCCCGGCCACCGCCTCGAGGCACCAGGGGTACGGGTCGCGCCGCGCGTAGGGGGCGGGGCGGAACTGCTCGATCAGGAGCACGGCTGCCGGCGCGGGGATCGAACGGCAGCACGGTGACCGCGTCGCCGCTGGTGAAGACCGCGCGGTCGAGGGCGTCGGACAGGCCGCCGTCGAAGCGGCGGTGGCGGAGCCGGTGCTCCTCCATCCCGAAGAAGCGGGCGTAGGAGAAGTCCCGCGCTTCCGGCAGGACATCGCCGGCGGCGAGGCCCGAGCCGAGCTCGCGGGGCACCACGGTCTGAGGCCCGCGGGCGCGGGCGAGCGCGCGGACGCCGATGCCGGGGAGAAGGCCGGGCATGTCGCGCGGCGGGGCGCCGGCCGAAATGGCCGATGACCTCGGCCAGCGCCTCGCCGAGCCGCAGCCGGCGCTCGGCCGCGCTGTCGTCGGCTGGAGCCGTGCCCGTCGGGGGCGGTCTCGGGATCGAAGCGGTAGGCGAGGGCTGGAACCGCGCGGCCGCCGGTCTCGGCGACCGACCGGCGCCGGCGCGGCGCCGAGGGCCGCCATCGCGAAGTCCGAGACGCGCGCGCGCGGCGGGCGACAGCGTGAGCAGGGCGCCGGCGACAGACTCGTCCGGCGCCGGGACCAGGGCGATGCGCAGGCTGGCGGCGTCGCTGCGCAGGGCGTGGCCGGCGAGTGTCGCCGGGCGGGTGTCGCGGAGACGGGTCGGGGAGGATGCGGGCGAGGAGGTCGGGCGCATCGAACGGCGGATGCAGGAAAATCTCGTCCAAGTCGCTCTCCGTGCCTTCTGCCGGCGTGCCGCGCGGGCGGTGATCCGAACGCGTCCGGCCCTCGTAGCATTGTCACCACGGCATTTACAGGGAGCGTCCATGAGCATCGGCCACGCGCCCAACCGGCTGATCGCGGACTATGCCGCCGGGGCGCTGCCGCCCGGCATGAGCCTCCTGGTGGCGAGCCACCTCACCTACTGCCCGGCCTGCCGCGACAAGGTGGCGCGGCTGGAGGCGCTAGGCGGGGCGCTGCTCGCCGAGGCGAACGTGGTCGCACCCGCACCCGCACTGCCTAGAGAAGGCGCTGGCGCGGATTGCCGCGGCCGAGGCGGTGGAGCCGGAGCGCCCGGAGGCCGATGCGGCGCTGCCGCGGCCGGTCTGCCAGAAGCTGGCGGGGCGGTTCTGCGACCTGCGCTGGCAGCCGCTGCGGCCTGGGCTCACGTCATGCCGGCTCGACGGCTTTGCGGCCGAGCGGGTCGGGCTGGTGCGCGGGGAGCCCGGGGTCTGCATGCGGGCGGAGGCGGCGCCGGAAGGCGAGGCGACGCTGGTGCTGGCCGGGCGGCTGCGCGAGGGGCCGCAGGTCTATGACCGCGGCGAGCTGGCCTTCGCGGCGGAAGGCAGCCTGGCCGGCCCCGACGTGATCGGGCAGGAAGCCTGCCTCTGCCTCGTGGTGCAACCCTCGCCGAACGCCTGAGGAGTCTCTGGAAGAGGCTTTGGACGAGATCGGCGTCCGGATGGGGCAAGGTCATGAAATCACGCGGATTTGACGATCTGGAATGCATCTGGAAAGCATCTTGAATTGATATGGACGATTTCAGCCCGAGCTAAAGGACGAAGGGGAGGTCGGTGGCGCCGGTGGCCTCGCCGGCGCGGGTGAGCAGGGCGTGGACCTGGCCGCGGTGGTGGGTCTGGTGGTTGAAGACCTGCATCGACGCAGAGCGCGCGCGGCTTGACCACCTCACGCCGGATCGCGCCGCTGAACCAGGCGAGGTCGCCCTCGAGGTCGGCGGGCTCGAGCCGTTCGGCCCAGCCGACGATCTCGGCGTCGAGGCTGTCGCGACGGCGGCGGAGCTCGGCGAAGTCCGCGACGAAGCGGTCGCTCTCGGCGATCGGCACGCCGGGCGCCTGCCCCAGGCCGAGGCGGGCCATCCAGACGGTGTCGGCCCACAGGAGATGGCAGAGCGTGCCGTGGATCGAGCGCCAGAAGGCGCCACGGTCGGCGCGGCGCTCGGCGTCGTCGAGCCGCGCGGCGGCGTCGTAGACCCGGCGGTTCATCTCGGCATTGTAGGCGGCCATGGTCCGGACATAGGCGGGCGCGATCATGCGTTGACGTCCACCACCACCCTGCCCCGCACCCGGCCTTCGAGGATGTCGGCGCCGAGCCCGGGCAGGTCGGCGAGGACGGCGGGGGCGACCATGGCGTCGAGCTTGGCGAGGTCGAGGTCGCGCACCAGCCGCGCCCAGGCGGCCTCGCGGCTGGCGAAGGGCTGCAGCACGCTGTCGATGCCGAGGAGGCTGACGCCGCGCAAGAGGAACGGGATGATGCTGAGCGGCACCTCGACCCCGCCGGCATTGCCGACGGCGGCGGTGGCGCAGCGGTATTTGAGCTGCTTCATCACCCGCGACAGCATCGCGCCGCCGACGGTGTCGATCGCGCCGGCCCAGGTCTCGGATTCGAGGCCGCGGGCGATCGGCTCGGCGAGATCGGCGCGGGGGACGATCCGCGTGGCGCCGAGCCCGCGCAGGTAGGGCTCGCTGTCCGGGCGGCCGGTTACCGCGGCCACCTCGTAGCCAAGGCGGGCGAGCAGCGCCACCGCGACCGAGCCGACGCCGCCGGCGGCGCCGGTGACCAGCACCGGCCCGTGACGGGGCGCGAGGCCGTGGCCCTCGAGCGCGAGGATCGCCAGCATCGCGGTGAGGCCGGCGGTGCCGATCGCCATGCTCTGGCGCAAGCTCAGCCCTTCGGGCAGCGGCACCAGCCAGTCAGCGCGGACCCGCGCCTTCTGGGCGTAGCCGCCCCAGTGCGCCTCGCCGACGCGCCAGCCGGTCAGCACCACCGGGTCGCCGGGTCGGTAGCGCGGATCGGACGAAGCCTCGACCCGGCCGGCGAAGTCGATGCCCGGGACGTGCGGGTACTTGCGCACCAGGCCGGCGCCCGGGCCGAGGCAGAGGCCATCCTTGTAGTTCAGCGTCGAATAATCGACGGCGACGGTCACCTCGCCGTCGGGGAGATCGTCGAGCGCGAGCTCGCGGACGGCGGCGCGGGTCTTCCCGTCCGCGTCGCGCTCGACGACCACTGCGTTGAAGCCCATCGATCCCCCCTCGATCCGCGGGCGCGCAGCGTCCGGCGCGCGGTGGGGGTTGTCAAACCCGAAATCAACCAGGGGCATCAGTGACCGTGCGCCGGGCCGTGGCGGTGGTGGAGATCGGGATAGTGCGGGTGCCGGTGCACCAGCGGCGCGTGGCGGTGCCAGTGGGTGTGCGGCTCGCCGGGCGGCGTGCCGGGAGCGTGGGCATGCTGGTGGTGCGCGTCGTGGCGGTGGCGATGCTCGTGCTCCAGCGCCTCGTGGACATGCTCGTGGTCGTGCCGCTCGGCGAGATGCAGCCAGAGCCCGAGCGCCATCAGGGCGCCGGCGGCAAGCAGCCGCGCGGTGAGCGGCTCGCCGAGCAGCACCACGGCGAGCAGCGCGCCGACGAAGGGCGCGAGCGAGAAGTAGGCGCCGGTGCGGGCGGCGCCTAGATGCCGGAGCGCGAGAACGAAGAGGGCGAGGCTCACGCCGTAGCCGAGAAAGCCGACCAGACCGGCGGCGAGGAGCGTGGCCGTGGGCGGGACGGCGGCGCCGGCGGCGCGCGCCAGCGCCAGGTTGACCGCGCCGGCGATCAGGCCCTTGGCCATGGCGATCTGCACCGGGTCGGCCGAGGAGAGTTTTCGTGTGAGGTTGTTGTCGAGGGCCCAGCACAGGCAGGCGCCGGCGATGAGCAAGGCGCCCCAGCTCAGTGAGGCGCTGCCCTGCCACGACAGAAGCACGGCGCCGGCGACGATGGCCAGGGCGCCGAGGAGCAGGCGGCGGTCGACATTCTCGCGAAACACCAGCCAGGCGATCGCCATGGTCGCGAGGCCCTCGAGATTGAGCAGGAGCGAAGCGCTGGCCGCGTCGATGCGGGTCAGTCCGAGCATCAGGAGCAGCGGTCCCGCCACGCCGCCGGCGAGAATGACCACCCCGAGCCATGGCAGGTCGGAAC
The DNA here is from genome assembly GCA_963750745.1 of uncultured Alphaproteobacteria bacterium. Lineage (GTDB taxonomy): Bacteria > Pseudomonadota > Alphaproteobacteria > Rhodobacterales > Rhodobacteraceae > Amaricoccus. The sequence goes on along the minus strand of CAVVSO010000052.1, from coordinate 95,571 downwards.
GGCGCAGCGGCGCCTCGGCGGCAGGAAGCCGCAGCGCCTTTCGCGACAGGCTGACGGCGGCCAGCCCGATGCCGGCGCCGAGGTAGAGCAGGCCCGCGAGCATCCATGCATCGATGGCGCCGAGCAGCAACTTGGCGAACGGCGTGCTGGCGCCGAAGAGCGCGGCGGAGAGGAGCGCGAGCGGGATTCCGGTGCGGATCATGGCGCAAGCTTAACGCAGCCGGCCGCGGGCGTCTGCCCGCACCGGCCAAGTATCGGGCGCAGGCCGGCGCCGCCTACTCGGGGTCGGGGTCGCGCCGGTCCTCGACCTCGGTCGCTTCCTCCCTGAGGATCCTCAGGGCCTCGGAGTGGAGGTCTTCGGGGACGCCGAAGGCGACCAGGACGGTGCCGCCGGCCTCGACGCCGCGGGTGATTCCGGGGGTGTCGAACTCGGTGCGCAGCAGGTCGCCCACGGCGAAGAGGCCGCCGCTCGGCGCGTTGCCGGGGGCGATGTCGCCCTCGTCGGCGCGGCGGGTCTCGATCGATTTCTCGGGGACGCCGGCCGCCCGCAGGCGCTCGGCGGCAAGCTCGGCGGTGGCATGATCGGCGAAGAGCGCGGTCAGGGTGCGGGTGGTCATCGGCGGTCTCCTTGGCGGGGTGCGCCCTACTAACCCGGGCGCACCCGGCTGGTTCCGGCCGGCGCGGCATGCTAGCGAGGCGCGAAAAGGGGAGGAAGGCATGCAGGTTCTCATCATCGGCGCGGCGGGCATGATCGGGGCGAAGCTGGCGCAGGCGCTGGCGACCGCGCCGGAGGCGGGGCCGGACGGGCTGACGCTGGTGGACGTGGTGCCGCCGACGGTGCCGGCCGGCGCGCTGATCCCGGTGACGACGGGCACGCTCGACATGACCGACGCCGCCGCGGTCGCGGCGCGGATCGCCGAGCGGCCGGAGGTGATCTATCACCTCGCCGCGGTGGTGTCCGGCGAGGCCGAGGCGAACCTCGAGAAGGGCTATGCGGTCAATTTCGACGGCACGCGCAATCTCCTGGAGGCGATCCGGGCGCAGCCGGACTATAAGCCGCGGGTGATCTTCACCTCGTCGATCGCGGTCTTCGGCACCCCCTTCCCCGAGACGATCCCGGACGATTTCCATCTGACGCCCCTGACCAGCTACGGCACGCAGAAGGCGATGGGCGAGCTGATGCTGAGCGACTATTCGCGGCGCGGCTTTCTCGACGGCATCGGCATCCGGCTGCCGACGATCTGCATTCGGCCGGGGCTGCCGAACAAGGCGGCGTCGGGGTTCTTCTCCAACATCCTGCGCGAGCCGCTGGTCGGCCGGAGGCGGTGCTGCCGGTGGACGAGAGCGTGCGGCACTGGCACGCGAGCCCGCGGGCGGCGATCGGCTTCCTGCGCCATGCGCTGACGCTCGACACCGCGCTTCTCGGGGCGCGGCGCTGCCTGCGATGCCGGGGGTGTCGGCGACGGTCGGCGAGGAGATCGAGGCGCTGCGCCGCGCCGCAGGCGACGAGGCGGTGGCGCTGATCCGCCGCGAGCCGGACCCGGTGATCGCGACGATCGTTTCGGGCTGGGCGACCCGGCTCGACGCGGCGCGGGCCAAGGCGCTGGGCTTCGAGGCCGACGCCTCGTTCGACGCGATCATCGCGGCGCATGTCGAGGACGAGCTCGGCGGCCGGATCGGGCCGCGCTGACATCGCCCGAGGGCCGTCAGGCTTCGTCGGAGCAGCTTGTGGAGTTCCTCGGGCGGCTGCAGACGAAGGAAGGCGGAGACGGCGTCGCGAGCGGACGCCCGGCTTCCTCGGGAGCCGGCGGATCGACGAGGCGAAGCAGCAGCCCCATCATCAGGTCGCCCCAGAGCAGCGCGAGGAACCGCGTCGCCATCTCGCCAGGGTCCCCGGTCAGAAGGCCGCGCGCCCGCGCTTTCTCGAGCACCGCCGCCAGCTCCCGGCGCGCCCTGGCCCGACCGATCGAGTCCAGCGCCACCGCGATTTCCGGCGCGCGTTCGGCTTCAGTGATCGCCAGCCGAAAGACGCCGACGACAACCGGGTCGCTGACCTCGCGAAGCAGCCGTTCTCCGAAGGCCGCCAGCACGCCGGCGAGGCTTTCGCGGTCGCGGGGCTCGGGCAGGTCGGCCGGCGGACGCATGCGGCCGGCGCGTTCGGTGATGCAGGCGGCCAGCAGGTCCTGCTTGCTGCCGACCAGGGCATAAAGCTCGCGCTTGGAAACCCTCGCGCGGGTCGCGATCTCCAGCATGCTCGTTTGCGAATAGCCATGCGCGCTGAATGCCGCGAACGCGGCGTCGATGATGCGCGCCCGGGCGGACCTCGCCTCGGCGCCTGCCGGCGACGGCGGAGCCCCGGATGCTGTCGCCACATCTTCCTCCTTGACTTGGTACCGTCGGGTACCATGACACCGTCAATGCTGATCGGGATAGTCCCGACGGGAGGTGCCTGTGTCGCCAGCGGCCATTTTCGGAATCCAGCTCGTCCTTGGTTATGTGCCGTGGCTCCTGTTCCTGGGCGCCTATGGGTTGCCCAGGCTGAAGTCGATGGACCATGTCCAGGCGCAGCGCCTCATCGCTACGCTGCACAGCTTCCGCTTCTTCGGGCTGGTCTTCATCCTTCCAGGTGTCGTCGGTCCCGACCTGCCGGCGGGCTTTGCAACGTCCGCCGCTTACGGCGATTTCGCCACCGGCGTGCTGGCCATGCTGGCGCTGCTGACCGTGCGGGTGCGTCCGCTGTTCTGGCTGTTCGTGGTCGCCTTCAATGTCGTGGGCACAGCCGACCTCCTGCTCAACTATTATCACGGCGCCCGGTCCGGGCTTCCGCAACTCGCCGGAGAGCTGGCGGCGGCCTACTGGATCCCGATCCTCTACGTCCCGGCGTTGATGATCACCCATGTCCTGGCATTTTATCTGCTGGCGCGGCCCGACCCGAGCACGGCGCAATCCCGCGCCAAAGCGGCGGCGTCATGAGCAGGGTTGGCTCCGAGCTAGGCGCGGAGCGCGGCGGGGTCGAGGACGGGACCGGCGCCGGTGTCGCGGAGATAGCCGCGCCGGGTGAGCTCGGCGAGGCCGCGCCGCGATGTCGGCCTCGGCCATGCCGAGGCGCTCGGCGAGCGCTTGGGGCGATGGCGGCGGGGCACCGGGCGCCTTGTCGAGGCCATCCGCCAGCTCCATGCCGATCAGCTTCGCGGCCGGACCGAGGTTGCGGTCGGGCAGGAGCCGGCTGGCCGCGGCCTCGAGGAGCGAGCCGCCTTCGGTGGCGGCGTCGGGAGCGACCGTCCCGAGACCGGCGTGGTTCACCTTGTAGGCGCCGGCGTCGGTGATGGTGAAGCCTGCTTCGGTGAGCTCGGCGAGGCCGCGGTCGATCGTGTCCGCGGACTTGCTGATCCGCCGCACCAGCGCCGCGCGGGTCAGTCCGCTGTCCACGGCCGCCAGCATCATGAAGATGAGCCGGGCGGTGTTGCCGAGGCGCGGGTCGCGGGCGACCTTGCGCGCGAGTTCGCGGTCCTGGTTCTCCCGCTCCTCTTCGCTGAGCATCGGCCCCTCCCCTCATGTCGGGTGACGACCGTCGCACAGGTCGGCGGCGGGTCGCAAGGGACCGGCCGGCTGCGCACCGACCGCCGTCCGCGAAAATAGGCCTGTATGGCTTTGCGATCCGGGGGTAGGTTACGGCCAAGGAGCACAGCACGCATTCTGCTTGGGGGAGGCTGGCGATGCACTACCGGCGATGGCTGATCGCGAGCGCGCTCGTCGCGCCGATCGCCGGATGGGCGCCGGCGCTGCCGCAGGATGTCGCGCCAATGCCGCGCCCGACGGAGGAGACGGCCGCGGGCCTCGCGGCGGAGGATGCGGCGGCGGTCGCGACCGAGAACGCCGACGACCTTCTCGGCGAGCAGGAACTCGACGAGCTGGTGGCGCCGATAGCACTTTATCCCGATGCGCTGCTGGCGCAGATCTTCGTTGCGGCGACCTATCCGCTCGACGTGATGAAGGCCGACCGCTTCATCGATGATAACAAGGATCTCTCCGACAAGGAGCGCAACGCCAAGGCCGAGACCGAGGACTGGGACCCGAGCCTCGCCGCGCTGGTCGGCGGCTTCCCGACCGTGGTCCAGAAAATGGCCGACGAGATCGACTGGACCGAGGAGCTCGGCGACGCGATGCTGGCGCAGACCGACGACGTGCTCGACGCGGTGCAGCGGCAGCGGTCGCGGGCGGTGGCCACCGGGTATCTCACCAGCAACGAGGCGCAGGTGGTCGAGACCGAGGGCGACAGCATCGCCATCGCGCCGACCGATCCGGACGTGGTCTACGTGCCGAGCTACGATGCGACGGCGGCCTATACCACGCGCGCCGACGGCGGCGACGGTGGTGACGGAGCCGGGATTCTCGACCGGCAACGTGCTCGCGACCGGGGCGATCGCCTTCGGCAGCGCGCTCCTGATCGACGAGATCTTCGACGATGACGACGACTGACGACTATTGGCACGGGCCGGACCATATCGACTGGGACGACGACGAGTTCTACCCGCGCGGCGGCCGCGGCATCGACAGCCGACGGCGACGTGAACATCGACGTCGACCGTCAACCGCAACCGGGTGCGGGTCGGCGACGGCGACCGCCGGGCGGAACGGACGCGACCGGTGCCTGGAACCCGAGCCCGGACCAGCAACAGGCGGCGCGCGACAAGCTCGCGGCGCGCGAGCGGAGCGGCGCCGCGCCGGGCAATCGCGGCGCGGCGGCGCAGAGCGAACTCAAGGCGCGGCAGCGGCGATCAGAGCGGCGCGCGCAGCAAGCTGCAGGCGGCCAACACCAAGCGCGAGGCGACGGGCAAGCCGGGGGTCGGCGGCGGCAACTTCTCCGCCTTCGACCAGGCCGGCGGCAGCAGCGCCACGCGGCCAAGGCGGCGGCGGCGCGCGGCGGCGACAGCATCGGCCGCAGCAAGCTGCCGGCGTCGATCCAAGGCGTCGGCGCAGCGGGTCTCGAAGCCCAGCGTGTCGTCAGCGAGCCGAAGAACATCTCGAAGCCGAAGTCGACGCTTTCGCCGCGGCCGCATTCGGCACCGAAGAGTTCGGCCTTCAGCAGGTCGTCGAGCGGATCGCGGGCGCAGGCGGCCTCATCGCGCGGCCACCGCAGCAGCGGCGGCGGCGGCGGCCGCGGCGGCGGCGGCGGCGGCGGCGGCGGGCGGCGTTAAGGAGAGGACCTGAGGATATGCACGAGCGTCACCTGACGACTTCGCTTCGCGGCGCGGCGCTCGCGCTGCTGCTCGCGGCCGCGGCGGTGCCGGCGCGGGCGGCGCCGCAGAACTACGACACCCCGGACGAGGCGGTCGCGGCGGTGGTCGCGGCGCTGGAGGCCAAGGACAAGGCCGGGCTGATCGCGGATCTTCGGGCCGGAGAACGAGGACGTGATCCTGACTCGGGCGACGACGCGCGCCGACCGGCGAGAGCTGGACCGAGTTCCTGCGCGGCTACAAGGACGCTGCACCGGATCGCCGTCGATGGCGATGGCCAGCGGCGACGCTCTACGATCGGCCGCGACCATGTGGCCGTTCCCGGCGTCGCTGGTGAAGGACGGCAGACGGCTGGCATTTCGACGCGGCGGCGCGCGCGAGGAGGTGCTGCTGCGGCGGATCGGCGAGAACGAGCTCGACGTGATCGAGCTGATGCACGGCTACGTGCGGGCGCAGGCGGCCTATCGCGCCGAGGACCCGGACGGCGACGGGCTCCGGACCTTCGCCGACGGCTGATCAGCGAGCAGCGCGGCAAGCGCGACGGGCTCTACTGGCCGGACGAGCCGGGCGCGCCGGAGAGCCCGATCGGCGACTTCATGGCGCGGGCGGCGGCGGACGGCTACAACTTCGACGGCACCGACGACGAGCCCGACCCGTACCTCGGCTACTACTTCCGGGTGCTGCAGAAGCAGGGGCCGCAGGCGCCGGGCGGGGCGCTCGACTACATGGTCGAACGGCCACATGGTGGCGGGGCACGCGCTGCTCGCGTTCCCGGCGGCCTACGGCGACACCGGGATCATGAGCTTCATGGTCGGCGAGGACGGGCGTCGTCTACGAGGCCGACCTCGGCGAGGACACGCTGGCGGCGGCCGGGGCCATCGACAGCTTCGACCCGGGCGAGGGCTGGACGCCGGTCGAGCGAGGACGAGCGAGTAGGCCGAGGCAGCGCGCGATCGCGGCGTAGAGCGCCTCGAGCGACACCGGCTTGGCCACGTAGCTCGGTCATGCCGGCGGCGAGGCAGCGCTCGCGGTCGCCCTCCATCGCGTTGGCGGTCAGCGCGATGATCGGGATCGCCGCGGCGGGGCCGGGCAGCGCCCGGATGCGGCGCGGTCGCGGTGACGCCGTCCATCACCGGCATCTGGACGTCCATGATCACGCAGGTCGAAGCCGCCGTCCTGCGACCGCGGCCAGCGCCTCGAGCCCGTTCGTCACCATGTGCGCGCTCGTGACCGGCCATCGCGAGGTAGGCGGCGAGGATCTGGCGGTTGGTCGGGTTGTCCTCGGCGACCAGCACCGCGCGGCGGGGGGCGGCGGCGCCGGCAGCGGCGCGACGGCGGCCTCGGGCTCGGCGGTCCGGGGTCGGCGCCGGCGGGGGCGGGGATCCAGAAGCGGAAGGTGCTGCCGAGGCCCGGCACGCTCTCGACCGCGATGCCGCCGCCCATCAGCTCGACGAGCTGGCGCGAGATGGCGAGGCCGAGGCCGGTGCCGCCGCGGCTCGCGGGTGATCGAGCGAGTCGACCTGGGCGAAGCGCTGGAAGAGCTGCGCGCTTGCGCCGCCTCCGGGATGCCGACCCCGGTGTCGCGCACCGCGACCTCGAGCCGGCCGCCGTCCTCGCGGGCGTAGCCGAGGCTGACGGCGACGGTGCCGGCCTCGGTGAACTTCACCGCGTTGCCGACCAGGTTCATCAGCACCTGCCGCAGCCGGGTCGCGTCGCAGACCAGCCGGGCCGGCACCTCGGGCGCCGACGCTCGGCCGTCGACCGTCGATGTCGCGGTCGGCGGCGCCGGTCGCCATCAGCGCGACGACGTCGCGGGCGAGGCGCGTGCACGTCGACCGGCGCGCGGCTCGAGCGTGATGCGGTTCGCCTCGAGCTTGGACAGGTCGAGGATGTCGTTGAGGATGGCGAGCAGCTGGCGGGCGGAGTTGCGCGCGATCTCGGCGCGCTCGCGCTGCTGCGGCTCGAGCTCGGTGCGCAGGATCAGGTCGAGCATGCCGATCACGCCGTTCATCGGCGTGCGGATCTCGTGGCTCATGGTCGCGAGGAACTGCGACTTGGCGATCGAGGCGCCCTCGGCCTCGACGCCGCTTGGCGTCGAGCTCGTCGTTGCGCTGCACGTCGGCGGTGACGTCCCAGTTGACGCCGACGATCTTGCGAGCTGCCGTCGGTCTCGCGGTAGACCGCGCCGATGGCGCGGATGTGGCGCACCGCCCCGCCGGGCAGCACGCAGGCGGTAGTCGGAGACGTAGCGGCCGGTGACCTCGATCGCCTCGCGGAACTCGGCCTCGGCGCGGGCGAGATCGTCCGGGTGCAGCCGGTCGCGCCAGTCGGCGTAGCTGTGGCGGCGGCGGGCCGGCGGGTAGCCGTAGAGCTCGTCCATCCGCTCGTCCCAGACCAGCTCGTCGGTGTCGAGGTCGAAGTCCCAGACGCCGACCTTGGAGGCGTCGAGCGCCAGGCCGAGCCGGCGCGACAGCCGCTCGAGCTCGGCCTCGCGGTCGCGTAGCTCGAGGATGTTGCGCCTGGCGCTCCTCGACCAGCCGGCGGGTGCGCATCATCGGGCCGACGATCAGGCCGGCGGCGATCAGCGTCAGCAGCCGGATCGGCCAGTGCGCGCCGGGGCTGGGGGTCCAGCCGTCGGCGGGGATCGCCGCAACCCGCCAGTCGGCGCCGGGCAGCCGCACCCCGAGGCGCACCGGGTCGTCGGCGAGGACCGCAGCCTGGCCGAAGAGGGGCGCGGCCGCCGGCCCGGCGCCGTCGGTCAGGGCAACGGCGACCTTGGAGCGGCCGGTCGCGAGGCCCGCCGCGGCGAAGATCGGCTCGGCCGGGACGCTGACCAGGGCCCGGCCCCAGGTCTGGCCGGCATCGGCGACCGTGGTCCAGACCACAAGCCGATCGCCGCCCCGGGCGGCGATCAAGCGGGTGCCGGTGGGCTCGCTGAGGCTGCGGGCGAGGTCGGCGGTGAAACCGGTGTCGGCCTCGGCAGGGAGGAGCAGCGGAGGACCGTGGGCCGGTAGCGCGGCGAGGATGGGATCGGGCCCGGTCATTGGCGCGAGCCGGGCCGCCAGCGCCTGGAAGGCGGCAGGATCCGGCGGCGGCGCGGCCGCGAGCGCGCCAGCCAGGCGGTCGGCGTCGGAGACTTGGGCCATCACCGCGGCCTCGAGGCCGGTGGCCGGAGCTGCAGCTCGCTCCAGAGCAGCCGCGCGCTCGTTGAGCCGGGCGAGCGCCACGCTCTGCTGTTCGGCGTAAAGCCCGGCGACGAGGATGATGACGAGCGCGACGCCGGCCGGCAAATAGGCGGCCGCCCGTGCCATCCGGCCTGCCGATACTCGCTTGCCGCTAATCAAGCTCTCCCACCGTCCAATGCCTGTCCCTCGGCGTCTCCGCCACGATGGCGACGCCGCCACGGCTCGGGACGGTCAGGCCGACGCCCGAAGTAACGCTGGCTAGTAAAGAATTCGCTTCCGCCCGATCACGGGAGCATCTTTCAATGCGCAAGGCCGCGCCGTCGTCAAGACGGCGTGTCACCCGGCAGTTGTTACCGGCCCTCGATCCGCCACGCAGCAAAGGCAAGTCCCGCGGCGAGGAGCAGCGACAGCCAGCCCGGGGCGAGGTCGACTTGGCGGATGTCGCGGAGCTGGTAGGCGTCGCGGTCGGCGAGACCGATCCAGCCGCGGCCCTCGGCGACGCGGCCGGCGCGGACCAGCCGCAGGTCGGGCATGCCGTCCTCGAGCCGGCGGATGCCGCCACGGGTCGCCGCCGCGAGCGGCGCGAGCACGCCGGCGGTGGAGACCGGGTTGGCGAACTCCCTGGGCGCCGAGGGGCCGACCACCGCCACCGCCTTCTGGTCGCCGTTGGCGAGCCGCCAGACGCCGTTCTCGGCATCGTCGATCCGGCCCTGCCAGAGGCCGGGCGAGATCTCGGTCAGGGTGATCTCCGAGGTGGCGCCGGACGGACTGGTGGCGGTAACCGGCGGCACGCTCTCGGCGAGCGTGCGGCGCTCTATCTCCACCTTGCCCTCGGCGCCGGTGCCGCGCAGCACCTCCTCCTCGAGCTCGGGCTCCTTCATCAGCCAGTGGGCGAGCCGGCGCAGGAGCTCCATCTGCGGGCCCCCGCCCTCGAAGCCGCGGTTCCAGAGCCAGGCCTCGTCGGAGCCGAGCATGGCGATCCGACCCTTGCCCTCGCGGTCGAGCACCAAGAGCGGCCGGCCTTCGGGACCCTGCATCACCGCCTCGCCCGACGGCGCGTCGACCTCGACCATACGGAACCAGCGGCCCCAGCCCGGGGTGCCGTCGGCGGCGGGCGGCCGCGGCGCGTGCTCCTCGAGCCCGGCAGTGACCGGATGGCGGTGGCCGACCTCGGAGATCATCGGGGTGAAGCCTTCCTCGATCACCCGCGCGGTGGGGACCACCGGCAGGACCTCGCGGAGCGGCGAGCGGTAGAGGCTGTCGGCGCCGGCGAAATCCTCGCCGGAGGCGATCAGCAGCGCGCCGCCGTCGCGGACGTAGCGGGCGATATTCTCGAAGTAGTTGTTGGGCAGGATGCCGCGGCGCTTGTAGCGGTCGAAGATGATCAGGTCGAACTGGTCGACCTTCTCCATGAAGAGCTCCTGGGTCGGGAAGGCGATCAGCGACAGCTCGAAGACCGGGACGAAGTCCTGCTTCTCCGGCGGGCGCAGGATGGTGAAATGCACCAGGTCGACCGAGCTGTCGGACTTCAAGAGGTTCCGCCAGGTGCGCTCGCCCGGATAGGGCTCGCCGGAGACCAGCAGCACGCGCAGCCGGTCACGGACGCCGTTGATCGAGACGATCGACTGGTTGTTGCGCCCCGTGAGCTCGCCGGCGACCTCGGGGGTGGCGATCTGCAGCACGTTGACGCCGCCGCGCTGCAGCGTCACCGGCAGGGTGACGCTGCGGTTGAGCGGCACGTCGAAGCGCAACGGCTCGGTGCCGTCGAGCGAGATCGAGAGCGGTGCGAGGCCGCCTTCGGCGGGAGCGGCGCCGAGGTCCTCGACCCGGAGGACGAGGCTGACCGGCTCGCCGACGATGGCAAAGGCCGGCGCGGTCTCGACCACGACGCGGCGGTCCCAGTCGCTGGCGCTGCCGGTCAGGAGCACCTGCACCGGGCCGGGGAAGCTGGTCAGCGCCTGGGGATCGTGGATCTGGCCGTCGGTGAGCAGGATCGCGCCGGCGATGCGGTCGGCGGGAAGCTCGGCGGTGGCGTCGGCGAGCGCGGTCAGGAGCTGGGTGCCGTCCTCGCCGCGGTCGGTGACGTGGATGGTGCGGACCTCGAGTTTCTGCTCCTGGCCGAGGCGGTCGAGGCGGGCCTGCAGCGCGTCGAGCGCCTCGGCGAGCTGGGCGTCGCGGCCGGCGATGCGGTTCGAGGCGCTGTCGTCGATCACGACGATGGCGATGCTCGCGACCGGGGTGCGGTCCTCGCGGCGGAGCGAGGGGCCGGCGAGGGCGGCGAGGAGCACGAGGGCGGCGAGGCCGCGCAGCCACCAGCCGGTCAGGCCGCGCCAGAGCGCGAGCGCGGTGCCGATCAGCGCGATGACCGCGAGGCCGACGAGGAGCGGCAGCGGCAGCAGCGGCGAGAAGGCGATGGCCTGCATCTACTGGCCCAGCCGATCGAGGAGGGCGGGGACGTGGACCTGGTCGGATTTGTAGTTGCCGGTCATCACGTACATGATGAGGTTGACCCCGAAGCGCAGCGCCAGCTCGCGCTGGCGCTCGCCGGCGATACCTCGGCCGACCGGGAACATCGGCAGGCCGTCGTCCTGGATCGCCCAGGCCGAGGCCCAGTCGTTGCCGCCGATCACCACCGGGGTCACGCCGTCGTTGAGGTTGCGGAACGGCATGCCCTCGACCTGCTCGGCGTCGGGCGAGGATTCCACCCAGACCGGGGCGCCGACCCAGCGGCCGGGGAAGTCCTGCAGGAGGTAGAAGGTGCGGGTCAGCACGTGGTCGTGCGGCACCGGCTCCAAGAGTGGGACGTCGAGCCTCATCGCGATGCGCTGCAGCACGCGGCCGTTCGGGGTGGTGCCGGTGGCGCCGCCGCCGAGGTCGGCGTCGCGGGTATCGAACAGGATCATGCCGCCAAAACGGAGGAAGTCGTTGATCTTGGCCACGGTGGCGTCGGAGGGCGCCGGCTGCGACTCGGTGATCGGCCAGTAGAGGAAGGGGTAGAGCGAGATGTCGTGGGTCTCGATGTCGATCGCCACCGGATCGGCGGGCTCGATGGCGGTGCGGTCGAAGAGCGCGCGGCTGAGGCCCTTGAGGCCGGCGGCGCTGATCGCGTCGACCCGCGGGTCGCCGGTCACCACGTAGGCGAGCACGGTCTGGTTCGCGGCGTGCAGCGCCTCGGCGTCAGCCTCGGCCGCCTGCGCTTCGGCGCGGCTGCCGCCGAAAGCGAGGCCACCTATGAGGAGTGCGGCGCCGGCGGCCCGGGCTGCGCCGCGGAGGCCGCGGCGCAGCCGACCGGAGACGACGAGGGTGGCGATCACGTCGAGGGCGAGCAGGACCAGCGCGAGGGCGATCAGCCACGGGCCGAGCCGGATCTCGGCCGGGCGGTCGAGCGTCTCGATGGTCACGCCCTCGGGCAGCGGCGCAAGCGGCGCCAGGCTGTCGCCCTGGCGCATCACGTTGAGCGCGACGCGGCGGTCGCCGCCGGCATAGATGCCGGGCGGGGTCTCGGGCGAGGGCCGCGCCTCGGCCAGCCGCTCGCCCGGCACGCCGGCGACCAGACTCGGCGTCGCCAGCGCGCCGAAGCCGTCGAGCACTTGCAGCGGCGTCCAGACCGTGCCGGCCAGCGTCTCGGGCGCGGTGGCAAGGCCGCCGGCGCTCTGGGTCAGCCGCTCGAGCATCTCGACGAAGAGGCCGGAGAGCGGCAGGCTCGACCAGTCGGCGCTGGCGGTGACGTGGAAGAGCACGATCCGGCCGTCGCCGAGGCTGACGCCGGTGACCAGCGGCGTGCCGTCCTCGAGGCTCGCCAGCACCTTGGCCGGCAGGTCAGGGTCGGGCTGCGCCATGACCTGGCTGGAGATATCGACGTCCTGCGGCACGGCGAGGCCGGCGAAGGGGCTGGACTCGGGGAAGGGCTTCAGCCGCCGCGGCGCGCCCCAGGACATCGCGCCGCCGATCGAGCGGCCGCCGGCGCGGAGCCGCACCGGCAAGAGCGAATCTTCGTCGAGCTGGCCGACGCCGGACTGCGCCAGCCGGGGGCCGGCGAAGCGCACGAGCAGGCCGCCCTTCTCGACCCAGGGCTGGAGCTGGGCGCGCTCGGCCTCGCTGAGGGTGCCGACGTCGGCGAGGATCAGCACGTCGGGCGCGGCGTTCAGCATCTCGGCGAGCGGCGCCTCGATCACCTCAGCGAAGGGCTCGAGCGCCTTCCTGAGGTAGTGCAGCGGATCGACCAGATCCTGCGCCTCGCCTTCGGGACGGCCGGACATCAGCCCGACCTTGCGCCGGCGCACCGAATCATCGGCGAGCACCACGCCGGCGGCGGAACGGCCGTCGGCGAGCTGTACCCGGCCGACGCGGTTACGCAGTTCCACCGGCATGTCGAGCGCGAGATCGAGGCTGCCGGCGCCGGCGTCGAAAGCGCCGGTGGCCGAGCCGAGCACCCGCTCGATGCCGTTGGGGTCGGGTCCGATCGCGGTCACCCCGACTGGGCGCGGCGCGGCGGTGTCGGCCCGGAGTACGCTGACCTCGAAGGCGCCGTCCTCGAGCCGCGGCGGCGTCAGCGCCAGCGCGGTCTGCGGCGCGGCCGCCAGCGTCACCGGCCCGTGGTCGAGCAGCGCGCGGGCGAGATCCGCCTCGCCGCCGTGGCCGATGCCGTCGGTCAGCCACAGCGTCTCGAAGGGCTCGTCCTGCGCCGCGATCCAGCTGGCCCAGGCGGCGCGATCGGGCGCCCAGGACTGCGGCGCCAGCCCGGCGAGCCGCTCGCTCCAGGCGGAGGCGGCGCGCCAGGGCAGCGCCTGATCCGGCAGCGGCCGCGCCGACATCAGCACCACCGCGGCGGGACGGCCGGCGCGGTCGGCGCCGTCGAGCGCCGCGGCGGCGCGGTCGATGCGCCTGGCCCAGTCCGGAGCATCGCCCCAGCCGCCGTCGAGGAGCACCAGGAGCGGAGCGCTCGAGCCTTCCGGCCGCGGGTTCAGCACCGGCCCGGCGAAGGCGAGGATCGCGGCGGCCAGCGCCAGCATGCGCAGCAGCAAGAGCCACCAGGGCGTGCGCTCCGGCATCTTCTCGGGATCGGTGAGGCCGAGGAGCAGCCGCACCCCGGGGAAGGCGCGGCGGCCGGGCGCCGGCGGCACCGCGCGCAGCAGCCACCACAGGATCGGCAGCGTGGCGAGCCCGGCCAGGAGCCAGGGCGCGAGGAAGGCCACGGAGCCGATCATCATGCCGTCATGCCCGCTCGCCGACCGCCATGTAGAGCCAGAGCAGCGCCGCCCGCGGCGACTGGCTGGTATGGTGGAAGAGCGTGCGCCAGCCGAGATGGCGGGCGTAGTCGACGAGCCGGGCGCGGCGCTCCGCCAGCCGCTCGGCGTAGGCCTCGCGCAGGGCGCGGGCGCGCTGGGTCTCGAACTCGGTGGTGCGGCCCATGCTCTCGAAGATCATCCGGCCGTCGAAGGGGAAGACCTCCTCGCTCTCGTCCAACACCTGGACGAAGCAGCCGCGCACGCCCTGATCGGCGGCATGAGCGAGCGCAGGGGTCATTGCGTCGATATCGCCGAGAAAGTCGGAGAAGAAGACCGCCCGGCCGCCGCGCGCCAGGCGGTCCGCGGGCGGTGTGCCGTAGTCGGGGCGGGCCTCGGTCGGCTCCGTGCCGAGCGCTATCGCCATGCGGTTGAGCTGGGCGCGGCCGGCGCGCGGCTGGGCCGCATCGGTGCCCATCAGCGCCACCCGCTCGCCGGCCTTGACCAGGAGGATCGATACCGCGAGCGCCAGGAGCGACGCCCGCTCGCCCTTGGAGCGGGCCTTGACGTGCTCGCTGTCGCGGTAGTCCATCGATTGGGCGTCATCGACCCAGATCGAGACGGTCTGCGACGCCTCCCACTCCATCTCGCGGATGAACTGCTGGTCGGACTTGCCGGAGCGGCGCCAGTCGACCATCGAGCGGGCGTCGCCCGGCACCGCCTGGCGATATTGCCAGAAGTTCTCGCCGCTGCCGGCGCGGCGGCGGCCGTGGAAGCCCATCGCCACCGTCGCCGCGAGGATCTCGGCCTGCGCCAGCAAGGGCGGCAGCGCGCCGCCGATCTTCTGGGCGTCGCGGCGGAGCCCGACCGGCCCCTGGGGCTTGTCCCTGCCGCGTGGGCGGGGTGCGATCACGCCGCGGCCTCCAGGCCCATGATGTCCCCGACCAGCCGGTCGATCAGCCCGGCCAGCGTCTGGCCCTCGGCGCGGGCGGCGAAGCCGAGCGCCATGCGGTGGATCAAGACCGGATGCGCCAGCGCGGCGACGTCGTCGAGGCCTGGCACCAGCCGGCCCTGGATCAGCGCGCGGGCGCGGATCGCCAGCATCAGCGCCTGGGCGGCACGCGGGCCCGGCCCCCAGCTCACCGCGTCGCGGACCGCGGCGTGGGTGTCGGGGGTATCGGGACGGGCGGCGCGGACGAGGTCGAGGATGCGCTCGAGCACCTGCTCGCCGACCGGGAGCCGGCGGATCAGCCGCTGCGCCGCGATCAGGCTGTCGGCGTCGAACACCGGCTCGGCCACCGCCTCGTCGATGCCGGTGGTGGCGAGGATGATCTCGCGCTCGGCGCGGCGGTCGGGGTAGCCGACGTCGATCTGCAGCAGGAAGCGGTCGAGCTGGGCCTCGGGCAGCGGGTAGGTGCCCTCCTGCTCGATCGGGTTCTGGGTGGCGAGCACGTGGAACGGCTTCGGCAGGATGCGGCGCTGGCCGGCGACGGAGACTTCCTTCTCCTGCATCGCCTGCAGCAGGGCGGACTGGGTGCGGGGGCTGGCGCGGTTGATCTCGTCGGCCATCAGCAGCTGGCAGAAGATCGGGCCGTCGATGAAGCGGAAGGCGCGGCTGCCGTCGGCGCCGGTCTCCAGTACCTCGGCGCCGAGGATGTCGGCGGGCATCAGGTCGGGGGTGAACTGCACCCGGTGGGCGATCAGGCCGAGGACGGTGCCGAGGGTCTCGACGAGGCGGGTCTTGGCGAGGCCGGGGGCGCCGACGAGCAGGCCGTGGCCGCCGCAGAGAATGGCGATAAGTGTCTGTTCTACCACCTGTTCTTGGCCGATGATGCGTCGGGCGATCATCTCGCGTGCCGCCACCAGCCGCGCGCCGGTCGCCTCGATCTCCGGCATCAGATCATCGCTGTCGGTCATGCTGCCTGGTCTCCTGCTGCCCGCTCGCGAGCATAACCCGGCGCGGGCGCGCCACAATGGTCAATGACGTTCACAATCTGGACAGCGCGGCGGCGGTCGCCGGGCGCCGCGGCGAATGTGCCTTGTACAACCCATGCACAACCCATGCACGAACCATGCACCACCCATTGCACAGGTGTTGCCGGAAGGTTAGCGGCGCGCGCCGCGATTGCCGGGGCGGGCAAGGGCCGCTAAGCCGGTTCGATCGGAAGCAGCCAGGCGCGAGGCGGCGGGTGGCGGAGGAAGAGCGCGGGGCGGGTCCGACGGCCGAGGGACTGGCGGCGGCGGCGCGGCCGGCGGGCAAGCGCGGGCTGCCGCCGGTGCATCTCTGGGACCCGCCGTTCTGCGGCGATCTCGACATGCGGATCGCGCGGGACGGGACCTGGTTCTATCTCGGCACCCCGATCGGGCGGGCGCCGCTGGTGCGGCTGTTCTCGACGATCCTGAAGCGCGAGGGCGACCGCTACTTCCTGGTGACGCCGGTGGAGAAGGTCGGGATCACCGTCGATGACGCGCCGTTCGTGGCGGTGGACTTCACCGCCGAGGGCGAGGGCCGGGCGCAGCGGCTGACGTTCGTGACCCAGGTGGGCGACGAGGTCACCGCCGGGCCAGAGCATCCGATCCGGTCGGAGCGGGATCCCGAGACCGGCGAGCCATCGCCCTACGTGATGGTGCGGCGCGGGCTCGAGGCGCTGATCGACCGCAAGAGCTTCTACCGGCTGGCCGAGATCGGCGGCGAGGCGGAGGTGGACGGGGTCTTGCAGTTCGGCCTCTGGTCGGACGGGGCGTTTTTTCCGCTAATCCCGGCGGTGGAGCTGGGCTAACCGGAGCGCGCCATCCGCGCTGCACAAGTCGTGGGAATATCTATCCCCTTGAAAATTAAGCAAGGTGGCCTTGCACGCAATACGATATCCCGATCTTCGCAGACGCGCCGTCGCCTGCCATCCTTGAAACAAGGCTGCGGCAGCGCTGAAGCAACTACCGCATAGCAAGGGCGGGCATCAGGGCGTCGCCGACCCCTCGCGGTTCAGGATTCAATCGAGAAGGGACGATTTGTGCGGATCGAGCAGTATTGTATCACGGTTGCCGCGACGGCGGCGCTCTGCGGCATGGCCCTCGGCATCAGCATCGCGATCCGCCAGGATTTCGCGCTGATGCGGGCGCATGCGCGTCTCAACCTGCTCGGCTCGGTGTCGATGGCGCTCTACGGGCTCTACTACCGGGGCGCCAGGGCGGCAAGCCGCGCGCTGCAGGTGTGACGGCGATGCCGGCGCTGCCCGAGCGGACCCGCGCGTATCTGAGCTACGGCTTCGACAGCCGCAACTGGGACCGCCTCACGCCGCGCGACGGGGACATCGTCATCTCGACCTCCTACAAGTCGGGGACGACCTGGATGCAGAACATCGTGCTGCGGCTGCTGTTCCGCGATCCGCCGCGACCGGCGGTCTCGGCCGTGTCGCCGTGGCTCGACAAGCGCAGCCCCGATCTCGACGCGGTCATCGCCCGACTCGAGGCGCAGGAGCACCGGCGGTTCATCAAGAGCCACCTGCCGCTCGACGCGGTGCCCTACTCCGCCGCGCTGCGCTACATCGTCGTGGTCCGCGACCCGCGCGACGTCTTCATGTCGTTCTGGAACCACTATTCCGAGATGACCGAGCCGCTGATCGCCTGGATGAACGACCCCGAGCGGCTGCTGGGAGCGCCGATGCCGCGCTGTCCGGACGATATCCATGCGCTCTGGCGGCTCTGGATCAGCCGCGGCTGGTTCCCCTGGGAGAGCGAAGGCTACCCGCATTCCGGCAACATGTACCATACGCGATCCTGGTGGAATTTCCGGCACCTGGAGAACGTGCTTTTCGTACATTTCAACGATCTGCTGGCGGCGCTGCCGGAGGAGATCGGCCGTGTCGCCGACTTTCTCGGGATCGCGGTCTCGCCGGCCGAGGTGGCGGCGATCGCCGAGGAAGTCCGGTTCGACGCGCTGCGGAAGAATGCCGCCAGCGCCGCGCCGATGCCCGAGGCGGCTGCGAATTTCGTCTGGCGGAACGGGCTCGAGACCTTCTTCAACAAGGGCACCAACGGCCGGTGGCGCGACGTGCTGACGGCGGACGAGCTCGCGATGTACGCGCGCGCCAAGCGGCGGTGGCTGCCGGCGGATTGCGCGCTCTACCTGGAAACCGGCCGCGCCGCCTGGCCCGCCGCCGTTCCCACGGCCGCCTAGAGGCTGCCATCCGAGGCTCGTTTGCACCTCCGCATTCAGGTAGCATCCTCACCGGGTGACAGCAGCCGATCCGGGAACGAGGCATGGCCGAACGAGCGCTGACGAAATCGAAACGAGGCGCCGTCGCGACCGGTGCGAGTGCGGCCGGAGCCGCATCAGTCGGCGCGATGGCTTTGGGCGCCGTGGCGCTCGGCGCCTTTGCCGTGGGCGCGCTGGCGGTTGGCCGCCTCAGCGTAGGCCGTGCCCGATTGCGGCGCGTGGAGATCGGCGAACTCACGGTCGGACGGCTCGACGTCGGAGCCGACGGCACGGGCCGGCTGACCGCAGTCGCCCGCATCCATGCGGCGCCGGGCAAGGGAGACGCCTTGGAGCGCCTGCTGCTGAATCAGGCGGCCGCGAGCGGGCCGGGCAGCCTGCTTTTTCGAGCGCATCGCTCCCGGACCGATCCCGACTTGTTCCTGTTCTATGAGTCCTATGCCGATGAGACGGCTTTCGAGCAACACGCGCAGGCGGCGGGATTGCATGCGCTTCTCCGGCAGGCCGCCGAGCAGGGGCTTGCGGCCTCCGCCGACGATCCGGCCGAGGTCGAGATTTATCGGTCGATCTGACGAGGCGACCGCGCACCACGACCCCGGAATGCGCTCTGGCCGTATGACGTTCCTCGTGGCCGAAGGCCAGCCTACGCGGCATAGGCACCCAGCCTCTGAAGCTTAAGCCGACAGCCGGATGCGCTTGCGCGAAGGCGCCGAGCTCGAGGCCTCCGCCCGCGCCGACCTTGGCCGGCTTCAGGTCAGCTGATCGCGGAAGGCGGCGAGCACGGCGCGGTAGACCTCGCGCTTGAACGGGACGATGCGGTCGGGCAACTCGCGGGGATCGATCCAGGTCCATTCCCGGAACTCCGGATCGGCGGTGTCGATGCGGATCAGCGCGTCGTCGCCACGGAAGCGCATCAGGAACCAGCGCTGCTGCTGGCCGCGGTAGCGGCCTTTCCATAGCTTCGGCACCAGGGCGTGCGGCAGGTCGTAGGCAATCCAGTCGGGCGCCTCGGCGACGATCTCGACGGCGGAGGCCGGGATGCCGGTCTCCTCGGCGAGCTCGCGCAGCGCGGCGTCGCGCGGGCTCTCGCCGGGGTCGATGCCGCCCTGGGGCATCTGCCAGGCGGGCTCGGGATTGTCGAGCCGCTGCCCGGCGAAGACGCGCCCCGCCGGGTTCATCAGCATGATCCCGACGCAGGGCCGGTAGGGCAGCGCCAGGATCTCGGCCTCGGTCACGTCGCGACGCTCACTGGGCGGAGGCGGCCGGGGTGTCCTCCGAGGCATTCTCCGCGGCGAGGTAGGACATGCCGCGCAGGATGTCGATCGCGTAGCTGAGCTGGTAGTCCTCGGCGCGGAGCTTCGCGGTCTCTTCCTTGTGCTTGCGGTCCGCCTCGAGGATCTTCTTCTCGTCCTCGGTCAGCGAGTCGTTCTGGAGCGAGCCGCGCAGGTCGGCCTCGGTGCGGCTCGGCTGATCGGTCGCCGGCTCCTCGGTGGCGGCGACCTCCTCCGGTGCGCGCTGCTCGACGATGATGTCGGGCGCGACGCCGAGCGCCTGGATCGAGCGGCCGGACGGCGTGTAGTAGCGCGCCGTGGTCAGCCGGATCGCCCCCTCGCCCTGCACCGGCATGATGGTCTGCACCGAGCCCTTGCCGAAGCTCTGGGTGCCGATGATCACCGCGCGGTGGTGGTCCTTCATCGCACCGGCGACGATCTCCGAGGCGCTGGCCGAGCCGCCGTTGATCACCACCGCCATCGGCTTGCCTTCGGCGAGATCGCCCGGCGTGGCGTTGTAGCGCTCGCTGTCGCGCGGGTCGCGGCCGCGGGTCGAGACGATCTCGCCGGAATCGAGGAAGGCGTCGACCACCGAGATCGCCTGGTTGAGCAGGCCCCCCGGGTCGTTGCGCAGGTCGACGACGAAGCCGGTGACCTTCTCCATGCCGCCGGCGGCGGTGACCTGCTCCTTGAGCTGCTTTTCCAGCTCGGGATAGGTCTGCTCGTTGAAGGTGCTGAGGCGCAGCACGATGACGCCGTCCTCGAGCCGCGACTTGACCGGCGAGATGGTGATGGTCTCGCGGGTGAGCTTGACGTCGAACGGATCGGCGGTGCCCTCGCGCTGCAGGGTCAGGGTGATGTCGGAGCCGACCGGGCCGCGCATCAGGTCCACCGCCTCGTTCAGGGTCAGGCCCTGGACGCTCTCGCCGTCGACCTCGGTGATGAAGTCGCCGGGCTGGACCCCGGCGCGGTCGGCGGGCGTGCCCTCGATCGGCGAGACCACCTTGACCACGCCGTTCTCCTGGGTGACCTCGATGCCGAGGCCGCCGAACTCGCCCTTGGTCTGGACGCGCATGTCGTCGAACTCGTCGGGCGGCATGTAGCTCGAGTGCGGGTCGAGGTGGCTGAGCATGCCGTTGATCGCCGCGTCGATCAGGTCCTTGTCGTCGACCGGCTCGACGTAGGAGGTGCGGATGCGCTCGAAGATGTCGCCGAAGAGATCGAGCTCCTCGTAGACGGATTTGTCCTTGTCGGCGTCCTGGGCCAGGATCGGCGCGGCGAACTGGGTGCTCACCACCACGCCGGCAACGGCACCGCCGATCCCCGCCATCCAGATCTTGTTCATCGAGCGATTTTCCTATCCATCCTCGCCAGAAAACAGGGGCTCCGGATCGACCGGCCCCTGCCCATGTCGGACCTCTATATACAGTGTTTCCCCGGCGCCAGAGCCACGATCGGCATCGGAGGACATCACAGTTTCTTCAACATCCGTCCCGGCGCCGCCGAGGAGCCCGAGAAGGTCGCCTTTGCGGACCTCGGCGCCGGTCCGCACCTGCAGCCGGTCGAGCCCGGCGAGCACGAGCAGCGTCGCGGAATCGGGCTCCAGCACGACGACCGCGCCGTATTCGAGGAAGGGTCCGGCGTAGCGCACCACCGCGTCGGCCGGGGCGGTGACCAGCGTGAAGGGCGCGGCCGCGAGCACGATGCCGGGCCGGCGGACCCCCGCGGCGTCCGGCTCGTTGAAATGGTGGATGACCTGGCCCGCGGCAGGCCAGACGAAGGGTGCGGCGCCGGGCGGCGCAGCGGCGGGGGCGGGCGCCTGCGGCGCGCCGGCGGTCTTGGCGAGCGCCGCCGCCAGCGCGGTCAGCGAGGCGCTGTCGCGGGCCATCATCGTGGCGGTGGGATCGGCGGGGCCGATCTGGTCGGGGACCGCGGCGGCCAGCGCCTGGGAGAGCGCCGAGCGGGCCGCGTCGAGCCGCGGCAGCGCCGCGGCGAGGTCGGCCTCGCCGCGGGCCCGGACCTCGCGCGCCGCGGTGAGCGCCGCGAGCTGGCCGGTCAGCTCGGCGGCGCGGGCGCTGAGCGCCGGCGACAGGCGGTCCATCATCGCCGCCGCCCGCGCGGCGCCGAGCGGGCCTTGCGGGTGCAGCGCCTGCTGCGGCGGCGGGGTGCGGCTGATCGCCTCGAGCGCGCCGAGGAGGCGCGCGATCTCGCCGCGATGGTCGGCGAGATCCCGGGCCAGCGCCGCCTCGCGGGCGGCGGCATCGCCGATGCCGGCGCGTATCCGCGACAGCGCCGCGTCGTAGGCCTCGATCGCCTTGCCGAGGGCCGCCACCTGCCGCGGCCGGGCGGTGGCCGCCTCGAGCGCCTTGCCGGTCTCGGCGGCCTCGGCCGCTCCGGCCGCGATCTCTGCCGCCGGGTCGGCGGCCGCGAGCGCCTTGCCGGGCTCGGCGGCCGCCAGCGCCGGCAGCGGCGCGAGGAGAAGCGCGAGGACGAGGGCCGCGGTCGCGGTCACGGCGCCACGATCAGGCTCTTGCCGGTCATCTCCGGCGGCTGGTCGAGGCCCATCAGCGCGAGGAGGGTCGGCGCGAGGTCCGAGAGCCGGCCGTTGCGCAAGCTCGCGCCCGGCGGGCCGCCGACCAGGATCACCGGCACCGGGTTCAGGGTGTGGGCGGTGTGCGGGCCGCCGGTCTCGGGGTCGATCATCACCTCGCAGTTGCCGTGGTCGGCGGTGACGAGCATGGCGCCGCCGACCTCCTCGACCGCCGCGAGCACCTCGCCGAGGCCGCGGTCGACCGCCTCGACCGCCTTGATCGCCGCCTCGAGGATGCCGGTGTGGCCGACCATGTCGGGGTTGGCGTAGTTCACCACGATCAGGGCATAGTCGCCGGAGCGGATCGCGGCGACCAGATGCTCGGTGACCTCGGCCGCCGACATCTCCGGCTGCAGATCGTAGGTGCGCACCTTCGGGCTCGGCGCCAACTGGCGGACCTCGCCGGGGGCCGGCGCCTCGACGCCGCCGTTGAGAAAGAAGGTGACGTGGGGGTATTTCTCGGTCTCGGCGACGCGGAACTGCTTGAGATCCTTCGAGGCGACCCAGGCGCCGAGGGTGTTGACGATGTCGCTTGAGGGAAACATCGCCGGCATCAGCGTGTCGAGGTGGTCGGAATATTGCACCGAGCCGAGCAGCGCCGCCCATTTCGGCCGGCCGACGACGTCGAAGCCGTCGAACTTCGGATCGACCAGCGCCCCGAGGATCTGGCGGGCGCGGTCGGCGCGGAAGTTGGCGAAGAAGATGCCGTCGCCGTCGGCGGCGCCGCGGTAGCCGCCGATCACCGTCGGCAGCACGAACTCGTCGGTCTCGCCGCGGGCGTAGGCGGCCTCGATCGCCTCGGCGGCGGTCGCGGCGTGCTCGCCCTCGGCGTGCAGGATCGCCTCGACCGCCGCGCCGACCCGTTCCCAGCGCTTGTCGCGGTCCATCGCGTAGAAGCGGCCGCAGACCGTGGCGATGCGGGCGCCGTCGGGAAGCGCCGCCTCGAGCTCGGCGATCTGCCCGGCGGCGCTCTGCGGCGGAACGTCGCGGCCGTCGAGGAAGGCGTGGATCGCCACCGGCACGCCCTCGGCGGCGAGCGCGGTCGCCGCGGCGGCGATGTGGCGCTGGTGGGCGTGGACGCCGCCCGGCGAGGCGAGGCCCATGAGGTGCGCGGTGCCCTTGCTCGCCTTCAGCGCGGCGATGAAGGTCTGAAGCGCCTCGTTGCCGGCGAACTCGCCCTCGGCGATGGCGTTGTCGATGCGCGGCAGGTCCATCCAGACCACCCGGCCGGCGCCGATGTTCATATGGCCGACCTCGGAGTTGCCCATCTGGCCTTCCGGCAGGCCGACGTCGGGGCCGTGGGCGGCGAGCTGCGCGTGCGGGCAGCTCGCCCAGATCCGGTCGAAGTTGGGGGTGTCGCCGAGCGCCACGGCGTTGCCGTCGCTGAGCGGGCTCAGGCCCCAGCCATCCAGAATGCAAAGCACGACCGGCCGCATGCTCGTCTCCCGCCTCGCCCGGCACGAGCTTTAGCCCGACGCCGCGGGCTTGGCAAACCCGCTTGGCGGGGTTTGGTTGCCTTCAGGCGAGCTGGCGCAGCAGTGCCAGGAAGCGCTCGCGCTCGGCGGCGGAGAGCGGGGCGAGGGTCTGGCGGCTGGCCTCGAGGCCGCGGTCGCGGATCTCGGCGAAGAGTGCGCGGCCTTCCGGGGTGAGATCGACGATCAGCCGGCGGCGGTCCTCCGCACTCGGGGCCGTCACCACCAGGCGGCGGTTCACCAGCCGGCCGACCACGCCCTTGATCGTCGCGGCGTCCATCGCGGTGACGCGGCCGAGCTGGTTCTGCGACAGCGGCCCGAGCTCGGCGAGCCTGGCCATCGCCGCGAACTGGGTGGTGGTGACCTCGCGGGATCACCGTGGCGAAGACCGAGAGGTGGCGCTGGCCGGCGCGCCTGAGCAGAAAGCCGACCTGCTCGTCGAGGCGGTAGATCTGCTCGTCCATTCCCGTCTCCGCGTGTCGCCCGTCCGTCGCTTGCGAGCATGTTGACAGGTCGCGGCGCAGGCCGCAAACTAATTTGCATACATATGAACAGGCGGCGCGCCGCCGGAACCGCGGAGCGGCATGTTCTACGATCGGCCCGAGACGCTGCCCGAGGCGCTGGCGCTGCTCGCGCGGGCGCCGCGGACCGTGCTTGCCGGCGGCACCGACCTCTATGCCGCGACGGCACGGCAGGAGCTCGAGGGCGCGGTGCTCGACATCACCGGGGTGGGCGAGCTCGCGGGCATCACCCGCGGCGCGGAGGGGGTGCGGATCGGCGCCTGCACCAGCTGGGCGGACGTGCGCGACGCGGACCTGCCGCCGGCGTTCGAGGCGCTGCGCGCCGCGGCGGCGGAGGTGGGCGGGCGGCAGATCCAGAACGCCGGCACCGTCGGGGGCAATCTCTGCAACGCCTCGCCGGCGGCCGACGGGGTGCCGCCGCTGCTCGCGCTCGACGCCGAGGTGGAGCTGGCCTCGGCCGCCGGGCGGCGGCGGCTGCCGCTCGCGGTGTTCCTCAGCGGCGTGCGGCGGACCGCGCGGCGGGCGGACGAGATCCTGACCGCCGTGCTGGTGCCGGAGGCGGCGATCCGCGGGCGGTCGGTGTTCCTGAAGCTCGGGGCGCGGCGGTATCTGGTGATCTCGATCGCGATGGTCGCGGTCGCGGCTCGAGATCGTCGGCGGCCGGGTCGGCGCGGCGGCGCTCGCGGTCGGCGCCTGCGGTCCGGTGGCGACCCGGCTGCCGGCGGTGGAGGCGGCGCTTGATGGGAGCGCCGGCCGACCGCGCGGCTCGCCGAGCCGGATCGCCGATGGCGGCGGTCGCCGCGGCGCTCAGGCCGATCAGCGACGTGCGGTCGGATGCGGCCTATCGCGCCGAGGCGGCGGCGGAGCTGTTGCGCCGCGGCGTCGCGGCGCTGGTCGGAGCGGCGCCGTGAACCTGCAGCGGCCGCAGCTCGGCTTCGTGCTGAACGGCCGCGCCGTCGGCTTCGACGTGCCGCCGACCCGGCGGCTGTCGCAGGTGCTGCGCGAGGCGGCGGGGCTGACCGGGACCAAGGTCGGCTGCGACGCCGGCGATTGCGGCGCCTGCACGGTGCTCCTCGACGGGCGCGCGGTCTGCGCCTGCCTGACGCCGGCGGCGCGGGTCGAGGGGCGCGCGGTGGTGACGGTGGAGGGGCTGGACGGGCCGGAGGCCGAGCGGCTCAAGGCGGCGTTCCACCGCCACGGCGCGGCGCAGTGCGGCATCTGCACGCCGGGCATGCTGATCGCCGCCACGGCGCTGCTGGCGCGGCGCCGCATCCGAGCCCGGCCGAGGTCGAGGCGGCGCTCGGCGGGGTGCTCTGCCGCTGCACCGGCTACCGCAAGATCATCGCCGCGGTCTGCGACGCGAACGGCCCCTCCCCCGCTCCGGTCGCACCGGTGCCGGCCGGCGCCGCGGTCGGGGCGCGGTTGCCGCGGCTGGACGGCCGCGCCAAGCTCGACGGCAGCGAGGCCTTCGGCGCCGATGTCTGGCAGGCGGGCGGGCTGCTGCTGAAGGCGGTGCGCTCGCCCTACCCGCGCGCGGGCTTCCGCTTCGGGGATCTCGCGGCGTGGACGGCGGCGCGGCCGGAGGTCGCGGCGGTCTTCACCGCCGCCGACATTCCGGGCCGGAACCGCTTCGGCGTGATCCCGGCCTTCGCCGACCAGCCGGCGCTGGCGGAGGCCGAGGCGCGGTTCCGCGGCGAGGCGGTGGCGCTGGTCGCCTTCGAGGACGGCGCGAGCGCTGCGACCTCGCGGGCTTCCCGGTGATTTGGGAGCCGCTGCCGGCGCTGGAGGGACCGGAGGCGGCCGAGGCGCCCGGAGCGATCCTCATCCACCGCGATCGCCTCCGAAACCGGCTGATCGAGGGGCGGGTGCGGTGCGGCGATGCCGCGGCGGCGCTTGAAGGCTCGGCGCATGCGGTGGCGCTCGAGGCCGCCTCGGGGCACGTCGAGCACGCCTATATCGAGCCCGAGGCCGGGGCGGCCTGGCTCGAGGGCGAGACGCTGGTGATCCGCGCCTGCACCCAGGCGCCGTTTATGGACCGCGACGATACCGCCGCGGTGCTGGCGCTGCCGCCGGAGCGGGTGCGGATCATCCCCTCGGCGGTCGGCGGCGGCTTCGGCGGCAAGCTCGACATCTCGGTGCAGCCGCTGCTCGGCCTCGCGGCGCTCCGCACCGGGCGGCCGGTGCGGATGACCTTGAGCCGTGCCGAATCGATGGCGGCCACCACCAAGCGGCATCCGGCGCGGATCGCGGCGCGGCTCGGCTGCGACGCGGACGGGCGGCTGACCGGGCTGGTGTTCGAGGGCGTGTTCGACACCGGGCCCTACGCGAGCTGGGGACCGACGGTGGCGAACCGGGTGCCGGTGCATGCCAGCGGACCGTACCGGCTGCCGCATGTCGATGCGCGGGCGCGGGCGGTGCATACCCATAACCCGGTCGCCGGCGCCTTCCGCGGCTTCGGGGTGCCGCAGGCGGCCTGGGCGCTGGAGATGGCGATCGACCGGCTGGCCGACGCGGCCGGCCTCGACCCGCTGGAGTTCCGCATCCTGAACGCGCTCCGCGACGGCGATGCCACCGCCACCGGGCAGCTGCTCCGCGGGGTCGGGATCGGCGACTGCCTCGAAGCGCTGCGGGCGCCCTGGGCGCGGGCGCGCGCGGAGGCCGCGGCGGCCAATGCCGCCGGCGGCCTGCGGCACGGGGTCGGGGTCGCCGCCTGCTGGTACGGCTGCGGCAATACCGCGATGCCCAATCCCTCGACCATCCGGCTCGGGCTCCGGCCGGACGGCGTCCTGGTGCTGCACCAGGGCGCGACCGACATCGGCCAGGGCTCGGGCACGGTGATCCCGCAGATCTGCGCCGACGCGCTCGGGCTGCCGGTCGGGCAGATCACGCTGGTCGGCGGCGACACCGCGCTGACGCCGGACGCCGGCAAGACCTCGGCCTCGCGGCAGACCTATATCTCCGGCAAGGCTGCCGAGCGCGCCGGCCGCGCCCTTCGGGCGGCGATCCTGCGTCACGCCAACGCCGGATCGGACGCCACGCTGGCGCTTGACGGCGGCCGGCTCCTGGTCAGCGGCGCGCGGGAGATCGCGCTGGCGGCGCTGCCGGTCGACGCGCCGCGGTTATGTCTTCGCGGCGGAGGAGGCTACGACCCGCCGACCACGCCGCTCGATGCCGACGGCCAGGGGGTGCCCTATGCGGTCTATGGCTACGGGGCGCAGATGGTCGAGCTCGCGGTCGATCCGGCGCTCGGCACGGTGGCGCTGAAGCGGTTCACCGCCGCCCACGACGTCGGCCGGGCGATCAACCCGACGCTGGTCGAGGGCCAGATCGAAGGCGGCATCGCCCAGGGCATCGGCATGGCGCTGATGGAGGAATATCTGCCCGGGCGCAGCGACAATCTGCACGACTATCTGATCCCCACGACCGGCGACGTGCCGGAGATCGTCTCGATCATCGTCGAGATCCCCGACCCGGAGGGGCCGTACGGCGCCAAGGGGCTGGGCGAGCATGTGCTGATCCCGACGGCGCCGGCGATCCTGAACGCGATCCGGCATGCCACCGGCGCGGAGATCACCCGGCTGCCGGCGCTGCCGCACCGGGTGCGCGCGGCGATCCGCGCGGTGGAGCTTCCGGCGTGAGGCCGGCCGCGAGCGCGGCCGGCGGTGGCGGCGCGGCGGCGACCCGCGGGGCGCAGCGGTGCGCTCGCGCCGCCGGAAGAGGCTTCGAGGGGACAAGGCGTCCTCAGGCAAGATCGGCTTGGGAAGCGCTTGATGAAGCGGCTGCTTCATCAAGGCGCCTTCTCCATGGTGGGGTTGCGAGTCGGGCCGGCGTCAAGGCCAAGCCGCGCTTGCGCGCGGTCGCTGCGCGAGCCTTGACCCGGCCCGACTCGCGAAGGCAAGGCAGGGCCGGGATGGGTGAGGTGCGAGAATCCGCTGCGATGCCTGCCCGGTGATGTGCTATATCGCGCCGGGGCAGACCGGGGCCTGCGACCGCTATGGCAATCTCGACGGGCGGATCGTGCGCTCGGATCCGCTGACGGTGCTCGACCGCACCCTCGGCGCGGGGGGCGTCGTGGTGCCTTTCTCGACCGAAGACTGGGACGGCGGGATCGCACGGACCCCGGAGCGCTTCGTCACCGGGATCGGCGCGGGGACGACCTATCCCGACTACAAGCCGGCGCCGTTCATCGTCAGCCGCGAGGTCGAGGGCGCCGACGTGGTCACCGTGGTGACCGAGGCGATCTTCAGCTACTGCGGCGTCAAGGTGAAGCTCGACACCGACCGCCACCTCGGCGCCGAGCGGGCGGTGGTGCGCAGCGGCGGCGAGGCGGTCGGCCACGTCACCACCGCGGAATACGGCAGCCAGATGCTGTCGCTGGGCGGGGTCGGGCATCTGACCGGCGGCTCGAAGGCCGAGGGGCGCGCCACCTGCGCGGCGCTGCTCGGGCTCTGCAACCGCGAGCCGGTCGAGCTCGCGATCGACGATGGCGCCCGGTGGTGGTCGAGGCCGGCGCGGCGCCGGTGGTGGACGGGGTGCGCGAGAGCCGGATGCGCGTCGGCTGCGGCTCGGCGACGATCGGCATGTTCGCGAGCCAGTGGCGCGGGCTGGTCGACGAGGTGGTGGTGGTCGACGACCATATCACCGGGGTGGTCTCCGAGCACCAGGCGGGCAAGGTGCTGGGCTGGGAGCCGACCGGCATCCGCATCAAGGGCCATCGCTCGACGCCGGGGCCGCTACTTCCAGGTCTCCGAGCCGGGGCTGGGCTGGGGCGGCACCCGGCTCGAGCGATCCCCTGGAGATCCTCGCGCCGTTCGAGGCGCGCCGCGGCGCGCGGCCGGGCCTGACGCTGCTGATGGTCTCGACCACCGGCGAGCAGCATGGCTACTACCGGCTCGACGAGGCGCTGGTGCCGCAGCCGGCGGACTTGCCGGCGGCGCTGGCGCCGACGGTGGCGCTGATCGCCGAGAACTGCGAGCCGTCGCTCGCCACCGTGCTCTTCGTCGGCCGGCGCCGGCGGTTCGCTGCGCGCCGGGGTCACCGCCAATCCGGTGCGGCTGACCCGGGCGGTGCAGCACCGCCAGGCGCGGGTCACCTGCGGCGGGGCGCCGGTCTATGTCTGGCCGGGCGGCGGCATCACCTTCATGGTCGACGTGACCCGGCTGCCGGACGGGGCCTTCGGCTACGTGCCGACGCCGGCGCTGGTGGCGCCGCTCGAGTTCACCATGACCCGCGCCGACTATCTGGCGCTCGGCGGGCATGCGCCGTCGATCCGCTCGCTCGAGGACATCCTGGCCGCGGGCGGCGAATATACCTCCGGCGCGCGGCGGATGCCGGTCGGATGACCGGCCCGCAGGCGGCCTGGCTGCCGGACGGCCGGCGCCTGCACCTGCAGCACGGGCCGATCGACCTGATCCTCGAGGCCTGGGGCGGCCCCGCGGCGGTACGCGAGGCCTACGAGCGCGCCATCGCCCGCTTCGAGGGGCTGCTGCAGGAGCTGGTGGACGAGCTGACCGAGTTGCGCCGCGCCGCGCCGGGGCCGCTGCGCGGGCCGGTGGCGCGGGCGATGGCGGCGGCGACGGCCGCGCACCGGCCGGCGTTCCTCACGCCGATGGCGGCGGTCGCGGGCGCGGTCGCCGACGCGATCTGCGCGGCGATGGCCGAGGGCGGCGGGCTAGAGCGCGCCTACGTCAACGACGGCGGCGACATCGCGCTCTACCTGACGCCGGGGACGACGATCACCGCGGCGATCGCCGCCCGCGCCGGGCTGCCCGACCGGGTGCGGATCGGCCATGCCGATCCGGTGCGCGGGCTCGCGACCTCGGGCTGGCGGGGGCGGAGCTTCTCGCTCGGGATCGCCGACGCGGTGACGGTGCTGGCGCGGAGCGGCGCCGAGGCCGACGCCGCCGCGACGCTGGTGGCGAACGCGGTCGATCTGCCGGGTCATCCGGCGATCCGGCGCGCGCCGGCGGTCTCGCTCGCAGGCGGACAGCGATCTCGGCGAGCGGCTGGTGACCGTCGGCGTCGGGCCGCTGGCGCCGGCGGAGGCCGCGCGCGGCGCTCGCCGCCGGCGCCGCCCGGGCCGAGGCGATGCGCCGGCGCGGCCTGATCGTCGCGGCGGCGCTGTTCCTGCGCGGCGAGGCCCGGGTGGTCGGCCCGCTGCCGGCGGTTGCTTCCGCCGCGCCGCGGTCCGACCCGCTGCCGGATTGCTGCGGGCGCTGAGTGCGGCGGGTCGTCCTTCTCGCCGCGGTCTCGGCGCTGATGCCGGCGGCGGCGTTCGGGCATGCCTCCGAGCGGATGCTGATCCTGACGCTGCCGACCGGGCGGACGATCCTCGGCGCCGCCGCGGCGGTGGCGCTGACCGCGCTGCTGCTGCCGCTGGCGCCACGCCTGCCGGCGCCGCGACCGCTCCGGCTGCTGTCGCTGACCGTAAGGTCGCGAGGATGGGGGAGCTGGGTCGCGTTTTTCGCGATGGCGGCGCTCGTCATGCTCGGCTTTCTCGGGCCGCGCGATCCGCTGGAGAACCTGCTGCCGCTGACGATCTGGACCCTGCTCTGGATCGGCATGACCATCGCCAGCCTCGCGTTCGGCGATCTCTGGCGCGGCGATCGATCCCTGGAGCGGCCCGGTGACGGCGGCGCGGCGGCGCGTCGGGCGGCGCGGCGGGCTCGGGCTGGCGCGGCTCGGCTATTGGCCGGCGGTCTCTCGGCTTTCTCGGCTTCGCCTGGTTCGAGCTGATCTCGCTGGCGCCCGACGATCCGGCGGTGCTGGCGCGGACGGTGCTGCTCTACTGGCTGGCGATCTTCGGGCTGGCGGTGCTGGAAGGCCCGGCATGGCTGCGGCAGGGCGAGGCGCTGACGGTCTTCTTCGGCCTGATCGCGCGGATCGCGCCGCTCTGGTGGGCGCGCGACGGCGGCCGGCTTCGGCTGATGGCGGGACTGCCCGGCGCGCAGATCCTGGCGATGCCGCCGCTGGTGCCGTCGGCGGCGGCCTTCGTCACGCTGGCGCTCGCGACGCTGAGCTTCGACGGCCTGCGCGAGACGTTTCGCTGGCTGGCGCTGATCGGCGTCAACCCGCTGGACTTCCCCGGCCGCTCGGCGGTGCAGGGCGCCAACACGCTCGGCCTCATCGCCGCCTGGGCGCTCACCAGCGCCGCGATCCTCGGCGCGGTCGGGCTCGGCCGGCGGCTCGACCGGCGCGCGGGGCGGTTCTGGGGCGAGGCCGGCCCGGAGATCCTGAGCTTCCTGCCGATCGCCGCCGGCTATCACGTCGCGCACAACCTCGTGGCGCTGCTGGTGGGCGGGCGCTACCTGGTCGCGGCGCTCGAACGACCCGCTCGAGCGCGGCTGGAGCCTGCTCGGGCTGCCCGAGCATTGGGTCTCGCTCGGCTTTCTCGCCGACCGCGCCGTGGTGCAGGCGATCTGGAACGTCCAGGTCGCGGTGATCGTCGCGCGCGCATCTCCTGGCGCTGGTGCTGAGCCTCCGCCTCGCGCGGGCCGCGCCGCTTCGCGGCGCGGCTGCCGATGGCGGCGCTGATGGTGGCCTACACCGCCTTCGGGCTCTGGCTGCTGGCGACGGCCAGCGCGGCTGAGGCCTAGCGGGGCGCGAGCTCGGCGATCAGCGCATTGGCGGTATGGACCATCAGATCGAAGCCGCCGACGTTGAACTCGTTCATCGAGGCGAAGACGCCGACGCCGCGGGTGGGGGCGATCACGACATAGCTGAACTCGCCCTGCAGCCCGCCGGTCTTGTTGAGCATCAGGGGCGCGTTCCCCTCGGGCAGCACCACGACCCAGCCGAGCGACATGGCGCCCATCGGCCCGCCGTCGTCGAGGCCGCCCACCGGTCGACAGGCCGTCGCGCCAGAGCCAGGCGGCATGGTCCATCGCGCGCCATTCGGCGTTCGCGGCGTCGGCGCGGTCGAGATGCCAGGACATCCATTTCAGCATGTCGTTGGCGGTCGTGTAGAGCCCGCCCGCGCATTCGATGGTGACCGGCGACGGAACCAAGGGCATCGGCGAGCCGTCGAAGAAATGCCCCTGCATGGCGCGGACCTCGTCGCCCGGCGCGAGGTTGACCTTGGTGTCGGTCATGCCGCGCGGGCCGAGCACGCGCTCGGCCAGCAGATCGGCGTAGGGCTTGCCGGCGGTCTCCGCGAGGGCGAAGCCGAGCAGGTCGAAGCCCCAGTTGGAATAGAGCGCGCCGGTACCGGGGGCGAAGAGGAAGGGGTCGCCCTTCAGCCCGTCGATCTGGCGCTGCCGGCGTGTTGCCGGCGAAGGGGTCGTCGTCGGTTCCCCCGGCCTGGTCGGGAACCTCCCGGGGCAAGCCGGAGGCCTGGGTGACCAGATCGATCAGGCGCAGCGTGCGGCCGTCCTTCTGCGGCACGGTGAAGTCGGGGCCGATGCGGTCCTGGAGCGGATCGGTCAGGGCGAGCGTGCCGTCGGCCGCCAGGCTGCCGAGCACGTCGCCGCAGAAGGCCTTGGAGATCGAGGCGATGCGCAGGAACGTGTCGGCGTCGGGAACCTTTCCCGAGCCCTTCACCGTCTCGCCGAAGCCGGCGAAGGCGGTCTCGCCGTCCCGAACCGCGGCGATGACGAAGCCGGGCACCCCGGATGCCGAGAAAGGTGATGGCCCCGGAGAAATTGACCGCCTCGGTCAGGAGGCGGTCCTCGGCGCGTGCGGCCCCCGGAGTCGAGCCGACCGTCGCTACGGCAAAGAGTGCGGCAACGGCGCAATGCCGCCCGGTGGTGCTGATCATCACGCGTTCCCCCTGCGCCACAATCGGGCGCCGACTATTTCTAACACCGGCGGCACTGCGCTTTGGGAAGCGAAAACCGCCCGGCGGAACAAGCCCGTGGACATTTGCTGCGACCGCCCCACATGCTTCGCGGCTGGAAGCCGCCGGGGGACACCGGCGCGCCGCGGCAGCGGAGGGCTCTCAATGACGACGGATCGGATCGGCGCGCTCGGGCGGCGCGGGGTGCTGAAGGGCCTCGCGGCGGGCGGCACGCTGGCGGCGACCGCGGGCTTCCCCGGCTTCATCCAGGCGCAGACGCTCGAAGCCGATCGTGCTCGGCTTCGAGCTGCACCGCACCGGCATCGGCGCCGCCTACGGCCGCTGGTACGAGCGCACGGCGCAGGCGGCGCTCAAGGTGCTGAACGAGGCCGGCGGCATCGCCGGCCGGCCGGTCGAGATCGTCTTCGAGGACGACGGCACCGATCCCAAGCGCGGCGCCGAGGTGGTCGAGAGCTTCGCCAGCCAGAACGTCGACGCGGTGTTCGGCGCGCTCTTCAGCAACGTCGTCGTCGCGGCCGCGCCGCGGGCGGGCGAGCTCGAAGATGCCCTACCTCGTCTGCTCCGAGGGCCACCACGTCGCGAGCGGCGCGCTGAACCGCTGGACGCTGCAGCCCGGCATCACCGACGTGAAGAGCCAGGTGCAGTCGATGGCGCCCTGGGTGGCGGCGAACCTCGGCAAGAAGGTGACGATGCTCTACCCCGACTATGCCTTCGGCTACGACCACCGCGACTTCTTCTCGGCGGCGATGCAGGCGCAGGGCGGCGAGATCGTCGAGCTGATCGCGATCCCGCCGACCGAGACCACCTTCACCCGCTACCTGCCGCGGATCCCCAAGAGCACCGAGGTGCTCTACCACGTGATGGTCGGGCCGGCGGTCCTGACCTTCGTCAAGGAGCTCGGCGAGTTCTACGGCGCGGCCGGGCACCCGGAGATCTTCGGCTTCATCGACTCGCTCGAGGCGGTCGACATCGCCAGCCCCGGCCTCGAGTTCCTCGAGGGCACGCATTTCTGGGAAGGCCACGCCCGCTACAAGCAGCCGGACGCCGGCGAGCACGAGACCTTCTACCGCGCGGCGGTCGGCGGTCGACGACAATGGCGCGGCGGTCGGCGACGCCGCAGGAGGTCTCGACCTACGCGCACATGTTCTCCACCTGGGAGACGCTCTTCATCATCAAGGCGGCGATGGAGGCGGCCGGCTACCAGGGGCCGGACGACCGGCAGGCCTTCGTCGAGGCGATCGAGGCGATGACGACGATGCCGCTGTCGCGCGAGCATCCGCAGGGCGACAAGGTCTTCAACGGCAAGACCCACCAGGTCTTCGGCCACCAGCACATCTCGAAGGTGGACGGCGGCAAGCTCGCGGTGGTGCATACCACCTCGATCGAGGACGGCCTCTATCCGGACGAGGTGGACTACACCACGCAGCCGTTCTGAGCCTTGGATTTCGGCCCGTTCCTGCTGCTCGCCAGCCTCGAGGGGCTGGTCATGGCCGCGGTGCTGGCCCTGACCGCGGTCGGCCTCAGCCTGGTCTTCGGGGTGATGCGCGTGGTCAACGTCGCGCACGGCGAGTTCTTCATGCTGGGGGCGGTCGGGGCCTGGTTCGTCACCCGCTGGGTGCCGGGGCCGCCGGCGCTGGCGTTCCTCGCGGCGCTGATCCTGAGCCCGCTGGTGGTGGCGCTGGTGGCGGTCGCCGCCGACCGGCTGGTGCTGCGGCGGCTCGACTATGCGCCGGAGGCGGTGATCGTCGCGACCATCGGCCTCGGCTATATCCTGCAGCAAGGCGCGCTCAGCCTCTACGGCCCCGACGCCAGGGCGGTGCCGGCGCCGTTCGAGCTGCAGCTGCAGCTGCCCTGGTTCGGCTATTCCGGCTACAAGCTCGCGGTGGTCGGCGCCGCGATCGTGATCCTCGGCGGCGTCTGGCTGCTCCTCGCCCGCACCCGCATCGGGCTGGTCATGCGCGCGACGCAATGGGACCGCGAGATCGCGACCGCCTTCGGCATCGACACCGGCCGGGTCTATGCCGGGGTGTTCGGCATCGGGGCGGCGCTGGCGGCGATCGCCGCGGTGCTGATCGTGCCGATCAGCCAGGCGCACTATCTGATGGGCGGCGACCCGCTGCTGCTCTCCTTCATCGTCGTCATCATCGGCGGGCTCGGCAGCTTGCGCGGCACCATCGTCGCCGCCCTGCTCATCGGCCTCTCGGACGGCATCATCTCCGTCTTCTTCTCGCCGACGCTGGCCAAGATCCTCGCGACGCTCCTCGTCGCGCTGGTCCTGGTCTTCCGCCCGCAGGGACTTTTCGGCAGGCGCACCGCCTGATGCGCAGTCTTGTCGATGCCACCGTCAGCCTGCTCCCGACCGCATGAAGGTCTGGGCGCTGCACCTCGCGGTCCTGCTCGCGCTCGTTCTCGCGCCGCTGCTGCTGCCGGCCTACCACGCCACCAACCTCGCCCGGATCATGGTGCTCGCGGTCTTCGCGATGGGCTTCAACATCGCCTTCGGCTACACCGGGCTCCTGAGCCTCGGGCACGCGCTCTTCTTCGCAGCCGGGCTCTATGCGACCGGACTTCTGGTCGAGAACGCCGGGTGGCGGCGCGGCGCCGGGGTTGCTCGCGGGCCTTGCCGCCGGCACGGCCGTGGCGGCGGCGACCGGGGTGCTCGCGCTGCGCACCAGCGGCACCGCCTTCATGATCGTGACGCTGATGTTCGCCCAGGCCGGCTATCTCGCCATCCTCTACTTCGGGGCGTTCACCCGCGGCGACGAGGGCTTCGTCATCGCCCGGGCGGCGCGCGCGATCGGTCCGCTCGACCTCTCGGCGGACCTGACCCGCTACTTCGTGGCGCTGGGACTTTTCGCGGCGGGCCTGCTCGCAAACCTGGCGCTGGTCCGCGCGCCGGCCGGGCGGGTGCTGGTGGCGATGCGGGAGAACGCCGAGCGTAGCCGCATGCTCGGCTACGATCCGTTTCGCTACCGGCTCTTGGCGCTCGCGGTCTCGGGACCTCTATGCCGGGGCCGCCGGGGCCGCCTACGGCATCCTCTTCGGCTACGTCGGCGCCAGCTTCGCGGCGACGCAATACTCGATCCTGCCGCTGCTCTGGGTGCTGCTCGGCGGTGCGGGCACCGTGCTCGGGCCGTTCGTCGGCACGCTGCTGATGTTCTATCTCGTCGATCTCGCCTCCCGCGTCACCGATGCCTACCTCCTCGTCGTCGGGGTGGCGCTGCTCGCGCTGATGCTCTTCGCGCCCCGCGGGCTCCTCGGCGCGCTGCGCGCCCGCGCCCTGCCTTGGCTGCCGTGACCCTGCTCGAGGCCCGCGGCCTCACCCGCGCCTTCGGCGGGGTGATTGCGGTCGCCGGGGTCGACCTCGACCTGCGCGAAGGCGGCATCCACGCGCTGATCGGGCCGAACGGCGCCGGCAAGACCACCTTCGTCAGCCTGCTCTGCGGCCGGCTGATGCCCGATGCCGGCACGATCCGCCTTGCGGGCCGCGACATCACCCGGCTGCCGGCCTACGCGCGGGTGATGCTCGGCATCGCCTATACCTTCCAGATCACCGCGATCTATCCGCGGCTGCCGGTCTTCGACAACGTGGCGCTGGCGGTCCAGCGCCGCGGATCGGCGGGGCTCGACGCGGAGACCCGCGCAGCACTCGCCCGCGTCGGTCTCGAGCGGCATGCCGATCAGATCGCCGGCACGCTCGCCTACGGCCACCAACGGCTGCTCGAGATCGCGATGGGGCTGGCGCTGAAGCCGAGGCTCCTGATCCTCGACGAGCCGACCCAGGGGCTCGCGGCCAGCGAGATCGAAGCGTTCAAGGCGCTCGCCCGTGAGATCGCCGCGAGCGCGACCGTGCTGCTGATCGAGCACAATATGGAGGTGGTGATGGATCTGGCCGAGCGCATCACCGTCCTCGACTTCGGCCGCACGCTCGCCACCGGCACCCCGGAAGAGATCCGCGCCGATCCGGCGGTCCAGGCCGCCTATCTCGGACCATGAGCCTCGCGGTCGAAGGCCTCGACGCCGGTTACGGCAACGTGCAGGTCCTGCGCGGCCTCACCCTCGCCGTGGCACCCGGCGAGGCGCTCTGCGTGATGGGACGCAACGGCGCCGGCAAGTCCACCATGCTGAAGGCGGTGATGGGACTGGTCCCCGCCGCCGCCGGCTCGATCCGGCTCGGCACCGTCCGGCTCGACGGCCTGCCGGCGCACGAGGTGCCGCGGCGCGGCGTCGCCTGGGTGCCGCAGGGCCGGCAGGCTCTTCGCCGAGCTCACCGTCGCCGAGAACCTGGAGATCGGGCTGATGACCCGCAAGCACGGCGCCCGGACCCGCGAGCGGGTGCTGGCGCTCTTCCCGCGGCTGCGCGAACGGCTGGGCCAGATCTCCGGCACGCTCTCCGGCGGCGAGCAGCAGATGCTCGCGATCGGCCGCGCGCTCTGCACCCGGCCGAAGGTGCTCTTGCTCGACGAGCCGACCGAGGGCCTGCAGCCGTCGATGATCACGCTGATCCGCGACACCATCTTCGCGCTCAAGGCCACCGGCGTCGCGACCCTGCTGGTCGAGCAGCGCGTCGAGACCGCGCTCGCCATCGCCGACCGCATCGCCTTCCTCGCCGACGGCCGGATCGCGGCAACCCTGCCGGTGGCCGGCCTCAACGCCGCCGCGCCGGAGTTCGGCCGCTATGTCGGGGTCTGAGGTGAGCGGCATCGTCGCGGGCATCGATGTCGGCGGCACCTTCACCGACCTGATGCTGTTCGACGCCGGAGCCGGCACCGTCCGCATCGCCAAGACGCCGACGACGCCGGCGAACCAGGCCTTCGGCGTGGTCGCGGCGCTCGAAGCCGCGGAGGTGCCGCTCGCCGGGATCGACCTGATCGTCCACGGCACGACGACCACCACCAACGCCGTGCTCGAGCGCCGGCTGGCGCGGACCGGGCATGATCACCACCGAGGGCTTTCGCGACGTGATCGAGCTCGGCCGCCGCACCCGGCCGCAGGCCTACGGCATGACCGGCCGCTTCACGCCGATCATCCCGCGCGACCTCCGGCTCGAGGTTCCCGAGCGCGATGGACGCCCGGGGGCGGGTGCTGACGCCGCTCGACGAGGCGGCCACCGGCGCCGCCGTCGCGGCGCTGCTGGCCGCGGGCTGCGAGTCGCTGGTCATCCATTTCCTGCATTCCTACGCCAATCCCGCGCACGAGCGCCGCGCCGCCGGCGATCGCCGCCGAGATCTGGCCGAACGCGCTACGATCACCATGGGCCACGCGCTGCTCTCCGAGAGCGCGCGAGTTCGAGCGCGGCGTCACCGCGGCGGTCAACGCCGCGGTGCAGCCGATCCTCGAACGCTATGTCGCCCGGCTTCAGGGCGAGCTGCGCACGCGCGGCTTCCGCCGCGAGTTCCTGATCATGAACGGCAATGGCGGCATGATCTCGGCGCGTTACGTCGCGCGCGAGGCGGCCAAGACCGTGATGTCGGGGCCGGCCTCGGGCGTGATCGCCGCCGCCTATACCGGCCGGCGCGCCGGCTTCGCCGATCTCGTCACCTACGACATGGGCGGCACCTCGACCGACGTCGCGCTGATCCGCGACGGCGAGCCGCGGTCTCGAACGAGATCGAGATCGAATACGCGCATGCCGATCCACGTGCCGATGGTGGACGTGCACACGGTCGGCGCCGGCGGCGGCTCGATCGCGCGGGTCGACGCCTCGGGCCTGATCCAGGTCGGCCCGGAAAGCGCCGGGCGCCGAGCCCGGCCCGATCTGCTACGGCCGCGGCGGCGCAGATCCGACGATCACCGACGCCAACCTGCTCCTCGGCCGGCTCGACCCGAGACGGCTGCTCGCCGACCGCCGACGCCGTCGACGCCGGGCATCTTCGCGGAGAGCCTCGGCGGCGCCGCTCGGCCTCGACCCGGAGGCGGCGGCCGGCGCGGTGCTCAGGCTCGGCAACATCAAGATGGCCGGCGCGATCCGCATGGTCTCGGTGTCGCGCGGCCACGATCCGCGCGACTTCGCGCTCTTCGCCTTCGGCGGCGCCGGGCCGCTGCACGCCACGGCGCTGGCGCGCGAGCTCGGCCTGCCCACGGTGCTGGTGCCGGCGCGGCCGGGCATCACCAACGCGCTGGGCTGCGTCGTGGCCGACCTCCGCCACGATTTCGTCAACACCCTGAACCAGCCGGTGGCCGGGCTCGACATGGAGGTGGTGCACGGCATCCTCGCGGCCCAGGAGGCCGAAGGCCGGGCGCTGATCGCCGCCGAGAAGGTCGCGGTCGGCGACGAGTCCGCGCCAGCATTCAGCGCGACATGCAGTTCGTCGGCCAGACGCATCTCCTGCACGTGCCGCTGCCGATCGGCACGCCGTCGCGAAGCGAGCTTGCAGCGCCTGTTCGAGAAGGCCTATTTCGCCCGCTTCAGGGTCGAGCTTCCGGAGATCCGCGCCAATCTGGTCAACCTCAACTCGCTCGGTCATCGGCGTGCGCCCGCCGGTCGATCTCGCGCGGCTGATCGACCCTGCCGGGCGCGCGCAGCATCTCGAGGGTGCCCGCGCCGAGCCTGCGCCCGGTCTGGTTCGACGGCGGCTGGCGCGATACGCCGGTCTATCGCCGCGAGACGCTGCCGCTCGA
Source organism: uncultured Alphaproteobacteria bacterium (assembly GCA_963750745.1). Taxonomy (GTDB): domain Bacteria; phylum Pseudomonadota; class Alphaproteobacteria; order Rhodobacterales; family Rhodobacteraceae; genus Amaricoccus. The sequence goes on along the minus strand of CAVVSO010000052.1, from coordinate 56,442 downwards.
TGCGGTGCTGGAGGGGCCGGCGATCCTCGAGCAGATGGATGCCACCACCGTCTCGAGCCCGGCGACCGCGTCAGCCAGGACGCCGACGGCAACATCATCATCGAGGTGGAGGTTCTGCCATGACGCTCGACGCGATCACCCTCGGCGTGATCCAGGCCGGCGCTGCAGCAGGTCTGCGACGAGATGGATCTGACCTTCTCGCGCGCCGCCTTCTCGCCGGTCATCGCCGAGGCCAACGACCGCTCGGACGGCATCTACTCCGCCGCGCGACGGCTCGCTGATCGCGCAAGGGTCGCGCGGGCTGCCGGTCTTCGTCGGCATCATGCAGTATTCGACGCAGCGGCTGATCGAGATGATCGCCGACGGGCGCTGCCTGCCGCCGGAGCCGGGCGACATCTACATCGTCAACGACCCCTATCTCGGCGGCACGCATCTGATGGACGTGCGCTTCGCCATGCCGGTCTGGCGGCAGCGGCGAGATTTTCTGCTGGCTTTCCAACACCGGCCACTGGCCCGACATCGGCGGCGCGGTGCCGGGCGGCTTCTCGGCCTCGGCGACCGCGGTCGAGCAGGAGGGGCTGCGGCTGCCGCCGGTCAAGCTGTTCAAGCGGGGCGTGCTCGACCCGGAGATCTACGCGATCATCACCTCGAACATCCGCGTCGCCGACCAGCGCATCGGCGACATCCGGGCGCAGGCCGCCGCGCTGCTGGTCGGCGCAGGAGCGGCTGACGGCGCTCCTCGACCGTTACGGCGACGAAACGGTCGTCGAGGCGATCGCCGAGATCTGCGCCGCGGGCCGCCGAACAGATGCGCGCCCATATCGCCGCTGATTCCACGACGGGATCTATCGCTCGAGGCCTTCGTCGACTCCGACGGGGTGGTCGATGAGCCGCTGACCATCGCGCTCGCGGTGACGCGCGGGCGACGACGCTCACCTTCGATTTCTCCGGCTCGTCGCCGCCCTGCGCCGGGCCGATGAACAGCGTGCTGGCGACCACGCTGTCAGCTCGGTCTATCTCGCCATGCGCCACATCTTTCCGGATGTGCCGATCAGCGCCGGCGCCTTCGAGCCGCTGACCGTCACCGGCATCGAGGGCACCTTCCTCGACGCGCGCTATCCGCGGCCGGTGTCGGGCTGCGCGGCGGAAGTCTGCCAGCGCATCGCCGAGGCGGTGTTCGCGGCGATGGTGCAGGCGCTGCCCGACAGGGTCACGGCGGCGCCGGCCGGCTCCAGCGGCAACTTCGCGCTCGGCGGCCACGATCCGGCGACCGGGCGCGACTACGTCATGTACCAGATCTCGGGCGGCGGCTATGGCGGCAATGCCGACCATGACGGGCTCTCCAACGGCTGCTCGACGATCGGCATCTCCAAGTCGCCGCCGGTCGAGATCATGGAGCAGGAGTATCCGGTGCTCTACCGCCACTATGCGCTGCGCGAGGGCTCGGGCGGCGCCGGCAGGCATCGCGGCGGCTTCGGGCTCGCCTATGAGGTCGAGCTGCTGCGCGGCGAGGCGCGCGCCTCCTTCGTCATGGACCACGGCCGCTTCGGGCCGCAGGGCGCGCTCGGCGGCGGCGACGGCGGGGTCAACACGGTCGACCGTGATCCGCGGCGGCGAGGCGCATGTGCCGGAGCATCTCTCCAAGGAGCAGGACATCCCGCTGGCGCCGGGCGACCGGGTGCGGGTCGAACGCCGGGCGGCGGCGGCTACGGCGATCCGCGGGAGCGGGACCGGGCGGCGGTGGCGGAGGACGTGCGGCTCGGACGCTATTCGGCGGAGGAGGCGGAGGCGAAATTCGGGCCGTTCGGGTAGGGGCGGAGCTGGAGCGGATTCTGCGAGAGTTAACAGCGGTTTGCGTGATCTTTATTGCGTCTTAATTGCATCTTGAAACCATCCAGACGATTTGGCGTCGGGGCGGGAAGGTTAACGCCGGAAGCGCAGCCGTCCGTCCGATCTGCCCGTCGAGACATCGGGCCGCGCCTGCCCGCGCGTCATGGCGAGCTTCGGGCCCCGACCGTCGCGCCTGCCGCCCCCGCCCGCGATAAAGGCAGCGGCCGACCCGCGGAGGCGGGTCGGCCGCTGCGCGGCCTGAAGCCCGGGCAAGACAGTGCCGCACGCAGGCGCTGGAGCGTGAGCGGAGCTTTGTCGGGGGGTTCCTGTTCCTCCACGACCGCAGCGCAACAAAGCCGTGGTGCGGCTTCGACTTTTGTGAAAGCCTGAACCCCGCACCTGCGTGACGACGGGAACGCCATGTCGATCAAAGCCAGCATCTATCACCTGACGCACTACAAATATGACCGGCCGGTCGTCCTCGGCCCGCAGATCATCCGGCTGCAGCCGGCGCCGCATTCGCGCACCAAGGTGCTCAGCCACTCGCTGAAGGTCGAGCCGGCCAACCACTTCGTCAACCTGCAGCAGGACCCCTACGGCAATTTCCTGGCGCGCTTCGTCTTTCCCGAGCCGGTGACCGAGCTGAAGATCGAGGTCGATCTCGTCGCCGACATGACGGTCTACAATCCGTTCGACTTCTTCGTCGAGGACCGTCGGCCGAGACATTGGCCGTTCGACTATCCCGAGGACATCGCGCGACGATCTCGCGATCTACCGGAAGCCGGAGCCGGCCGGGCCGCTGCTCGACAGCGTTCCTCGCCAGCGATCGACCGCTCGCGCGACCAACACCGTCAATTTCATCGTCGACCTCAACGCGCGCCTGCAGCGCGAGATCGGCTACATCATCCGCATGGAGACCGGCGTGCAGACGCCGGAGGAGACGCTGGCCGCCGCGCAAGGGCTCCTGCCGCGATTCGAGCTGGCTGCTGGTGCAGGTCGCTGCGCAATCTCGGCCTCGCCGCGCGCTTCGTCTCGGGCTACCTGATCCAGCTGAAGCCCGACCTGGTGGCGCTCGACGGGCCGCCCGGCACCGATCGATCGACTTCACCGACCTGCACGCCTGGTGCGAGGTCTATCTGCCCGGCGCCGGCTGGATCGGCCTCGACCCGACCTCGGGCCTGCTGACCGGCGAAAGCCATGTGCCGCTGGCCGCGACGCCGCATTTCCGCAACGCCGCGCCGATCTCCGGCATGGCGAGCTTCGCCAATGTCGACTTCGGCTTCGACATGCGGGTCGACCGCGTCGCCGAGCATCCGCGCATCACCAAGCCGTTCTCCGACGAAAGCCTGGCAGGCGCTCGACGCGCTGGGCGACGAGGTCGACGCGCGCGCTCGCAGGCCGGCGACGTGCGGCTGACCATGGGCGGCGAGCCGACCTTCGTGTCGATCGACGATTTCGAGAGCGGCGGAATGGAACACCGCCGCGGTCGGCCCGACCAAGCGCGAGAAGGCCGACGCGCTGATCCGCCGGCTGCGCGAGCGCTTCGCGCCGGGCGGCTTCCTGCATTACGGCCAGGGCAAATGGTATCCGGGCGAAAGCCTGCCGCGCTGGACCTTCTCGCTCTACTGGCGCACCGACGGCGAGCCGGTCTGGCAGCGACCCGGCGCTGATCGCGCGGGAGAAGGCGCGACGGCAAGGCCGGGCCGGAGGATGCCGAGCAAGCTGCTGACGGCGATCGCCGGCGAGCTCGGCATCGACGACCGAGATGGTGCGCCGAGGCCTATGAGGACCCGGCCGAGTGGCTGCTCAAGGAAGGCAAGCTGCCGGACAATGTCGATCCGTCCAATTCCAAGCTCGAGGACCCGGAAGAGCGCAGCCGCATGGCGCAGGTCTTCGAGCGCGGGCTGACCAAGCCGACCGGCTATGTGCTGCCGGTGCAGCGCTGGAACGCGCAGGCCGCCGGCCCGCGCTGGCGCTCGGAGAAATGGAAGACGCGGCGCGGCAAGCTGTTCCTGGTGCCCGGCGACTCGCCCGGTCGGCTACCGCCTGCCGCTCGGCTCGCTGCCCTATGTGCCGCCGGCGCAGTATCCCTATATCGTGCCGGTCGATCCGTCGGTGCCGCGCGGGCCGCTGCCGACGCGCGCGGCGCATCCTGCCGCCGGCCGAGCCGCCGCAGACGGCGCCGACGAGCCGGCCGCGCCGCAGCCGGCGGCGTCGTTCACCGGCGGCGACCGGCGCAGCAGGACCGCGTCGAGCAGGAGCTCGGCGAGATCGGCGGCGCGGTGCGCACCGCGATCTCGGTCGAGCCGCGCGACGGCCGGCTCTGCGTCTTCATGCCGCCGGTCGAGGCGCTCGAGGACTATCTCGAGCTGATCGCCGCGGCCGAGAACGCGGCGCAAGGCGATCGGCCTGCCGGTCCATATCGAAGGCTACGCGCCCGCCGCACGACCCGCGCCTCAACGTCATCCGCGTCGCGCCCGATCCCGGCGTCATCGAGGTCAACATCCATCCGGCCGTCGAACTGGCAGGATTGCGTCGCGACCACCGACGGCGATCTACGAGGAGGCGCGGCAGTCGCCGGCTCGGCGCCGACAAGTTCATGATCGACGGCCGCCACACCGGCACCGGCGGCGGCAACCATGTCGTGGTCGGCGGCGCGACGCCCAACGACAGCCCGTTCCTGCGCCGGCCCGACCTGCTGAAGAGCCTGGTGCTGCACTGGCAGCGCCATCCGTCGCTGTCCTACCTGTTCTCCGGCCTGTTCATCGGCCCGACCAGCCAGGCGCCGCGCTTCGACGAGGCGCGCCACGACAGCCTCTACGAGCTGGAGATCGCGCATGGCGCAGGTGCCGCATGCCGGGCAAGGGCGACGCGCCGCTGCCCTGGCTGGTCGACCGGCTGTTCCGCAACCTGCTGGTCGACGTCACCGGCAACACGCACCGCTCGGAAATCTGCATCGACAAGCTGTTTTCGCCGGACGGGCCGACCGGCCGGCTCGGCCTGGTCGAGTTCCGCGGCTTCGAGATGCCGCCCAATGCGCGCATGAGCCTTGCCCAGCAATTGCTGGTGCGCGCCATCATCGCGCGGCTCTGGAAGAACCCGCTCGACGGCCGCTTCGTGCGCTGGGGCACGGCGCTGCACGACCGCTTCATGCTGCCGCACTACGTCTGGGCAGGATTTCCTCGACGTGCTCGACGACCTCGCGCCAGCACGGCTTCGCGTTCCGGCCGGAATGGTTCGACGCGCAGCTCGAGTTCCGCTTCCCGTTCTGCGGCGAGGTCGAGTATGCCGGGCGTCAAGCTGGAACTCCGCCAGGCGCTGGAGCCCTGGCATGTCATGGGCGAGCAGGGCGCGATCGGCGGCACCGTGCGCTTCGTCGACTGCTCGGTCGAGCGGCTGCAGGTCAAGACCGAAGGCCTCAACCCGGAGCGCCACGCCGTCGCCTGCAACGGCCGCGCCGTGCCGCTGAAGCCGACCGACAACCGGCGAGGTCGCGGTCGCCGGCGTGCGCTTCAAGGCCTGGCAGCCGGCGTCGGGCCTGCACCCGGCGCTGCCGGTCAACACGCCGCTGACCTTCGACATCTACGACCGCTGGTCGGGCCGCGCGGTCGGCGGCTGCGTCTACCATGTCGCGCATCCCGGCGGGCGCAGCTACGACACCTTCCCGGTCAACGCCAACGAGGCCGAGGCGCGGCGGCTGGCCCGCTTCGAGCCGCGCGGCCACACGCCGGCGGCTATCGCGCCGCGCGCCGAAGAAGCCTCGCGACGAATTCCCGCTGACGCTTGACCTGCAGGCGGCCGCCGGGGATCGTGATCGGCCGATGGAAGCGCGGGAATCAGCAAGCGACGGCGCAAGCCGCCGGCGGCGCCGCTGCTCGCCGGCTACCGGCCGCTCGCCGGGCGTCGCCGACGAGATGGTCGACGCCGGCGGGCAATGCCGCGCCCGGTCTGGAAGCAGTTCATCGCCGCGCTCGACGCGCTGGGCCCGGAGGAGCTGACGCGGCGCTTCGCCCGCGCCGACCAGTATCTGCGCGATGCCGGCGTCTACTACCGCGTCTACGACAAGCGCCGGCGCCAACGAGCGCGAATGGCCGCTGGCGCATGTGCCGCTGCTGATCGACGAGGACGAATGGGCAGACGATCAGCGCCGGGCTGATCCAGCGCGCCGAGCTGTTCGAGGCGATCGTGCGCCGACATCTACGGCGACAACCGGCTGGTCGCCGAGGGCCTGCTGCCGCCGCGGCCTGATCGCCGCCAGCCCGGAATTTCTGCGGCCGATGGTCGGCGTGAAGCCGCGCGAGCGGGCATTTCCTGCATTTCTGCGCCTTCGAGCTCGGCCGCGGGCCGGACGGCACGCTGGTGGGTGCTGGGCGACCGCACGCAGGCGCCGTCGGGCGCCGGCTTCGCGCTGGAGAACCGCGTCGCCACGACGCGCGCGCTGTCCGACATCTATGGCGAGATGCATGTGCATCGGCTGGCCGGCTTCTTCCGCCGCTTCCGCGACGCGCTGCATCGGCATGGCCGACGACGCCGACGGCCGCGTCGGCGATCCTGACGCCCGGCCCGCTCAACGAGACCTATTACGAGCACGCCTATATCGCCCGCTATCTCGGCATCATGCTGCTCGAGGGCGAGGACCTGACCGTCGCCGAACGGCCGGGTGATGGTGCGCACCGTCGTCGGGCCTGAAGCCGGTCAGCGTGCTGTGGCGGCGCCTCGATGCCGCCTTCGCCGATCCGCTGGAGCTCGACGCCGGACTCGCGGCATCGGCACGCCGGGCCTGGTCGAGGCGCTGCGCCAGGGCTCGGTGTCGCTGGTCAACGCGCTCGGCTCCGGCATCCTCGAAACGCGCGCGCTGCTCGCCTTCCTGCCGGAGATCTGCGCGGGCGCTGCTCGGCGAGGCCGCTGATCCTGCCCACCATCGCCACCTGGTGGTGCGGCCAGCGCGGCCGAGCGCGCGCATGTCCTCGACAATATCGACCGCATGATGATCGGCCCGGCGCTGTCGACCCGGCTGCCCTTCGAGGACGAGCGACACCACGGTGCTCGGCGGCCGGTTCCGCGACGAGGCGCGGGCGCGCGTTCGACGCCTGGCTCGACGCCGACGGCGCCGAGCTTCGTCGGCCAGGAGGCGGTGACGCTGTCGACGACGCCGGTCTATGTCGGCGGCAGGCTGGAGCCGCGGCCGATGACCCTGCGCGTCTATCTCGCGCGCACGCCGCAGGGCTGGACGGTGATGCCGGGCGGCTTCGCCCGCGTCGGCTCGCGCTCGACACGACCGCGATCGCCATGCAGCGCGGCGGCCAGGCGGCCGACGTCTGGGTGGTCAGCGAGCACGCCGGTCGAGACCGTCACGCTGCTGCCGCCGCGAGCCGACGCCTTCACGCGCAGCCGGCCCGGGCAGCCTGCCCAGCCGCGCCGCCGACAACCTGATCTGGCTCGGCCGCTATGTCGAGCGCTCCGAAGGCACGGTGCGCATCCTGCGCGCCTATCATGCGCGGCTTGCCGAGACCTCCGATCCCGAGACTGCCGCTGCTCGCCGACATCTCGCGACTATCTGGAGCCGCTCGGCATCGACGCCGACGACGGCGATTCCCGCCGGCGCTGATCGCGACGCTCGACACGCGCCGTCTACAGCGCCGGCCAGATCCGCGACCGCTTCTCGCCCGACGGCTGGCTGGCGCTGAACGACCTGTCCAAGACCGTCGCACCAGATTCGCGAGCGGGTGGCGCCGGGCGACGACGCCGACGCGCGCCATGACGGTGCTCCTGCGCAAGCTCGCCGGCTTCTCCGGCCTGCTGCACGAGAACATGTACCGCTTCACCGGCTGGCGCTTCCTGGAGATCGGCCGCGCGGCTGGAGCGCGGCATCCAGATTCGCGCGCGCTGGCCTGGCTCGCCGATCCCGAGGCGCCCGACGGCGCGCTCGACATGATGCTGGAGATCGGCGACAGCGTCATGACGCATCGCCGCCACTACACGGTGCGCACCAGCCGGCGCACGGTCGTCGACCTCCTGGCGCTCGACCCGCTCAACCCGCGCTCGGTGCTCTTCCACCTCGACGAGGTGCTCAACCACGTCGATTTCCTGCCCGCAGCCGAGGTCAACGGCCAGCGCTCGCCGCTGTCGCGGGCGACGCTGCAGGCGCATACCGGCCTCGCGGTGCGGACGCCCGAGACCGTCGACGGCACGGCGCTGCGCCGGCTGGTCGTCGAGCTCGAGGGCGTCTCGAACCTGGTCTCCGAGACCTACCTGCGCTGATGCTCTACGACATCGGCTGACCATCGCCTACGACTACGACCGGCCGGCGGTCGCCGGGCGGCACCTGCTCAGGCTGCTGCCGGCCGAGCTGCCCGGGGTGCAGCGGCGGATCACCGCGGCGCTCGCCATCCGGCCGGTGCCGGCCGAGGAGCGCCCCTTCACCGACTTCTTCGGCAACGCCGCGGTCGAGTCGCCTTCCGCGCCGAGCATGACGAGATCCTGTTCCGCGTCGCGGCGCGGGTCGAGCGGCTGGCCCAGCCGCCGTCGCTCGACTCTCGCCGAATCTGGCGCGGCTCGGCGAGGAGATCGCCGGGCATCGCGGGCTGGACGGCGATGCGCCGCACCATTTCCTCGGGCCGAGCCCGCGCACCGGGCCGACGCCGGAGATGACCGCCTATGCCCGGGCGCAGGTCGTCTCCGGCATGACCGCCACCGACGCGGTGCGCGCGATCGGTCTCGCGCTCAACCGCGATATGAAGTTCGACCCCGAGGCGACCAACGTCGACACCCCGCCGTCGGACGCCTTCGCGCTGAAGCGCGGCGTCTGCCAGGACTTCGCCCACGTGATGATCGCCGGCCTGCGCGGGCTCGGCGTCCCCGCCGGCTATGTCTCGGGCTTCCTGCGCACCATCCGCCGCCGGGCAAGCCGCGGCTCGAAGGCGCCGACGCGATGCACGCCTGGGTCCGGGTCTGGTGCGGCGGCAGGCCGGCTGGCTGGAGTTCGACCCGACCAACGCCATCGTCGCCGGGTCCGACCATATCATGGTGGCGCGCGGCCGCGACTATGGCGACGTGGCGCCGATCATGGGCGTGCTGCGCATCGCCGGCGAGCAGAAGACCGAGCATGCGGTGGACGTGGTGCCGGTGGTGGCCTAGGGCGGTGGTGCGACACCTTTCCAAGGGCCCGCCCGATTTGTCCGTCGACAAATCGGCCGCGCCAGCCCGCCCGGGGCTGGCGCGCTTCTCGCGCCAGCCGGGCTGGCGCGCCCCGAACAGCGTCGGTCCAGGCCGCACCCCACTCGCCCTCCGCCAGCTGGCTCCGGGCGACGGGGGAGGCTGCACAGCAGCCTCGCCTTATCGGTCCGGGGCATCGCCCGGTACCGGCGCTCTCAGCCCATCAGCCGCTCCAGCCGTCGCCGCGCCGCTTCAAGCACCGTCTCGATCTCGACGCCCGTGAGCCGCCCCTCGCGCACCACGCGGCGGCCCTCGACGATGAGGTCGCGCACCTGGAACGGGCCGCAGAGCAGGAGCGCCGCCACCGGGTCCCAGGCGCCGGCGGCGCCGAGGCCGGAGACGTCCCAGATCGCGAGGTCGGCGCGCTTGCCGGGCTCGATGGAGCCGAGCTCGCCGCCGCGGCCGAGCACCGCGGCGCCGCCGCGGGTGGCGATCTCCAGCGCCTCGCGGGCGCTCATCGCGTCGGCGCCGTTCTGGACCCGCTGCAGGAGCATCGCCTGGCGGGCTTCGGAGAGCAGGTGCCCGGCGTCGTTGCTGGCCGAGCCGTCGGCGCCGAGCCCGACCTTGACCCCGGCGTCGCGCATCTGCCGCACCGGGGCGATGCCGGAGCCGAGCCGGCAGTTCGAGCAGGGGCAATGCGCGACGCCGGTGCCGCTGCGGGCGAAGAGGTCGATCTCGCCCGGGTCGAGCCGGACGCAATGCGCGTGCCAGACGTGATCGCCGGTCCAGCCGAGCTCCTCGGCGTACTGGCCGGGGCGGCAGCCGAACTGCGCCAGCGAATAGGCGATGTCCTCGTGGTTCTCGGCGAGGTGGGTGTGCAGCATCACCGCCTTGTCGCGGGCCAGCGCCGCGGCGTCGGCCATCAGTCCCCGCGACACCGAGAAGGGCGAGCAGGGCGCGAGGCCGACCCGGACCATCGCGCCGGGCGAGGCGTCGTGGAAGGCGTCGACGACGCGCACCATGTCGGCGAGGATCGCCGGCTCGGGCTCGACCAGGCTGTCCGGCGGCAGGCCGCCCAGGCTCTCGCCGACGCTCATCGCCCCGCGGGTCGGGTGGAAGCGGATGCCGATGCTGGCGGCGGCCTCGATGGTGTCCTCGAGCCGGACGCCGTTCGGGAAGAGATAGAGATGATCCGAACTCATGGTGCAGCCGGAGAGCGCCAGCTCGGCGAGGCCGAGCTGGGCGGAGACGAACATGTCTTCCGGGGTCATCCGCGCCCAGATCGGGTAGAGCGTCTTGAGCCAGCCGAAGAGCAGCGCGTCCTGGCCGGCGGGGACCGCGCGGGTCAGGCACTGGTAGAGATGGTGGTGGGTGTTGACCAGCCCCGGCGTCACCACGCAGCCGCGGGCGTCGAGCACCTCGGCGCCGGCGGCGTCCGCGACCGCCGCCGACCGCGGCGATCACCCCGTCCTCGATCAGCAAGGAGCCGTCCGCGATCTCGCGGCGGCCGGCGTCCATCGTCACGATCCGCGCGGCGTTTTGCACCAGCAGGCGTGCCATCGTCTCCTCCGTCCCCCATGCGGCGCCATCCTACCCGCGGAGCCGGGCCGGGACTTTCAAGCTTTGCGCGAAGCACCCGCGCACCGGCTTGCACACTGGCTTGCCTTGTCGGGCGCGGCGCGTCCATAGTCGGCGGCCCGCGCCAGCCGTGGGGGGATGAATGCAAAATGCCCCGTCCGGCGACGGGGCCCTCGGGACGAAACGCCATGAAATCGGACATCGGACTGGTCGGCCTCGGCACCATGGGCGCGGCGCTGGCGCTCAACATCGCCGAGAAGGGCTTTGCCATCGCGGTCTTCAACCGCACCACCAGCGTCACCGAGGGCTTCAAGGCCGAGGCGGGACCGCTCGCCGACAAGGTGACGCCCTGCCCCACGCTGGAGGCGCTGGTCGCGGCGCTGAAGACGCCGCGGGCGATCATCCTGATGGTGCCGGCGGGCGATGCGGTGGACCAGATGATCGCCGCGCTCAGGCCGCTCCTCGACAAGGACGACCTGATCATCGACTGCGGCAACGCCAACTTCAACGACACCCGGCGGCGCGCGGCGGCGGCGGCGGCGCAGGGCTCGCCCTATCTCGGGGTCGGGGTCTCCGGCGGCGAGGAAGGCGCGCGGCACGGGCCGTCGATCATGGGCGGCGGCCCGAAGGAAGCCTGGGACCGGGTGGCGCCGATCCTGGAGGCGATCGCCGCGAAATTCGACGGCACGCCCTGTGCCACCTGGATGGGCGGCGACGGTGCCGGGCATTTCGTCAAGACCGTGCACAACGGCATCGAATACGCCGACATGCAGATGATCGCCGAGATCTACGGCATCATGCGCGACGGCCTCGACATGGACCCCGAGGAGGTGGCGATGGCCTTCGAGCGGTGGAACGGCGGGCCGCTCAAGTCCTACCTGATCGAGATCACCGGCATCGTCGCCCGGGCCATCGACCCCGACACCGGCAAGCCGGTGATCGACATCATCCTCGACCGCGCCGGGCAGAAGGGCACCGGCCGCTGGACCGCGATCGAGGCGCTGCTGCTCGGGGCGCCGGCCAGCACCATCGAGGCGGCGGTCGCGGCGCGCAACCTCTCGTCGCGGCTCGCGGAGCGGCAGAAGGGCGCGGCGCTCTTCGGCGCGGCCGAGGGCGCGTTCCCGGACGCCAACGGCCTCCTCGACCGGCTGGAGGAGGCGCTGCTGGCCGGCAAGATCGCCTGCTACGCCCAGGGCTTCGGACTCCTGGAGGCGGCGTCGCAGGAGTACGACTGGTCGCTGCCGATGGCGGGGATCGCGCGGGTCTGGCGCGCCGGCTGCATCATCCGCTCGGCGATGCTCGACGACATGGCGCAGGCGCTCGGCGACGACCCGGCGACGAACCTGATGTTCGCGCCGCGCTTCCGCGAGCGGCTCGCCGAGACCCACGGCGGCCTCAGGGCGGTGGTGGCGCAGGCGGCGCTGTCGGCGATCCCGACGCCGGCGCTCTCGGCGGCGCTCGGCTATTTCGACATGATGCGCACCGCGCGCACCACCGCGAACCTGCTTCAGGCGCAGCGCGACTTCTTCGGTGCGCACGGCTTCGAGCGGATCGACCAGCCCGGCGCGCACCACGGCCCCTGGGGCAGCCACGCTCCCGGGAAGGCGCACGCGCCGGCGCACTAACGCGCGGATGTGACGGAGATCACAGGGGGAATCGGCCCGATCGGGTGATGCTGGGCTTGCCGCGATCCGCAACGGACGCGCGCCCACAGCAGGGATCACCGTGATGACCCGCCTTCCGACCCTTCTCGCCGCCGCCGCCTTCGCAAGCCTCGGCGCGACCTCCCTCGCCGCCGCAGCGCCCTTCGCGGACCTCGCCGAGGACCCCGCTTCCGACTGGTGCGCCGGGCCGCGCGCCACCTCGAACCACGCTCCGCGGCAGGTCGAAGCCGAGACCCCGCCGAAGGCCGAGGCCGAAGCCGCGTCCGGGCCCGAGACCGCCGCGCAGGCCGGCTGCCCGTCGCTGACGCTGCGCTGATGCGGAATTGCTTGGACCATGTGACCGGCATCACAACGGAATCGCGGGCAAGCGCGTGGATGGTGGGCCACCGCACAGGAGCACCTGCCATGACCCGCATCTCCGATCTCCTCGCCGCCGTCCTCGCCTTTATCGGCGCCGGCCTCAAGACCTCGGCCGAGGCCTTCGCCGCCGGCTACGCCCCCGCAGGCTAGCCGCCGAACCGCTCGGTGCGGATGGCCCCCGGCGCGAGGCCGAGGTCGACCGCGTGGCCGGCCGCGGTTTCGACGAAGCGGTTGTTGCCGCAGACGTAGGTGGTCTGCGGCGGCGCGCCCAGCGCCGTCAGCCCGTCGCGGAGCGCCGTGGCGTCGAGCCGCCGCCCGAGATCCTGCGGCCGCCGCGGCGCGTCGCGCGACAAGAGGAAGATCACGCTGAGCCCCGGCTCGTCGCGGTCGCGGGCGATGAGCTCGTCGCGGAAGATCACCTCGTCCCAGCGGCGCACCGCGTAGAGCAGCGTCGCGCGGACCTCCGGCGCGCGGGCGGCGCGGTGGCGCAGGATCGACATCAGCGGCGCCACCCCGGAGCCGCCGCCGATCAAGAGCAGCGGGCCGCCGTCGCCGGCGGTCCAGGCGAAATGCCCGCCGAACGGGCCGCGCAGCTCGACGCTGTCGCCGACTTGCGCCACCTCGTGGAAATAGGGCGAGACCTCGCCGTCGGGCATCAGCTCGACCGCCACCTCGTAGACCCCCTGCCGCTCCGGGGCGGAGGTCACCGAATAGCTGCGCTCGGCCTGATAGCCGTCGGGCGCGGTGAGGCGGAAGTCGAGATGCTGGCCGGCGACAAAGCCGTGCCAGACCGCGGGGCGCAATACGAAGACCTTGATCCGCGGGGTCTCGGCGCGGGCCTCCTCGATCGCGGCCGGCTGCCAGCCGCTCGCGCCGGCGGCCACCTCAGTCGTCCGTGAAGCGCTGCTCGCGCCAGGGGTCGCCGTAGATATGGTAGCCGCGCAGCTCCCAGAACCCCGGCTCGTCGCGGCTGGTGAACTGCAGGCCGCTCACCCATTTCGCCGACTTCCAGAAATAGAGGTGCGGCACCAGCAGCCGCGCCGGCCCGCCGTGCTCGGGCTCCAGCGGCCGGCCGTCGTAGCCGGTCGCGACCATCGCCTTGCCGCCGACGAGATCGGCGACCGGCACGTTGGTCGAATAGCCGTCGAACGAATGCGCCAGCACGAAGGCGGTCGGCGGCGCGAGGCCGGCGTCGGCGAGCAGGTCGTCGACGAGCACGCCGCGCCAGCGGGTGTCGAGCTTCGACCATTTGGTGACGCAATGGATGTCGCGGGTGGCGTCGGTCTGCGGCAGGGCGTTGAAGTCGTCCCAGCTCCAGCGTTTGACCTGCCGCGGGCCGAGCTTGAGCGTGAACGACCAGCCGGCGGTGGCGAGCCGCGGGGTCGGCCCGGCCGAGAGCACCGGGAAGTCCGCGGTCAGCGACTGGCCGGGCGGGACGCGGGCGGCGATGTCGGCGGGCGGCCGTCTTCCGGTGAAGCCGCGCGTCGCCATGCCTCGCCCTTCTCTCCCGCCGGGGGGCGCTACCGCGGCAGGGCGGTCCGCCCCGGCCGCGTGCGCTCGCCCTCGAGCTTGCTCGCGGGACCGATAAAGCTCAAATCCGCCGCCGTGTCGATGAATTCCGCGACGAACTTGGTCGCCGGCCGGGTGCGGATCTCGCGCGGGGTGCCGATCTGCTCGATGCGGCCCATGCTCATCACCACCACCTGGTCGGCGAGCTCCATCGCCTCGTCCTGGTCGTGGGTGACGAAGACGGTGGTGAGCCCGGTCTGGTCGTGGATCTCGCGCAGGCCGGCGCGCAGCTCCTTGCGCACGCGGGCGTCGAGCGCGCCGAAGGGCTCGTCGAGGAGCAGCATCCTGCGGCTCGATCGCGAGCGCCCGGGCGAGCGCCACGCGCTGGCGCTGGCCGCCCGAGAGCTGGGCGGGATAGCGGCGGCCGATGTCGGGGAGCTGGATCAGGTTGAGGAGCTTGTTGACCCGCCGGTCGATCTCCGGGCGGGTCGGCCGGCTCGGCCGCGGCCGGGCGCGCAGGCCGTAGGCGATGTTCTCGAACACCGTCATGTGGCGGAAGAGCGCGTAGTGCTGGAAGACGAAGCCCGCCCGGCGCTCCTGCACGCTGAGGCCGGTGGCGTCCTGCCCGTCGAAGAGCACCCGGCCGGAGGTCGGGAACTCGAGGCCCCCGAGGATGCGCAGGAGCGTGGTCTTGCCCGAGCCCGACGGCCCGAGGAGTGCGATCAGCGCCCCCGAGGCGATCGTCAGGCTGACCGGCAGCAGCGCGGTGGTCGGCCCGAATTCCTTCGCCAGTTCCTCGATCTCGATCTGCATGGCTTCCCCCGGTTGCAGGGTCAGTGGCGGCGCGTCGCGGCGAGCAGATCGCCGTAGCGCCATTCGAGCAGGGATTTCAGCGCCAGCGTCACCAGCCCGAGCAGGGCGAGAACCCCGGCGAGGGTGAAGGCCGCGACCGGCATATACTCGTTGTAGAACATCTCGATCATCAGCGGCATCGTCGTGGTCTCGCCGCGGATGCGGCCCGAGACCACCGCCACGGCGCCGAACTCGCCCATCGCCCGGGCGTTGCAGAGGAGCACCCCGTAGAGGAGCGCCCAGCGCACGTTGGGCAGGGTCACGGTGGCGAAGGTCCGCCAGCCGCTGGCGCCGAGCGTCAGCGCGGCCTCCTCCTCGGCGCGGCCCTGCTCCTGCATCACCGGGATCAGCTCGCGGGCGACGAAGGGGAAGGTCACGAACATGGTGGCGAGCACGATCCCCGGCACCGCGAAGACCACCGGGATACCGTGCGCCACCAGCCAGCCGCCGACCAGCGAGTTGCCGCCGAACAGCAGCACGAAGGCGAGGCCCGCCACCACCGGCGACACCGAGAACGGCAGGTCGATGAAGGTGATCAGGAACGCCTTGCCGCGGAAGTCGAACTTGGCGATCGCCCAGGCGGCGGCGAGGCCGAAGACGGCGTTGAGCGGCACCGCGATCGCCGCGGTGAGCAGCGTGAGCCGGATCGCCGACTGCGCGTCGGGGTCGCCGAGCGAGGCGATCGCCGCGCCCACGCCTTCGCCCAGCGCCTCGATGAAGACGGCGGCCAGCGGCGCCAGCACCAGCAGCGCCAGGACTGCGAGGGTGCCGACGACCAGCAGCAGCCGGAACCAGCCCGGCTCGGTGGTGACCGAGGTGCGCCGGGCGGGCTGCCGCGGCGCCGGAGCGAAGCCTGTGTCGGCCATGGCTCAGATCCTTCCCGGGCGCATGCCGGGCGCGCCGGCCCGGCGGGCCGGCGGCGGCGGACCGGCGCGAAAGCCGCGGCGAGGCCGGCGAAGATCGCGGTGGCGCCGAGGCCGTAGCCGAGGAAGGCGGCGCACCAGCCGAGGCCCGCGATGAGCGCGAGCACCGCGAAGAGCGCGCCGCCGATGCCGCTGCCGAGCAGCGTCGGGATCGGGCCGGCGGTGCGGCGGGCGGCGGGAACGGGAGGCTTACGCAACACTGATCTTCCTTCGGCCGATGACCTGGATGAGGTTGATCGCCAAGAGCATCAGGAACGACACCGTCAGCATGGCGATGGCGATGGCGACCGCGCCGTCATAGTCGAACTCCTCGAGCCGGATGACGATGAGCAGCGGTGCGATCTCGGTCTGCATCGGCAGGTTGCCGGCGATGAAGATGACCGAGCCGTATTCGCCGACGCCGCGCGCCAACGCCAGCGCGAAGCCGGTGAGGAGCGCCGGCGTCAGCGTCGGCAGGATCACCTTGATGAAGGTGCGGACCCGGCCGGCGCCGAGGGTGGCCGAGGCCTCCTCGGTCTCGCGCTCGAGCTCGTCGATCACCGGCTGCACCGTGCGCACCACGAACGGCAGCCCGACGAAGACCAGCGCGACCCAGATGCCGAGCGGCGTGTAGGCGACCTTGAGCCCGATCTGCGCGGCCAGCATCCCCAGCGGCCCGTTCGGGGCGTAGAGCGCGGTCAGCGCGATGCCGGCCACCGCCGTCGGCAGCGCGAACGGCAGATCGACGGTGGCGTCGATCAGCCGCCGGCCGGGAAACTGGTAGCGGGTCAGCACCCAGGCGAGCATCAGCCCGAAGACCAGGTTGAAGGCCGCCGCGAGAAAGGCGATCCGGAACGACAGCGCCAGCGCCAGCCAGACCCGCTCGGAGTTGATCTCGGTCCAGAGCCCGCCGAGACCGATGCGCCCACCCTGGAGGATGAGCGCGCCGATCGGCAGGATGACCACGATCCCGAGCATCGCCATCGTCACACCGAAGGCGAGGCCGAAGCCCGGAAGGGCCGAGGGATGGCGGAAGGTCGTCCCGCGCAGTGCCGTCATTTTGCGGTGTAGATCTGGTCGAAGACGCCGCCGTCGCCGAACTGCTCGGGCTGAACCTTGGCCCAGCCGCCGAAGTCGGCGATGGTGACGAGGTCGAGCTTGGGGAAGCGGGCGACGTCGGCCGGATCCGCCGCGCTGGTGTCCCAGGCGCGGAAGAAGTTCTTCGCGGCGATGGCCTGGCCCTCGGGGCTGTAGAGATAGTCGAGATAGGCCTTGGCCGCCTCGCCCTGCTCGGGGGAGGAGATGTTGCCCTCGACCAGCGCCACGGTCGGCTCGGCCAGGATCGAGACCGACGGCAGCACGATCTCGAACTGGCCCTCGCCGAGCTCCTTCTGGGCCAGGAACGCCTCGTTCTCCCAGGCGAGCAGCACGTCGCCGATGCCGCGCTGGGCGAAGGTCGTGGTCGAGCCGCGCGCCCCGGTGTCGAGCACCGGCACATGCGCGAAGAGCTCGTGCATATAGTCGCGGATCTGGTCCTGGTTGCCGCCGAACTGCCTTGTCGGCCCAGGCCCAGGCCGCGAGGTAGTTCCAGCGCGCCCCGCCGCTGGTCTTCGGGTTGGGCGTGATCACCTGGACGCCTTCCTTCACCAGGTCGCCCCAGTCCTTGATGCCCTTGGGATTGCCCGCCCGCACCAGGAAGACGATGGTCGAGGTGTAGGGCGCGGAATTGTGCGGCAGCTTGGACTGCCAGTCGGCCGGGATCTTGCCGGACTTCTTGGCGATGGCGTCGACGTCGCTCGCCAGCGCCAGCGTCACCACCTGCGCGTCCAAGGCCGTCGATCACCGAGCGCGCCTGCGCGCCGGAGCCGCCGTGCGAGGTCTTGATCTCGAGCGCCGCGTGGCCCTCGGCCTGCCAGTGCTTGTTGAAGGCGGCGTCGAACGCCTTGTAGAGCTCGCGGGTCGGGTCGTAGGAGACGTTGAGCAGCGTGTCTGCGCCTGCGCCACCCCCGGCGCGATCCCGACCACCGCCCCGAGCGCCATCAGCGTCGCCCCGGCCAGCCAGCCGCGCAGCCGCCGCGCCGCCGGCGCGAAGGCGAGCGGCGCCTCGGCCTCCGGACGCGGCTCGCGCCGTCCGCCGGTCCCGGTCGGGATCTGGTGGATGGTGCCGAACATGTCGAAGACAGCCACCGAGGCCACGGCGGCCTCGGGCCACGCGATCGTGAGCGTCAGTGACAGGGTTCCGGTGCATTGCCAAACCTCGTTTCAATTACCCGACA
This sequence comes from uncultured Alphaproteobacteria bacterium, assembly GCA_963750745.1. Classification (GTDB taxonomy): domain Bacteria; phylum Pseudomonadota; class Alphaproteobacteria; order Rhodobacterales; family Rhodobacteraceae; genus Amaricoccus. Next base: position 38,316 of record CAVVSO010000052.1, on the reverse strand, counting down.
ATCACGACAGACTTTATCGTGATGATCAAGTAAAGAAATCGAGGCGGTTAATTCAGCAAAGCCAGCCGGTTAGGAGGAAACCGATTCCCGGAGCACCGGCTCGGGCAGCTCTCCGCCCACCCGAATCAGATCATCGAGGGTCATCGATTCGATCAAGAGCAGGTAGGCGGCGAAGACGTCGCCGAACGCACGGCGGATGGCGCAGGTCGCCTCGTCCTGGCAGTCGTCGCAGCGGCGGTAGGCCTGACGCGACAGGCAGGGCAAGGGCGCGATCGGGCCGTCGACCAGCCGCAGCACCGCGCCGAGGGTGATGCTCGCGGGGTCCTTGATCAGCTGGTAGCCGCCGACCCGGCCGCGCCGGCTGCCGATGATCCCGGCGTTCTTGATCACCAGCAGGATATGCTCGAGAAACCGCTTCGGCACCCCGGCGCGGCCGGCGATCTCCTCGATCGTCAGCGCCGGCCCGCCGCGCGCGCGCTCCTCGCCCAGGGTCCCGAGGGCCTTCAACGCGTATTTTGCCTTTTGCGAGATCATGTTAGCTGGCTAATCTACCCTTGACATTACTGCAAGCCTCTTCCTTCCGACGGTTGGTCGGATCGGTTAAGACTTCGACAATTATGCCGCATATAGGGTCAATTCGCCGGCCCGGCGACCGCAGCGGCCGAAAATCGGCCGCTTTTCCCGCGATTCTCCGCTTTCGGATCAGCGCAGCGCCGCGCCGATCCGCTCCAGCGCCCAGTCCACCTCGGCGCGCTCGATCACCAGCGGCGGCGAGAAGCGGATGGTCTGGCCGTGGGTGTCCTTGGCGAGGATGCCCTGCCCGCGCAGCGCCTCGACCACCGGCCGCGCCGGCCCGGCGTCGGCGTGGAGCTCGACCGCCAGCATCAGGCCGCGGCCGCGCACCTCGCGCACCCGGTTCGAGCGGACCGCCTCGAGGCCGGCCTTGAAGTAGTCGCCGAGCTCGGCCGACCGCTCGATCATCCCCTCCTCGACCAGCACCTTCAGCGACGCCCGGGCGACGGCGCAGGCCAGCGGGTTGCCGCCGAAGGTCGAGCCGTGCTGGCCCGGCTTCAAGCACGCCGAGCACGTCCGAGTTCGAGAGCACCGCCGACACCGGGTAGAAGCCGCCGCCGAGCGCCTTGCCGATCAGCGTCACGTCGGCCTCGATCCCCTCGTGCTCCTCGGCGAGCAGCTTGCCGGTGCGGCCGAGCCCGGTCTGGATCTCGTCGAGGATCAGCGTCACGCCGGCGGCCGAGCAGATCTCGCGCACGCGCGTGAAGTAGCCGGCCGGCGGGATGATCACCCCGGCCTCGCCCTGGATCGGCTCGACGAGGAAGCCGACGGTGTTCGGCGTGATCGCCGCCTCCAGCGCCTCGGCGTCGCCGAACGGCACCACCTTGAACCCCGGCACGAACGGCCCGTAGCCGCCGCGGGCGTCCGGATCGGTGGAGAAGGAGACCACCGCCAGCGTGCGGCCGTGGAAGTTGTCGGCGCAGACGATGATCTCGGCCTCACCCTCCGGCACGCCCTTGACCTCGTAGCCCCACTTGCGCACCGCCTTGATCGCGGTCTCCACCGCCTCGGCGCCCGAGTTCATCGGCAGTACCTTGTGCGAGTTGGTGAGCGCCGCGAGCTCCTCGTAGAAGAGGCCGAGCTGGTCGTTGCGGAAGGCGCGGCTGGTCAGCGTCAGCCGCCCGGCCTGCTCGACCATCGCCGCGAGGATCTTCGGATGGCAATGGCCCTGGTTCACCGCCGAATAGGCGGCGAGGCAGTCGAGATAGCGGTTGCCCTCGATGTCGGTGACCCAGGCGCCCTTGCCTTCGGTCAGCACCACGTCGAGCGGCTGGTAGTTCGCGGCCCCGAGGCGGGTCTCCAGATCGATCAGTCCGGCGGAATCGAGCATGCGTTTCACTCCAGAGATTCTCAGGCGGCGACCACGGCGCCGGGCTGGCGGTCGAGCACGGTGCGGCCGAAGAGGCTCGCGACCAGCTCGGTGGCGACGACCGCGGTGCGCCCGCGCTCGTCGAGGAAAGGGTTGAGCTCGACCACGTCGACCGAGCCGACGAGGCCGCTGTCGCAGAGCATCTCCATCACCAGATGCGCCTCGCGGTAGGTAGCGCCCCCCGGCACCACGGTGCCGGTGCCGGGCGCGATCGCCGGGTCGAGGAAATCGACGTCGAAGCTGACGTGCAGATGCACGCCACGCGCCCGCCAGCCGGCGATCCGCTCGGCGAGGAGTGCGGAGACGCCGCGCTCGTCGATCGCCCGCATGTCGACGCAGTCGATGCCGTCGGCGGTCGAGCCGCACCCGCTCGCCGGGATCGATCGACCGGGCGCCGAAGACGTGCAGGTTGCGGCCCGGCACCGGCGCGAACGGCCGGTCGCCGAGGATCGGCGCCAGCGTCGGCTCGCCGGCGAGAAACGCCAGCGCCATGCCGTGCAGGTTGCCCGAGGGGCTGGTCTCCGGCGTGTTGTAGTCGGCGTGGGCGTCGAGCCAGAGCACGACGAGCTCGCGCCCGGCGTCGGCGCAGGCCCGCGCCACGCCGCTGATCGAGCCCATCGAGATCGAATGGTCGCCGCCGAGGAAGACCGGCACCCCGCCCTCCCCCGCCATCGCGTGCGCGGCGTCATGGACCGCCTGCGTCCAGCCGGCGACCTCGCCGAGGTGGCGGCAGCGCTCGGCGAGCCGTGGCGCCATGGCGACCGCCACCGCCTCGACCGCGTGCAGCGTGCCGCGGTCGGCGACCCGGTGGCCGAGCTCGCTCAGCACCCGCGGCAGCCCGGCGGTGCGCAGCGCCTGCGGCCCCATCAGCGTGCCGCGCGAGGCGGCGCCGAGCTCCAGCCCGATGCCGAGCAGCGGGATGTCGCGCCGGTTCAGCAGGGTCGGCGGCATGGCAGCTTTCGCAGCCTTCAAGGTGTCGAGCACATCGTCTCCATGATCATGGCGTTTGGGCAATGCTACGCCGAAACCCCCCTGACGGAAAGCTAGCATTCTGCCGGATTGCATGGCAAGATTGGCCAGATCGCTATGACAACCGAGCCAAACGCCAGATGATCCCGCTCGACGACCTCGACCGGCGCCTGATCGGCCTCCTGCGCGGCGACAGCCGGCTGCCGAGCGCGACGCTGGCGCGGCAGCTCGGGGTGTCGCGCGGCACGGTGCAGAACCGCATCGCCCGGCTGGTCGAGGGCGGCGTGCTGCTCGGCTTCACCGTCCGGCTCAGCGGCGACGCCGAAGGTGCGGCGATCCGGGCGATCACCTCGATCGAGGTGCGCTCGGCCGACATGCGCGCGGTCGTCGCCGCACTCAGGCGGCTGCCCGACGTCGGCCAGGTGCATTCCACCAACGGCCGCTGGGATCTCGTCGCGGAGATCAACACCGCCGACCTCGCCGCGCTCGACCGCACGCTGACCGCGATCCGGGCGCTGAAGGCCGTCGCCAACTCGGAGACCAGCATCCTGCTCGCGGCGCTGAAATAGGCAGGCTAAGCTCAGGGAGCCATGTCCAGCCGCGAACCGCTCCTCCGCAAGCTCGACAACCTGCTGCTGCGGGTCGACGATCTCGACGGCGGCCATTGCCTTCTATCGCGACAAGCTCGGCCAGCCGCTGCTCTGGCGCGACGCCGATGCCGCCGGCTTCGCGCTGCCGGACACCGACGCCGAGCTGGTGGTGCACCTGCGCATCGGACCCGAGACCGACATCCTGGTCGCGGACGCCGACGCCGCCTTCGCGGCGTTCCTCGCCGCCGGCGGCACCGCGGTCGAGGCGCCGTTCGACATCGCCATCGGCCGCTGCGCCCGGGTCCGCGACCCCTTCGGCAACACGCTGGTGCTGCTCGATCAGTCCAAGGGGCGGCTCGCGACCGACAGCGACGGACAGGTCGTGGGCGTGACGCGGCCCTAGTCGGTCAGGAGCTTGCCCGTCCGTTCCGGCAGCGGCACGGCGCCGGCGATCTTGCCGATCACCTTGCCGGGCCAGGCGAAGGGCTGGTCGTGGCGGGCGAAGAGCAGGCCGTCGGTGCGCGCCTTGACCACCACCGAGGTGCCGACCGGATCGACGATCTCGGCGACCACCGACCCCTTCGCCACCCGGTCGCCGAGCCGGGCCTCGTAGACCACGACCCCGGTGCGGGACGCGATCACCTGCTGCATCGCCTCGAGCGGCGTCGCGTCGCAGAGGAGCGCCGGCAGCCGGCCGGCCCTGCCGGCGACCATCCCCCGCCGCATCAGGATCCGCATCAGCGCCTCGGCGTCGTCCTGGGCGATCCGGTCGTCGACGTCGTTGTTCGAGCGGAGCTCGACGGTGGCGGCGAGGCAGGCGGGCGGGATCGGCGCCTCGGCAAAGCGCCGCGCCAGCGCCCACCACGGTCCGCTGCAGGCCTCGTCGAACGGATTGCCGCCGGAGATCTCCGCCAGCAGCACCGCCCGCGCGCCGGTCTCGGCCGCGATGTCCGCGGCCTCCGGCCAGAGCGGCGTGCCGAGATAGAGATGCACCACCGCCTGGTTGTCGGCGTGCAGGTCGAGCACCAGGTCCGCGTCGTGCGCCAGCGTCAGCAGCGCGTGCCTGAGCACCGCGATCTCGTCCAGCGGCGCCATTGCCGCCAGCGCTTCACCCATCGCCGCGCGGATGGCCGCGACGTTCGCCGCCGGGTCCGCCCCGAGGCGCCCGGCCAGCGCCTCGCCGGTGGCCGCCGCGAGGTCGGCATAGCCGCGGTTGAAGTTCCCCGCGCTATTGGCCTCGTAGCGGCCGTGCAGATAGCCCTGGGTCAGCTGCGCCAGCCCGATCGGGTTGGCCACCGGCACCACCACCACCTCGCCCGTCACCTCGCCGCGCCGCGTCGCCTCGGCGAGGCAGCCGCGCCAGCTTGCGCAGCACCAGCATCCCCGGCAGCTCGTCGGCGTGCAGCCCCGCCTGCAGATACGCCTTCGGCCGCGCGCCCGGCGTGCCGAAGCGCAGCACCTCGACCGTGCGCCGGGTGCCCGGCGCCACGGCCGGCAGGTCGATCGTCTCCCGGCTGGGGTTGATCTTGTCGGGCATCGGCAGCTCCAGATTCGCGTGCGCGCCCGCTGACTATCGCATCCGCGCCCGCCGCCTGGCGAGGGCAGCCGCAATGCCCCTTTCGCATCCGCCGCGCCGACGTTACGAACATCCGGAGGTAACCGAAACGCGAGCCCGCGGGGAGCTGTCATGGAGATCGTCTCTACTGCCGTCTACGTCGGGCCGAACGTCTTCGCCAAGACCCCGCTCATTCGCCTCACCGTCGATCTGCACCGCCGCGCCGCGACGCCGGTCTCGAAATACGCCGACGTGCTGATCCCCCCGCTGCTCGCCGAGCTCCCCGGCCTCGCCAGCGCCGCCACCGAGACCGGCGAGCCGCTGACCCAGCGGCTCGCGGACCCCGACTGCCGGCTCGGCGAGCTGATGGCGCAGGTGGCGATCGCGCTGCAGAACCGCGCCGGCGCCCCGGCCGAGACCGCGCTCACCCGCCCGGCCGAGCATCCCGACGAGGTCGAGGTGCTCTACGGCTACGAATCCGAGGAGGTCGGGCTCGAGGCCGGCGAGGTGGCGCGCAGCATCATCCTCGAGCTGATCGCCCCCGAAGCCGACGGCCTCGACATCGCCGAGGCGATCGCCGACTTCGACCATTACGCCTCCCGCCGCGCGCTCGGCCCGTCGGCACTGGCGCTGGTCCGCGCGGCGGAAGCCCGCGACATCCCCTGGGCGCGGCTGAACGAGGCCAGCATGATCCAGGTCGGCCAGGGCAAGTACCAGAAGCGCATCGAGGCGGCACTCTCCAGCCAGACCTCGCATATCGCCGTCGAGATCGCCTCCGACAAGGAGCTCTGCACCCGGCTCCTGCACGACCTCGGCCTGCCGGTGCCGCGGCAGCGCCACGTCCGCGACGCCGAGGAGGCGGTGGATTTCGCCAACGCCATCGGCTTCCCGGTGGTGGTCAAACCGGTGGACGGCAACCACGGCCGCGGCGTCTCGGTCAACCTCGGCAGCGACGCCGAGGTCGCCGACGCCTTCGAGATCGCGATCGCCGAAGGCTCCGGCGTCGTGGTCGAGAGCATGATCCAGGGCGACGACCACCGGCTGATGGTGATCAACGGCGTGCTGGTCGCCGCCGCCCGCCGCATGCCGGGCCATGTCGTCGGCGACGGCGCGCACTCGATCGCCGACCTGGTCCGGGAGGTGAACCAGGACCCCCGCCGCGGCGCCGGCCACGAGAACATGCTGACCCGGCTCGAGCTCGACGACGCCGCCGACCGGCTGCTGAGCGCCAGGGGCTACGACCACGACAGCGTGCCGCCGAAGGACGAGGTGGTTTTCCTGCGCAAGACCGCCAACCTCTCGACCGGCGGCACCGCGATCGACGTCACCGACGTGATCCACCCCGACAACCGGCTGATGGCCGAGCGGGCGATCCGCGCCGTCGGCCTCGACATCGGCGGAGTCGATTTCCTCACCACCGACATCACCCAGAGCTACCGCGACAACGGCGGTGCCATCTGCGAGATCAACGCCGGCCCCGGCATGCGCATGCATATCTCGCCGTCGGAGGGCCAGGGCCGCGACGTCGGCGGCGCGGTGATGGACATGCTGTTCCCGGCCGGCAGCCCCAGCCGCATCCCGATCGCGGCGCTCACCGGGACCAACGGCAAGACCACCACCGCGCGGATGCTGGCGCACGTCCTGAAGATGGCGGGCTACGTCGTCGGCCAGACCTCGACCGACGCGGTCTATATCGACGGCAACGTCACGGTGAAGGGCGACATGACCGGGCCGGTCGCCGCCGGCATGGTGCTGCGCGACCCGACCGTCGACATGGCGGTGATCGAGACCGCCCGCGGCGGCATCGTCCGCGCCGGCCTCGGCTACCGCTTCTGCGACGTCGGCGCGGTGCTCAACGTCACCTCCGACCACCTCGGCCTTGGCGGCGTCGATTCGGTCGAGGGCCTCGCCGAGGTCAAGCGCCTGGTGGTCGAGGTCGCGAAGGACTGCGCCGTGCTCAACGCCGACAACGAGTACACGCTGAAGATGGCGGCCTACACGCAAGCAAAACACATCTGCTGGGTCACCCGCCGGCCGGAGCACCCGCTGGTGCGCGAGCATATCCGCCTCGGCAAGCGCGCGGTGGTGCTGGAGCAGGGGCTGAACGGCGACCAGATCGTCATCTACGACCACGGCAGCCAGCTGCCGCTGATCTGGACCCACCTGATCCCGGCCACCGTCGAGGGCAAGGCGCTGCACAACGTCGAGAACGCGATGTTCACCGCGGCCATGGCCTATGCGCTCGGCCTCTCGCTCGACCAGATCCGCACCGGCCTCCGCACCTTCGACAACACCTTCTTCCAGAGCCCCGGCCGGATGAACATCTTCGACGAGCACGGCTTCAGGGTGATCCTCGACTACGGCCACAACGAGGCCGCGGTCGGCGCCATGGTCGATCTCGTCGAGCGGCTGGCGCCCCTCGGCAAGCGCATCGTCTGCGTCACCGCCCCCGGCGACCGCCGCGACCAGGACATCCGCGACATCGCCGCCAAGGTGGCGGGGCATTTCGACACCTATCTCTGCCACGCCGACGACAACCTGCGCGGCCGCGCGCCCGGCGAGATCCCGAAGCTGATGCGGGAGGCGCTGATCGAGCTCGGCGTGCCCGAGGACGCGATCGAGATCATCGACAGCGAGACCGCCTCGGTCGAGGCGGCGCTGACCATGGCGCGACCGAACGACCTGGTGCTGATCTTCTGCGACGCGATCACCCGCTGCTGGAAGCAGATCATCTACTTCCACCCCAAGGAAAAGCCGGCGCCGGTGCCGCCGGAGACGCTGGTCGCCGCCGCGGGCTTCGACGTGCCGGAGGGCTTCCGCATCCTCAGCGACGATCGCGGCGTCCGCATCGTGCCGGCAGACTGAAGGCAGGATGGCGCGAGCCTCGATCGGAGCCGCCGACGCTGGCGCAGGCAAGCTCGCCGTCATCGGCGGCCGGCTGGAGGACAGCAACGTCGCGGTCTTCGCCGAGATGCACCGGCTGTCCGGCGGCCGCATCCTGGTCTTTCCCACCGCCTCGTCCGAGCCCGAGGCGGTCGGCGCGGAGAGCCTGCAGGTCTTCCGCGAGCACGGCTTCGAGGCCGAGGTCGCGCCGCTCACCATCGCCAACGCCCGCACGCTCGCCCACGATCCCGCACTCTGCGCCCGCGCCGGCGCCTATGGCAGCGTCTATTTCACCGGCGGGGACCAGGCGAAGATCGTCAGCGCGCTTGCGCCCGGCGGCGGCGAGACCCCGCTCCTCGCGGCGATCCGCGCCGCGCAGGCCGCGGGCGGGCTCGTCGCCGGCTCCAGCGCCGGTGCTGCGATGATGTCGCAGCCGATGATCCTCGGCGGCACCTCGATCGAGTCGGTCGTGCACGGCGTCACCGAAGACCCCGAGCGCCCGGGCCTCCTGATGGGCACCGGCCTCGGCTTTTTCCCCTACGGCATGCTCGACCAGCATTTCATCAAGCGCGGCCGGCTCGGCCGGCTGGTTGTCGCCATGGCCCGCGCCGGGGTGCGCCGCGGCTTCGGCATCGACGAGAACACAGCACTCCTGGTCGAAGGCGCCGCGGCGCGGGTCTGCGGCGAGTACGGCGTGATGGTGATCGACATCGGCCCAGCCAGCGTCGGCGACGGCGGACTCGATTTCGAGGACTTCCGCCTCAGCTACCTCGACGACGGCGACAGCATCGAGTTCCGCCGCTTCCGACCCGAGCCCGGCGCCGGCAAGCGCCGGGTGCGCAAGCGCGAGATCGCCTACCGCGCCCCTGCCCGCTCCCGGCGCAACGTCTTCGGCGCCTACACGCTTTACGATCTGATGACCCGGCTGGTGCTCGGCGACCCGGAGGTCTACGCCGTCGACCGCGCCGAGGCCTTCGATGCCCGCTCCGGGGTCAATGTCACGGTCGAGCTCGAGCGCCAGGCCCGCCGCTCCCGCGGGCTGATCGCCACCCCGGAGACCGGCCTGCGGATGTCGGCCCTGAACTTCCGCTGCTCGCTCCGGAGCGAGAAGCTCAGCGCCACCCGCATCGCCGACCGCCTCGGCCGGCGGGCGCGAACCTACGGCATGACCCCGAACCCCGAGGCGCAGATCGTGCTCCTCGGCTCCTCGCCGCTGTCGAGCGCCCCGGAGATGCTGGCGCGGCCGCTGGCGCTGGTCGGCGCCGGCCCGGTCGGCGTCTTCGCCGCCGCCTCGGCCGAGGCGCGGCGCACCGCCAAGGAGCATATCGCGCTGCTGTCGCGGCATGGGGTGCAGGCGGTCGACCTCGGCATCACCATCGACACCGTCGACTATGCCCAGCACGACCCGGATCTGCTCGACGGCATCGCGGCCTTGCGCGGCATCCTGCTCTGCGGCGGCAACCAGATCCGGCTGGTCGAGACGCTGCTGCATCGCGGCGAGGAGAGCGCGGTGCTGCGCGCCATCGCCCGGGCGCACGCGCAGGGCGCGGTGCTGATCGCCGCCAGCGGCGCCGCCTCGGCGCTTTCCGGGGTAATGATAGCGGGCGGCTCCTCCTGGGAGGCGCTGCGCTACGGCGTCTCCTCCGATACCGGCCACCGCGGCCTGGTGATCCAGGAAGGCGTCGGGCTCTTCGGCGGCGGCATCGTCGACCAGAACCTGATCGGCAGCAACCGTCTCGGCCGGCTGGTGGTGGCCTGCGCCGAGGAGAGCGAGCGCTTCGGCATCGGCATCTTCGAGGACAGCGCGGTGATCGCCACCCGCGCCGGCACCCGGCTCGAGGCCGCCGGTCGCCAGGGCTGCGTGCTGGTCGAGATCGACCCCACCGCGCTGGTGCTGCAGAGCGACAGCTTCGTCGCCAACGGCATCCGGCTGACCGTGCTCGGCCCCGGCGACCGCGCCGACCTCGCCTCCGGCCTGATCGAGCGCACCACGCCCGAGCCCGCCGAGATCCTCGGCGCCCTCCTCGCCGGCCTCGCCCGCGAAGGCGGCGCCAGCGCCGCGACGCCGCGACCCGCCACCGCCCGCCGCCTGACCATGGTGGTGCAGCGCCGCGAAGGCGCCACCGCGCTGATCGATCTCACCTGCCCGCGGGACGAGAACGACTGATACGAACTCCGGTTGAACTGTTCGGATGGCGCGATACCCTCTCCACTGTCCCGCCCGATTTGGCCGTCGACAAATCGGGCCGCGCCTGCCCGCCCGGGGCAGGCGCGCTTCACGCGCCAGCCGGGCAGGCGCGTCCCGATTACGAGCGTCAGTCCAGGCCGCACCCCTCTCGTCCTCCGCCATGGGCTACGGACGACGGACCGGGACACTAATCGCTCGCGGCGCGAGAACCCGAAGCGATCACCCGGAGTTCGCACGAGAAAGCCCGAAAACGTATTGACGCTTTCCAGATGCATTCAAGATGCGTTCCAGACCCCGAAAATCCAGCCGCCTCAAGCCCTTGCCGGCGCCTCAGCGCGCCACCGCCTGATACCGGTTGAACCGCCTCTCCAGCCGGCGGAAGATCCAGGTGATCACCAGCGTCAAGAGGTAGTAGATCACCCCGGCGATCGCGAAGACCTGGATCGGCTTGTAGGTCGCCGAAGCCGCCAGCTGCGCCTGCCCCATCAGCTCCAGGAGCGTGATGGTCGAGGCCAGCGAGGTGCCCTTGAGCAGGATGATCACCTCGTTGGAATAGGCCGGCAGGATGATCGAGAACGCCCGCGGCAGGATCACCAGCCGATAGGTGGTGAAGCTCGACATGCCGCAAGCCCGCGCCGCCTCGATCTCGCCGCGCGGCACCGCGCGGATGCCGCCGCGCAGGATCTCGCCGGAATAGGCCGCGGTGTTCAGCGTGAAGGTGATCAGCGCGCAGACATAGGCCTCGCGCAGGAACGGCCAGAGGAACGAGTGCCGGATCAGCCCGAACTGCCCGAGCCCGAAGTAGATCAGAAAGATCTGCACCAGCAGCGGCGTGCCGCGGAAGAACAGAGAATAACCTGTTGCAATACCATGTATAATCCGGTTCGGCGAAAGCCGCGCCAGCGCCACCGGCACCGCGAGGATTACCCCTAGGATCGCGGCGATCACCACCAGCTGGATGGTGAGCCAGGTACCGCTCAGATACGCCGGGCCGTACTGCTTGAGGATGTCGATGAAGCCGCCCAAGCCCTAGCTCCCCGGCATGCCGCGGCTGGCGCGGCGCTCGAGCCAGGCGATCAGCACCATCGAGACCAGGGTGACCAGGAGGAACAAGAGCGATGCCGCCAGATAGAAGGTGAAGGGCTCGCGCGTCGTCTGCGCCGCCTGGTTCGACTTGCGCATCAGATCGTCCAGCCCGACGATCGACACCAGCGCGGTGTCCTTCACCGACCCCTGCCACAGGTTGCCGAGCCCGGGGATCGCCACCTTCCAGATCTGCGGCAGCTGGATGTAGCGGAAGGTCTGGAAACCGGTGAAGCCGTAAGCCCGCCCGGCCTCGATCTGCCCCCGGCCCACCGACTGAAACGCGGCGCGAAACGTCTCCGAGGCATAAGCCGCGAAGATCACCGAGAGCGCCGTCAGGCCGGCGCCGAACGGGCTGACCTGCACGCTGCCCGGCGGCAGGATGCTGTCGAGAACCTGCGTGCCGCCGAAATAGATCACCAGCAGCACCAGGAACTCCGGGATGCCGCGCAGGAAGTTGGTCACCGCATAGGTCGGCCGCGACAGCCAGGCGTGGTGCGACAGCTTCGCCAGCGCCAGCAGCATCCCGAGCACCAGCCCGATCACCAGCGTGCAGACCGCCAAGAGCAGGGTTATGCGCAGGCCCTGCAGCAGCAGCGGCAGATATGCGACCAGATCCTCCATTCAGGCGGACCGCTTCCCCATCGGGCTCACTTCGGCAGGATGCTGACCGGGATGTACTTGTCGTTGATCGTCTTGTACTCGCCCGAGGCGATGATCGCGGCCAGCGCGTCGTCGAACTTCTTCTTGAGCTCGGCGTCGCCCTTGCGCAGCCCGATGCCGGCGCCGGTGCCGAGCACCTCGGCGTCATAGACCGGCTCGCCGACCGCCGCGAAGTCCGCGCCGTCCGGGCTGCTCAGGAAGTCCTGCAGCACCACCGAAGTCGGCGAAGACCAGATCGACCCGTCCGCTGGCGAGATCGAGGTTGGCGGCGTCGGAGGTGTCGTAGCTCTGCACGCTCGCGTCGGGGAAGTTCTTGGCGATGTAGTTGGCCATCGTCGAGCCGCGCTGCACGCCGACATACTTGCCCGAGAGCCCCTCGGCGGTCAGCTCGATCCCGGAATCCTTGGCCGCGATGAAGAGCGCCGGCACCGTGTAATAGGGCCCGGCGAAGTCGATCGCCTGCAGCCGGTCCGGCGTGATCGACATCGAGGCGATGATGGCATCGATCTTCTTGGCGTTCAGCGCCGGGATCAGCCCGTCGAACGACTGGTTGACGATCTCGCAGTCGGCTTTCATCTGGACGCAAAGCGCCTTGGCGATGTCGATGTCGAAGCCGGTCAGCTCGCCCGACGGCAGCACGTAGGCAAAGGGCTTGTAAGCGGCCTCGGTGCCGATCCTGATCTTGTCCTGCGCCGCCGCCGGCAAGGCGAGCGAAAGCAGGCCGATCCCGATGCCGAAGGCGAAGGCTGCGATCTTTCTCATGTCAATCTTCCCTGCTTGCGGAGCAGCCGCCTTTGCCGCGGCCTGTCGTTCACTTGAGGCTTCCGGAGAGGAACTGGCGGAACCGTTCGGACTTGGGGTTGGCCATCACCTCGCGAGGATCGCCCTCGTCCTCGACCAGACCCTGGTGCAGGAAGAGGAGCTTGTTCGCCGCCTCGCGGGCGAAGCCCATCTCATGGGTCACCACCAGCATCGTCCGCCCCTCGGCGGCGAGGGCACGCATCACCCGCAGCACCTCGTTGACGAGCTCCGGGTCAAGCGCCGAGGTCGGCTCGTCGAAGAGCATGACCTCGGGGTCCATCGCCAGCGCCCGCGCGATCGCAACCCGCTGCTGCTGACCGCCGGAGAGCTGGCTCGGGTAATGGTGGCGCTTGTCGCCGACGCCGACCTTGGCGAGCATCGCCTCGGCCTTCTCCGTCGCCTCCGCCTTGCCGCGGCCGAGCACGTGCAGCTGGGCGGCGGTCACGTTCTGCAGCACGGTCATATGCTGCCAGAGATTGAATTGCTGGAAAACCATCGCGAGCTTGGCGCGGATGCGGTCGACCTGCTTCATGTCGGCGGGCGCCGGCCGGCCGTGGCGGGTGCCCATCTTGATGAGCTCGCCCTTCACCCGCACCTCGCCGCTGTTCGGCGTCTCGAGCAGGTTGATGCACCGCAGGAAGGTCGACTTGCCCGAGCCCGACGAGCCCAGGATCGCGACAACATCGTGCTCGTGCGCGGTGAGCGAGATGCCCTTGAGCACCTCATGCGCGCCGAAGGTCTTGTGGATCGACTGCACGTCGAGGGCAACGGGGGCCGCGGTCGGGGATCCGTCGCTTACCGTCACCTGCCCCTCGGCTCCCCCGCTTGCCGCGGCGGTCTGACCGCGGCGCCGTATCCCGGTGCCGGCCTTCGCAGCGCACCGGCATCGCCCTTCGCCGTCAGTCTAAGCGCATTGCGCCGCGCGCGTCCATACAGTGCTGCGGCGCATACAGGCAGCCGGAGAGGGCCCGCTCGACACGGCAAGTCCTGCTCCCGCCCTGACGGCGCCTCTGCTATCGTCCGTGGATGGGACCGCTTCCGACCCTCTGCCGCGATTGCCTGACCGCGGGCGACGCCCCCGGCCGTTGCCCGGCGTGCCGCAGTCCCCGCACGCTCTCGCACCCGGAGCTTCGGACGCTCGCCATCGCCCATCTCGACTGTGATGCCTTCTACGCCTCGGTGGAGAAGCGCGACGATCCCGAGCCTGCGCGACAAGCCGGTGATCGTCGGCGGCGGCAAGCGCGGGGTCGTCGCCACCGCCTGCTACATCGCCAGGATCAAGGGCGTTCGCTCCGCCATGCCGATGTTCAAGGCGCTGAAGCTCTGCCCCGAGGCGGTGGTGATCCGGCCGCGGATGGACCACTACGTCGAGGTCTCGCGCGCGATCCGGGCGATGATGCTCGACCTCACGCCGCTGGTCGAGCCGCTGTCGCTCGACGAGGCCTTCCTCGATCTCGCCGGCACCGAGCGCCTGCACCGCGCCCCGCCGTCGACGCTGCTGGTCGGTCTCCAGCGCCGAATCGAGCACGAGCTTGGCGTCACCGCCTCGATCGGCCTCTCGCATAACAAGTTCCTCGCGAAGATCGCATCCGAACGCGACAAGCCGCGCGGCTTCGCGCTGATCGGCCGCGCGGAGACGGACAGCTTCCTCGCCAGCCAGCCGGTCGGCATCATCTGGGGCGTCGGCCAGGCCGCGGTCCGGGCGCTGGAGCGTGAAGGCATCCGCACGCTCGCGGACCTCCGCGCCCGCGATCGCAAGGCTCTGATCTCGCGCTTCGGCAGCCTCGGCGAGCGGCTCTTCCACCTCGCCCGTGGCGACGACCGCCGCAGCGTCACGCCCGACCAGGCGATCAAGTCGATCTCGCACGAGACGACTTTCCTCGAGGATACCGCCGACTTCGATCTGCTGCGCTGGCACCTCTGGTCGCTGTGTGAGCAGGTCTCCGCCCGCGCCAAGGCCCGCTCGCTCGCCGGCGCGGTGGTGGTGCTGAAACTGCGCCGCGCCGATTTCGGCATCCTCACCCGGCGGCAGACGCTGGAGACGCCGACGCGGATGGCCGACCGCCTCTATCGCACGGCGCTGCCGATGTTGCGACGCGACATTGGCGGCCCGTTCCGGCTGATCGGGGTCGGGCTCGCGGGGCTCACCCCGGCCGACGAATCGGAGTTCGCTCCGGACCTGCTCAGTCCCGATGGTGCCCGCCGCCTGACCGCAGAAGGCGCGACCGATCAGATTCGCGCCAGGTTCGGCCCCGATTCGATTCGGCTCGGGCGCTCGCTGCGTTGAAACATCGCACAGGCACGTGCTGCGGATGCTTTTTTGAGCACACTTCCAAAAATTGCAGCGCTCCAGCGAAAAAATGCGCGGGCGCCGGTTGACCTTGCTGCGGCGCGGCATAAAGTTGAGGGCGTGATGCGTTGCATCATACACGCCCTACGGGCGTTTCCTCCCTAAACTTGGGCCGTGCCTCGTGCACGGCCTCTTTTTTTGCCTCGGGACCGCATGCTGACCTCGTGGGCGGCTGCGACCAGCCGCCCGCCGGCCGCACTCAGCGATATGCGGGAATGTCGCCACCGTGGCCGATCGTCGAACCCTTGTCTTGCGCGTTCTTGATCGCCCAAAGCAGGGCAATGCCCGGCAGGTAGAACTTCTCTTCGTTGGTACCGTCACCCCTGCGGACACCGAGCTTGATCGAGCCGTCCGGATCGACGTGCCACCACTTCGCCACTACTGAATTATCCTTGGCCATTATCTCTTCCCAAGTGGTTGGTCGATAGCGGCTAACCGTCGGCCAACCGAACCTGAGCTCTTACGAGATGCGGTCCGTGGTTAGGACGCATACACCGCCCTGCCGCGCAACTACTCCGCTGCGACCGGCAGCTCCAGCGGCCGCGGACCCAGCGCCGCGAGGCCTGCTGCCACCTGGCCGACCCGCGCCGCGACGTCATCGAAGTCGACCGACCGGACGATCCGCGGCTCGTCCATATAGAGCGAGCGGTCGATCTCGATCTGGAACGCCTGCACCCCCTGCTGTGGCTGCCCGTAGGTCTGGGTGATGTAGCCGCCGGCGAAGGGTGCGTTCCGGGCGACACGGAACCCCGCCGCGGTGAAGAGGTCGGTCGCCGCGTCGATCAGCCACCGCTCGCAGGCGGCGCCGAACCGGTCGCCGAGGATCACGTTCGGCGGCCGGCCCCGGACCGCCGGCGCGGCTCCGAGCGCGTCGTGCGGCATCGAGTGGCAATCGATCAGGATCGCCATCCCGAACCGGATCCGCGCCTCGGCAAGCAGCCTGCGCAGGCAGTCGTGATAGGGATACCAGCAGTCGGCAATCCGCTGCTGCGCCTCCGCCAGGGTCAGCTTGCCTTGCATGATCTGGCGGCCTTCGCCGACGACGCGCGGGATCACGCCGAGACCCGCCGCTATTCGCGCGTTGAGATAGCGTCGGCTGGCGCCGGCGATCAGCGCCGGATCGAGATCGTCGGCCGCGCGGTTGAGATCGATGCAGGCGCGCGGCACCCGCGCGGCCAAGAGCGGCGCGCCGGCGGGCGGCGCCGCGGCGAAGAGCTGGTCGACGAAGGCGTCCTCGGACGAGCGGATCTGCAGCGGATCGAGCAGCGACGCGTCGAGAAAGGCCTCGGGGTAGTCGGCGCCGCTGTGCGGCGAGCTGAAAACGGCGCAGGATCGGCGGACCGCCGGCATCCGAAGCGCGTAGACCGAATTCTGCATGCTGCCCTGCTTGCCTCTTGCCGATGGACTATAGCGCGGGTCGTGGCGGACGGCAAAATACCTTGAACAGCCGCGCGCACCACATTATAGCACTGCCGACGAAGCGGGCGCCTCTCGGGGCTGCCGCTTCTCGGGCGTATAGCTCAGCGGGAGAGCACTTCGTTGACATCGAAGGGGTCACTGGTTCAATCCCAGTTACGCCCACCATATATCCCGAAGAGGGAACGAAACCAAGGCGCAGGCGATTCCGCGCGCCGCAATGAGGAGAGAGGCCATGAAGGTCGTGAATTCGCTTCGCTCCCTGAAGCAGCGCCATCGCGATTGCCGCGTCGTGCGCCGCAAGGGGCGGGTCTATGTGATCAACAAGACCCACCGCCGGTTCAAGGCGCGCCAGGGCTGACGCCGCAAGGCGGGCGACGGACGGACCCGTAAAACCGCGCTTCGGCGCGGTTTTTTGCTGGCAGGGGCGGCGGCACGCATCTGGGCGTTGGCCGCTGGAAAACACTGCGAAAATCGGATGCACGGTGCATGCACAACGCATGCACAACGCTTGCACCTAGTCGCTGGCGGCAGATTGGCGGACGAGGGCGGGGCCGAAGGGCGATTCCGCGGCCCGGCATGCCTGGTTGCTTGCGCGTCGATTTGTCGGCCATCCTCGAAAAAACATGTTGCGGCCCGGCGGTTGTCCGGGCGGTATGCTACTCGGCGCCGGGGCACTCCCGTGAAGGGCCGCCGGCTCGGGCCTGGTCCGGGCCCGACAACAAGACGGCCCTGGGGAGGGATGGCGATGACGGCGCTGGTGAGGCTCGAAGGCGTGTCGAAGTCCTTCGCCGGCGTCCGCGTGCTGAAGGACGTCGACTTCGACGTGCAGCCCGGCGAGGTGCATGCGCTGCTCGGCGAGAACGGCGCCGGCAAGTCGACGCTGATCAAGATCATCGCCGGCGCGCACGCGCCCGACAGCGGCACCATCCGCATCGGCGACGAGGCGCTGAAGGCGGTCACGCCGCGCGACGCCGCGGCACGGCGGCATCGCCACCGTCTACCAGGAGCTGCTGCTCTTCCCCGAGCTGACCGTCGCCGAGAACGTCTTCCTCGGCCACGCGCCCGAAGCTCGGGCTGCGGCCGGCTCGACTGGGCGCAGATGCGCCGGCGGTCGCGCGCAGCTGCTCGATTCGCTCGACAGCCACGACCTCGACGTCGACGCCAAGGTCGGCACGCTCTCGGTCGCCAACCGCCAGCGCGTCGAGATCGCCAAGGCGCTGAGCCAGAACGCCCGCGTCCTGATCATGGACGAGCCGACCGCGGCGCTGGCCGACGCCGACGTCCGGCGGCTGATGGCGGTGATCAAGCGCCTGCGCGAGCGCGGCGTCGGCATCATCTACGTCAGCCACAAGCTGCCGGAGATCTTCGAGCTCGCCGACCGGGTGACGGTGCTGCGCGACGGCGCGCTGATCGGCACCCGCGCCGATCGCCGAGGTCAACGAGCAGACGCTGGTCGCGATGATGGTCGGCCGCGAGATCGACCACCTCTTCCCCAAGCCCGAGCCGAAGATCGGCGAGACCGATCCTCGAAGGTCACCGGCCTCTCGTTCGGCGACCGGGTCCGCGACGTCTCCTTCGAGCTCAGGCGCGGCGAGATCCTCGGCGTCGCCGGCCTCGTCGGCTCCGGGCGCACCGAGCTGGCGCTGACCATCTTCGGCATCACCCCGGCGACCTCGGGCACGATCGAGCTCGACGGCCGGCCGGTCACCATCGCGAGCGCCGCGGCAGGCGCGCAACCTCGGCATCGCCTATGTGCCGGAGGATCGCGGCCTGCAGGGCCTGGTGCGGCCGATGACCGTCGCGCCAGAACATCTCGATGGCGTCGCTGCGCAGCATCGCCAGCGGCATCTTCATCGACTTCCGCAGCGAGGCGCGAGCGCGCCGCCGCCTCGATCAAGCAGCTCGGCATCCGCGCCCGCGGGCCGGAGCAGGTGGTCGGCCAGCTCTCCGGCGGCAACCAGCAGAAGGTGGTGCTCGGCAAGTGGCTCGAGACCGAGCCGCGCATCCTCATCATGGACGAGCCGACCCGCGGCATCGACGTCGGCGCCAAGGCCGAGATCCACGCGCTGATGGGCCGGCTCGCGCAGCAGGGCATGGCGATCCTGATGATCTCGAGCGAGCTGCCGGAAGTGCTCGGCATGAGCGACCGCGTGCTGGTGATGCACGGCGGCCGGCTGGTCGCCGACCATCGACCGCGCCGACGCCAACCCCGAAGTCGGTCGGCGCCGCGATGGCCCGCGCCAGCCTTCGCGGAGGCGGCCGCCTGATGAGCGCCGACGCCGCCCCGGAGTTCCTCGCCAAGCGCTCGGCGCTGGCGCGCTTCGTCTCGGCCTACGGCCAGGAGATCGTGATCGCCGGCGCCATCGATCGTGCTCTTCGTCGGTGGTCTCGGCGATCAACCCGCGCTTCCTCGGCGCCAACAACCTCAACACCATCATCTCCGGCAACGCCTATATCGCGGTCGCCGCGATCGGCATGTCGATGATCATCATCACCGGCCATATCGACGTCTCGGTCGGCGCGCTGATCGGCGTGCTCGCGACGATCTCCGGCACGCTCGCGGTCTCGGGCTACCCGATCTGGGTCGCCTGGATCGCGCCGCTCTTCATCGGCGCGGCGGTCAACGGCGTGGTCGGCGCGCTGGTCGCCTATGGCCGGCTGCCGTCGATCGTCGTGACCCTCGGCATGCTGTCGATCCTGCGCGGCGGCCTGGTCAGCGTCACCGGCGGCGCCTGGATCAACAACCTGCCGCCCGAGTTCCAGCTCGCGCAGCAGCGGCTGTTCGGCATCCCGGCGCCGATCTGGTTCATGGTCGGCCTGACCATCCTCGCCTTCCTCTGGATGCGGCACTTCGCCTTCGGCCGCTCGCTCTACGCCATCGGCGGCAATGCCGAGGCGGCGCGCGCCGCCGGCATCCCGGTCGAGCGGCGCACCGTGCAGGTCTTCATGATCCACGGCGCCTTCGCCGGCCTCGCGACCGTGCTCTTCGCCACCCAGCTCAAGATCATCCAGTCGACGGTGCCGCCCAACCTCGAGCTCACCATCATCACCGCCTCGGTGATCGGCGGCGTCTCGATCCTCGGCGGCACCGGCACGGTGATCGGCTCGACGCTGGCCGCGATCCTGTTCTCCGCCATCGGCTCGGCGATGATCTTCGTCAACGTCTCGCCCTACTGGCTGCGCGCGGTGATCGGCGTCCTGATCCTCGTCACCGTGCTCGTCGACATGGAGCGCCGGGCCGCGCGAGGCGCGGAGCGCCAAGCGATGACCCTGCGCAAGCTCCTCCGCCACGAGACCATCCTCGCGCTCCTCGTGCTCGTGGCGCTGTTCGTTCTCGACCGCCAGTCGGACAAGTTCTTCACCCTCGACAACCTGCTCAACCAGGGCCGGCTGATGACCGAGGTCGGGCTGATCGCGCGTGATCATGACCTTCGTCATCATCACCGGCGGCATCGATCTCTCGGTCGGCTCGATCCTCGGGCATGACCGCGATCCTGCTCGGGGTGTTCTGGAAGAACATGGGCATGCCGCTGCCGGTGGCGATCGGCGCTCGGCCTCGTGGTCGGCACCTTCGCGGGCTTTCGTCAACGGCGTGATCATCTCCCGCTTCCGGGTGCCGCCGCTGATCGCGACGCTCGGCACGCTCGCGCTCTACCGCGGCATCGCCGAAGGCGTCAGCCAGGCGCGCTCGGTGCGCGGCTACCCGGAGTGGTTCTACGTGCTCGGCCAGGGCGAGGTGCTGGGCGTGCCGACCCAGCTCTGGCTGCTGGCGCTGGTCGCGCTCGTCGCGCGCGATCGTGCTCGCCTACACCACCTGGGGCCGCACCACCTACGCCATCGGCTCGAACGAGGTCGCGGCGCGCTTCTCCGGGCTCGACGTCGACTGGACCAAGCTCGCGATCTATTCCGCCTCGGGCCTCGCCGCTGCGGCGGCAGCCGCGATCTTCGTCAGTCGCGGGTCTCGACCACCCGCTCCGACATGGGCACCGGCATCGAGCTCGACGCCATCACCGCGGTGGTGCTCGGCGGCACCTCGATCTTCGGCGGCCGCGGCACCATCGTCGGCACGCTGCTCGGGCTGATCCTGATCCAGGCGCTGAAGAACGGCCTGTCGCTGGCCGGCGTCAAGAGCGACGGCACCGTCGTGCTGATCGGCGCGGTGCTGATCCTCACCATCCTGATCTCTAACCTCTTTCATCGGGACGGAAACCGGTGAATATCGTACCGCGCTCAGGGCTTTCCGAACCAATCGGCTCAAGCGCACAACAAGGAGGAAACACCATGCTGCGAACGTCCCTGGCGGTGCTAGCCGCGCTCTCGCTTTCGACCAGCCTCGCCAGCGCCCAGTCGGCCTGGACCGGCGGCGACGACCTGCCGACCAATCCGCTTGGCCTGCGACGGCACGCCCGGCACCGAGGCGGCGGTCGCCTATGACGGCGGCGTCCCGACCAACCCGCCCGACCGCAAGGACAAGCCGATCACCGTGGTCGACGTGCCGAAGCTGATCGGCATCGGCTACTTCGACGCGACCTCGAAGGGCATCACCGACGCCGCCGCCGAGATGGGCAACATGACGGCGACCACCGACGGCCCGGTCGAGGCCAACATCGACGACCAGGTCACGCTGATCGACAACTACATCACCAAGGGCGTCGACGGCATCCTGTTCGCCGCCAACGATCCGGTCGCGATCGCGCCGGTGCTGAAGAAGGCGCTCGCCGCCGGCATCAACGTCGTCGGCTATGACGCGAACTCGACGCCGGACGCGCGGCAGTGGTTCGTGAACCAGGCCCAGTTCAACGGCATCGGCAAGGCGATGATCGACAGCCTGGCCGCCGAGGTCGGCGAGGAGGCGAGCTTCGCCATCGTCACCTCGACCTTCACCACCCCGAACCAGGCGCGCTGGATCTCCGAGATGGCCGCCTACGCCGCCGCGTGCCACCCGAAGCTGAAGTGGCTGGAGACCGTCGAGGCGCAGGAGGACAACATCCTCTCCTTCAACCAGGCCAACACGCTGATCAACAAGTACGGCGACGAGCTGAAGGGCATCCTCGGCATGACCTCGGTCGCGACCCCGGCCTCCGCCGACGCCGTGACCCAGGCCGGCCAGTGCGGCAAGATCGCCGTCGTCGGTCTCGCGACCCCGAACGCGATGAAGCCCTACGTCGACAGCGGCTGCGTGAAGTCGGTCGTGCTCTGGAACCCGGTCGATCTCGGCTACGCGGCGGCTTACGTGCTGCGCGCCGCGGCCGATGGCACCCTGAAGCCGGGCGACACTATGGTGAAGGCCGGCAAGCTCGGCGATCTCGCGGTGGTCAACGGCTCCGAGATCCTGCTCGGCGCGCCGTTCATCTACACCAAGGACAATATCGTCGACTTCGACTTCTGATCGCTTCCAAAAATGCGGTCGGGGCACGCAGAGGCGGGTCCCGACCGATCAAGACGGTGTCCGTGAGTGCTGACAATATCGACTGCATGGTACGGAATTTGCGGGTGAAACGGCGCCGGCCCCACGGGAGGACGCCGTGACCGCGGAATACGATCACATCGTGATCGGTGGCGGCTCGTCTGGCTGTGTCGCGGCGGCGCGTCTGGTCGCCGACGGCGACCGGCGGGTGCTGCTGCTCGAGGGCGGCCACTCGCACCACCACCCGCTGCTCGATATGCCGCCGGGCATCTTCAAGCTGATCGGCAGCAACAGCAAGTACATGACCTACCACCATACGGTCCCGCAGGAACACCTCGGCGGCCGGGTGCACGACGTGCCGCAGGGCAACGTCCTCGGCGGCGGCTCGTCGGTCAATGCGCAGGTCTACATGCGCGGGCGTCCCTCGGACTACGACGAGTGGGACGCGATCCTGCGCGGCAACAACCAGGGCGCGCCCTGGGACTGGTCGACCGTGCTCGCGCCACTTCAAGCGCATCGAGGGCAACAACCGGCTGCTCAACGACCTGCACGGCGCCGACGGCCCGCTGCTCGTCTCCGACCCCGCCCATATCGACGACGTCTCGCGCTGGTTCGTCCAGAGCGTCCAGGCGATGGGCGAGCCGTTGACCACCGACTTCAACGGCCCGACCCAGCGCGGCGTCGGCTTCTATCAGTTCACCAACCGCGCCGGCCAGCGGTCGAGCGCCGCCTCCGCCTTCGTCGAGCCGCTGAAGAAGGATCCCCGGCTCACCGTCAAGCTGCGGGCGAGGGTTCAGCGGATCAACGTCGAGAGCGGCCGCGCCGTCAGCGTCTCGTGGCGCGACGAAGCCGGAGCCGAGCATACCGCCCGCGCCCGCTCGGACATCGTCGTCACCGCCGGCGCGCTGATGACGCCCAAGATCCTGATGCTGTCCGGCCTCGGACCCGCCGAACATCTAGGTGAAAAGGGCGTGCCGGTCGTCGTCGACCTGCCCGGCGTCGGGCAGAACCTGATCGACCATCCCGAAGTACCGGCGATCTCGGTTTGCAACGGCCCCTACGGCTATTATCGTCAGGGCGTCGGCTGGCGGATGCTGAAGCACGGCATCCACTTCAAGCTGTTCGGGGCTGGGCCGGTCACCAGCGCGGGCTTCGAGGCTGGCGCCTTCGTCAACCCGATCGACCGCGACGCCCCGCCATCGATCCAGGCGTTCTGCGTACCGATCGTCTATCTCGACCGAGACCTCAGCAAAGTGTTCGACGATACCTACGGCGTGACGATCACCACCGTGCTGGTGAAGCCGAAGTCGCGCGGCTACGTCGAGCTCCGCTCGGCCGATCCGGGCGACATGCCGCTGGTCTCGCCGCACCTGCTCAAGGATGCCGACGACATGCGCATCATGATCGCGGGCCAGCGCTTCTTCCGCGAGGTGCTGCTGAGCGGCCCGCTCGGCAAGCGCGTTGAGAAGGTGATCGCGCCGGCAGGTTCCGACCTCAGCGACGAGGCGATGGCGGATCATTGCCGTCGCTTCGTCAAGACCAACTATCACCCGGCCAGCACCGCCCGAATGGGCGCCGACGGCGACCGCATGGCAGTCCTCGATGCGAGGTTGCGGGTGCGCGGCGTCGACAACCTCCGGGTCGCCGACATGTCGGCGGTGCCGAACATCAACGCCGGCAACACCAATGCCCCGGCCATGATGCTCGGCGACCGCTGCGCCGACTTCATCCTCGGTCTCGACGCGCCGCGCACTGCGGCGCGCTGAGGCGGACCTTCATCTCAGGGAGCACACACACATGATCATGGATCGCTTTCGCCTCGACGGAAAGGTGGCGCTCGTCACCGGCGCCACCCGCGGCATCGGCCTCGGCATCACCCAGGCATTCCTCGACGCCGGCGCGCACGTCATCATGTCCTCCCGCGTGCCGAAGCCCGAGGTGGTGCAGGCGCTGAAGGATGCCGGCGGCAAGGTCGACTACCTGCAGGCCGACGTGCGCGACCCTGCCCAGGTGCAAAAGCTCATCGCCGACGCCACCGCGATCACCGGCCGCCTCGATATCCTGGTGAACAACGCCGGGGTCGCCCAGCATGGCGAGACCCATTCCTTCACCATGGAGAACTACCGCCGGGTGATGGATATCAACATCGACTCGGTCTTCTACGCCTGCCAGGCGGCGCTGGCCCCGATGCGCGCCCAGAAGGGCGGCGTGATCCTCAACATCGGCTCGATCTCGGGGGTCATCTCCAATATCCCGCAGCCGCAGGCCGCCTACAACGCATCGAAGGCCGCGGTGCACATGCTGACCAAGAGCATCGCCAGCGACTATGCCGCCGAGAACATCCGGGTGAACGCAATCGCCCCGGGCTACATCGGCACCGACATGACCTCGGGTGGCTTCGAGAACCCCGACTGGGCGCCGACGTGGAAAATGATGACGCCGATGCCCAAGGTCGGCACCCCCGAGGACATCGGCGCTGCGGCGCTGTATCTCTGCTCGCCTGCCTCCGGCTACGTGACCGGCGAGGTGCTGGTGATCGATGGCGGCTATCTGACGCGGTAGCCGCGCGGCGCGCGTCCGATTCCAGCGCGAGGCGGTGCAGGCGGGCCGTCGCTGCGCCGCCGTGCTGTCACGGGCCTTTCTTGGGTGCGAGCAGGCGATCCCGAAGACCTGAGACGGCGTTGGCGTGGGCCTCGAAGCCCTCGTAGGTGGCGAGCGTCCGGGCGTGGCGGGCGAGCTCGGGATAGGCCGGCGGAGGTGACGTGCACGACCGAGGTGCGCTTCATGAAGTCGAAGACCGAGAGCGGCGAGCCGGTGCGCGCCCAGCCGCTGGTCGGGCAGCACGTGGTTGGGGCCGACGACGAAGTTGCCGAGCGTCACCGGGCGTGTGCTCGCCGAGCAGGATCTCGCCGGCGTGCTCGATGCGGCCGAGATAGCGGAAGGGCTCGTTCGACAGCACCTCGAGATGCTCGGGCGCGTAGTCGTTGACGAAGGCGATCGCCTCGTCCTCGTCGCGGGCGAGGACGATGCCGCCGATCGGGCCGCCGAGCACGGCCGCGGAGAAGCCGCGGCGCTGCTCGCCCATCGCCGCCCAGTAGCCGGGGATGGCGGCCAGCGCCTCCTCGGCGACGCGGCGGCTCCAGGTGACGAGGTAGGCCGAGCTGTCGGGGCCGTGCTCGGACTCGATCAGCAGGTCGAGGCCGGCGAGGCGGCCGTCGGCGGTGTCGTCGGCGAGCACGATGAGCTCGCTCGGGCCGGCGGGCGTGCCGGTGTCGATGAGGTGCGCGACGCGGCGCTTGGCGGCGACGACCCAGGGGCTGCCGGGGCCGACGATCTTGGCGCAGGCGCGGGACGGTGGCGGTGCCGTAGGCGACGGCGGCGACGCCTTGCGCGCCGCCGGCCTTGAAGACCCGGTCGATGCCGGACATGCGCGCGGCGACCAGGGTCGCGGCGTCGATGCGGCCGTCGGGGCCGGGCGGGGTGACGATGACGATCTCGGGCACGCCGGCGACCAGGGCCGGGATCGTGGTCATCAGCGCGACGCTCGGGAAGGCGCCCTTGCCGCGCGGGACGTAGCAGGCGACCGAGGGGATCGGCCGCGTGCGCTCGCCGGCGAAGGCGCCGGGGCGGATCTCGTGCAGCCACATCTCCTCGGGCTTCTGGTCCTCGTGGAAGCGGCGGATCGAGTCGGCGGCGAACTCCATCGCCTCCCGGACCTCGGGCTCGAGCGCCTGCTCGGCGGCGGCGAAGTCGGCGGCGGTGGCGGCGATGGCGTCGGCCTCGACGGGCGCCTTGTCGAACTCGCGGGCGAAGCGGGCGAGGGCGGCGTCGCCCTCGGCGCGGACCGCGGCGATGATCGCGTCGACCTTGGCCTCGAAGGCCGAGAGGTCGGCCTCGGTGCGGGTGAGGAGGCGGCGGCGTTGGCCCGGCGAGAGCTCGCGAGAGGTCGTGGAGGTTGATCTGGGTCATGGCTCTCAGATCGAGGCGAGGATGCCGCCGTCGACCGGCAGGCAGGCGCCGGTGATATAGCGCGCGGCATCGGAGAGAAGAAAGACCGCAGCGCCGACGAGGTCGTCGAGCTGGCCGAAGCGGCCGAGCGGGATCTTCGTCGAGCATCGCCGCCTGCCAGGCAGGGTCCTGGTAGAAGCGCCTCGGTCATGTCGGTGCGGAAGTAGCCGGGCGCGAGCGCGTTGACGCGGATGCGAGTGGCGCCCCCATTCCGCCGCCAGCGCGCGGGTCATGCCGAGCAGGCCGGACTTCGACGAGCCGTAGGGGACGGCGGTCGGGATGCCGCGCTCGCGAGGTGAGCGAGCAGATGTTGAGGATCGCGCCGCCCGCGCCTTCGGCACATGATCAGCGGGCGGCGGCCTGGGCGGTGAAGAAGGCGCCCTTGAGGTTGGTGTCGAGGATCAGGTCCCAGGTCTCCTCCTCGACCTCGAGCGACGGGGCGGACCTGCTCCACGCCGGCGTTGTTGACGAGGAGGTCGAGGCCGCCGAGCGCCTCGGCGGCCTGCGCGACGCCGGCGCGGATCTGCTCGACGCTGGTCACGTCCATGGCGACGGGCACGGCCCGGCGGCCGGCGGCTTCTCGATGGCGGCGGTCGCTATCAGCGAGCGCGTCGGCGCTGCGCGCGGCCACGGCGACATCGGCGCCGGCGCGGGCCAGCGCCCAGGCAAGCGCCTGGCCGATGCCGCGGCTCGCGCCGGTGACGAGCGCGCGCTTGCCGGCGAGCGGAGAAGGCATGTTCGTTCATCCCAGCGCTCCTCCGAAGCCGGCGGCGACGATGCGACTCCTCGCGGATGGCGTCGAGCACCGGCGCGGTGCAGCGCCTGGAAGGCGGGGGTCGCCACCATGTCGTAGTGCCGCGGGCGCGGGCAGGTCGATCGGGACGATCGTCTTGATCCGGCCGGGGCGGTTGGTCATCACCGCAACCCGGTCGGAGAGGTAGACCGCCTCCTCGACGTCGTGGGTGATGAAGAGGACGGTCAGGCGGTGCCGCTCCCAGATGCGGGTCAGGAGCTCCTGCATGTGGTGGCGGGTCAGCGCGTCGAGCGCGCCGAAGGGCTCGTCCATCAGCAGCATCCCGGGGCGATAGGATAGCGCGCGGGCGATGGCGACGCGCTGCTTCATGCCGCCGGAGAGCTCGCTCGGCTAGGCGCCGGCGAAGTCCTCGAGCCCGACGAGCGCCAGCTGCGCGCGGGCGCTCGCTCGCGCGCCGCGCGGCCGCTGCGCCAGCGGCCTTGAGCGCGAACTCGACGTTGCCGAGGGCGGTCAGCCAGGGAAGCAGCGTGTAGCTCTGGAAGACGACGCCGCGGTCGAGGCCCGGGCCTTCGACCGGCGGCGCCGTCGATGCGTGACGGTGCCCTCGTCCTCCACGTCGAGCCCGGCGACGATCGAGAGGAGCGTCGACTTGCCGCAGCCGGAGGTGCCGACGAGCGCGACGAACTCGTTCTCGCCGACCTCGAGGTCGACGCCCCGGAGCGCCACCGTCTCGCCGCGGTCGGTGCGGAAGGTGCGGCCGAGGCCGGCGATGACGAGCCTCGGCGTCATCGCGCGGCCAGGTAGCGGAAGAAGCGGCGGCCGGCGAGCTTCATCGCCTGGTCGGTGGCGAGGCCGAGGATGCCGAGCAGCAGCAGGTAGCCGAAGATCAGGTCGGTCTGGAAGAAGCGCTGCGCGGTGGTGATGCGGTAGCCGAGGCCGGAGGTGGCGGCGACGAGCTCGGCGACCACCAGCCAGGTCCAGGCCCAGCCGAGGCTGATGCGCATCGAGTCCCAGATCGCGGGCATGGCCGAGGGGACGCACGATGCGCTGCGAGGATGCGCCGCTCCGGCATCTCCAGCGTGCGGCCGAGGTCGATGAACTCGCGCGGCACCGACTTCACGTTGTCCATGAAGAGCAGCACCTGCTGGAAGAAGGTGCCGATGAAGATGATCAGGAACTTCTGCGTGTCGGTCGGGCCGGCCCAGAGAATGGTCAAGCGGCACGAAGGCCACGACCGGCATGTAGCGGATGAAGTCGACCAGCGGCTCGATCGCCGCCTCCCAGGAGCGGTAGCAGCCGATGAGGACGCCGATCGGCAGCGCCAGCGCGGTCGAGATCAGGAAGCCGACGGTGATGCGGTAGATGCTGATGCCGAGGTCCTTGAGCAGCTGGCCCGAGGCCCAGAGCTCGCCGAGCCGGCTGCACCACCTGCCCGGGCGACGGCAGGAAAAGCGGCAGCACGATGCCCGCCGCGGTGACCGCCCACCAGAGGAGGAGCAGCGCCAGGAAGACCGCGGCGGCGATGGCGACGAAGCGCGCCGTCGCCATGCTGGCCGCCGATGCCGAAGCCCGCCCGGCGCGCCGCGCGAGGCGCTACTGCGCGGCGGCATCCACGAAGCGACCGTCGATGGCCTTGCTCATGTCCACCTCGCCGGTCAGGATCCCCGCCTTGATCGCGGCGGCCTCACGTCCGGGATGACCTTGGTGGTGAAGGGGCCGGAGAGCTCGGTCTTGTTCTCGGCGAGCGAATAGTAGACCACGCCGTCGAAGGCGGTGGCGAGCTCCTCGGGCTTGGCGCCCACCGCCTCGGAGATGATCGCCCGGCCCGCCGTCGGTGTCGGCCTTGTAATCGGCGAGCGCGGCGTCCCAGGCCTTGAGCAGCGCCGCGACGGCGCCGGGGCGCTCGTTCAGGAACTCCTCGCGGACCACGAAGACGTCGGAGATGAGCCCGGGATCCTCGCCGGCGGAGTAGATCATCTTCACCTTGTCGTCCTGCTGCAGCCGCGAGCGTCAGGTAGGGCTCGTAGGTGACGGCGACCGGCACCTGGCCGGCGATCAGCGCGGCGCCGGCGTCAGCGGCAGGCATCGGCACCTTGACGATGTCGTCGATCGTCATGCCGTTCTGCGGCCAGCGCGTAGTTCAGCAGGATGTCGCTGGTCGTCCCCTCCTCGTAGGCGACCTGCTTGCCTTTGAGGCCCTTGATGTCGGTGACCGAGCCGTCGGAGATGATCGCGTCCGCGGTCTTCGAGACGTCGAGGAGCGCCACGATCTTGATCGGCAGGCCGGCGGCGATGAAGTTCATCGCTGTGTGCGTGGCGATGTTCGCCAGCCTGAAGCTGGCCCGCGGCGAGGGCGGCGTTGATGTCCGCGTCGGTCGGTGAAGTTGATCGATCTCGACGTCGTCGAGGCCGACTTGGCTCGAACAGGCCCTTCTTCGCCGCGATGTGCCACTGGCCGTAGCCGAGCCATGGCTCGATCCCCATCTTGATCGGCCCCGGCTCGGGCGCCGCCGGCACGTCCTGCGCGCCGACGGTGCTCGCCGCCGTGGCAATGGCGAAAGCCGCCGCCAACCCGGCCAGCGTGGCGCGGCGGTTCTGTATCCAAGACATTGTCACCCCCTTTCGAAATCCCGGCTCGCACTCTGAGCCGAGCATCACCTTGGGGTCAACGCCGCGCAGCGCGGCGCGCCGGGGCCATATCATACGGCTTGCGGCCGAATGCCGCGCGTTCGCCTTAACGATTCAATCCTGACTGTTTTAGTCTCAGTATGATTTCCATACGCTTTCCAGATGCGTTCCAGATCGAGCGAATCCGCGTAAACCTTTGACGTCGAAGCCTTCAGCCGGATCGCGTATCAGAGCGAGCGCCGCGTCCAACGGGCGATGACGCCGACGATGCCTTCGCGGAACAAGCAGCACCCCGAGCACGAAGACGACGCCCTCGATGACGGTGACCCAGGCGCCGAAGCCGGCGAAGTAGTTCTGCAGCGACACCACGATCGCCGCGCCGACGATCGGGCCGAACACGGTTCCCATGCCGCCGAGGAGCGCCATCAGCACCACCTCGCCCGACATGGTCCAGTAGACGTCGGTCAGCGACGCCAGCTGGAACACCAGCGCCTTGGTCGCCCCGGCGAGCCCGGCCAGGGTGGCCGACATCACGAAGACCGCCAGCTTGTAGCGGTTGACGTGATAGCCGAGCGAGATCGAGCGCGGCTCGTTCTCGCGGATCGCCTTGAGGATGTGGCCGAAGGGCGAATGGATGATGCGGTAGATGACCAGCAGCCCGACGAACACGATCGCCAGCACGAAGAAGTAGAACGACCCGGTCGCTGGCGATGTCGAAGACGCCGAAGCAGCCTGCCGCGCGGCACGGCCTGGATGCCGTCCTCGCCGCCGGTGAACGGCGCCTGCACCGAGAAGAAGAACATCATCTGCGCGAAGGCGAGCGTCACCATCGCGAAATAGATCCCCTGCCGCCGGATGGCGAGGGCGCCGATGACGAGCCCGAGCAGCGCCGCCACCACCGTGCCGCTGAGGATGGCGAGCTCCGGCGTCAGCCCCCAGACCTTGGCGGCATGGGCCGAGACGTAGCTCGCCGAGCCGAAGAAGGCGGCGTGCCCGAAGGAGAGCAGCCCGCCGTAGCCCAGCAGCAGGTTGAAGGCGCAGGCGAAGAGCGCGAAGCACAGCACCTTCATCAGGAAGACCGGGTAGAGGAAGAACGGCGCGACCAGCAGGAACGCCAGCAGCCCGGCGAAGATCGCCAGGTGGTGCCGCGGCATGCCGAGGGTCGGGGCCTCGACCGGCATCGCGATGCCGGGCGCGGTCTGGTCGGCTCATCACGCGGCCCTCCCGAACAGGCCCTGGGGCTTGACCAGCAGCACCAGCGCCATGATGACGAAGATCACCACCGCCGATCCCTCGGGATAGAAGACCCGGGTCAGGCCCTCGATGATGCCGAGGCCGAAGCCGGTGAGGATGGCGCCCATGATCGAGCCCATGCCGCCGATGACCACCACCGCGAAGACGACGATGATGAGGTCGGCGCCCATGTTGGGATTGACCGAGTAGATCGGCGCCGCCAGCACGCCGGCGAAGGCGGCGAGGCCGACGCCGAAGCCGTAGGTCAGCGTGATCAGCCGCGGCACGTTGATGCCGAAGGCGCCGACCAGCGTCGGGTTCTCGGTCGCGGCGCGCAGGTAGGAGCCGAGCCGCGTCTTCTCGATCAGGAACCAGGTGCCGAAGCAGGCGATCGAGCGAGGCCACCACCACCCAGGCGCGGTAGTTGGGCAGGAACATGAAGCCGAGGTTCTGCCCGCCCGCCAGCTGCGCGGGCGTGGTGTAGGGCAGGCCGGAGACGCCGTAGGCGTTGCGGAACAGGCCCTGGATGATCAGCGCGAGCCCGAAGGTCAGCAAGCAGCCCGTAGAGGTGGTCGAGATGGTAGAGCCGCGACAGCATCAGCCGCTCGATGACGATGCCGATGCCGCCGACGATGATCGGCGCGAGCAGGAGCGCCCACCAGTAGCCGAGGCCCAGATAGTTGCCGAGCATCCAGGCGGCGAAGGCGCCCATCATGTACTGGGCGCCATGGGCGAAGTTGATGATGTTGAGCAGCCCGAAGATGACGGCCAGCCCGAGGCTGAGCATCGCGTAGAACGAGCCGTTGATCAGCCCGAGCAGGAGCTGGCCGAACAGCGCCTGTGGCGGGATACCGAGGAGTTCGAACATCGCCGTGGTCCTTGCGTTCGAGAGGCGGGGTCGGGCCGGCGGCGCCGGCGGACCCGGGAGCGGGCCGGCGCTACTGGACCAGCGGGCAGCCGCCGTCGGCGAGCGGGCGGAAGGCCTCGTCGGCGGGGATGGTCGCGACCAGCTCGTAGTAGTCCCAGGGCCCGGTCGAGGCGTCCGGCGCCTTGACCTTGAAGAGGTACATGTCGTGGATCTTGCGGCCGTCGGCGCGGATCTCGCCCTCGCCGAACAGCGGGTCGGAGGTCGGCATCTCCTTCATCTTGGCCACGACCGCCTCGGCCTCCTTGTCGCCGAGCGCCTCGATGGCCTTCAGGTAGTGCAGCACGCCGGCATAGACGCCGGCCTGCACCATGGTCGGCTTGGCGCCGTCCATGCGCTTCGGCGAACCGCTCGGACCAGGCGCGGGTGTCGTCGTTGAGGTCCCAGTAGAAGCTCTCGGTCAGCACCAGCCCCTGCGCGGTCTCGAGCCCGAGCGCGTTGACGTCGGTGATGAAGATCAGCAGCCCGGCGAGGGTCTGGCCGCCCTGGGTGATGCCGAACTCGGAGGCCTGCTTGATGGTGTTGACGGTGTCGCCGCCGGCGTTGGCGAGGCCGATCACCTTGGCGCCGGAGGCCTGCGCCTGCAGCAGGAAGGAGGAGAAGTCCTGGCCCGGGGAACGGATGGCGCACGGTGCCGAGCACCTTGCCGCCGGCGGCCTCGACCACCGCGATGGTGTTCGCCTCGAGCGCGTGGCCGAAGGCGTAGTCGGCGGTGATGAAGAACCAGGTGTCGCGGCCCTCGCGCGACCATGCGCGCTGCCGGTGCCGTGGGCCAGCGCCTAGGTGTCGTAGGTCCAGTGGATGGTGTTGGGCGAGCAGGCCTTGCCGGTCAGGTCGGTGGAGCCGGCGCCCGAGTTGATGAAGACCTTGTTCTTCTCGCGGGTGATGTCGCTGACCGCCAGCGCCGCCGACGAGGTCGGCACGTCGAAGATCACGTCCACCCCGTCCTGGTCGTACCACTGCCGGGCGATGTTCGAGGCGATGTCGGGCTTGTTCTGGTGGTCGGCCGAGACGATCTCGACGTTGATGCCCTTGGAGGCGGCGTCGAAGTCCTCGACCGCCATCTGGGCGGCGACGACCGAGCCCTCGCCGGACAGGTCGGCATAGACGCCGGAGCGGTCGTTGAGCACGCCGATCTTGACGTCGACCGCCCATGCCGCCGAGGTCATCAGGAGCCCGACGGCCGAAGCCAGGGCCAATGTTGCGAGTTTCACGTAGAGGTCCTCCGTTGGATCATGCAAAGGGGGCGTCAAACTCCGAGATAGGCGTGCAGCTTGTCGATGTTGGCGTCGAGCTCCGCGTTGGGGATCATGTCGATCACCCTTCCGGTCTCGACGACATAGTGCCGGTCGGCCACGGATGCGGCGAAATGGAAGTTCTGCTCGACCAGCACGATGGTGAAGCCCTCGGTCTTCAGCTGGGCGATGGTGCGGCCGATCTGCTGGACGATCACCGGGGCCAGGCCCTCGGTCGGCTCGTCGAGCAGCAGGAGCTTGGCGCCGGTGCGCAGGATGCGGCCGATCGCCAGCATCTGCTGCTCGCCGCCCGACAGCTTGGTGCCCTGGCTGGACAGCCGCTCCTTGAGGTTGGGGAACAGCTCGTAGATGCGCTCGACCGACAAGCCCGCCCGGCAGGACGCGCGGCGGCAGCATCAGGTTCTCCTCGACCGAGAGGCTGGAGAAGATGCCGCGCTCCTCGGGGCAGATGGCGATGCCGGCCCTGGCGATCGCCCGCGCCGGCAGGCCGATCAGCTCGCGCCCGCCGAGCTGCACCGAGCCCTTGCGCTTGCCGAGGATGCCCATGATCGCCTTGAGCGTCGTGGTCTTGCCGGCGCCGTTGCGGCCGAGCAGCGTGACGACCTCGCCGTCCTGCACGTCGAAGTCGATGCCGTGCAGCACGTGGCTCTCGCCGTACCAGCCTTCGAGATCGCGCACCGCCAGCAGCGGCGCGGTCGCGGTGGCGCGGGCCGCCTCAGCCATGGCCGACTCCGATATAGGCTTCGATGACGCGCGGATCCTTGGAGACGGTCTCGTAGTCGCCTTCCGCCAGCACCTGGCCGCGGGCGAGCACGGTGATGCGGTTCGACAGCGTCGCCACCACCGACAGGTTGTGCTCGACCATCAGGATGGTGCGGTTCTTCGAGACCCGCCGGATCAGCTCGGTGATCCGCTCGACGTCCGCCTGCGCCATGCCGGCCATCGGCTCGTCGAGCAGCATCATCTCGGGATCGAGCGCCAGCGTGGTGGCGATCTCGAGCGCGCGCTTGCGCCCGTAGGACAGCTCCCCCGCCGTGTGCGTGCGCGAACTCGGTCAGGCCCACGTCGGCGATCAGCGCCAGGGCCTCGTCGTCGAGGCTCGCCAGCACCTTCTCGGAGCGCCAGAAGTCGAAGCTGTCGCCGCGCCGCCGCTGCAGCGCCACGCGCACGTTCTCGAGCACGGTCAGCTGCGGGAAGACCGCCGAGATCTGGAACGAGCGGATCAGCCCCAGCCGGGCGATGTCGGCCGGCGCCATGCTGCTGATGTCGCGGCCGTTGAAGGTGATGGTGCCCGAGGTGGGCTGCAGGAACTTGGTCAGCAGGTTGAAGCAGGTGGTCTTGCCGGCGCCGTTCGGGCCGATCAGCGCATGGATCGACCCGCGCTCGACGTCGAGATCGACGCCGCTGACCGCCATGAAGCCGGCGAACTGCTTGGCGAGGTTGCTCGCCGACAGGATGATCCCGTCAGGAGGAAGTGGTCATCTCGGCCCCGCCCTTCTGTTCGGCCGCACGCTAACAATCTTGCGGGCGAATTGCCAGCAGCGATCCGGATGAGCCCGGCGCCTTTGACCAAGATTGCCAGCGCGTTAACGGCGGCGAAACTTACGTTGTATGTCATAGACTTGCCCGGAGACGAGCGCTTGACTCCTGGCCTTCGACGCGGCTGCTGCGCGATCGCGGCCGTCAGGTCGGGAACCTTCGCACGCCGGGCCGGATCTGCCGGCGTTGCCAAGCTCCAGGATGTAGCCAAAGTCCTTCTCGGTATCGAGATAGTAGTGCTCGTCCTCATCGTAGCGGCCGCTCTGGATCACCGGATAGCCTTGGCGGTGAAGTCGGCGGCAGCCTTCTTCGTGTCGGCATAGAACAGCTTGATGTGGTGAAGCCCCTCGCCGCGCTTCTCGAGGTGCTCGTCGTAGATCGAATAGCCGCTGACCGGCTGGATCAACTCGACCTGGGTGTCGCCGCTCCAGGCGCAGGCGATCAGGCAGGAATGGGTCGCCGGCTTGCCGCGATAGATGTAGTCCTGCACCGTGTCCGGACCGAACTCCCAGATGTCCCACGGGCCGATCCCGAACACCTCCCAGTGGCGCTTCATCGCCGCCTCGAGGTCGCGCACGATCGAGGCCACCTGCATGGTGGCGCCCTCGTTGAATTGCCGCATCGTTTCTTCCTCCTCAAATATGCAGGCGTTCGGCCCACCGCCATATCAGCTGGTGCCAGGGTCGACGATCGCTTCGACGATCAGCGCCATGGCGAGCATGCCGGGGTCGTCGAGGCCGCGGCTCCTCTCGGCGAAGATGCGGGCGCGGCCGACGGTCGCGGGCCGGTCGCGGAAGGCGTCGAGCGCCGCGCGCGCCGCCCGCGGCGCCGCCTCGGCCGCGGCGGCCGGGTCGGCGACGCCGTCGAGCGCCGCCGCGACCGCGTCGAGGCTGTCGAGCACGGTCTTGCCGCCGAGCTCGGCCTTGCCGCGGGCGATCATCGCGTCGCGGGCGGCCGCCGACCAGCCCCGACAGCTCGCCGACCTCGATCGTCGGTCCGGCCCCTGGTCGCCTTCGCCATCGCCATCAGCCCGGTGGCGAGCAGCGTGCCGTAGGACGAGCCCGACGACCTGGTGAAGGCCTGGGCGCAGCGCAGCAGCGCCTGGCCGAGATCGTCGGGCAGCTCCGGCGCCGCCTCGGCGACCAGCGCCATGCCGCGGGCCATGGTGACGCCGAGGTCGCCGTCGCCGAGCGCCGCCGTCGGCGGCGTTCAGCCGCTCGAACTCGCGGTCCATCGCCGCCTTCAGGCGGTCGATCGCGCGGCAGCGAGCGCGGCGCGGTCGATGCGTCACCGCACGCTCCAGAACGCGCAGTCGCAGGGCGCCTCGAGCAGGCCCTCGAGCTCGTCGTCGAGCCGGATCAGCGTGAACGACACGCCCGCCATCTCCATCGAGGTGGCGTAGCGGCCGACCAGCGGCATGACGATCGCGGCGCCCGCGGCGTCGAGGCGCGCCTTCACGATGCGGTAGAGGATGTAGAGCTCCTCGGGCGGCGTCGCGCCGAGGCTGTTGACCAGCACCGAGACCCGGTCGCCCGCGCCGACCGGCTGGTCGGCGAGCAGCCGGTCCATCAGCTCGCCGGCGATGGCGTCGGCGGGCCGCAGCTTGTCGCGCCAGACGCCGGGCTCGCCGTGGATGCCCATGCCCATCTCCATCTCGTCCTCGCCGATCTCGAAGGTCGGCCGCCCCGCCTGCGGCACCGTGCAGGGCGAGAGCGCCGCGCCCGACCGAGCGGCAGGCGTCCGCCGCCTTCTGCGCCATCCGCGTCACCTCGGCGAGGTCGCAGCCCCGCCTCGGCCGCGGCGCCGGCGATCTTGAACGCATAGACCATGCCGGCGACGCCGCGCCGCTTCTCGCGCTCCGCCGGCGCCGCCGAGGCGACGTCGTCGGCGAGCAGCACCGTCGTGGTCGCGATGTCCTCGAACTCGACCAGCTCGCCCGCCATGTCGAAGTTCATCACGTCGCCGCCGTAGTTGCCGTAGAGCCGCAGCACCCCGGCCCCCTGGCTCGCGGCGCGGATCGCGTCGGCCATCTGCTCGGCCGAGGGCGAGGCGAAGACGTCGCCGATCGCGCAGGCGTCGAGCAGCCCCTCGCCGACATAGCCGGTGAAGATCGGCAGATGCCCCGAGCCGCCGCCCGAGACGATGCCGACCTTGCCGGCCCGCCCGGGCCTCGCCCGCGCGATCACCCGGTGGCTGTCGCCGTGCAGGCGGTAGTGCCCGGGATGCGCGGCGACGAGGCCGTCGAGCATCTCGTCCACATAGTCGGCGGGGCGGTTCAGGATCTTCTTCATCGGGTCTCCGTTCCGGGCGAGGGTTGCAGGCCGGGCTCCGCGGCGGCGCCGGCCGCGGCGCGCAGGCGCGGCCAGCTCCCCGCGTTCACCACCATGACGAGGAGGAGCAGCGCGCCCCAGATCAGCTCGCGGGCGAAGTTCGACACCCCGAGCATGTTGAGCCCCGAGGACAGGAACTGCATCGAGAGGACCGCGAGCACCACGCCCATGACCCGCCCGTAGCCGCCATAGGGGTTCACCCCGCCCAGCACCGCGATCAGCACCGCGAGCAGCAGGTAGGACGAGCCGTAGTCGGCCTTGGCCGAGTTGGCGCGGCTCATCACCACGAGCCCGGCGATGGCGGCGAGGACGCCGGAGATGGCATAGACCCGGATGAGCAGCCGGGTCACGTCGACCCCGGCGAAATGCGCCGCGAGCGGGTTGGCGCCGTACATCTGCACCTTGAGCCCGAAGGCGGTGCGGGCGAGCACGAAGGCGAGCCCGGCGGCGAGCATCGCGAAGAGCACGAGCGGCGCCGGCACTCCGGCCACCGTCGCGTTGCCGAGCCAGGCCGCGGCCGCGGGAAAGCCCATCACCGCCGACCCGCCGGTCAGCGCGATGGCGATGCCGGTGAAGATCAGGCCCGAGCCGAGGGTGGCGAGGATCGGCGGCAGCCCGAACACCGCGACCGCGACGCCGTTGAAGAGCCCGGCAGCGAGGCCGACGGCGAGCGCGGCGGCCATGGCGAGGGCGAGCCAGAAGAGCGTCGCGCCGGTCGCGCCCGCGCGCGAGGCGGGTCAGGATCAGCGCCGCGACGATCGCCGAGAGGTTGGCGATCCCGACCACCGAGAGGTCGATGCCGCCGGTCAGCATGGTGATCGTCATCGCCAACGCGAGGATGGCGAACTCGGGGAACTGGAACGCCATCGAGGTGACGTTCTGCGCCGAGAGGAAGCGCTCGGCGCCAGCAGCGCCATGGCGACGAAGACCACGACGGCGATCACCGCGAGGCGCGCCTCCGGGGCGGCGAGCAGCCGGCTCATGCCGCCCTCGCCGCGGCGCGCCTGGCCTGCCAGGCGGGCAGGCCGGTGCCGATCAGGATGAGGACGCCGATCGCCACCGACTGCCAGGTCGAGGGGATGCCGAGCACGATCAACGAGTTGCGCACCAGCACGATCAGCGCCACCCCGAGCAGGGTGCCGGTCAGCGTGCCGTAGCCGCCGGCGAGGCGTGCCCCGCCGAGCACGACCGCGGCGATCACCGAGAGCTCGAGCCCAACGAGGTCGAACGGATTGGCGACCCGCGCCATCGAGGCGTGGATGATGCCGGCGAGCCCGGCCAGCGTGCCTACATAGACGTAGACGAAGAACTGCGTGGCGGGAACGCCGATGCCGATGCGCCGCGCGCTTTCCATCGACCCGCCCATGGCGAAGATCGCCCGGCCGAGCATGGTGCGGTGGAGGATCGCCCAGGTGACGACGACGGCCCCGACAAGGAACGCGAAGGCCCAGGGCAGCGAGTAGAACGAGCCGTCGGCGTTGGTGCCTCGGACCATCATCAGCCGCGAGAACTCGCGCATCCCCGGCGGCAGGTTCGAGATCAGCCGCGGCCCACGAAAGTCAGGAGGAAGCCGCGGAAGATCGACAGCGTGCCGAGGGTGACGATGAGCGTCGGCAGTCCGAGGCCGGCGATGAACAGGCCGTTGAAGGCTCCGAGCGCAGCCCCGATCCCCATGGCGATCAGGAAGGCGGCCGGCCAGGGCAGCTCGGGCGCCCAGGTCACCAGCATCAGCGTCGTGGTGTACATGGCGAAGGCGGCGACCGCGGTGAAGCTCACGTCGATGCCGCCCGAGA
>CAVVSO010000051.1:0-46322 GCA_963750745.1 uncultured Alphaproteobacteria bacterium | reverse complement strand
CAGCGGGCCAGCCGGCGCAGTCGCGCTGCCTCTCGGTCCCTGGGATTTACTTCGCCGGCCTCGACTTGCCCGAGGCGCTCAAGTCAGGGACGATTGCCTGCTCACTCAATGCTTGAAATAAACTCATTCCGAGTATGATGATCGTGTAGGCTTCTGATTCTCCCTGACGCCTCTGTCAAACGTCTGCGGATGAGCCACTAGGCTGGCCATTGAGGTATTGTATGCGGTCGAGCCGGCGCAGCTTTATGCAGGGCATCGCGGCTGGCGGCATAGCATTCAGCCTCTCACGTGTGAGCAGCGCCGCAGAACCGACATTCGACGCGTACGAGACGCTTCCGGGTCGTCAGGGGTGGAACCCGGCCGCTCGTGGTATGGGCAGAATTGACGGGGTTGCGAAGGTCACAGGTGCCAAGCTCTACGCCTCGGATTTCCGGGCTTCCGATATGCCGGGATGGCCCGGCGAGACTCGACATGCGCTTCTGGTCCGGTCTCCCGACGCCACGCACCTCTTCGAAGGACTTGACCTCGAGAAGCTGCCGGCCGCCGCACGGCCCAGCGTCGTCGTCACGGCGGAGTACGTGGCGCGCTCCGGCATCGTCGTCCCCGATTTCTATGCCGGCGATCTGTTCTGCCCGGCGGGCGCGACACCGTTCTACCTCGGTCAGCCGCTTGCCCTGCTGATCTTCGAGCAGTTCGACGCGTTCGACCAGGCGCGCCTTCTCTTCCGAGAGCAGCCGCTGATCCGGTTCGGCGCGGAGACCGGGCCGTTGCAGGGCGCAAATTACGGCGCTTTCCGCTTCACCCGCATCGCGGGTCCAACGCCGGACTCGCCGGATGTCTACTCTCCTGTTCAGGAAGGCTGGGTGAGCCCCGGTAAGTTCGAACCCGGCGGCCGCCCAATCTGGGCGCCTCTGCCGATCCCGACCGGGCGGCCCTACGCCACCGCGGCCAGCTACGGCGAAGAAATCCGCGCAGGTCTCAATGCCAGCGATCCAAACCTGCTCGTACTCGACCGCAGCTTCGAGACCCAATCGGTCGATCCGATGTTCCTTGAGCCGGAGGGCGGCCTCGCCTGGTTCGACGCCGGCAAGGGTGACTTGAAGCTCGTTGTTGGCGTTCAGTCGCCCTACGAGTTGGCGACCTCGCTCGGCATTCTCCTGGGCTCGGCGAAGCCGCCACTTCGTCCCGCTCACATCGACCTGAACTTCGCCTATCTCGGCGGCGGCTTCGGCGGGCGCGACCATACGCCCTTCCCGCTCTATCTGGCGATGGCGGGAGTTTTCTCCCCCGACCGTCCGGTGCGCCTTGCGCATGACCGCTACCAGCAGTTCCAGGCCGGCGTGAAGCGGCATGCATTCAAGATCCAGTCGAAGATCGGCATCGATCGGGCGACGGGCAAGATCACGTCCTTCGCGGCAGACCATGTCCTGGATGGCGGAGGACTGGCCAACTACTCCGCAAGCGTTGCCGTCGTGGCGGCGACGGGCGCGATCGGCATCTACGATATTCCGAAGGTCGACGTGACGACCGTCGCCGTCCACTCGCGCGGCGTCACCGCGGGCTCGATGCGCGGCTACGGGACGCTGCAGGCGCTGACGGCGCTGGAAGTGCTCGTCGACGAGGCGGCCGGCGCGCTGCCGCTCGATCCTATCGAATTCCGACGCCGGAATGCCCTGAAGACCGGCGGCCGGACAATGACCGGCAACCCTTACAAGGTCTCCATCCGCACCCCGGAGCTCCTCGATAAGCTCGAGAGGCATCCGATCTGGACGGAGCGCGCAGAGCACCGAGTGGTCGATCGCGCCGCGGAGCGGCTCGTCGGAACCGGCGTCGCCTGCGTCACGAAGGACTACGGCACCGGCGCCGACTGCTCGCTCGGCAGCGTGGAGATCGACCGCGACGGGCTGGATCACCGTGCGCGGCGACGCCGTCGAGATGGGAAACGGGATCGGAACGGCCCTAGCCAACCGAGTGGCGCTCCATCTTGGAGGCGTGGCGGACGAGGTTGCCGTTTCGCGGATCGACAGCTTCGACGCCCTCGGCCTCGTCTCCTCCGGCGATCCCTACAGCATGGATCAGGCGACCCAGGATGCCAGGCAGCGCAATCCCCGCTGGGTGCCCGCCATCAGCTCCGCGACGAGCGCGTCCATCGGCGCCCACGTCGGAACGAAGGCTGCGGCAGAGGCGGCGCGCGTCATCTTCCGCTTCGGTCTCTGGCCGGCCGCCCTCGAACTCTGGGGCATTCCGGACGACGACGTCCGGACACGGCGCTGGGAGGAGGCGCGATGGGTAGATGGAAAGCTGGCCCTCTCCGATCTGCCTTCGCTTCCCCTGTCGCACCTTGCCGCCCGCGCCCACACCCGCAATCTCGTGACCGGCGCGATGGCGCATAGTTTCTCGCGTTGGGCCTGGTCGGCGGCCCGCTTCCCGATGGAAGGGGAGGCCTGGGACGCGGAGATCGATGCCCTCGCGGTGCAACACGGAGGCGGCGAATATCGCGCGATCGATCGAGAGTCGGTAAGCTTCCCTCCGACCGACAACAACCGCATCGGTACCGCGTTCGCCTCAGCCTGCGGTACGGTTGTCCGCGTCGAGATCGAGCAGGCGACCGGCGCCCTCCGCATTGCCAAGGCCTACAGCGTCTTTGAATGCGGCACGGCACTGGTACCGGAGGTGGTCCTCGGGCAGGCGCACGGTGGCTTCGCCATGGGCGTAGGATATGCCCTGATCGAGACGCTGCCGCTCTACGAGGACGGCCCGGGCAACGGCCAGTGGAACCTCGGGAAGTACCTGATCGCGCGCGGCTCCGACCTGCCGCTCCGCGACTTGGAGGTCGAGATCCTGCCCCCGGTCGAAAGCTCGGAGTCGCCGAAGGGGATGGCCGAGGTGGTGATGATCCCGGTCGTGCCCGCGATCCTCAACGCTATCTTCGACGCGACCGGCCACCGTTTCCAGTCGCTTCCGGTGACCGCCGCCATGCTGAAGGAGGTGCTCGCGTGACCAGCCTGACCGTCACCGTCAACGGCACGCTCGCACGGACCGTTCGAGGTCCGCGACGAGATGACGATGAACGATTTCCTGCGCGAGACGCTCGGACTTACCGGCACCAAGTTCGGCTGCGGCGCCGGCGCAGTGCCTGGCCTGCGCGGTCATCGTCGAGAATCCCGATGGCACCAGCCACACCAGCCCGACCTGCATCGTCGCCGCGACCGAGTTCGACGGCCAGTCGATCCGCACGGTCGAGGGCCACGCCAGCAACGGCGAGCTGACGCCGCTGCAAAGGCCTTCGTCGAGCATTTCGCCTTTCAGTGCGGCTACTGCACTGCGCGGGTTCCTGAACGAGGGCCAGGTTCTGCTCGAGCGGCTCGCCCGGGAGCCCGTCGCCCGCGCCGACCTCGAAGCGGTGATCGCCGAGGCGCTCGACGGCCATCTCTGCCGCTGCACCGGCTACGTGAAATACCACGAGGCGGTTCGGGCCACGGTGCTCGCCGACGCGGGACGATACCTGCGCTAGTCCGGGCGGTGCGGATGAATGACCTTGATTGCGAGGTGACGCGGTGAAGAAGCATCTGCTTGCGGGCGCGGTGCTGGCAGGGCTGGTCTTCTCGGGCGCGGCCGGCGCTCAGCCGGGCGGACTGGCGGCGCCGGAGACGCTGATGGTCAACGGCACACAGGCGGAGCGATCGGCGGCCATCTTTGTCGAGCTCGGCAAGGTCCTCACCAATCCCCGCTGCACCAACTGCCATCCCGTCGGCGACCGCCCCCGCCAAGGCGACGAGGCCCGCCTGCACCAGCCTCCGGTCTTCCGCGGCGCAGACGGCTTCGGCACCGAGGCGCTGGCTGCTCGGTCTGCCACCGGTCGGCTAATTTCGATCCCGGGCGCGTCCCCGGGCATGAAGGGTGGCACCTGGCGCCGATAGAGATGGCCTGGGAAGGCAAGTCGCTCGCGCAGATCTGCGCCCAGATCAAGGATCCCGAACGGAACGGCGGCAGGTCCGTGCAGGATCTGGTCGATCACATCGGACGCGACAGCCTCGTCGGCTGGGCCTGGGCGCCCGGAGCCGGCCGCACCCCGGCTCCCGGGACGCAGGAAGAAGCGGGAGCGCTCGTCGCGGCGTGGGTCCAGACCGGAGCCGAGTGCCCGTCGGACTAAACCATGGCACGCTCGATCACGTTCAGACTCTGGACTGGTCCCGCGAGGCACCCTGTGTACAGGATACAAAAGCGCAGGCGAGCTCCTCCCGCCACGTGCGAGGAGCACTCGGAGCCCACGTGAGGCTGCCGCCGCTGCATTCCAACGCTGCCTCCGATAGAAGTCGAGATGGGGGTCGATCCAGTACACCGCTCCACAGCTCAAAGGCGCGCGGGGGGCCGCGCTAAGTCATCAGAATGCGCGTTATGCTGCCCTCATCCCGCTCTTGGTGCGCGGGAGCAATTCAATCGCCCGACCCCCCACCGACCTGCAGTCGGCGAACCCCCTCCATCCAGGTTCGCCTCCACGATCGCTGGCGCGAGTAGCGTGAGTTGCACTATGCGCCTCGCTGCTTCGACGGGTCGGTCGCCGCAGTCGGGATCGATCGAGCCATCGGAGCAGAGCACCAGCCGCCCGGCGGCCTTCGCCTTCTGGATCGCCCCGCGCGAGACGCCGGCGTGGACCGCGCGCCAGCTCATCCCTGCATCGCGGCCCAGAAATAGCAATCTTATGATCCACATATCGACCACGTGGAAACGGCGGTGCAAATGTCTGCCACGGTAGCGGCGGGATAGCCTCGCTGCGGGCGGCGTAAAGTCGGCCACTTTGGCCCTTTCTGGCGACAGGGAGGGCGGGGGCATTTTCACCGTGGAGCTTTATCGGCGCGCGCGCCGTCCCGGCATCAGTTCCCGATCCCCGAGGTGGTAGAATATTGCGCCTCCGCCGTTGACAGCTCGATCGCCTGCAGCGCGCAGAGGCGCCCCGGCGCCTGCTCCAACGCATCGCCCGCCGCCGCCAACAGCCGGACAGCGGCGCCATGGTACTCCTCCGCGAGCGCCAGCAGCTCGGCGACACTCGCCTGCGAACCCGGATAGGGGCCGACCGCGACGTTCATGACCCCCTGCCCGTCGTTCTCAAGGCTTGCAGCCTCGCCCGTCGCTGACATGCCTTTTCAACCGACGCGGCTCGATCCGGTTAACAGCAGCAGCCGCGGTTCATAGTCCCATAAAAGAAGCCCCGCCGATCTCGCAATCGGCGGGGCCCGTTCATGATCGAGCGACCGGAAGGGCGAGGCAGGTGCACCGCCGCTCCCTTGACGGTTCAGGCCGCCGCCGCGGTCTGGTTCTCGATCGCCTTGCCGCGCGCGATCTCGATCCGGCGGGGCTTCAGCGCCTCGGGGACCTCGCGCACCAGGTCGATGTGCAGGAGGCCGTTCTCGGTCGCCGCCTCGACAGCGCGGACGTGGTCGGCCAGCTGGAAGCGCCGCTCGAACGCCCGGGTCGCGATGCCGCGGTGGAGCACGCTCGGCTTCTCCTCGGTCTCGGCCTTGCGGCCGGTGACCACCAGCTGCCCGTCACGGGCCTCGATATTG
Organism: uncultured Alphaproteobacteria bacterium; assembly: GCA_963750745.1. Classification (GTDB taxonomy): domain Bacteria; phylum Pseudomonadota; class Alphaproteobacteria; order Rhodobacterales; family Rhodobacteraceae; genus Amaricoccus. Next base: position 40,758 of record CAVVSO010000051.1, on the reverse strand, counting down.
AGCTCGTCCTCGGCGAAGCCGGCCACCGCGAGGGTGATCCGGTAGGCGTTCTCGCCGGTCTTCTCGATGTTGTACGGCGGGTAGGCGGTCTGCGCCACGTCGGACGACACTTGGTCCAGAATGCTGGCCAGACGGTCGAAGCCGACGGTCGAACGGTAAAGCGGGGTGAAATCAAAGGTTCGCATCTGTATCCTCCTAGAAGCGACACACTGGGCGGGGCGCTCCGCATGGACGGCCCCGGTCGATCCGTCCGACCCGGCCTTGCGGCGCCGGACATCCCGGAATCTGGCAATCCGCCCCCGCGTTTTCAACCCCGGGCTAGTCCTCGCGCAGCGCCGCCGCGAGCAGCGCCTTGAGCGCCGCGATCTCCGGCGCCACCAGCACCGCCAGCGTCACCGCGCCTTCGGTCTCCAGCACCTGCCCCATCGCCGAGACCACCGCGACCAGCGCCGCGCCCTGCAGCACCGGCGCCCCGGACGCGCCGTAGTTGACCGCGCATTCCAGCGCCATCACGCCGCCGAACGCCGACGCGATCACGCAGGGCGCCTCGATCGACGGCGCCTGCGGCCGATCGCGGGCGTAGGAGACGATAGCCAGCGGCGGCCCCTTCGGCTCCAGCGCCCCCGGCGCGAAAGCCGCTGCCGCCTCCGCCGCTACCGGCTCGTCGAGCTCGACCAGCGCCAGATCCGCCCGCACCCCGGCGTAGCTCGCCATGCCGTCGAAAGCGAAATCCGGCTGCGTCACCGCCTTGACCGCCCGCCGCACCGCCGCGACCTCGCCGCGCCGGAGCCCGGCCACGAAGCGGATCTCCGAGACCGGCACCCGCGCCCGGGTCCGCGGGTGAAAGAGGCAGTGCGCCGCGGTGATCACCACCGCCGGCTCGATCAGCGTCGCGGTGCAGAACCGCGTCCCGGCGATGTTGAGCCGCCCGACCCCGCGATAGGCCTCTGCCGCCTCCGGCCCGAGCATCCGCCGCTCCGGCTCGTCCGCCAGCGCCGCCGCAGCGACGACGAGCAGCGGCAGGAGCCAGCGCAGCATCAGCCCGCGCCGAGCGCCGCCGGCCGCGGCCCGCCCGTCGCCCAGTCGAGCAGCGACACCGTATGCACCACCGGCACCGCCGTCGCCGCGCCGATCTGCATCATGCAGCCGATGTTGCCCGCGGCGATCACTTGCGGCGCCACCTCCTCCAGCGTCGCCACCTTGCGCGCCCTGAGCTCCCCCGAGATCTCCGGCTGCAACAAATTGTAGGTCCCCGCCGAGCCGCAGCAGAGATGGCCGTCGCGCGGCTCCACCACCTCGAATCCCGCGGCCGTGAGCAGCGCCTTCGGCTGCGCCCGCACCCCTTGCCCGTGCTGCAGCGAGCAGGCCGCGTGATAGACCACCCGCAGCGGCGGCACCCCGACCCCCGCCCCGAGCCCGACCTCGGCCATCACCTCGCTCACGTCCCGCGCCAGCCCCGCCACCACCGCCGCGTCCGCCGCCAGCGACCCACCCTCGAACATATGGCCATAGTCCTTCACCGTGGTGCCGCAGCCCGAGGTATTGACCACCACCGCGTCGAGCCCCTCGCCGCGCACCTCGCGCATCCATGCGCCGATATTCGCCGCCGCCGAGGCATGGCTCTCCCGCGCCTTGCCCATGTGATGCGTCACCGCCCCGCAGCAGCCCGCGCCCGCCGCCACCACCACCTCGCAGCCGTGCCGAGTCAAAAGCCGGATCGTCGCCGCGTTGATCTCCGGATCGAGCACCCGTTGCGCGCACCCCACCAGCAGCGCCACCCGCTTCCGCCGCACCCCCTCCGCGGCAAAGACCCGCGGCGCCAGCCCGTCCGCCGCCGGTAGCCGCCCCGGCGCCAGCGCCAGCATCGCCCGCACCTGCCGCGGCATCAGCGCCGCGAACGGCCGCCCCAGCCTTGCGGCCACCAGCGCCGCCCGGAATCGCCCCGGATAGGGCAAGACCTGCGCCAGCGCCCAGCGCAGCGCCCGCTCCAGCGGCGGCCGGCGGTAGGTCTTCTCGATATGCGCCCGCGCATGATCGACCAGATGCATGTAATCCACCCCCGACGGGCAGGTGGTCATGCAGGCGAGGCAGCTCAGGCACCTGTCGATATGCTTGACCGTCTTGGCGTCCGCCGCCCGCCCCGCCTCCAGCATGTCCTTGATCAGATAGATCCGCCCCCGCGGGCTATCGAGCTCGTCCCCGAGCACCTGATAGGTCGGGCAGGTCGCGATGCAGAACCCGCAATGCACGCAGGTCCGAAGGATCTTGTTCGACCGCGCCACCGCCGGGTCCAGCAACTGCTCGGGCGTGAAGTTCGTCTGCATACCGCGCGCTCAGGCCGCCACGACGGCGCGCGCCGCCATCCGCCCCGGGTTCAGCACCCCCTTGGGATCGAACTTGCGCCTCAGCCCCGCCATCAGCGCCGCCACCGGCGCCGGCTCGGGCTGGAACACCCCCCAGCGCGCCTTCGCCGCCTCGCTCGCCCGCACCAGCGTCGCGTGGCCGGCGATCCCGGCCATCGTGCCGCGCAGGTCGAGTTCCTCCGCTGCCAGCACCCAGAGAAGCCCGCCCGCCCAGTCGTAGATCACCTCCGCCGGCGCCAACCGCGCCCCGAGCCGCGGCCCGTCGGTCGGCTTCACCGACACCCGCCACACCGCGCCGTCGCGCCCGCCGAACGCCGCAGCGTCGCGCAGCGTCGCCCAGGGCCCCGGCCCCTCGACGACCCGCGCCGCGCCGAACCCCGCCAGCGCCTGCACCAGCTCCCGCGCCCGACGCGCCACCGACGCCGCGAAGCCCTCGACCCGCAGCAGCGTCACCGCCTCGGCCGGCAGATGCGACGCCCCGCTCACGTCATAAGGCGTCGCCAGCGCCGCGGTCATCGCCCGCCCCGCCGTCGCGTCGTCGAGCCCGTCCAGCACCACCGTCGCCACCGCCTCCGCCGCCGGCAGCACCTTGAACGCCACCTCGCTCAGCACCCCGAGCGTGCCGTGGCTGCCGGCCATCAGTTTGACCAGGTCGAGCCCGGTCACGTTCTTCATCACCCGCCCGCCGTTCTTCACCACCGCGCCGCCGCCGTCGACAAAGCGCACCCCGATCATACTGTCGCGACACGCCCCGGCCTGGACCCGCCGCGGCCCCGAGGCATTGACCGCCACCATGCCCCCCACCGTCGGCGCGCCGTTGGCCCCGGTCAGCGCCCGCGCATCCAAGGGCTCGAACGCCAGCCGCTGCCCCTCGCCTGCCAGCGCCGCCTCGACCTCGGCGAGCGGCGTCCCGGCGCGGACCACCAGCGTCAGCGCCCCCGGCTCATAGAGCGTGATCCCGCTGATACCCCCGAGCGCCAGAGGCGTCCCCTCGACCGCATGCCCGATCCCCCGCGTGCCGCCGCCCAAGATCGCCAGCCCCTCGCCGCGCGCCGCCGCGGTCCGCACCACCTCGGCCAGCTCGTCCTCGCTCGCAGGCGCATAGCTCACGCAGCGCGCCGCCCGCTGGTCGCGTCGAGCGGAAACACCTTCGCCGGATTGAGCAGCCACCCCGGATCGAACACGTCCTTGACCCGGAGCTGCGCCTCGAGATCCGCCGGCGCATATTGCACCCGCATCAGCTCGCGCTTCTCCACGCCCACGCCATGCTCGCCGGTGAGACACCCGCCGACCTCGACGCAGAGCTTCAGGATGTCGGCGCCGAGATCCTCGGCCTTCTCCAGATCGCCCGGCTTGTTGGCGTCATAGAGGAGCAGCGGATGCAGGTTACCGTCGCCGGCATGGAACACGTTGGCCACACCGAGCCCGTAGCTCGCGGTCAGCTCGCCGATCCGCCGGAGCGCCAGCGGCAGCGCGCTGACCGGGATCACCCCGTCGAGGCAGATATAATCCGCGATCTGCCCCATCGCCCCGAAGGCCGACTTCCGCCCCTTCCAGATCAGCGCCAATTCCTCCGCCGAGCCGCTCTCGCGCATCACCTCGGGCGCCATTCCGCCGCGCCACCGCCTCGATCTTGCCGAGCTGTTCGGCGATCTCCGCCTCCGACCCTTCGACCTCGACGATCAAGCAGCGCCTCGACATCCGGATAGCCCGCATGCGCGAAATCCTCGCAGGCGCGGATGCAGGGCCGGTCCATGAACTCGATCGCCACCGGCAGCACGCCCGCCTTGATGATGTCGCTGACGCAGGCCCCCGCCGCCTCGTTCGAGCCGAACCCCATCAGCACCGGCCGCGCCCCCTCGGGCTTGCGCAGGATGCGCAAGGTCGCCTCCGTCACCACCCCGAGCTGCCCCTCCGAGCCGCAGATCAGCCCGAGCAGATCATACCCCGGCGCATCGAGGTGGGCGCCGCCGATCTCGACCACCGTGCCGTCGATCAGCACCATGGTCACCCCGAGCAGGTTGTTCGTCGTCACCCCGTACTTCAGGCAATGCGCACCGCCGGAATTCATCGCGATGTTGCCGGCGATGGCGCAGGCGAGCTGGCTCGACGGATCGGGCGCATAGAACCAGCCTGCCTCCTCGACCGCGCCGGTCACGCTCAAGTTGGTCCGCCCGGTCTCGACCCGGATCACCCGGTTCTCGAAATCGGTCTCCAGCACCCGGTTCATCCGCGCTACCCCGAGGAGCACGCAGTCCGCGGTCGGCAGCGCCCCGCCGGCGAGGCTGGTGCCCGACCCGCGCGGCACCACCGGCACCCCCTCGGCGTGGCAGACGCTCAGCACCGCCGCCACCTCCGCCGTCGAGGCCGGCAGCACCACCGCCAGCGGCGGACAGCGATAGGCGCTCAGCGCGTCGCACTCGTAGGCACGGACCTCCGCCGGATCGTGGATCACCGCGTCGCCCGCGACGACGGCCTGCAGCCGCCGCACGATCTCGGCCTTGCGCGCCAGAATGGTGGGATCGGGATCAGGCATCTGCATGGCGTGCCTCCGCCGCTCGGGTTGCCCGGAATTGTAGGCCGACCGCGACCCGAAGCCAAGCCTTCCGGGCCGGGCCTGCGCCCGCCCGCGCCAAGGCGCTCCCTTGACTTCCGCCGCCGCACGGGAACCCGCTGGCGATCCCCGCGTTGATGCTGTCGCATCTTCGCGCCAGCCAAGGAGAGACCGAATGCTCGGATGGGCCCTGACGCTCCTGATCATCGCGCTGATCGCCGCCATCCTCGGCTTCGGCGGCATTGCCGGCACCGCCGTCTCGATCGCAAAGATCATCTTCTTCGTCGCGATCATCCTCTTCGCGATCTCCGCGATCGCCCACCTGGTCCGCGGCAGGCCCTGAGCCCGCGGATCAGGCGAAGAAGTCGCGGTCCTCCTCCGCGAGATACCGCGCCGCCCGCTCGGGCACCAGCTCAGCCCCCATGCCCGGGCGGTCGCCGACCACGATCATGCCGCCCTGCACGATCGGGTCCGGCAGACCCTCGACGATCTCGCTCCACCACCCCGGATCGGCGATCGGATACTCGAAGGCGATGAAATTGTCCGGCAGCGTCGCGCAGACCTGAACCAGCGCCGCCAGCCCCAGGAGCCCGTCCCCGGTGCCGTGCGGCGCCATCAATATGCCGTGGAGGTCGGCCAGCTCCGCGATCCATTTCAGCTCGGCGATCCCGCCGACATCGGCCGGGATCCGGCCCGATCACGTTCACCGCCTGGCTCTCGATCAGCTCCTTGAAATTCTGCCGCAGATAAATCTGCTCGCCGGTATGGATCGGCGTCGGCGAAACCCGGGTCAGCTCGCGGTAGCTGCCGGCATCCACCCAGGGCGTATAGTCGCCGGAGAGCAGATCCTCGATCCAGAGCAGGCCGTAGGGCTCCAGCCGCCGCGCCAGCCGGATCGCGTCGGCGAGAATCCACCCCGGCCCGCAGTCGAGCGCCAGCCCGACCCGCTCGCCCGCCACGTCCTGCATCGCCGCGACGCAATCGACCACATGCCGCAGCCCCTTCTCGGTGACCGGCCCGCGATCGAGCGCCCCGTGAAACAGCGCCGGCCCCGGCTCACCGTAGTAAAACCCTTCCACCTCGCGCTTCATCGGCGAGTGGAAGGCCACCCCCTGCTTGATGATGCCGAAGCCCTCCGGCAGCGCCATCATCCGCCGCAGGTCGTCGGCATAGTCCTCCGGCCGCGAGCCGGTGCGCGGAAACCGCATCGCCCCGTTATAGACCCGCACCCGGTCGCGCACCTTGCCGCCGAGCAGCCGATGCACCGGCACCCCCGCCGCCTTGCCCGCGAGATCCCAGAGCGCCATCTCGATGACGCTGACCGCCGCCCCCCAGGGCTTGAACCCGCCGCGCTGGCGGATCCGCCGCATCACCCGCTCGACCAGCCGCGGGTCCTCGCCGATCAGCGCCTCGCGCAGCGCCAGCACATGCGGCTTCAAATAAGGCTTCCAGGTCTCGACCTGGCCATAGCCGGAGATCCCCTCGTCGCTGACGATCCGCACCACCGGGCTGCGGCCGATCACCGCGCATTTCACATCGACGATCTTCATCTTTCTCCCCTCACTCGGGCAGCGCCGCACTGATCGCCCGCGCCGCCTCGATCGCCGCGAGCCGGATCGCCTCCATCCGCTCCGCGCCCGCGCCGGCGAGGAACGGCACGCTGAGCGCCGCGATGGTCCGACCACCGCGCGCGCAGACCGGTGCCGCGTAAGCCAGGATGCTCGGCGCATTCTCGCCGCGATCCTGCGCCCAGCCTTGCCGCCTTATCCGCGCGAGCTCGGCGCGCAGGCGCTTTGGCTCGGTGATGGTGCGCGCGGTATAGGCGACCAGCGGCCGCGCCAGCCACAAGTCCTGCTCCTCCGGCGGCAGCGCCGCCAAGAGGAGCTTGCTCGCCGCCCCGGCATGGATCGGCGTCCGCTGGCCAGGGGCGACCGTCAGCGCATACTCCCGCCGGCCCGGCGCCGCGGCCAGCACCAGGATGCCGTCGGCATCGAGCACCGAGAGCTTCACCCCCTCGCCGAGATCCGCCGCCAGCCGGTCGAGGTACGGCTGGCAGACCGCCGCGACGTCGATGTCGTCCGAGCGCGCCGCCACCCGCGCCGCCAGGCCGAGCAGCCGCCGCCCGAGATGATAGCCGCCCCGCTCGTCGCGCCGCACCACCTCATGCAGCTGCAGCGTGTTGAGGATCCGGTAGATCGAGGTCCGCGGCAGCCCGAGCAGCGCCGTGATCTCGCGGATGGTCAGCCCGCCGCCGCTGCGCTCCAGGGTGCCGAGCACGTCCATCATCCGGTCGATCACCGGGATGGTGTGCCGGCCGGCGGTGTCGTCGGCGCTCTGCCCCATCGCTCCCGATCCGCTGTTGACTTCCGGCCTTCCCTCTAGCATGCAGGAATGAACTGTCAAAGTTCGCATTTGGATCGAAGCGGTGCCCAGCCCCTCACGACAGCCGCGATCCTGCCACCGGCGAACGCATGGCCCGCATAACCTACCTCACCGCGATCGACTTCGGACCCGGAGCGCTCGCCACCCTGCCGGCGGCGATCGCGCGAGCTCGGCATCACGCGCCCGCTCCTCGTCTCCGACCGCGGCATCGCCGCGAGCGGCCTCCTCGACCGGGCGCTGGCCGCGCTCCTGCCGCCGGCGACCCCGCGCTTCCTCGACACGCCGCCCAACCCGACCGAGGCCGCGGTGCTGGCGCGCGCTCGCGATCTAGCGCGCCGAGGCCTGCGACGGCATCGTCGCGCTCGGCGGCGGCTCGCCGATCGACCTCGCCAAGGGCGTGGCGCTGCTCGCGACCCACGCCGGCCCGCTCGAGCACTATGCGGCGATCTACGGCGGCATCGACCGCATCGGCGCCAGCCGTCGCGCCGGTCATCGCGATCCCGACCACCGCCGGCACCGGCGCCGAGGTCGGCCGCGCCGCGCTGCTCACCCTCGCCGACGGCCGCAAGCTCGGCTTCATCAGCCCGCACCTGATCCCGAAGCGCGCGATCTGCGACCCGGAGCTGACGCTCGGCCTGCCGCCCGGCCTCACCGCCGCGACCGGCCTCGACGCGCTGTCGCACTGCATCGAGACCTTCCTCTCGCCGCGCGACAACCCGCCCGCCGAGGCGATCGCCCTCGACGGCGCCGGCCGCATCTGGCGCAGCCTCGAACGCGCCTGCGCCGACGGCGGCGACCTCGCGGCGCGCACCGAGATGATGATGGGCGCGCTCGAGGGCGGCCTCTCCTTCCAGAAGGGCCTCGGCGCCGTCCATTCGCTCAGCCACGCGCTCGGCGGCCTGCAGGACCTGAAGCTGCACCACGGCACGCTGAACGCGATCCTGATGCCGCTGGTGCTGCGCTTCAACGCCGCCGACGTCGGCGACAAGCTCGCGCGGCTGAAGGCGGCGATGGGACTGCCGGACGGCGCCGACCTCGCCGACGAGCTCGCCGCGCTCAACCGCCGCCTCGGCATCCCCGCCGGGCTCGCCACCCTCGGCGTCACCCCCGACCGCTTCGACTGGGTGATCGAGCGCGCGCTGGCCGACCACAGCCACGCCACCAACCCGCGCGCCGCCTCCGCCGCGGACTACCGCGCGCTGCTCGACCGAGGCGATGGCGATGAAGATCACCGGCCTCAAGATCTTCGTCGCCAACGCCTCGCGCACCAACTTCGTCTTCGTCAAGCTCTACACCGACGAAGGCATCGACGGCGTCGGCGAGGCGACGCTGGAATGGAAGACCCTGACCGTCGTCGCCGCGCTCGAGGAGCTGGAGCGCGTGCTCATCGGCCGCGACCCCTTCGCGGTCGACGCCACCATCGAGCGGCTGCACCGCGACAGCTACTGGCGCACCGGCGCCGTCTTCCGCACCGCGCTCGGCGCGGTCGAGGCGGCGATGCTCGACATCAAGGGCAAGGCGCTCGGCGTGCCGGTCTTCGAGCTCCTCGGCGGCAAGTACCGCGACCGCGTCGCCTGCTACGCCAACCACTGGTTCTGCGGGCGCCCGCACGCCCGACGAATACGCCGAGAACGGCGCGTCGCCGCGGTGGCGATGGGCTACCGCGCGCTGAAATGGGACCCGTTCGACGTCGCCGACCTCGAGATGGACCAGGCCCAGCGCCGCGCGACCATCGCCATCGTCGAGGCGGTGCGCGCCGCGGTCGGCCCCGACATCGAGCTGATGCTCGACGTGCACGGCCGCCTCAACGTCCCCACGGCCATCGCCATGTGCCGGGCGCTCGCGCCTTACGACCTGCACCTGGATCGAGGAGCCGACCCCGCCCGAGAGCATCGACGCGCTGGCCGAGGTCCGCGCCGCGAGCCCGGTGCCGATCGCCGCCGGCGAGCGCTGGTACGAGCCCGGCCGCGTGCTGGAGGCGCTCGAGAAGAAGGCCGTCGACATCCTGCAGCCCGACGTCTCGCACGTCGGCGGCCTCGGCGAGACCAAGCGCATCGCCCATATGGCGCACGCGCACCTGATCCCGGTGGCGCCGCACAACCCGGTCGGCCCGGTGATGAACGCGATGACGCTGCACACCGCGGTGGCGATCCCCAACTTCAAGATCTTCGAGACGGTCTCGATCGACGTGCCCTGGCGCAAGCGAGCTGGTGCGCGAGACGCTTGCGCTTCGAGGACGGCGCGATCCTCGCCCCGACCGCCCCCGGCCTCGGCGTCGAGCTGATCGAGGAGGCCTGCGCCCGCTTCCCCTATGCGCCCTACGACGTGCCGATCTTCGACGGCACGATGAACACCGGCGGCGTCGCCAACGGCGCGGAGACGCTGACCGGCGAGCGATAAGGGAGCGAAGATGCAGGCGACCCGCCTCAACGCCATCGGCGACATCCGCACCGCCGAGGTGCCCGTGCCCGAGCCGGCCCCCGGCGAGATCGTCATCCGCATCGAGGCCGCCGGCATCTGCGGCACCGACCGCCACCTCTTCAAGGGCGAGTTCCCCTCCGCCCCGCCGGTGACGCTCGGCCACGAGTTCTGCCGGCATCGTCGTCGCCCGCGGCGCCGGCGTCACCTTGCCCGAAGGCGCGCGCGTCACCTGCGACCCCAACACCTGGTGCGGCCGCTGCGACGCCTGCCTGCGCGGCCGGGTCAATCTCTGCGAGAACAACGTCGCCACCGGCATCCACCGCGACGGCGGCTTCGCCGAGTTCGCCGCCTTCCCGGCGCACAAGGCCGTCGTCCTGCCGGCCGACCTCCACCCCCACCACGGCGCCTTCTGCGAGCCGCTGGCCTGCACCCTGCACGGCATCGACATCGGCGCACCCCGGCCCGGCGAGCGCGTCATCGTCATCGGCGGCGGCGTGATCGGCCTCCTCGCGCTGCAGCTCGCCGCGCCTCGCCGGCGCCGAGACCCTGCTCCTCACCCGCCACCCCGCCAAGCGCGCGCTTGCGACCTCGCTCGGCGCCACCGCCACCGCCGCGACCGCCGCCGAGGCCCGCACCCTCTGGCCCGAGGGCGCCGACCTCACCCTCGAATGCGCCGGCGTGCGCCGAGACGGTCGCCGAGGCGCCCGCGCCTGACCCGCGCCGGCGGCCGCGTCGTCGTCCTCGGCGTGCTGCCGCAGGGCCAGACGGTGCCGATCGAGCCCTTCGACCTGCTGCTTCCGCGAGATCCAGCTGCACTTCGCCTACATCAACCCCTTCACCCACACCCGCGCCGCCGCGCTGATCGCCAGCGGCGCCATCGCGGTCGCGCCGCTGATCTCCCGCACCATCCCGCTCGCCGAGGCGGCCGAGGCGATCGCCAATCCGCCCCACCCCGGCGAGGTGAAGGTGCTGGTCATTCCCGCCGCCTGACGGCCGTGACCCGTTAGGCTTCTGGCAATGAGTATGCATTCGCGTCGTGCAGGGGCTGTGCATCCGCTTTCCCTGCGTTTTCAACATCCTAAGGCGCCGCCGCGCCTGTGCCTATCGGCGCAACCCGGTTGACAGTGCGCGCGACCCGGCGCAGAGTTATCCATGGAATAGGCTCTATTCACAAATGAACTAGACCGGGCGCGCAAGACCCGGGCGAAGCTGACAGCAAAATTGCAAGGGAGGACGCAAGCCATGCAAAAGACACGCATTCTCGCCGTGCCGCATCGGCCTTCGCGCTGAGCGCCGGCATCGCCCTGGCCGGCGAGGTCGTCTGGTGGACGCCCAACTTCAACGAGCCGCGCGCCCGCGAGCTGGTGACCAAGTTCGAGGCCGAGAACCCCGGCATCACCGTGCGGCTCGAGATCACCACCTCCGACGGCCTGCCGCAGCGGGTGCTGACCGCGCTGCAGTCCGGCGCCGCCCCCGACATCATCGACGTCCAGCACGGCTGGGTGAACGGCTACGCCCAGAACGACCTGGTCATGCCCGCTCGACGACGTGCTCGAGGACCGCGACGGACTATGTGCCGGCCGCCCTCGACTACGTCACCTGGGACGGCAAGCTCTGGGCGATCCCCTACCGCATCGAGACCCACGCGGTCATCTTCAACAAGGGCGACTTCACCGCCGCGGGCCTCGACCCGGCGAAGCCGCCGCAGACCTGGGACGAGCTGGTCGACGCCGCGACCAAGCTCACCAAGGACGGCAAGTCCGGCTTCGCCATCACCGGCGGCGGCGAGGTCGGCAACACCGTCTTCCGCTCGCTGCCCTTCATCTGGATGAACGGCGGCTCGATCATCTCCGACGACATGACCAAGGCGACGGTCAACGAGCCGGCGGCGGTCGAGGCGGTCACCTTCTACACCGACTTCTTCAAGAAGGGCCTGTCGCCCGCCTCGACGCTGGAGAACGACGGCACCGCCAACCGCCGGCTCTTCATCGCCGACGCGGTGTCGATGTACCAGTCGGGCCAGTTCGACGTCGCCTCGATCCGCAAGGAGAACCCCGACGATCGACATCGGCGTGATGCCGATCCCGCATCCCGAGGGCAAGGAGACCGCGGCGATCCTCGGCGGCTGGAGCTTCGTCATCCCGTCGGACGGCGAAGAACCCCGACGAGGCGAAGACGCTGGTGAAGTGGCTCGCCAAGTCCGACAACCAGGGGGCGCTGACCGACACCTTCCCGGCCCGCACCTCGGCGATGTCGCTGCCGCGCTTCGACGACCCGATCCTCGGCGGTCTTCAAGGAGATGCTGCCGCACGGCCGGCCGGTGCCGGCGCACCCAGACCTGGGTGCAGATCAGCCAGGCCTACTTCGACGGCATCCAGCGCATCCTGCTCGGCGACGAGGACCCGCAGACCGCGATGGACGGCGCCGCCGAGGAGATCCAGGCGCTGCTCGACGAATAGCCCAGCCGCGCCCGGCGGCCCGTCCGCCGGGACGCCCTTCCCGGGACCGCCGATGCCAGCCGATCGACCGGACTGCTCTTCGCCCTGCCGGCGCTGATCGTGCTGGCGATGCTGACCGCCTATCCGGTGGCCTACACCGGCCTGCTCAGCGTCACCGACAACAAGGGCGCCTTCGTCGGGCTGAAGAACTTCCAGGCCGTGCTCGCGGCGCGGGCGACGCCGCAGGCCTTCTGGAACACGCTCTGGTGGGTCGGCGGCTCGATCGTCTTCCAGGTGCTGCTCGGCACCGCGACGGCGATCCTGCTCAACCAGAGCCTTCCGCGGCCGCGGCGGCGCTGCGGGCGATCACGCTGATCCCCTGGGTGGTGCCGGGCATCGTCGCCGCCACCACCTGGGCCTGGATGTTCCATACCGAGTTCGGGATCATCAACTACATGCTGACCGCGCCCGGGATCATCCCCGAGCCGGTCGGCTGGCTGACCAACGCGCAACACCGTGCTGCCGGTGATGATCGCGATCAACGTCTGGAAGCTCTTCCCCTTCGTCGCGATCATGGTGCTCGCCGGCCTGCAGTCGATCCCGCAACGACCTCTACGAGGCGGCCCGGGTCGACGGCGCCAGCTTCTGGGACGAGGTGCGCCACGTCATGCTGCCGCGGCGTGCGGCCGGTGATCGTCGCGGTCACGCTGCTCCTGGTCATCTGGGGCCTCAACTCCATCACCATCATCTACGCGATCACCCGCGGCGGCCCGGCGAACAAGACGCTGACCACGCCGATCCAGATCTTCCGCCTCGCCTTCGAGAGCGTGCGGCTCAACCAGGCGGCGGCGCTCAGCGGTGATGTTCTTCGCGGTGACGATCGTCATCGTCTTCATCTACATCCGCAGCCTCGCCAGCGAGGCGGCGCGAATGACCGCGGCGCGACGCTGAAGCGCGCCGGGCCTCGGCTGGCCGGTGATCCTGATCGGCTGCGCGCTCCTGGTCGCGGTCTGCCTCTTCCCCTTCTGGTGGATGGTGCTCTCGTCGTTCAAGACGCTGCGCGAGCTCTACACCGTGCCGCCGATCTGGTGGCCGGACGCGCCGACCTGGGACAACTACCGCAAGGTGATCTTCGAGTCGAACATCCCGCGCTACTTCCTCAACAGCGTCATCATTTCCGTCGGCGCCACCGGCCTCGCGCTGATCCTCGCGATCTTCGCCTCCTACGGCTTCGCCCGCTTCGACTTCCGCGGCAAGCCGCTCCTGCAGGCCTTCGTCCTCATCGGGCAGCTGCTGCCGACCGCGGCGATCATCGTGCCGCTCTTCATCACGCTGCGCGTCCTCGGCCTCGTCAACACCTACTGGGGGCTGATCCTCGTCTACATGATCATCACCCTGCCGCTCTCGGTCTGGATGCTGACCAGCTACTTCAAGGCCATCCCGCCCGAGCTCGACGAGGCGGCGATCATCGACGGCGCCTCGCGGCTCGGCGTGCTCTTCCGCATCACCCTGCCGCTGTCGACTGCCCGGGCATCGTCGCGGTGCTGGTCTATGCCTTCGTCACCACCTGGAACGAGTTCATCTTCGCGCTCTGCTTCGCCACCGACTGCTCGGTCAAGACGCTGCCGATCGGGCTCGCCGAGTTCTCCACCGAGTTCAACACCGACTGGGGCGCGGTGATGGCCGCCTCGGTGGTGATGACGCTGCCGATCGCGCTGCTGTTCCTGTCGATGCAGCGGCTCTTCGTCGGCGGCCTGACCGCCGGCGCGACCAAGGGATGACGATGACCTGGACCTCGCCCATCCCGCAGCTCGGCCTCGGCACCTACGGCCGCACCGGCGACGACGGCATGGCCGCCATCCTCGCGGCGCTCGAGCTCGGCTACCGCCACATCGACACCGCGCAGAGCTACGACACCGAGGCGCAACGTCGGCGAGGCGATGCGCCGCTCCGGCCTGCCGCGCGGCGAGTTCTTCGTCACCACCAAGGTCGCCGACACCAACCTCTCGCCGCGACGCGCTTCGCGCCGAGCGTGGCGCGAAGCCTCGAGACGCTCGGCGTCGACCAGGTCGACCTCCTGCTGATCCACTGGCCCTCGCACGCGGGACGCGGTGCCGCTCGAGGACTACCTGACCGCCCTCGCCGAGGCGCAGGCCGCGGCCAGGCCCGGCTGATCGGCGTCTCGAACTTCACCATCGACCATCTCGAGCGCGCCGAGCGCATCCTCGGCGAGGGCGCGCTCGCCACCAACCAGGTCGAGATCCACCCCTACCTGCAGGCGCCGAAGCTCCGCGACTATGCGCGCGGACGCGGCCTGCCGCTGACCGCCTACGAGCCGCTGGTGCGCGGGCAGGTCGCTCGGCGAGCCCGTTGCTGCAAGCGAGATCGCCGACCGGCACGGCGTCGGACCCCGCGACGGTGGCGCTCGCCTTCCTGATGGCCGAAGGCCATGCGGCGATCCCGGCCTCGTCCAGCGAGGCCCACCTCCGCGCCAATCTCGCCGCGGCGAACCTGCGGCTCGAGCCTGACGAGATCGCCCGGATCCGCGCGCTCGACCGCGGCCTGCGCGCGCATCGACCCGGCGAAATCGCCGCGGTGGGACGACTGATGGGCTCAGTCGACCATCAGCGACGTGCGCAAGGCCTATGGCAGCCTCGAGGTGCTGCACGGCGTATCGATCGACATCGCCGACGGCGAGTTCGTGGTGCTGGTCGGCCCCTCCGGCTGCGGCAAGTCCACCCTTCTGCGCATGCTCGCCGGCCTCGAGGACATCACCTCCGGCGAGATCGCCATCGACGGCCGCGTGGTCAACGCCCTGCCGCCCAAGGCGCGCGACATCGCGATGGTCTTCCAGTCCTACGCGCTCTACCCGCACATGACCGTCGGCGAGAACATGGGCTTCTCGCTCCGCCTCGCCCGCGCGCCCAAGGACGAGCTTCGCGCCCGCGTCGGCAAGGCGTCCGGCATGCTCGGCCTCGACGCCTATCTCGCGCGCTACCCGCGCCAGCTCTCCGGCGGCCAGCGCCAGCGCGTCGCCATGGGCCGCGCCATGGTCCGCGACCCCAAGGTGTTCCTGTTCGACGAGCCGCTCTCCAACCTCGACGCCAAGCTCCGCGTCGCGATGCGCTCGGAGATCAAGCTCAACCACCAGCGCCTGCGCACCACCACGATCTACGTCACCCACGACCAGATCGAGGCGATGACCATGGCCGACCGCATCGTCGTCATGCACGACGGCGTCGTCGAGCAGATCGGCACGCCGCTCGATCTCTACGACACCCCGGCCAACCTCTTCGTCGCCGGCTTCATCGGCTCGCCGTCGATGAACATGCTCGGCGGCCGGATCGCAGGATGGCGGCTTCGTCGCCGCCGACGGCACCCGGATCGCGCTGCCACCGGCCTGGGCCGGATCCGAAGGCCGCAGCGTGACCCTCGGCATCCGTCCCGAGCACTTCCGCCTCGACCCGCACGGGCCTCGCCGCCGAGATCGTCACCGTCGAGCCCACCGGCGCCGAGACCCAGGTGCTGATGCGCCTCGCCGGCCTGGATCTGGTCGGCGCCTTCCGCGAGCGCATCCGCGAAGGCCCCGGCGCGACGCTGCGCGTCAGCCCCGACCCCGACCACCTCCACCTCTTCGACGGCCTGACCGGCCAGCGCATCGAGAAGGACTGACCGCCATGCCCGCCACCTACCCCGACCTCAAGGACAAGGTCGTGCTCGTCACCGGCGGCGCCGCCGGCATCGGCGCGTCGATGGTCGAGGCCTTCGCCGCCCAGGGCGCCCGCGTCGGCTTTCTCGACATCGACGACGGCCCGCGGCGAGGCGCTCGCCGCCCGCCTCGCGCCGGCGGCGCCAGCGTCGCCTTCGAGCCGTCGACCTCCGCGACATCGCCGCGCTCAAGGCCGCGGTCGGCGCGCATCCGCGACGCGCTCGGCCCGATCACCGGCCTCGTCAACAACGCCGCCCACGACGAGCGGCACGCCACGCTCGAGGTGACGCCCGACTATTTCGACGAGCGCATCGCGGTCAACTTCCGCCACCAGTTCTTCGCCGCCCAGGCGGTGCTGCCCGACATGCAGGCGGCCGGCGGCGGCGCCATCATCTGCATGAGCTCGATCGTGCCGATGCTCGGCATGGGCGGGATGCCGGTCTACGCCGCCTCGAAGTCGGCGGTGATCGGCCTCGCCCGCTCGCTCGCCCGCGACTTCGGCCCCGACAACATCCGCGTCAACGTCATCGCCCCCGGCTGGATCATGACCGAGCGCCAGCTCACGCTCTGGCTGACCCCCGAGGCCGACGCGATGCGCGCCGACCGCCAGGCGCTGAAGCGGCGGATCATGCCCGAGGACGTCGCCCGCGTCGCGCTCTTCCTCATCTCCGAGGAATCCGGCGGCATCACCGGCCAGTGCCACGTCGTCGACGGCGGCTGGGTCTGAGAACGGAGGGAATCGAAGCGTGCAGAGCCCCGACGAGATCCGCGACATCGCCGCGCCCGCCGCGCGCCATCTCCGAGGCGCTGGCGCGGATCGGCACCGCCACCATCAGCGGCGAGCTCAACCGCATGGGCATCCGCGACCCGCACATCCGCGGCCCGGTGCCGCTGGTCCCCGGCCGCACCGCCGCCGGCCCGGCGCTGACGCTGCAGTTCATGCCCAAGCGCGAGGACCTCTTCGACGGCGCCGAGTACGACAACCCCGACCTGCAGCTCCACCGCCACGTGATGTTCCCGGCCCAGGCCGGCGACATGATCGTGGTCGACGCCCGCGGCGACATGGGCAGCGGCATCTTCGGCGAGATGATGCTGACCTACTTCGCCGGCCGCGGCGGCGCCGGGCGTGGTCATCGACGGCTGCATCCGCGACTCCGGCCCGGCCAGGGCGCTCGACCTCGGCATCTGGGTGCGCGGCGCCACGCCCAACTACCACGCCCAGACCGCGCTCGTCCCCTTCGCGGTCAACGTGCCGATCGCCTGCGGCGGCGTCCTGGTGATGCCCGGCGACATCGTCGTCGCCGACGACGACGGCGCGGTGGTGGTGCCGATCGCGCTGGCCGAGAAGGTCATCGCCATCGGCGGCGAGCACGCCGAATGGGAGGAATTCTCCCGCTTCCGCCTCTCCCAGGGCGGCGACCTGCGCAAATACTACCCGCTGACCGAGGAGGTCCGCGCCGAATACGACGCCTGGCGCCTCGCCCGCGGCTGATCTCAGGCGGTCCGGTGCTCCCCGGTGCCGAACAGCCGGCCGCGCTCGGTGACGAGCACGATCCCGAGCCCCAGCACGCCGAACGCCGCGAACCCCGCGACCAGCGGCAGCACGCTGCCGTCGTACTGCTGGCCGACGCAGAGCCCGAGCCCCGCCGCGACCCCGGTGGTCACCGCGCCGACGAAGGAGGAGGCGGTGCCGGCGATCCGCCCCATCGGCTCCATCGCGATCGCGTTGAAGTTCGGCATGATCAGCCCGAAGCAGAAGAGCCCGAGCGCCAGCAGCACCACGAAGAGCGGCAGCGGCGGCTGGCCGAACCCGCGCGGCGATCGCCAGATGCACCACCCCGATCGCCGCGAAGCCGATCAGCGCCGCATGCGAGATCCGCCGCATCCCGAGCCGGCCGACCAGCCGGCTGTTGACGAAGGAGGCCACCGCCAGCGCCGCGGCGACGCAGCCGAAGACCGCCGGGAACCAGGCGCCGAGCCCAAAGACCTCGACGAAGATCTGCTCGGCGGAATTGATGTAGCCCATCAGCGAGCCGAAGAGCACGCCGGTCGCCAGCGTATAGCCGAGCGTCTGCCGGTTGGTCGCCGCCTGGCCGAAGGCCCCGACCAGCCAGCCGAGCGAGAGCGGCTCCCGGCTCGCCGCCGGCCGCGTCTCCGGCAGCCGCAGCGAGGTCCAGGCCAGGACGGCGAGCGAGATCGCGAAGAGCGCCGCAAAGATCAGGTGCCAGCTGCCGAAGATCAGGAACACCCCGCCCACGCGTCGGCGCCAGCACCGGCACCACGATGAAGACCATCATCACGAAGGACATCACCTCCGCCATCCGCCGCCCGCCATAGACGTCGCGCACCACCGCGATCGCCACCACCCGCGGTGCGGCGTTGGCGATGCCCTGCACGACGCGGGACATCGAGCAGCATCTCGAAGCTGCCCGACGCATAGCAGGCGAACGACGCCGCGGCATAGACCAGGAGCCCGACCAGGAGCACCGGCTTGCGCCCCAGCCAGTCGCTGAGCGGGCCGTGGAACAGCTGCCCGAGCGCGAAGCCCACGACGTAGCTGGTGATCACCAGCTGCTGGCGGTTGGGATCATCGAGGCCGAACTCGGCGCGGATCTGCGGCAGCGCCGGCAGCATCACGTCGATCGACAGCGCCGTCAGCGCCATCAGCGCCGCGATCATCCCGACGAATTCCGCAAAGCGCGGCATCGTCGTGGCGACGGCAGGCTCGACCTGGGTCATCGGCGGGGGAACTTTCGTCGGGGGGTCAGATCACAGAAGTATAGCCGCCGCCGGCCGGGCGGCCAGTAGCTCGGTCACGCTTTTCTCGGCGGGGCTCCCGGCAGGACCGCCAAGCTACTGATCGGAATGCAGAACGCCTTCCGTCGCGGCCTCGGCATTCATGTCGCGCAGCACCCCCGCCGCGATCTCGAACGACCTGAGCCGGGCGGCATGGTCGTGGATCTGCCCGGTCAGGATCACCTCGTCCGGCCGGTGGCGCTCGAGGAACGCCGCAAGCGTCGCGGCGCACCGTCTCCGGCGAGCCGGTGGCCGAGCAGGCCAGCGCCCGATCGACCTGCGCCAGCATCACCGGGTCGATCAGGCCCTCCACCGCCTCGACCGGCCGCGGCAGCGGCCCCGGCCGCCCGCTGCGCAGGTTGGCGAATGCCTGCTGCATCGACGAGCGCAGCCGGCGCCCCTCGGCGTCGGTCTCGGCGGCGAAGACGTTGAAGGCGAGCATCAGCCAGGGCTCCGCCAGCCGCGGCGACGGCCGGAAGGTCTCGCGATAGACCGCGATCGCCGCCTCGAGATCGCCTGGCGCGAAGTGCGAGGCGAAAGCATAGGGCAGCCCGAGCTCTGCCGCGAGCCGGGCGCCGAAGAGGCTCGAGCCGAGGATCCAGACCGGCACGTGGGTGCCGACCCCGGGCACCGCCTGCACCAGCCGCCCGGGTGCTGCATCGTCGAAATAGCCGATCAGCTCGACCACGTCCTGCGGAAAGCTGTCGGCCTGCCCGAGATAGCGCCGCAGCGCCCGCGCCGTCGCCATGTCGGTGCCGGGCGCCCGCCCGACCCCGAGCTCGATCCGCCCCGGATAGAGCGTCGCCAGCGTCCCGAACGCCTCGGCCACCATCAGCGGCGCATGGTTCGGCAGCATGATCCCGCCGGCGCCGACCCCGATCGTCTCGGTCGCCGCCGCCACCTGCCCGATCACCACCGCGGTGGCGGCGCTGGCGATCCCCGGCATGTTGTGATGCTCGGCGAGCCAGAAGCGCCGGTAGCCCCAGGCCTCGGCATGCCGCGCCAGATCGAGCGTGTTGATGAGCGCATCGCGCGCGGTGGCGCCTTCCGGAACCGGCGACAGGTCGAGCACGGAAAAGACGGTCATTTGCGCCGGTCCTCGTTGGTCCAGACCCGCCAGAATCTGGCGCGCGCCGCCGCCGCGGCAACCCCGCGCGCCTCAGGCCTTAAGGATCGGGCCAGGTCTTCGCCGCCCGCTCGAAATCCTTGGTCTGCGCCCGGATCACGCAGAAGCGGTGGCCGGTCGGCGCCTCCATCACCACCCAAGTGCGGATCTCGGCGATCTTGCGGGCGCCGAGCCGCTCCAGCCGCGCCACCTCCGCCGGGATGTCGTCGCTCTCGATGTCGAGATGCACCCGCGGCGCATGATCCACCGCCTGCACCTCCGCATGCAGCCCGGCCTGATCGTCGAGCTTGACGTACTTGCCCTGCGGCTTGCGCACACGCTTCGTCGCCGAGCGCCGCCGACCAGAAGCCCGCCGCCCCGGCGAGATCGTCGGTCTGGCAGTCGATGATGAAGCCCGCCAGCCGGCTGCGATGCGTCATCGCGCCCCTCCCGTTTCCGCCGCACCCTCGTCCCCGTCGGCGATCTCCGCCGCGCTGGCGCTCGCCGCCTGGATCTCGATGAAGACCCGGCTGACCTCCGGATGCCGCGCCTTGATCTCGTCCTCGAGCAGGGAGACGCCGGCCTCGACCTCGCCTGCGGTCAGATGGTCGCGGGCATCGACGCTGAGGTTGACCAGCACGTCCGTCGCCCCGAAATGCACGGTGCGCACCTCGTTCACACCTTCGACGAAGCTGGCCTTGCCGGCGAGCCCGATGATCGCCTGGACCAGGTTCGGATCGGCCGCCTCGCCGATCAGGAGGCTCTTGGTCTCG
The DNA here is from genome assembly GCA_963750745.1 of uncultured Alphaproteobacteria bacterium. GTDB lineage: Bacteria > Pseudomonadota > Alphaproteobacteria > Rhodobacterales > Rhodobacteraceae > Amaricoccus. Next base: position 20,217 of record CAVVSO010000051.1, on the reverse strand, counting down.
ATCGCCAGCAGCACCGCCGCGGTGAAGAGGATGCCGCCGATGGCCAGAGTCGCCACGGCGTCCGCCCAGAGCCAGCCGAGCCGGTCGGCGCAGAAGACGCCAACCAGCGCCACCAAGAGCCCGATCAGCGCCGCGGTATCCTCGAAGAGCACGGTGAAGAGCGCCGGGTCCTTCGACTGGCGCAGCGCCGACAGCACCGGCCTCGCGCCGCGGATCCGCGAGAACTCCCGCCAGGCGATCAGCCAGGCGCCCGCCTCGAAGGCCATGGCGATGAAGATCACCAGGTAGCTCCAGCCCACGTTCTGCAGCGGGTGCGGATTGCGCAGCTTGATGATCCCCTCGTAGATCGAGACACCGGCGCCGAGCCCGAAGAGCAGCACCGCGACCACGAAGGCCCAGAAGTAAATCTCCTTGCCGTGGCCGAACGGGTGGCGCGCGTCGGCGGGCCGCGCCGCCTTCTGCAGGCCGACCAGCAGCAGGATCTGATTGCCGGTATCGACGGTCGAATGCACCGCTTCCGCGAACATCGCCGACGACCCGCTGGCCGCCGCGGCGGCGTATTTGACCGCCGCGATCGCCGCGTTGCCGATGAGCGCCGCGATGACCACTCTGGTCGAGCCTGCCGCCACGCGCCCTCTCCCCATCCCATCGGCGCCGCCAGTGAAGCAGGCTCCCGCCCGGGCATCAAGGGCGGCGTCGAGGCGATGCCGCACCCGCTCACGGCGGGAATCCGCCCATGCGTTTTCTACCTATAGACTAGTTGCAGCGCAGCATGGCAATTTCCCCCTCCGAGTCATCAGTTCGCGGATTGCCCAATTGTCCTCGCTGCTTCGTACCGTCCCGGCGCTCCTGGCCGTGCTCGCGCTCGCCAACTGCACGACCGCCAGCGAGCGCGCCCGGGGGGCCCCCGCCCCCGAGGCGAGCCGCGCCGGCGCCAACCCCGGCGATGTCGCCTGCCTCGCCGAGGCGGTCTATTTCGAGGCCCGCGGCACCGGCGCCACCGGCGAGACCGCGGTGGCCAACGTGGTGGTGAACCGGGCGAAAAGCCGCAAGTTCCCCAGCTCGGTCTGCGGCGTGGTCGGCGACGGCTGCCAGTTCTCCTACCGCTGCGACGGCCGCGCCGACGTGCTGGCCGACCCGAGCGCCCGTGCCCGCGCCTTCAAGATCGCCCAGGCGGTCCTCGGCGGCGCCCCCGACATCACCCGCGGCGCGCTCTTCTTCCATTCCGCCAGGGCCGCCCCCGGCTGGTTCGGCACCCGCCCGCGCGTCGGCACCTTCGGCGGCAACGTCTTCTACCGCTGACCCCGCTCCGGCGGCGGCCCGACCGAGTCGCGCTCGACCAGCGGGCATTCCACCTTGATCTGCGGCTGCCGCCCCTCCAGCCGCAGGTCGCCGCCGATCAGCGCCGCCGCGGCCTGAATGCCCATCTCGTAATGCGGCAGCACCACGGTGGTCAGCGGCGGCCGCATGAACTGGGCGATCTCGCGGTCGTCGTAGCCGACCACCGAGACGTCCTCGGGAATCCGCAGCCCGCGCTCCTTCAGCGCGTCGTAGGCGCCGATCGCCATCATGTCGTTGGCGACGAAGATCGCCGTCGGCGGATCGGCCATCGCCATCAGCGCCGCGGTATGCTCGTAGCCGGTCGGCGGCTCCCAGTTGCCCGGCCTGACCAGCGCCGGGTCGAACAGGATATCGTGCTCGGCCAGCGCCCGGCGGTAGCCGCTCAGCCGGTCGCGCGCCGGGTCGGTCCAGGACTGGCCGTGGATATGGGCGATCCGCCGATGCCCGGCGCGCACCAGCGCCAGCGTCGCGACATAGCCGCCGAGCAGCTCCCCCGGCACCACCGAGGCCAGCGAATGGTCCTGCACGAAGCTGTTGAGCAGCACCGTCGGCACCCGGTAGAGCTCCGGCGCCGGCCGGATCCGCCGGGTCAGGATCGTCGCGTAGATCAGCCCGTAGAGCGGCTGGCGCACCAGCTGCGAGAGCAGCGCCGCCTCGAGCGCGGCGTCGCTGTGGCTGACGCAGGCGGTGACCGTCAGCCCGTTCTCCCACGCCCGCTCGCGCACCGCGTCGAGCTGCAGCGCGCACCAGGGGTCGGTCGAGATCTCGTCGGAGATGAAGCCGATCACCGTCGAGCCGACCCGGTCCGGCGCCGCCGACCCGTGCCGCGGCAGCGTATAGCCGAGCTGGCGCGCCGCATCGCGCACCCGCTGCCGCGTCGCGGTTGACAGCCGCGCGCCGAGCGCGTTGTTGAGCACCAGCGAGACCGTGGTCTGCGACACCCCCGCCGCCGCCGCGACGTCGATCATCGTCGGGCTCTGCTGCCGGGGGTTTTCCCCGCCCGCGCCGTCGGCCGTCTTCCTGCCGCCCCTCATTTGCTGCCACCATTGCCGCCCGGTTGGGGTTCAGCAATATTACCAACATTAACAATTTGAAATGTCAATAATATTTAGAATTTGCATTTTGTGCTGCACTAACATTAGCATGGGCGCCGACGCCCTTGGCGGTCGCGGCAGCCCGCGCCGGAAAAGAAGCGGTGCATCGAAACCAAACGGGAGGAAGCAGACCATGAAACGCATCGTGATGACCGCGCTTGCGGCGTCGCTGGCGCTGGCCGGGGCGGCGGCCCAGGCGCAGGAGAAAAAGCAGCTCGCCTTCGTCGTCAACGCCGCCTCCGACTTCTGGAAGCTGGCCGAGGCCGGCGTCAAGAAGGCCCAGGGCGAGCTGCCCAACTACGAGATGTCGCTGCGCTACCCCGCGCAGGGCACCGCGGCGCTGCAGAACGCGCTGATGGACGACCTCGTCGCCGCCGGCACCGACGCGATCATGATCTCCTCGGTCGACCCCAAGACCTCGACCGACGCCTTCAACAAGGTCGCCGCCCAGATCCCGCTCTTCACCACCGACAGCGACGCGCCGCAGTCGAACCGCATCGCCTATCTCGGCTCGTCCAACACCGAGGCCGGCGAGCAGGCCGGCGGCATCGCGATCAAGGCGCTGCCCGACGGCGGCAAGTGCATGGGCTTCGTGGGCTTTCTCGGCGCCGACAACGCCGTCGAGCGCATCGCCGGCTTCCGCAAGGCGGTCGAGGGCAAGGGCATCGAGCTGGTGGACGTGCGCGGCGACGACGTCGATTTCGCCCGCGCCCGCTCCAACGTCGACGACGTCTTGGCCGCCAACCCCGAGATCACCTGCATGGTCGGCTTCTACTCCTACAACTCGCCGAAGATCTACGAGGCGCTGCAGGCGGCCGGCAAGCTCGGCCAGATCACCGTCATCGCCTTCGACGAGGACCCGGTGACGCTCGGCGCGGTCAAGGAAGGCTCCTTCGCCGCCACCGTGGTGCAGCAGCCGTTCGAGTGGGGCTATCAGGGCATGAAGCTGATGGCGGCCTACCTCGAGGGCGACAAGTCGCAGATCCCGGCCGACAAGCTGATCATCGTGCCGACCAAGGTCATCGACAAGGCCAACGTCGACGAGTTCCAGGCCGACCTGAAAGCCAAGATCGCCTCCGCGGGCTGACCCCCTGGGCCTCCGGAGCAAAGCCGGCCCCGCCATCGCGCGGGGCCGTCCTGGTGAACGCATGAGCGAACCCTTCCTCGAGCTCGTCGGGGTCTCCAAGACCTATCCCGGCGTCGTCGCCCTCGACGACGTGAGCCTTGCCGTGGCGCCCGGCGAGGTGATCGGCCTCGTCGGCGAGAACGGCGCCGGCAAATCGACGCTGATGAACATCCTCGGCGGCGTGGTGGCGCCGAGCGCCGGCCGGATCCGGGTGGACGGCGTCGAGCGCGAGGCGATGACGGTGACCGACGCGATCGCCGCCGGCATCGGCTTCGTCCACCAGGAGCTCAACCTCTTCGACAATCTCGACGCCGCCGCCAACGTCTTCATCGGCCGCGAGCCGCTCTACGGCGGGCCGCTGCGGCTGGTGGACCGACCGAAGCTCCGCGCCGCGGCCGCGCCGCTCTTCGCCCGGCTCGGCGTCGATTTCGCCCCGGACACGCCGGTGATCGGCCTGTCGCTGGCGCAGCGCCAGCTGGTGGAGATCGCCAAGGCGCTGTCGCTCGATTCGCGCCTCGTGATCATGGACGAGCCGACCTCGAGCCTGACCCTGACCGAGACCGATCGCCTGCTCAAGGTGATCGCCGACCTGCGCGCCTCCGGCGTCAGCGTCATCTTCATCTCGCACCGGCTGGCCGAGGTCACCGCCTGCGCCGACCGGGTGGTGGTGCTGCGCGACGGCAAGCTGGTCGGGCGGCTCGCCAGGCACGAGATCTCGCCCGCGGCGATGATCCGGCTGATGATCGGCCGCGACCTCAAGTCGATCTACCTGCCGCCCAAGGCGCCGCCGGGCGAGCCGGTGCTCGAGGTGAAGGGCGCCCGCACCGCCACCTACCCCGGCCAGTCGGTCGACCTCACGCTCCGCCGCGGCGAGATCCTCGGTCTCGCCGGGCTGATCGGCGCCGGGCGCACCGAGCTGGCGCGGGCGATCTTCGGCATCGACCCGCTCAAAGCCGGCGAGGTGCGGCTCGGCGGCCGCGCGCTCGTGATCGCCTCGCCGCGCGACGCCATCGCCGAGGGGATCTACCTCGTGCCCGAGGACCGCAAGGCCAGCGGCGTCGTCCTCGACATGTCGGTCGGCGAGAACATCTCGCTGCCGCAGCTCGCCGACCTCGCCCGCTTCGGGGTGGTCCGGCGCCCGACCGAGAACAAGCTCGCCGAAGCCGAGCGCCGCCGCCTCGGCATCCGCTCGCCGGGGATCGGCACGCAGGTCGGCTCGCTCTCCGGCGGCAACCAGCAGAAGGTGGTGCTGGCGAAATGGCTGGCGATGCGGCCCAAGGCCATCCTCTTCGACGAGCCGACCCGCGGCATCGACGTCGGCGCCAAGCGCGAGATCTACCAGATGATGCGGGCGCTGGCCGACGCCGGCGTCGCCGTGCTGATGATCTCGAGCGACATGGAAGAGGTGATCGGGGTCAGCGACCGCATCGCGGTGATGCATGAGGGCGCGATCAGCGGCATGCTGGCGCGGGACGAATTTTCCGAGCACGCGGTGCTCGAGCTTGCCGTCGGCGGGGAGTGACGATGCAGAAGAAGGACTTCGGCCTCCTGGTCCTGATCCTCGTGGTCGGCGCGGTGGTGGCCTTCATCAACCCGCGCTTCATCTCGCCGATCAACCTGGCCAATACCGCGAACCTCGTCGGGCTCTTCGGGCTCTTCGCCATCGGCCAGGGCTTCGTCATCATCACCGGCGGCATCGAGCTCTCGGTGGGCTCGGTGATCGCCCTTCTCGGCGTGCTCTTCGTCGACCTGATCGCCAACTACGGCGTGCCTTGGCCGGTCTGCATCCTCCTGATGCTGGCGCTCGGCGTGCTGATCGGGCTCGCCCACGGCCTGCTGATCACCCGGCTCGACCTGCAGCCCTTCATCGTGACCCTCTGCGGCCTCCTGATCTACCGCGGCATCGCCCGCTGGTACACCGCCGACGGCACCGTGGGCTTCGCCTTCGGCCAGAGCTTTCCCGCGCTCGACTGGCTGACCATCGGCCGCACCTGGGGGGTGCCGCACTCGCTGGTGGCGATGCTCCTGGTCGCCGCGGTGATGTGGGTGGTGCTGCACCGCTCGGTCTTCGGCCGCTACCTCTACGCCGTAGGCAAGAACGAGGAGGCGGCGCGCTACGCGGGCGTCCCCACCGGCAAGGTGATCGTCTCGGCCTACATCATCTGCGGCCTGCTGACCGCGCTCTCGGCGATCTTCTTTGCGATGTACACCAAGTCGATCTCGCCCTCCTCGCACGGCAACTTCTACGAGCTCTACGCCATCGCGGCGGCGGTGCTCGGCGGCTTCAGCCTGCGCGGCGGCGAAGGCTCGATCATCGGCGTCGTGCTCGGCGCGGTGCTCTTGCAGGTGCTGCAGAACCTGGTGAACCTCCTCGGCATCCCGAGCTCGCTCAACTTCGCGGTGATGGGATCGGTGATCCTGGTCGGCGTCCTGGCCGACCAGCAGTTCGACAACTACCGCAAGCGCCGCGCCGCCATGCAGGTGCCGCAGGACCATCCGGTGCACGCCAAGGCCCCGACCGGCGCCGGCGTCTAGAGACGGTGCCGTCCCGGCCAAATCGTCTGGATGCATTCAAGATGCTTTCCAGACGCAAATCAGATCGCCCAAATCCTTGCCGCAGCTGCGAAATCATCGCTTTCACCGCCGCGCCGCTAACGATAGCGGATCTGGTTCCAGCGGTGCCCGAGCAGCGACAGGATGATGATCAGCCCGTTGAAGAACTGCACATAAAAGCCGCTGAGCCCGGCCCCCACGATCCCGGTCTGGATGAACGACACGGTCAGCGCCCCGATCGCCCCTCCCGACACCGTGCCGATGCCGCCCCAGGTCGGCGTGCCGCCGACGAAGACCGAGGCGAGAACCGGCAAGAGGTAGCCATCGCCCGAGGTCGGCCACCATGTATAGTTGATCATCGTCGAGAACACACCAGCGCAAGCGGCGCCGAAGCCGACAAAGACGAAGGTCATCACCCGCACGCGCTTGACGTTGATGCCCATCTGCTGCGCGCTGTCGGGATTGTCGCCGACCGCATGCACCTGCACGCCGAAGCGGTGACGCTTGTAGAGAAAGATCGAGAAGATCACGAAAGCGATCGCCCAGAGGATCTGGATCGGCACCCCGAAGATCACGCTGTTGAAGAGTTTGTAGGCCCAGGTCTGCCCCAGCGTCACCAGCGCGATCGACTTGCCCTCGGTGATGATCAGGATAATCCCGCGTAGCACGAAGTTCATGCCAAGCGTCGCGATCAGCGACGAAAGGTTGCAATAAACCACCAGCGCCCCGACGAAGAGGCCGAGAACAAGTCCAGTAGCGATCGCCGCAAGGATGCCGACAAAAGGATCGAGCCCCGCCTGCACCACCAGCGCGAAGCTCCAGGCCGCGAAGCCCATCGTCGCCGGAAACGACAGGTCGATCTCGCCCGCAGTGACGACGAAGACCAGCGGCACCGTCAGAAAGATCGCCACCGGCAGCGTGGTCAGCACCGAGCTGTAGAGCGTCCAGTTGGTGAAGACCGTCGGATTGGCGATCAGGAAGATCAGGAGCATCACCACGAAGACCGCGAGCGACCCGATCGGCGCGCGGTTGCCGACAATGAACCGCCTGAGCGGCCGGTCGTGCGGGTGGCTCCAGTCTTCCGCCTGACGCGCGGCCCCGCTCTCGCTCATTGCGCCGGCTCCTTCAGCCCGGACAGCCCGTCCGGATGCGCGAGGTGCTCCATATAGCCGATCAGCTCCTCTGCGGAGGCGAACTTCGCGCGCGGCGCCTCGAGCGCCACCCGGCCGCGATCGAGCACCACGAAGCGGTCGGCGATGTCGAAGACATGATGGATGTTGTGGCCGATGAACAGGATCGACCGTCCGCTGGCCCGTACCTGGCGCACGAAGTGAAACACCTTCGCGGTCTCTGTCAGCGACAGCGCGGTGGTCGGCTCGTCGAGCACGATCAGGTCGGCCTTCTTGTAGATCGCCCGCGCGATCGCAACCCCCTGGCGCTCGCCGCCCGAGAGCTGGCCGACGATCGAATGCGGGTTGAAGACCTTGGAGGTGAAGCCGATCTCGCGCATCAGCCGCCCGGCCTCGCGCACCTCGCGATCGACGTCGATGAAGCCGAGCCGCCCGGCCAGCTCGCGGCCCATGAAGATGTTGCGCACGATCGACTGCTGCACCGCGAGCGCCCGGTCCTGGAACACCGTCTCGATCCCGGACTCGCGCGAGCGGGCGGCGCTCCACCCGGTCACCGGCTTGCCACGCACCAGAATCTCGCCGCTGGTCGGCCGCACCACGCCGGAGAGGATCTTGATCAGCGTCGACTTGCCGGCGCCGTTGTCGCCGATCAACCCCACCACCTCGCTCTCGTGCACCGACAGGCTGACGCCGCCGAGCGCGAAAACGCTGCCGTAGGACTTTCGGACGTCGCGGAGCTCGATCAGCTTCTCGGCCAGGGTCGGTCTCCCGGTTGGTGCGCCGCCGGCCGGCATCCGGCCGGCGGGCACAGGATTCAGCGCAGCGCCTCGGTGGCGAGCTTGGCGACGATCTCGTAGTTCTCCGGCGTGACGAACCCGGCGCCGGTATCGATGTTGATCGGCGAAAGCCCGTAGACCACCTGCTGGCAGAGGCTCAGGATCGGCATGTAGCCCTGCAGGAACGGCTGCTGGTCGGAGGTGAGCTGCACCCAGCCGTCCTTGAACGCCTCGACGATCTGCGGGCTGGTGTCGAAGCCGAAGTTGAAGATCTCGCCCGGCTTCTTGCCCGCCGCCTGCATGAAGGTCGGTACGTTGCCGAGCATCTGGCCGCCGGGATAGCCGATTGCTTTGACGTCCGGGTTGTTCAGGATCGCCGCGGTGATGACCGGGATCGCGAGGTTCGGGTCGGCGGCCCATTCCGGCGGCGAGTCGACCTGACACCACCTTGGCGCCCGCCTCCTTCGAGCGCCTTGACGGTGGCACGCTCGCGGGCACGGCGCGGCTCTCGTTGGAGAAGGGCCCGAGCACGATCGCGGTGTCGCCGGCGGCCAGCCCCGCGTCCTTGAACGCCTTCTCGCCCAGCGCATGGCCCTGCGGCTCGAGCTGGGCGCCGACGTAGCCTCCGCCGAAGGCCGCGACGACCGTCGGCACCGGCACGTTCTGGTACATCATCTTGATGCCGTCCTTGGCCGCCTGCTCGGCCAGCGGCATGATCGAGGCATCGCCCGGATGGCCCATCATCGCGATGCCGGCCGGCTTGGCGGCCACCGCCTCGCGCAGCTGCTGCACCATCTTCTCCATCGCCCAGCCGGAGAAGACGTAGTCGACGTTCGCGCCGGTGTCGGCCGCCGCCTGCTTGGCGCCGTTATAGACGATGGTGCCGAAGGCGTCGCCCTCCGCGCCGCCGACGAAGAAGCGGATCTTCACGTCCTTGCACCAGTCCTCGCGCAGCGCCTGCGCGTTCGCCGCCGAGCTCAGCGCCAGCAGCGCCGCTCCGAGCATCAGTCCAGCGGTCAGTCGTTCCGTTCGCATCACATTCCTCCCGTTGTTATTGTTCGTCGCTGCGTCATCAGGCCGGATTGGGCACGAAGACCGCGCCGCCCCGGCACTCCTTCAGGTAATCGAGCCCCCGCTTCTGCCCGGTCAGCTCCAGCGCGTCGCGATAGACCGGATCGTGCCAGCCCTCGATGTCGATCGACCCCTTGAAGCCCGCGAGCCTGAGATCGCCGATCAGCCGCGCCCAGTCGCTGTCGCCGAAGCCCGGCGTGCGCATCTGCACGAAGGGCTCCCTGCCGAAGATGCCGTGGCTGCGGATCACGTCCCAGCGCACCGTCGCGTCCTTGCCGTGCACATGGAAGATTTTCGGCGCCCAGGTCGCGATCTGCGGGATCGGGTCGATCAGATAGACCATCTGGTGGCAGGGCTCCCACTCGAGCCCGAGGTTCTCGTCCGGCAGCGCGTCGAACATCAGCTCCCAGGCATCCGGGTTATGCGCGATGTTCCAGTCGCCGCTCGCCCAGTTGCCGTCCATCGCGCAATTCTCGAAGGCGATCCGCACCCCCTTGTCCGCCGCGCGCTTCGCGAGCGGCCCCCAGACCTCCCTGAACCGCGGCAGGCTCTCGGGCAGCGGCCGGCCGCGGACGCCGGCCGGTGAAGCCCGCGACGCGTGTCGGTGCCGAAGAGATGCGCATTGTCGATCAGCGTCTCCCAGCCCGCCAGCGTCTCCCGGTCGAGCGGCTCGTCCTCCAGCGGGTTGCCGAACATGCCGAGCGCGCCCACCACCACGTCGGCGTCGCCGATCGCCTCGCGGATCTCGCCGGCGAGCCGCGGGATGTCCTTGTTGCCGAGCGTCTGCCAGAAGAACGGCTGGATGCTCTCGAAGCCGAGCGGCAGGATCTCGCGGACGTAGGCCGGCCGGATCGGCGAGATTGCCCTTCACCATCGTGCCGATGCGGATGTCGAGAAGCGGGTTGGGCAACGGTCGGCTCCTTCAGGCGGTGATCGGCACGTGCCGGCCGGTCTCGGCGCTCTCGATCGCGCCGAAGACCATCGCCAGGCTCAGGATATTGTCCGCGCCGCGGGTCTCGGGCGCGCTGCCCTCGGCGACCGCCACCAGGAAGTCCTGCATCACCCCGAGATGGCCGCCGATGCGGTCGCCGGGATCGAGCGGCGGCACCGCCACCGGCGCGACACTTGTCGAAAAGCCCCTCGCGGCCGCCCGACAGCACTTCCGCGCGGATGCCGTCGTAGCCGTCCCAGGTCAGCGAGCCCCGCTCGCCGACGATGCGCCAGGCGCTCTCCCAGCTGGTCCGAAGCCCGTCAGCGCACCAACTCCCGGCATAGGTGAAGACGACGTTCTCGCTCATCTCGAAGATGGCGGCGGCGGAGGAGCCCTGGCGGTACCACGATCCTCCGGATCCCATTCGCGGCAGAAGACGCCGAGGGGCTGGCGGTCGACGAGGAAGCGGGCGGAATCGAAGGTATGGATCGCCATGTCGAGGAGGAGCACGTGGTCCATCTCCTCGCGGAACCCACCGAAGTGCGGGGGGACGAAGAAATCGCAGTGGATGCTGGTCGGCGCGCCGATCGCGCCGGAGGCGATGAAACGGCGGATGCGCCGTGGCTCGGCGAGGTAGCGGCGGTTCTGGATCACCGCGTGGATGCGGCCGGCGTCGCGCGCCGCCGCGACGATCACGCGGGCGTCCTCCGCGCTGGCGGCGAGCGGTTTCTCCGTCAGGACATGGCAGCCGTGGCCGAGCGCGGTGAGAACGACCTCGCGGCGCGCCGACGGGACGACGACGTCGAAGACGACGTCGGGCTTGGTCTGCGCGAGCATCGCGTCGAGGTCGGCGCCGATGGCGACGCCGTCGAGACCGAACTGGCGCGCGCGCCGGCGGGCGTGCTCCGGGTCGATGTCGACCAGGCCAGCTACCTCGACGCCGGTCTCGCGCGCGAAACCGAGCCACGCCTCGCTCATCGCGCCGCAGCCGACGAGGACTGCTCTGACCATCCTGCGTTCCTCCTCCCCGGCTGCCGCTTCTTGTCGAGGAACGGACTTGGTATTGTCTTTGACGGTGGTGGCATCGCGCCAATGCGTCAATCCCCAACCTTCCCGAGTTTCCGTTGCACTGGAGCGGGACGTGCGCTCTGGCCGACGTTGATCGGAGCGATGCGGCGCCTCGGCGATACCCTCCTTGGCGAGACCGGTCGCCGATGCTTACTCCTGCCGCAACCGCAACCGCGCGTCGTAAGGCAAGCTCTCCGAGCATGCGCTGGGCATGCGATCGACGTCGGCGGGTTCCGCCTGCGGGATGATAGCCCCGTCACTGTCAAGGAGGGTGGAGCTCGCCCGAATGGGGCGCGCCGCTACGGGGGCTTCGCGATGCCGGCTGCGGCCCGTTCGGCACTGTCCTGAGCCCCGACTTCCTTTGCAATCGGACCACCCCACTTCGACGTGGAGGCGCAGCGCTCCGGCCGCTGGTGCGAATGACCAGAGACGAGCTGCACGTTGCCATCTCCTGGACGGCGAGCCGCTGAATTCGGCACGCCTTAGAGCGGCGCGTCCCCTTAGCCGTCTGCTGCCTGCATCAGTTCGATCCGATTCCCGAACGGATCGAAGACATAGGTGCGCAGGTAGCCGTCGATAGGCTCGTCGTCGAGGCACTCGAAGCCGGCCCGCGCCAGCATCTGCCTCGCCGCCTCGAGGTCGTCCACAACAAACGCCGGATGAGCCTTGCGCGCCGCGCTGAAATCCTTCTCAACCCCGAGGTGCAACCGGGTCTCGCCGGACTCGAACCAGCAGCCGCCGCGCTTGGCCAGGTTGACCGGTTTCTGCACCTCGCGCATTCCCAACAGACCGGCGTAGAAGGCCCGTGCGACTTCTTCTTTGCCTGAAGGCATCGCCACTTGCACATGGTCGGTTCGCAATATACGCAAGACTACGCTCGGGTTACTGGAGCTTTGAGCCAGTCCTCCTGACGGCGCCGACCGGCTTCGAGTCGCCGGGAGCCGTGGCTAACCGGCCACATAGCGATTGTCGCCGTCGAAGCTCGTATTTGGCCCTTCGCCTCGTGTCTGAGTGGCATCGCAACGTACCTTACGTCGCCCGCGCCGGCGTCAGCCAGTAGCCTTCGGCGATGCTCTCGTTTCGATGCAGCATCTCCACCATGGCAATGCGGGCGGCTTCGGGATCGTGGCGGGCGATCGCTTCGGCGACCACGACATGGCCTTTCCGGGTAACCGGCGCGTTCTCTGGCCGCACGCCGAACTCGTAGGACACCCGCAGCATCGTGAGGATGATCTGCCGCATCTGCCGCATCACCTGATTGTGGGTAGCCTCCAGGATTGTCACATGGAACCGGCAGTCGGCGGTGAAGAGGGTCTGCCTGTCATCCGACTCCGGATGCATTGCGCGCGCCGCGGCCAGGATCATCGCCCGCTGCGCGTCGGTCGCCCGCTGCGCGGCTAGCGCCGCGGCCGCAGGCTCCATTATCGTGCGGAGCTCCGTCGTCTCGGCGAAGATGCGGCGCATGCGCGGATGGTCCCGGCCGTGCCAGCCGATCACGTCGCCGTCGAGCAGGTTCCAGGACTCGACGGGCGTAACGCGGGTGCCGTAACGCCGCGCCGTCCGGACGAGGCCCTTCCCGGACAGGACCTTCACCGCGTCGCGCACCGTCGCCCGGCCCACGCCGAGGGTGGCGGCGAGTTGGGACTCCGTCGGCATCACCGCTTCGGGTGAGAAGCGGTCGTTGACGATCCATTGCCCAAGCGTATCGACCGCCTTGCGTGCAAGGCCGGTGGGCAGCGCCGGCTTGAGTTCGATCGGGACCGTCAGATCCATCCTGGCGGGCCCGACGCCCGATCGCGTCAACAAGGCTGCGTTCTCTCTTTACATAAGATGTAGAGCCGGGCACTCTCATCTCAGAACAATGCCGGCGAAGCAAGTCGCCGCAGCCATGGGAGGAAAGGTATGCGCTTTCTGCGTTCCGTCACCCTTTCAGCCATTGCGTTCCTCGTCGCTGCCCCCGCCCTCGCCCAAGGCGCGGCCGACGTTCCGCGGAACGAAACGCTGATCGTCGAGAACCCGGAAGGGACGATCAAGAACGCCGGCTGGTTCAACATCTGGGCGACCAATGCCGGCGGCCAGTCCACCGGGCTGCACCAGCTCGCGATGGACACTTTCTGGTACATCGATCCCGACCACGGCCTGGACGGCGTATGGGACAATTCGCTCGCCGCCGAGCCGCCGATCTACAACGAGGACTTCACCGAGATGACGGTGAAGCTGCGCCCCGGGATTTACTGGAGCGACGGTGTCGAGTTCACGGCGGACGATGTGGTCTTCACCACCAACACCCATCTGAACACCCAGGGCCTCGTCCGCAGCGCTCAGTTTCAGCTCAACGTCGAGAGCATCGAGGCGCCCGACAAGTACACTGTCACCTTCAAGCTGAAGAAGCCGAACTCGCGCTTCCATTCGCTCTTCACCGTGCGATGGAACGCGGCCTGGATGATGCCCAAGCACATCTTCGAGGGAAAAGACCCGCTTCAGTTCGACTTCAACCCGCCGGTCTCGCTCGGGCAGTACACGCTGCATAGCTACGATCCGAACGGGCAGTGGTTCACCTGGCAGAAGCGCGATGACTGGGAGCGGACGTCGGTTGGCCGCTTCGGCGAGCCGGGGCCGACCTATGTGACCTATCTGGACCCGGGTCCGCCGGACAAGCGGGTTATCGCCCAGCTCAACCACGACCTCGACATCATCCACGACACCTCGCCCGAGGGCGTCTTCACCCTGGTCGAGCAGTCGCCGACGTCCAAGGGCTGGTTCCCCGGCTTCCCGTACGGGCACCCGGACCCGACGCTGCCGCAGGTGATCTTCAACCACCAGAACGAGAAGTTCCAGGACCGCGACGTGCGATGGGCGCTGGCGCTGGCGCTCGACATCAAGGCAATCGTCATGGCCTCCTACCGTGGGGCTGCGACGATCTCGGCGATCGCGGTTCCGCCGACGGGAACCGCGCCGGACTTCTACCACAAACCGATGCAGGCATGGCTCGCCGACTTCGAGCTCGACACCGGCAAGCAGAAGATCAAGCCCTACGACGGGACGATCACCAAGCAGATCGCCGACATGCTGCGCCCGACGGTCGGCGACCAGATCCCGACGACCGACGAGGAGATCGGCGCGGCCTTCGGCCTCGGCTGGTGGAAGCAGGACCTGACCGCAGCCGCCGAGCTGCTGGAGCGGGCGGGCTTCACCCGCCAGGGCAACGACTGGTACATGCCGAACGGCGAGCGCTTCAAGGTGACCGTGATGGTCGAGGGCGAGGCGCGGCCGGTGATGACCCGCGCCGGCTCGATGATCGCCGAGCAGTGGCGGCGCTTCGGCGTCGACGCGACCACGGACTCGGCGCAGGCGGCGTTCCTGACGCGGCGCAACGGCGGCGACTTCGAGGTGGCGATCTCCTGGAGCGTCGAGACCTGGGGCGGGCACCCCGACCTCAGCTTCTTCCTCGACAGCTGGCATTCGGAGTTCGTGAAGCCGGCCGGCGAGGTGCAGACCCCGCGCAACTGGTCGCGCTGGTCGAATCCCGAGCTCGACAAGATCATCGAGCAGATCCGCGCCATCTCGTTCGACGACCCGAAGGGCACGGAGCTCGGCCAGGAATTCGTCAAGCTGGCGGTGCAGGAGATGCCGATCATCCCGCTCATGTCCTACAACGTCTTCACCATGATGGATGAGACATACTGGACCGGCTATCCGACCGCCGCGGATCCCTACACCAATCCCGTGCCGAACTGGAGCAACTCGCGGTACATGATGGTCCGCCTGAAGCCGACGCAGGCCACCCAGTAGTCCCGGCCCGAAGCCACGACCAGTGAGGAACTACGGCGTCTATGTCCTGAAGCGGTTCCTGCAGTTCCTCCTGGTCGTCTTCGTCGGCATCTCACTGACCTTCTTCATCACCCACCTGACGCCGATCGACCCGGTCGAGCAGATGGTGGCGTCGATGACTGCCTTCGGCGACACGAGCCCCGAGGCGGTCGACATGATGCGCGAGGCGCTGCGCGAGCTCTACGGCATCCAGGGAAGCCTCTGGGAGCAGTACTTCACCTACTGGGGCCGGATGCTCAGGCTCGACTTCGGGCCGTCGCTCTCCGCCTTCCCGACGCCGGTTTCGGTGCTGATCGCAAGCGCGCTGCCCTGGACGATCGGGCTCCTCTTCACCTGCACCCTGGTCGCCTGGGCACTCGGCAACCTGCTCGGCGGCCTCGCAGGCTACTACCGCAACAGCCGCACGCTCGACGTGCTCGGCGTGGTGGCGATGGCCTTCCACCCGGTGCCCTACTACATTATCGCCTTCATCCTGCTGCTGATCTTCGGCTACCTCTGGCCGGTGCTGCCAATCACCGGTGGTGCAGCGCAGAACCTGCAACCGGGATTCACCGCCACCTACATCGGCAGCGTGCTCAAGCACTCGATCCTGCCGGCGCTCTCGATCGTCCTCGTCGGCATCGGCGGCTGGTTCCTCGGGATGCGGGCGCTGGTCTCCAACATCGTCACCGAGGACTATGTCACCTACGCCGAGCTCGCCGGCGTCTCGAAGCGGCGCATCCTGCCCTTCTACGTGATGCGCAACGCCCTGGTCCCGCAGGTCACGGGCCTCGCCATGTCGCTCGGCGCCATCTTCAACGGCGCGATCATCGTCGAGCAGGTGTTCAGCTATCCCGGCCTGGGTCGCCTCCTGATCGGCGCGGTCTACTCGGCCGACTACAGCCTTGTGCTCGGCGTGACCGCCATCTCGATCATCGCCGTGGCGGCGTCGGTCTTCCTGATCGACATCCTCTACCCGCTGTTCGACCCGCGGGTGGAGCTCGCATGACCTTCCTTGCCGTCCTCCGCGACCTGCTGCGCTACAACCCGCAGTTCGCGCTCGGCGCGTTTCTGACGGCCATCGTCGCCTGCATGGCGGCGCTCTCCGCCTTCTCCCCCTACAACCCGCTCGACACCTACGTGGTGGCGCTCGACGCGCCGCCCTCCTGGGCGCACCCGTTCGGCACCACCTCGCGCGGGCAGGACACCTTCTGGTTCCTGACGTTCGCCATGCGCAACACGCTGCTCTTCGGCATCGCCGTGGCGATCCTGTCGCGGATCTTCTCGCTCGCGGTCGGCCTCGTCGCGGGCTATCTCGGCGGCTGGACCGACCGGGTGCTGATGTCGATCAACGACACGTTCATCGTCATCCCGCTGTTCCCGATACTCGTGCTCTTCTACTTCGTGATGCGCGACTACATGTCCTGGGGACTGCTCGCGCTCATGATGGCGAGCCTTGGCTGGGCCTACGACGCGCGGCTGATCCGCTCGCTGATGATCAGCCTGAAGACCCGAGAGTTTACCCGCACCGCGGTCTTCTCCGGTATGCCCGCGCCCGCGATCATGCTGAAGGAGCACCTGCCCTTCGTGCTGCCCATCGTCTTCTCGACGACGCTGAACAACATCAACTGGTCGATCGGCCTCGAGGTCACCCTGTCGGTGCTCGGCTTCACCGACCTCGACACGCCGACGGTCGGGACCATGCTGTTCTGGGCCAATCAGCACTCGGCGATGGTGTCCGGGGTCTGGTGGTGGTACGTCTTCCCCACCCTTTTCATCACCCTGGCCTTCATCGGTCTCTTCCTGCTGGCCGTCTCGCTCAACGAGTACATCGACCCGCGCAGCCGGCTGTCCCGCATGGGCGGAGGCTCGGCGTGATGGCGACGCCACCGATCCTTGCCGTCCGCGACCTGCGCGCCTACTACCAGATGCGCTATTTCGGCGTCGTGCGGGAGGTCCGCGCGGTCGACGACATTACCCTCGAGATCCGGCGCGACGAGATCTACGGCCTCGCCGGCGAGTTGAGTTCCGGCAAGACCTCATTCATCAAGACGATCGCCGCCGCGAACCGACCGCCGCTCAACGTGGTCGGTGGCTCGGTCGAGTACAGCTTTCTCGACCGCGACATTCACAAGCTCGACGAGGCCGCTCTCGCGGCCGTGCGCTGGAAGCATATCTCCTACATCATGCAGGGCTCGATGAACGTGCTGAACCCGGTGCGCCGGGTGCGCCACACCTTCGTCGACTTCGCCTTCCGGCACATCGGCAGGCCGATGCCCGAGTTCATGGCGACGGTCGAGGCGCACCTCGCCCGGCTGCTCCTGAAGCCGGGCGTGCTCGACGCCTATCCGCACGAGCTGTCGGGCGGCATGCGGCAGCGCGTGGCGATCGCGCTCGCCACCATCTGCCGCCCCGAGTTCATCGTGGCCGACGAGCCGACCACCGCGCTCGACGTGGTGGTGCAGAAGGACGTGCTGGCGCTGATGCGCGAGATCCAGCGCCAGATGGCCTCGTCGATGCTCTTCGTCACGCACGACATGTCGGTGCATGCCAACATGGCGGACCGCCTCGGGATCATGTACGCCGGCCGTCTCGTCGAGGAGGCGCCGACGCCGGAGCTCTTTGCGCGCCCGATGCATCCCTACACCCAGCACCTGATCCGGAGCCTGCCGCGGATCGGCGACGCGGCTCCGCGGAAGGGCCTCGGCGGCTCGCCGCCCAACCTTGCCCTGCCGCCGCCGGGCTGCCGCTTCCATCCCCGTTGCCCGGTGGCCATGGACATCTGCCGCAGCGAGCGGCCGGCCCTGACGGCGCTCGCGCCCGGCCACCGCGTCGCCTGCTTCGCCGCGAGCCCCGCGGTAAAGCCGGCTCCCGCCGAGCCCGCGCCGGCCGCTGCATGACCGCCGACCTTCTCAGCGTCGAGTCGGTCACCCGCACCTACGCCATGGGCGGGCTGCTCGGGCGCGAGCATTTCGACGCGGTGAAGGACGTGAGCTTCGCCATCCCCGACGGCCAGCCGGAAATCTTCACCATCGTGGGCGAGTTGGGCAGCGGCAAGTCGACGCTCGCGCGGATGATACTCGGCCTCATCCCGCCGTCCCGGGGACGCATCGCCCTGCGGGACGGGGACATCGGTCGCATCCGCGGCGGACGGGCCCGGAAGGCCTTCATGGCGAAGGTCCAGCCGATTTTCCAGAACCCGTTCGAGGCGTTCAACCCGCTGAAGCGCGTCGACGGCTACCTGATCGCCACGGCGCGGCACTTCGCAGGGGCGCGCCGCGGCGCGCCGGCCCAGGCGGCCGCCGACGCGGCGCTGCGCAAGGTCGGTCTCTCGTTCGAGGAGGTGACCCGCCGCTTCCCGCACGAGCTCTCGGGCGGCCAGCTGCAGCGCGTCGCGATCGCGCGGGCGCTGATCCCGCAGCCGGCGCTGCTCGTCGCGGACGAGCCGGTGTCGATGGTCGACGCCTCGCTGCGCATGTCGATCGTCAACCTGTTCAAGACCCTGCGGGACGAGCTCGGCGTATCGATCATCTACATCACCCACGACCTCGCCACCGCCTACTACATCAGCGACCGCATCATCGTCATGGAGCGGGGCGCCGTAGTCGAGGGGGGCGACGCCCGCGCGGTCCTCGACGACCCGCAGCACCCTTACACCCGGCGTCTCAAGGCTTCGGTGCTCTCCGCCGAGCCGCCTGGCTCCGCCGGGGCCTGCGTGGCCGGACCGGACCCCGAACCGCAGGCACCTGAGGCCAGAGCCACACCATCGAGAGGGACGACATGATGCACGAGGCGCAGCTGACCCTGGACGGGTCCGACGTGATCGGGACGACCGACCCCCGGCTCTTCGGGGCCTTCGTCGAGCACCTCGGCCGTTGCGTCTATGGCGGGCTCTACGAGCCCGGGCATCCGACGGCAACGAAGGAGGGCTTTCGCGGCGACGTGCTGGAGCTGGTGCGCGAGCTGGGCGCGACGATCATCCGCTATCCGGGCGGCAATTTCGTCTCCGGCTATGACTGGGAGGACGGGGTGGGCCCGGTGGATGAGCGGCCCAAGCAGCTCGACCTTGCCTGGCTCACGATCGAACCCAACACCTTCGGCACCAACGAGTTCATGGACTGGTGCCGGCAGGCCGATCTGGAGCCGATGCTCGCGGTCAATCTCGGGACCCGCGGGCCCGACGGGGCGCGGCGCCTGGTCGAATACTGCAATTTCCCCGGCGGCACCAAGTTCTCCGACATGCGCCGGCGGCACGGCTGGGAGGCGCCGCACGGTGTGAAGTTCTGGTGCCTCGGCAACGAGATGGACGGCCCCTGGCAAATGGGCTCGAAGACCGCCACCGAGTACGGCCGCATCGCCACCGAGGCGGCGAAGCTGATGCGGATCATCGACCCGTCGATCGAGCTCGCCGCCGTCGGCTCCTCGGGGCGCAACATGCCGACCTTCGGGGCCTGGGAGCGCGAGGTGCTGGAGCACACCTTCGACCATGTCGAGTTTATCTCGCTCCACACCTACCTGAACGACTACGCCGCGGACACGCCGGCCTTCCTCGCCAGCTCCGACTGGATGGACGGTTCATCGAGGAGGTGGTGGCGATCGCCGACGCCGTGGCCGAGGCGCGCGGATCGGCCAAGCGCATCCACCTCAGCTTCGACGAGTGGAACGTATGGTACCGCACCCGCCGCGGCGACGACCGCAAGGAGCCGGGCTGGCCGATCGCGCCGCACATCCTCGAAGAAGTCTACACGATGAAGGACGCGCTCGCCTTCGGCGGCATGTGCATCTCGCTGCTCAACCACGCCGACCGGGTGAAATGCGCCTGCCTCGCGCAGCTGGTGAACGCGATCGCGCCGATCCTGACGGAGACCGGCGGACCGGCTTGGCGGCAGACGATCTTCTGGCCGTTCGCGGATTTCGCGAACCTCGGCCGCGGCACCGTGCTGAAGGCCCGGGTCGAGTCGCCTGCCTACGACTGCGTCTACGCCGATCCGCGCGGCGCAACGATGCTCGAGTTCCCGATGTCGGGGGTTTCCTACCTCAAGGCGGCGGCGGTGCACTCGACCGAGGACCGGATGCTGACGCTGTTTCTGCTGAACCGGAGCCTTGACGATCCCATGTCAGTCTCCGTCACTGCCTCGGGCCTCGGTACCCTCGTGCCCAGCGCGGCGACCACGCTGCGCAACGACGACCTCGAGGCGGTCAACACCAAGGACGCCACGCCGGTCGCACCAGCACCGCTTGACGCGATCGCGGCAATTGACGGTGGACTGCGCGTGACACTACCGGCCGCCTCGTGGAACGTCGTGCGCCTCAAGGC
>CAVVSO010000050.1:0-82528 GCA_963750745.1 uncultured Alphaproteobacteria bacterium | reverse complement strand
GTTCCAGCTCTGTACGCTGACCGATGACATACCGGTGGGCAGCGATTGGCTCTTTGAGATGAAGTTCTCATGGCTATCGCGCCCAGGTCGCGATCTCCGGCGCGAAGGTTGTGGTCTACACCCGCAATGGCCACGACTGGACCCGTCAGTTCAAGGTGATCCTGCCGCCGCTTCAGGCACTGACCAAGGGCTCCGCGCTAATCGACGGCGAGATCGTCGCGATCGACAGCGACGGCCGCCCCAACTTCTCCATGCTGAAAACCGGCATCGCCGCCGGCATGCCACTCATGTTCTACGCGTTCGATCTGCTCGAATTGAATGGCGACGATCTGTCGAACCGACCGCTTCTTCAACGCAAGGAACGGCTTGAGTCCCTGCTAGGCCCGCGGGACCCTGGCGACAGCCTGCAATTCTCCGCCCACATCGTCGACCGTGGCAAGAAGGTGTTCGATGCCATGTGCGAGGGCGGCCACGAAGGCGTCATCGCCAAGCGCGCGGACAGCCGCTACATCGGCGACCGCACCGCCAGTTGGCTCAAGATCAAGTGCACGAAACGACAGGAGTTCGTAGTCGGCGGCTACCGCCCAAGCGACACCGGCCGCGGCATGGCCTCGCTGATCCTTGGTACCTATGAAGAGGGCAAGCTGATCTATCGCGGCCGCGTTGGCACCGGGTTCACCCAGGCGATGCGCGACACCATCCTCGCGCAGCTCGAGATGCGGCGCCTCGACAAACCGGCCTTCGCTTCCGTCCCACGAGACATCGCCCGCCGTGCCCGGTGGGTGAAGCCCGAGCTTGTTGCCGAGGTCACCTATGCCGAAGTGACACCGGACGGCAGCCTGCGGCATCCAAGCTTTAAGGGTATGCGCGAAGACAAGCGCGCCGATCAGGTGGTGATGGAACTGCCACGGGCTGGTACCGCCACTCTCGATCCCAGCGTGGGCAAGGAGATCGCCGGTGCGCTCGGCGTGAAGCTTGACCCATCCCGACAAAGTCATGTTCCCCGGAACCGGGATCACAAAGGCCACGCTCGCCGCCTATTATGCCGCGGTCGCCGAAAAAATGCTGCCGCACATCCGGGACCGGCCGCTATCCCTGGTGCGCGACACCGATGGCGATCTGCAGCAGACCTTCTATCAGAAGCACAAGCTGCCGGGCATGGGCAAAGCCATCCATGACGGCCAGTTGGAGAAGATGTCCGGCAAGGAAAGCCGCATCCTTTGGGTCGACGACCTTGCCGGACTGATCGGCGGCGTCCAGATGAACGTGCTCGAGTTCCACATCTGGGGGAGCCTCCGCCAGCAGCCGGACCTGCCGCACCGGATGATCTTCGACATCGATCCCGACGAGGGACTGGGCTTCAGTGACGTCAAGCAGGCGGCGCTCGACATCCGGGGCGTTCTGGAAGCACTCGGGCTGCAATCCTGGCCGCTGCTATCTGGCGGCAAAGGGGTTCATGTGGTCGTTCCGCTCGTCCCGGAGGCGGACTGGGAAGAGGTCAAGAGCTTCTGCCAGGACCTCGCCGAGCTGCTGGCCCGCACCGACCCATCGCGCTTCGTCGCCAACATGAGCAAGGCAAAGCGCAAGGGCCGCATGTTCATCGACTATCTGCGCAACGGCCAAGGCGCGACGGCAATCTGTCCCTGGTCGACTCGAGCGCGTCCCGGAGCATCATGCGCCGTCCCCGTCACCTGGGACGAGTTGCCGACGCTAAAGAGCGCGAATGCCTTTGACATTTTTGCCGCCGCAACTCGGGCTCAGCAGCCCGATGCCTGGGAGGGCTATTTCGACGAGGAGCAAACTCTGACGGACCGCATGCGCAAAGCAGTCCAGTAAACCCGCGACTCGGCATCGTCCCCGGTCAGGCTCGATAGAGCCGCCTACCGGCGACGCAACGTTATCGAGCGCATGTTCGGCCGCCTCAAGAACTGGCGCAGGATCGCGACCCGTTACGACCGCTTAGCGCAGAACTACCTCGCCGCCATCGCGCTCGTTTCTATCGTCATCGCCTGGACTTGAATGAGTTCCCTACCTAGGCCGATCCGGCGATACTTCAGGCGACGTTCACGCGCACCACATTCCACGAAGCGGCCGGGATCGTGATGCTCAGCCCGCCTTCGCTCGCCACGACCCCGTCTAACGGCACCGGCGCCACGGGCCCTTCGTCCTGCGTATTGATCGCATCGAGGTCATCGTGCCGCAGCGTTGTCGCCTGCGCCGGCATAAGACCGCCGAAGCCCTGCGCGTCGACAGAGACGGTCATCGGGGTGTCGAGGCTCCGGTTCAGCAAGAAGAGCGTAAGCGTCCGGTCGTCGGCCGAATGCACCGCCGCCGCCTTCAGGAACGGCACGTCCGTCATCGGGTATTCCAGCGCCGTCGCACCGCGCGGATCGCCGTAGACGCAATCGTAGGTGGGCGACTCGACGACGACCTTCAGGACCGTGCCGCGTCCGAGCTTGGCGAAGTCGGCAAAGGGCCAGAAGATCGTCTGCCGCCAGGCCGGTCCGCCTGGCACCGTCAGGATCGGCGCAATGGCGTTGACGAGCTGCGCAAGGCAGGCGCACTTCACCCGGTCGGCGTGATTGAGCAGCGAGACGCACATGCCGCCGAAGGCAAGGGCGTCCTTCATCGAGTAGACTTCCTCAAGGATGTGCGGCGCGATCGGCCAGCCCGCCTCCTTGCGGTCGTTGCCGCGCCGCGTGCGGTACCAGACGTTCCACTCGTCGAAGCTCAGGTGGATGCGCTTGTCCGAGCCGCGAGCCTCGGCGACGGCATCGGCGATGCCGACGACCTCCTCGATGAAGCCGTCCATGCGGTCCGGGCTCGCGAGAAAGGCCGGCGTGTCCCCGGCATAGTCGTTGAGATAGGTATGAAGCGAGATGAACTCGGCATGGTCAAAGGTGTGCTCGAGCACCTCGCGCTCCCAAGCGCCGAAGGTCGGCATGTTGTGCCCGGACGAGCCGACGGCGGCGAGCTCGATCGTGGGGTCGACCAGCTTCATCAACTTCGCCGCCTCGGTCGCGACCCGGCCGTACTCGGTCGCGGTCTTGGCACCCATCTGCCAGGGCCCGTCGACCTCGTTGCCGAGGCACCAGAACTTAACGTCGTGCGGCTTCTCCCAGCCGTGCGCCCGGCGCATGTCCGAGAACTTGGTCCCTTCGGGGAAATTGCAGTACTCGACCAGCCGCCGCGCCGCGTCCGGCCCGCGGGTCCCGAGGTTCACCGCCATCATCGGCTCGAGCTCGGCGGCGCGGCACCAGTCCATGAACTCGTTGGTGCCGAAGGTATTCGGTTCGATCGTGAACCAGGCGAGGTCGAGCTGCCGCGGCCGGTCCTCGACCGGGCCGACGCCGTCCTCCCAGTCGTAGCCGGAGACGAAGTTGCCGCCCGGGTAGCGGACGATCGTCGCCCCGAGCTCGCGAACGAGCTCGAGCACGTCGCCGCGGAAGCCCTCCTTGGTCGCCGTCGGATGGTCCGGCTCGAAGAGACCGCCGTAGACGCAGCGGCCGAGGTGCTCGACGAAGGCCCCGAAGAGCCGCGGATCGGTGTCTCCAATCGTTTCCGATCGGTCGAGGGTGAGCTTCGCGTCGTGCATCGTCTTCTCTCTCGAAACTGGAAGGGTGTCAGGTGAGGGCGGATCGGGGCTCGGGCGGATCGTCCCGCGCCTGCGGCGTCCCGGGCGGCTCGGCCGAGAGGACCGAGGCCTTGAGGCGGCGCGTGTAGGGGTGCTGCGGATCGTCGAGGACGGCACGGGCGTCGCCGCTCTCGACCACGACCCCCTTCTCCATGACGATGATGCGATCGCTGATGTAGTAGGCGGTGGCGAGGTCGTGGGTGATGTAGATGATCGAGACGCCGAGCTCGTCCCGAGCGTCCTGAACAGGTTGACGATCGACATGCGCAGCGAGGCATCGACCATCGAGACCGGCTCGTCGGCAACGATCAGCGCCGGCTCGGGGATGAGCGCCCGGGCGATCGCCACCCGCTGGAGCTGACCGCCCGAGAGCTCGTGCGGGAAGCGGCGCGTCACCTCCTCGAACGACAGGCCGACCTTCTTCAAGGCCACGTCGGCCGCCGCTCTGCGCCGGCCCGCCCCGGCGGACGCCGAGGAAGTGCCGGGCGGTGGACAACAGGTAGCGGTCGACGCGCTTCAAGGGGTTGAAGGCCTCGAAGGGGTTCTGGAAGATCGGCTGCACCTGCGCCATGAAGGCCCGGCGGTCGCGGCCGCCGCGGATCTCGGTGATGTCGCGGCCGCGGAGGCTGATCCGGCCGCGCGTCGGCGCCACGAGGCCGAGGATCATCTGCGCGAGGGTCGACTTGCCGCTGCCCGACTCGCCCGACGATCGTGAAGATCTCGGGCCGATCGTCGGGGATGGCGAAGCCGACGTCCTTGACCGCGTCGAAATGCTCGCGCCCGAACAGCCCGCCCATCGCGTAGGTGCGGGTGACCGCCTCGACGGTGAGAAGGTCCGCGGTCATGCCGCTGCCGGCGCGGGCTCGGGCGCGGCGGGCCGGACCGCCGGGCTGGCGGCGAAGCAGGCGACGCGGTGCCCGGGCTCGAGGGTCGTCAGCGCCGGCCGCTCGATGCGGCAGATGTCCATCGCCAGCGGGCAGCGCGGATGGAAGCGGCAGCCGGGCGGCGGCAGCGACAGGTTCGGCGGCGTGCCCGCGAGCCCCGACGCGCTGCGTCCGGTCGCCGATGCGCGGCAGGCTCCGGATCAGGTGCTGGCGTGTAGGGGTGCAGCGGGCGCGCGAAGAGCTCCGGCGTCGGCGCCTCCTCGACCAGGCGCCCGGCGTACATGATCCCGAGCCGGTCGGCCATGTTCGCATGCACCGACATGTCGTGGGTGACGAAGAGCATCGACGACGCCATCTCGCGCTGGATCTCGCGCATCAGCGCCAGGACGTCCTTCTGCACCACGACGTCGAGGGCGGTGGTCGGCTCGTCGGCGATGATGAACTCGGGGCGGCAGATCGTGGCGAGCGCGATCGTCACCCGCTGCCGCATGCCGCCCGAGAGCTCGTGCGGATAGGCGTCGAGCACCTGCGGCCGGAGGTGCAGCCGCCCGAGGTGCGCCTCGACGAGCGCGATGAACGCCGGCATCGGCTCGGCCGATGTGCCGGAAGGCGAAGTCGACGAAGGTGCGGCGGACCCGGCGGACCGGGTTCAGCACGTTCATCGACCCCTGCATGATGTAGGAGATGTGCTTCCAGCGCACCGCCGCGAGCGCGGCGTCGTCGAGCGCGTGAATGTCGCGGTCGAGGAAGCTGTAGCTGGACCGAGCCGCCCACGACGTTGAGCGGCGGCCGGTTGGCGGCGGCGATCGTCTTGATGAAGGAGGTCTTGCCCGAGCTCGAACTCGCCGGCGAGGCCGTAGATCTCGTCGCGGTTGATGTCGAGCGTGATGTCGTCGACCGCGCGCACCTCGCGCGTGACCCCGAAGTAGCGCATCTGGTAGTAGGCGCGCAGGTCGCGCACCTTCAGCACCGGCTCCGCCGTCACCATCAGGCGGTTCCTCCGCCCATGCGGGCGAGCCGGCTGCGCGGATCGATGTACTCGTTGAGCGAGACCGCGAGCAGGAAGAGCCCGATGAAGGCCAGGGTGATGAAGAGGGTCGGGAAGACGTACCACCACCAGACCCCCGAGACCATCGCCGAGTGCTGGTTGGCCCAGAAGAGCATCGTCCCGACTGTCGGCGTGTCGAGGTCGGTGAAGCCGAGCACCGACAGCGTCACCTCGAGGCCGATCGACCAGTTGATGTTGTTGAGCGTCGTCGAGAAGACGATCGGCAGCACGAACGGCAGATGCTCCTTTAGCATGATCTCGTGCGCCGGCATGCCGGAGAAGACTGCCGTCCGGGTAAACTCGCGCGTCTTCAGGCTCATCATCAGCGATCGGATGAGCCGCGCGTCGTAGGCCCAGCCGAGGCTTGCCATGACGAGGGCGAGCAGCCCCCAGGACATATAGTCGCGCATCACGAAGTAGAAGAGCACGAGCAGCGGGAAGAGCGGGATGACGATGAAGGTGTCGTTGATCGACATCAGCACCCGGTCGGTCCAGCCGCCGAGGTAGCCCGCCGTTAGCCCGACCGCGAGCGAGAAGATGCGCGACAGGATCGCCACCGCCACGCCGAAGAGCAGCGTGTTGCGCATGGCGAAGGTCAGGAACCAGAAGACGTCCTGACCGCGCGAGGTGGTGCCGAAGGGGTACGCCCAGGAGGGCGGCGCGTCGAGCGGCACGACGTAGGTGTCGAGCGGGTTGTAGGGAGAGACGGCCGACAGCGCAGCCATCGCGACGACGACCGTGGTGAGAAAGGCGCCGATGGCGAACTGCCGGTTGTAGCGCAGAAGATCGCGGATGACGGCGAAGAAGCTCATGCGAGCTGCATCCGCGGATCGAACAGCGGATAGAGGACGTCGATCAGGAACACCGATCCGGCCACCGCGACGATCGAGATGGTGGTGACGCCGAGCACGAGGCTGTAGTCGGCGGAATAGACGGCGCCGATCAAGAGCCGGCCGAGGCCGGGGTAGCCGAACACCTGCTCGACGATGATGGCGCCGTTGAAGATCGCGCCTAGCGACATGGCGAGGCCGGTGATCTGCGGCACCAGCGCGTTGCGCATCACGTAGAAGGGCAGGATGCGACGCTTCGAGACGCCGGCGAGCTCGGCGTAGATGACATAATCCTCGGTGACGATGTTCGACACGAGCGCCCGCATTCCGAGGAACCAGCCGCCGATGCCGACCAGAATGATCGAGAGCGCCGGCATGATCGAGTGCAAGAGGATGCTGCCGATGTAAGCGAGGGTGAAGCCCGGGGCGAGATTCTGCCCCGCCCCGCCGCTGATCGGAAGCACCGGCCAGAGGTAGCCGAAGGTCAGGAGCAGGATGAAGGCGATGATGTAGTAGGGGATCGGATGGAAGGCCATCGCGACGACACCGAGCAGCCCGAAGAGCCGGCTGTTGCGGTAGTAGCCGGACAAGCCGCCGAGCAGGTTGCCGAGCGCCCAGGCCATCAGGGTGCAGGTGAAGAGCAGCCCGATCGTCCAGGGCAGCGCGCGGCCTATCAGAACCGCCACCGGGGTCGGGAATGCCGAAAGCGACGGGCCGAAATCAAGCACGAGAATCCGCCGCCAGAAGGCGAAGATACTGTTCGCCGAGGCTTCCCTGGACACCGTAGAGCTCGCGGAGCGCCTCGCGCATCATCTCGACGGCCTCCGGGCTGGTGTTGCCGAAGGCCGTCATCGAGGCGACCATCTGCTCGACCGGGTCGATCGGCGTCAGGTGGGTGATGAAGAAGGTGAGCGATATTCCGACGAAAACGACCAGGAGGAACTGAAGGAACCGCTTGGAGACGTAGAGTCCGTAGCCCCTCACTGGTCGAATCCGATGCTGCTGGAGCTGGCCTACTGCGCCGGCTTCAGCCTGACCATCATGTAGCGCGAGTTGCCCCAGTTCGGAACCGGGTTGGTATAGGGGTCTGCCGCTGTCGGATAGCCGGTCCAGTAGGTCTGATCCATCATGGTGAAGACGTTGTAGGCCATGAGCGGAATGACCGGCATCTCCTGGACCGCGAGCTTGACGTACTCCTGTCCGAGCTCGATGCCCTTCGGATCGTCGAACGCGATCGCGCGGATCTGTTCGATGATCTTGTCGAGCTCCGGGTTCGACCAGCGCGACCAGTTGCGCGGCGTCTGCACCTCGCCGGCCGGCTTGACGAACTCCGAATGCCAGCTGTCGAGGAAGAAGCTGAGGTCGGGGTGGCCGCCCCAGGTCTCGACGCTCCACGAGATGGCGACCTCGAAGTCGCCGCCGTTGCGCCGCGTCAGGAACGCGGCCTGCGCCGAGTCGGTCGTCGCGTCGATGCCGAACCGCCGCCACTGCTCGGCGATCTGCGACCCGGCGCGGGTCATCACCGGGCGCGCCTCGCCCTCGACCATCACCGACACCGTGAAGCGCTCGCCGTTCGGCATGTACCAGTCGTCGCCCTTGCGGGTGAAGCCGGCTCTTTCGAGCAGCTCGGCGGCCGCGGTCAGATCCTGCTTCCACCAGCCGATGCCGAACGCAGCGCCGATCTCCTCCTCGGATGTCGGGATCTGGTCGCCCACCGTCGGACGCAGCATATCGGCGATCTGCGCCCCGACGGTCGGATCGTAGGGCTTGATCTTCTGCTTGCCGGTATCGAGCTCGAAATCGGCGAGCCACGCCTGCATCGGCTTGTGATAATAGTCCGGCGCCGTCCCGGTCGGCGGCACCGCGATCGCCGAGATCGTGGCCGCGCCCCGGTAGGAGGCCATCACGATCGACTTGATGTCGAGGGCAAGCGCAAGCGCCCAGCGGACATCCCGGTCCTGAAACTTCTCGTTCTGGTGGTTGAAGATGACCTGCGGCAGCGTCGGGTCGGGGTGGCCGTACGGGAAGCCGGGAAACCAGCCGATCGACTTGGGCGACTGTTTCACCAGGGTGAAGACGCCCTCGGGAGAGGTGTCGTGGATGATGTCGAGGTCGTGGTTGAGCTGGGCGATCACGCGCTTGTCCGGCGGACCGGGGTCGAGGTAGGTCACGTACTTCGGTCCGGGCTCGCCGAAGCGGCCGAGCGTCGTGCGCTGCCAGTCGTCGCGCCTCTGCCAGGTGAACCACTGCCCGTTCGGGTCGTAGCCGTGCAGCGTGTAGGCCCCAAGCGACACCGGCGGGTTGAAGTCGAACTTCAGCGGATCCTTGACCCTCGAAGATGTGCTTGGGCATCATCCAGGCCGCGTTCCAGCGCACCGTGAACAGCGAATGGAACCGCGAGTTCGGCTTCTTCAGCTTGAAGACGACCGTGTACTTGTCCGGCGCCTCGATGCTTTCGACGTTGAGCTGGAACTGCGCGCTGCGCACGAGCCCGTTGGTCTTGAGATGGGTGTCGGTCGTGAAGACCACGTCGTCCGACGGTGAACTCGACGCCGTCGCTCCAGTAGATGCCCGGCCGCAGCTTCACCGTCATCTCGGTGAAGTCGTCGTTGTAGATCGGCGGCTCCGAGGCGAGCGAATTGTCCCACACGCCGTCGAGGCCGTGGTCCGGGTCGATGTACCAGAAGGTGTCCATCGCGAGCTGATGCAGCCCGGTGGACTGGCCGCCGGCGTTGGTCGCCCAGATGTTGAACCAGCCGGCGTTCTTGATCGTGCCTTCCGGGTTCTCGACGATCAGGGTTTCGTTGCGCGGGCACGTCGGAAGCGCCCTGCGCGAGCACGGGTGCCGCGACGACGCCATGCGCAAGACCGAAAAGCGCGAGTGAACGCAAAAAGCGCATTGTCTTCCCTCCCATGGATGCGACGGCTGCTTTCGCGCCGTTCTTTTGCAAGCGTGAACTGCTGCCGATCTCTAGATCGCATGTAAAGGGGAACGCGCCGTGCATGAGCCGATGCGACGACAGGGCTTGACCTTCGGCCTGCGGTCCCGGCGCCAAGCCGGCGCTGCCGACGGGCTTCGCGCGCGCAGGCCGTCGCGACCGCTCGGCCGCTGGATCGTCAACGACCGGTTCACGCCCGACGTGGCGATGCCGACCGAACCGGAGCTCGCCGTCGAGCCTCGGCGTCAGCCGAACGACGGTGCGCGACGCGGTGAAGGTCCTGTCGGGCAAGGGTCTGGTGCGAACGGCACGCCGCTACGGCACCCGCGTCACGCCGGTGGAAGTCCTGGAACCTGCTCGACGGCGACGTCATCGCCTGGCACGAACCGGACCATCCCCGCATGCGCCGCATCTTCGCCGAGACCACCGAGCTTCGCGCCATCATCGAGCCGTCGGCGGCCGCGCTTGCCGCCCAGCGCGCGACCGACGGAGCAGAGCGACGCGATCCTCGCGGCGGCCCAAGCCATGCAGCCCGAGTCCGACGATCTCAGGCGCTCTTTCTCGCGGACTGCCGCTTCCACGTGACGATTCTGGAGGCGACGCAGAACCAGGTCATGCGCCAGCTGCGCCAGATCATCCTGACGATGCTGCGCGTCTCGTACGAGTTCGGCGTCATGAAGCCGGAAAACGTTCCGGTCACGCGCGAGGGCCACATCGGCGTCGCCGAAGCGATCGCCCGCCGCGATGGGGCTGCTGCCCGGGACGCGATGGCGCGGATGCTGCGACGAAACGAGAGCATCGCCCAGGACTATTGGCGGGAGATATTATCGTAGCGCGACTGCCGGCCACCAAAAGCAATGCGGCGGGGCCGCGCTGTTGCTATTGCTGACGTTCCCCCGCCCTTTGGCTCCGTGTCACGGCAGCGTTGCGGCGCCGCGCTGTCGTCACCGCCAATCCGACCGCCAGGATCAGCATCGCGCCGTTGAAGAGCTTCTCGACGAAGAACGGCGCGCCGAGCTGGTTCAGGCCGGCGACCGCGACCGCGAGCACGGCGACCGCCAGCACGGTGCCCCAGACGTTGACGCGGCCCGGCCGGATCGCGGTCGCGCCGAGCAGCGCGCCGGTGAAGGCCGGCAGCAGCTACTCCTGGCCGACGGTGCTCTGGCCGACCTGGAGCTGCGCCTGCAGGACCACGCCGGCGAAGGCGGCGAGCGTGCCGGACGGCGACAAAGCCGAGCGTGACGTAGCGCTTCGCGGAGATGCCGGTCAGCTCGGCCGCGCGCGGGCTGTCGCCGATGACGTAGAGGTAGCGGCCGAGCGGCAGGTAGTCGAACACGACCCAGAGCACGAGGCGACGATCAGCACGTAGAGCGCCGGCGCCGGGATGCCGAAGCCGATCATTGCCGGAGAGGGCGACGAAGTCGGGCGGCAGCAGCCGACCACCTGCTTGCCGCCGGTGTACCATTGGTTCAGGCCGAGAGCAGGTGCCGGTGCCGAGCGTGGCGATGAAGGAGTTGATCTTCGACGCGCGTCACCAGCAGGCCGTTGATCAGCCCGACGAACGCGCCGAGCAGCAGCACGAGCACGACTCGCGCCCCACCAGGCAGCCCCTGCTGCGTCTGCAGGCCGTTGGCCAGCACCTGGGAGATGCCGAG
The DNA here is from genome assembly GCA_963750745.1 of uncultured Alphaproteobacteria bacterium. Classification (GTDB taxonomy): domain Bacteria; phylum Pseudomonadota; class Alphaproteobacteria; order Rhodobacterales; family Rhodobacteraceae; genus Amaricoccus. The sequence continues at coordinate 71,538 of CAVVSO010000050.1, read as the reverse complement.
GATCGAAGCGACCGACAGATCGAACTTGTTGGAGGCCAGCGGGATCATCACCGCAAGCGCGACCATCGCGTTGATCGAGCGGCTGTTGCGAGGATCGACTGGAAGTTGAAGGAGGTGAGGAAGGTGTCGGGCTTCAGCAGCGAGAAGACGACGATCAGCAGGACGAGGAGGATCAGCAAGCTCCCAGACCGAGATGAACTCGGGTGGCACTGCGCCGAAGGTGCGCGTGTCGCCGGCCGTCGCTCATGCCAGCCTCGCTTGCGCGATCGCGGCTGCGCCGCCGGAGGCGCAGGCGGTCAGGCGCGCGATCGTGAGCTCGTCGCGCGGAATCTCGGCCGACGATCCGCCCGCGATCGAAGATGAGCGCGCGATGGCAGATGCCGCTCGACCTCCTCGAAATCCGACGAGATCAGGAGCACGGCCATGCCCTTGCTTCAGCGCCTCGCTGCAGCAGGCGGTAGATCTCCGCCTTGGAGCCGACATCGACGCCGAAGGTCGGCTCCTCGAGCACCAGCAGGCGTGCCTTCGCCTCCATCCAGCGCGCGACGACGACCTTCTGCTGGTTGCCGCCGCGAGAGCGTTGCGATGCGGCTGCTCCGGCTCCGGCGGCCTTGAACGAGAAGCGCTGCAGGCCGCGCGCGCGTCGTCGCGCTCGCTCGCGCCGGCTGACGATCGGCTGACAACGCCGTTTGCCGGTCGCGACCGGGTTGATGAAGAGGTTCTCGCGCACGGCCAGGTTCGCGGCGAGGCTCTCCTCGCCGCGCTTGCTCGAGACGAAGCCGATCGCCGTTGCGCATCGCGTCGCGCCGGGTCGGCCGGCATCGATGCGTCGCCCGTCGAGCGACATGCTGCCCGACTCGAGCTGCGGATGTCGCCGAAGATCGCCCGCCCGACGGTGTGGTGGCCGGCGCCGCGCAGGCCGACCAGCCCGACGATCTCGCCGGCGCGCGACTGTGAACGACACCGGCCCGACATCCCGCGACGACCAGCGTCGTCGACCGCCAGCACGACATCGGTCCGTCGGCGCGCGCCGGCCTGACGAAAGCATCGCTCAGCGAGCGGCCGACGATCTTGTGGACCAGTCGCCGGGCGTGGTCTCGCGCGACCGCGACGGTGGCCACGCGGCGGCCGTCGCGCAGCACCGTGACGCGGTCGGCGATGCGGAAGACCTCGTCGAGCCGGTGCGTGACATAGATGATGCCGATGCCGCTCGCCCGGAGCCGCCGCAGCGTCTCGAGCAGACGCTCGACGTCGGCCTCGGGCAGCGCCGCGGTCGGCTCGTCGAGCACGAGGATGTCGGCCTTCGACGGCGAGCGCCCGGGCGATCGCGACGATCGAGCGCTCGGCCGCCGGCAGGTCGCCGACCGCGCGCGTTCGGGTCGAGGTCGCCGCCCATGATGGCGAGCGCGTCGCGCCGCCGCCTTGCGCGCGCGCGCCGCCAGGAGATCAGCCCGAGGCCGGCGCGGATAGCCGGTCGTGCACCGCGACGTTCTCCGCCACCGTCATCCTTCGACCAGGCCGAGGTCCTGATGGATGAAGGCGATCGGCAGCTTTTCCGCCCTCGGATCGACGACGCGGCCGCGCAAGCCGACTCTCGCCGGCGTCGGCCGGATAGACGCCGGCCAGCATCTTGATCAGCGTCGACTTGCCGGCGCCGTTCTGCCCGAGCAGCGCATGCACCTCGCCGCGCCGGACATCGAAATCGACGTCGTCGAGCGCCAGCGTGCGCGGTGAAACGCTTGGTGAGGCCGGACATGGCGAGAAGCGGCCGCGCCGTCGCTCCCGATGCTGCTCGACGTCCGCCATGGTTCGATCCGGCTCCGCGTCGACACGGCATGGCTCCGGCCGAGCAAGGCCGGCCGGAGCCTCAGCATGCTACTGCACGCCCCAGATCTCGAGATAGTGCTTCTTGTAGTCGTTGCTCGGGATGAAGGTGTTCTGGTCGCCGCCCTCGGCGTGGATGTTCTCCGGCGTGACCAGGAAGGGCGGCTGCACGAAGCCGCTCGGCTCCTCGCCGTGGAAGGCGCGGTTCAGCTCGTCGATCGCCTGATAGGCCTGCAGCTCGATCGGCTCGGACACCGTCACCATCTGGTACTGGCCGCCCTTGCGGATGCGGTCATAGGCCGAGCGGTTGCCGTCGGCCGAGACGAGCTTGACCTGGCTCGGATCGACGCCGCCGCTGCGCAGCACCGGTACGGCGAAGTCCCAGTCGTTGTCGCCGACCGAGGTGATGTAGAGCGGCAGGCCGAATCGCTGCACCCAGCTCGTCGTGAGCTGCGGCTGGCGCTGCGCCACCTCGGAGGCCGGCGAGTTCGACGTATTCCAGCACCTTGCAGCCGGGGCATTTCTCGATCTCGGCCTTGGTCGCCATCGATTTCACTTCGGCGATTGCGTATTCGCTGTGGCTGATGACCACGACATGCGCGGTGCCGTTGGAATCGGCGATGACCCAGTCCGCCTCGGCCTTGCCGATCTCGACGCGGATCCTGCTGGATGTTGACGAAGAGGCTGAGGTCCGGCTGCGGGCCGGGAAAGCCGGCGGCATGCAGGCCGACGAACTTGATGCCCTGCGCCACGCCCGCCTTGATCGGATCCTGCAGGCTCGCGCCGTCGGCAAAGAGCGCGATGCCGTCAGGCTTCAGCGCGATCGCCTGGTTCATGCCGGCCAGCCAGAGGTCGGGCTGCCCTTGCCGTCGATGATCGTCACCTCCCAGCCGATCTTCTCGCCGGCTTCCTTGATGTAGACGCCGTAGAGATGGGAGATGTCGTTCTGCTCGTCGCCGGAGAGGAAGACGACCTTCTTGCCGGGCTCGGGCCGGGCCCGACGTCGGCCCGTCCCAATCCGTCTGCGGCCCGGCGAACTTGGCGACGTTGTCCTTGGCGCGGTCGATCACCGCCTGCGCGTCCTCGGCGCCGACGCTCGTCGCCCCGGCGATCGCCAGCGCAGCCGACAGCGCGACCGATGCGAGGCCCGACCCGCTCGGCCAGCCAATTGCGAATCTCCCGATCATTCCCAGCCCTCCCTTGCGTGCCGATTCCTTGCCGACGCCGCTTCTGGGCTGCAATGTTAGGAGCCGGGCGCGCATGGCGTCAAACATTTTTGCATCGATCTAAAATCGACACGGGCAAGCCTGCTTTCGCAGATTGTCCGCGGGCACGAAGGCGGTTACGCCTTGAGCGAGGGGAGAGGCGACGCTTGGGCAAGATCACCCTGAAGGACATCGCGATCAGGGCCAGCGTCTCGCCGTCCACCGTCTCGCTGGTCCTGCGCAATTCGCCGCTCGTCGCGCCGCGGACGCGCGACGAAGTGCGCGCGGTGATGGACGAGCTCGCCTACGTCTACAACCGCCGCGCCGCGAACCTCAGGACCCGCCGCAGCCGCACCATCGGCATCCTGGTTCCCGACACACCAACCCGTTCTATGCCGAGTTCGTCGCCGGCATCGATCGCGTTCTCGACGAGACCGGCTGGGTCGCCTTCCTCGCCAACTCGGCGGAATTGGTCGCGCGGCAGGAGAGGTTCATCCGCCGGGTCCGCGAGCAGGACGTCGACGGGGTGATTTCCTGGTCGCAGCCGAAGGCACCTCGCCCGAGGTCGTCGAGACGCTGCGCCGGTCGGAGATCCCCTGCGTGCAGACGCTGCGGCGGCTCGGCGGCGGCGATTACATCGGGCCGGACTATCGGACCGGTCTGGCCGAGGCGGTCGCCCATCTCGTAGCCCGCGGCCACCGCCGCATCGCCTATGTCGGCGGGGCGCGGGCGACCGCGGCGGCCGCCGAGCGGCTCGAGGGCTATCGGGCCGCGATGACCCGGGCCGGCCTGGTGCCCGGTCCGCACATCGCCTGTCCGGCGACGCGGCCCGACGGCAGCGAAGCCCTGACCCGGCTGCTCGCTCTGCCTTGCGCACCGACCGCGGCGATCTGCTACAACGACGTCCTGGCGCTCGGCATGGTCGCCGGCCTGATCGCCCTCGGCCGCACCCCGGGCCGCGACTTCGCGGTCGTCGGCTTCGACGACATCGCCGAGGCGGCGCTCAGCCGGCCCGCGCTGACCACGCTCTCGGCGTCGCCGCAGGACCTCGGCGCCCGCGTCGCCCAGCGGCTGCTGAACCGCATCAGCGCGCCCGACGCCGAGGCCGAAGAGATCCTTTTGCCACCGCGGCTGATCTGCCGCGATACCTGAGGAGGCGAGGTGAACCGATCCCCCCATCCGCACGAGATCGACCCGACGCCGACCGAGGTGACCTGCGTGGCCGCGCTCGGCTCCATCGCCGGCGAGTTGCCGGTCTGGTCGGTCGACGAAGCCTGCCTCTGGGCCGTCGACCACCAGGGCCACCTGATCCACCGCGTCGATCCGACGTCCGGCGCCGTGCGCAGCTTCGAGCTGCCCGGCGTCGTCACCTCGCTCGCCGTCCATGCCGAGGGCGGGCTCATCGTCACGATCGACCGGCGGATCGCCCGCTTCGACCCTGAAAGCGGAAGCCTCGCGGTGCTGCACGAAGTCGACGCCGACCGACCGGACAACCGTTTCAACGATGGCAAGTGCGACCGGCAAGGTCGGTTCTGGGCCGGGACCATGGGCAACACCGGCTGGAGCGAGCCGGTCGGCACGCTTTTCCGCCTCGACCGCGACGGCACGCTCACGCCGACGGTCCGGGGTGTGCGCTGCTCGAACGGGCTCGGCTGGAGCCCGGACCAGCGCACCTTCTACTATGCCGAAAGCTTCGCGCACGTGATCCACGCCTTCGACTATTCGCCGCGAGACCGGCACTCTCGACCGCCAAAGACCGTTCGCGCGGATCGACCCGGCGTCCGGCTCGTTCCCCGACGGCATCGCCGTCGACGACGAGGGCTTCGTCTGGAACGCGCAACCGGTCTTCGGCCGGATCGCGCGCTATGCCCCCGACGGGCGGCTCGAGCGCATCATCGAGCTCCCGGTGTCCTGGGCAACCAGCTGCACCTTCGGCGGCGCCGATCTCGGCACCATGTTCGTGACCTCGTCCCACGAGGTCCTGGCACCGGCGGAGCTGGCCGAGGAGCCGCTGGCCGGCGGCATCTTCGCCTTCCGACCGGGCGTTACCGGACCCGCGGAATTGACATACTCCGTCCGACGATCCTCGGGCCGAACGGTTTCGGCTAGCCGGCGAACGTGGCGGAGGAGGTGGGATTTGAACCCACGGAAGGCTTTCACCTTCGCCGGTTTTCAAGACCGGTGCAATCGACCGCTCTGCCACTCCTCCGGCGCCGCCCTCATAGCGGCGGCGCCGGCACCCGTCCAGCCGCGAGCCCGGGCGCCTCGCGCCCATCTCACCCGGACCGCTGATCAGCAGCACCGAGCTCGCGAGCGCCGGCACGATCGCCGCCCCTTTCCGAGCGGCCTCCCTCCGGCTACATCGCCAGTGACCAACAGGAGGCGAGGGTTCATGGCGCGGCGATGGCGCGGCAGCATCGGTGGGCTGGCCCTCTCTGGCCGTGCTCGCCGCCTGCGGCCGCCCCGAGGCCGCGCCCGACGCCACGCCGGACCGGCCGGTTCGCCTCCGCTTCGAGGATCGGCCCGAGCCGGACGTCTTCAGCCGCGAGGGCCCCGCCACCCGCGACGGGCCGAACGGCAGCGCCGGGCTCTGGGCCAGCGTCGTCGGCCTGAAGCGGCCCGAGCGCGGGCTGGTCGAGAATACCGACACCGGCGCCAAGGTCGTGGTCGCGCTCTTCGTGGCGCGGGAGGGCGCGGAACCCGCATCCGCCTCTCCGGCGAGGCGGCCGAAGCCATCGGCATCGGCAACGCGCCGGCGGCGGTCCGCATAACCGCATTGCGTCGGGAACCGCAGATTGATACAACCAAGGGTAGATTTTGACACCAGGGCGCGGTTCGTCTAAGCCTCTGGCTGCTCGCCGCGCGCCACGCTTAGACGAACCGCACCGTCCGGGAGTTCCGGCATGACCCGAAGACCCCTCCTCGCCGGCCTCTGCCTCGCCGTGCTGCTGGCGCCGGCGGCGGGCGGCGCCTTCGAGACCAAGGCCCGCGAGGCCCTGGTCATCGACGACGCCACCGGCATGGTGCTGTTCGACAAGCGCGCCGACACGCCGATCCCGCCGGCCTCGATGTCGAAGCTGATGACGCTCTACCTGCTCTTCGAGGCGATCCGCGACGGTCGCGTCACCAAGGAGAGCGAGTTCCTGGTCAGCCCGCACGCCCAGTCGATGGAAGGCTCGCGGATGTTCGTCGAGGCCGGCACCAAGGTGAAGATCGGAGACCTGATCCCGGGCATCATCGTGCAGTCCGGCAACGACGCATGCGTCGTGGTCGCCGAAGGCCTCGCCGGCAGCGAGGCCGACCTTCGCCGAAGAGATGACCAAGCGCGCGCGCGAGCTCGGCATGACCGCCTCGCATTTCACCAACGCCTCCGGCCTGCCCGATCCCGGCCAGGTGATGAGCCCGCACGACCTCGTCACCCTGGCGCGGCGACTGATCGACGACTTCCCCGACGAATACCCCTACTTCAGCGAGACCGAGTACAGCTGGAACGGCATCAAGCAGCACAACCGCAACCCGCTGCTCGAGCTCGGACTCGGCGTCGACGGCCTGAAGACCGGCCACACCGCCGAGGCCGGCTACGGCCTCGTCGGCTCGGCGGTGCAGAACGGCCAGCGCATGGTGTTCATGGTCGGCGGCCTCGCCGACGACGCCGAGCGGGCCGCCGAAACCCAGGCGATCGTCAAATGGGCCTTCGGCGCCTTCGACACCGTCAAATTCTTCGCCGCCGGCGCCCAGGTAGCGAACGCCGACGTCTGGCTCGGAGCCCGCGAGCAGGTGGCGCTGGTGGCGCCGCGCGACCTGCAGATGCTGGTCCCGCGCGCGGACCGGGCCGGGGTCAAGGCCCGCATCGTCTACCGGGCCCCGGTCGAGGCGCCGATCGCCAAGGGCCAGAAGCTCGGCGCGCTGGAGGTCGAGGTGCCCGGCCACGACCCGGTCGCCTTCGATCTCGTCGCCGCCAGCGACGTACCGCGCGGCGGGCTCATCACCCGCATCAACGCCGCCGCCCGGCTCACCCGCGACCGCGCGGTCTCCTACCTTCCCGGCCCCTGAGGGCATGGCCGGGGGGCGGTTCATCACCTTCGAAGGCATCGACGGATCGGGCAAGTCGACGCAGGCCCGCACCCTCGCCGCGTCGCTGCGCGCCCGCGGCCGCACCGTCGTCGAGACCCGCGAGCCCGGCGGCGCGCCCGGCGCCGAGCTGATCCGCCGGCTCCTGGTCGAAGGCGACCCCGGCCGCTGGTCGCCCGAGACCGAGATCCTGCTCTTCACCGCCGCGCGCCGCGACCATCTAGAGCGCACCATCCGCCCGGCGCTCGACCGCGACGCCACGGTGATCTGCGACCGCTTCGCCGATTCCACCCGCGTCTACCAGGGCGCCGCCCGCGCCGGGCTGCGCCGCACCGTCGACGCGCTGCACGACCTCGTCATCGGCCTCGAGCCCGACCTCACGCTGATCCTCGACCTGCCGCCCGACGTCGGTCTCGGCCGCGGCCTCGCCCGCGGCGGCGCCGAGGACCGCTTCGAGCGGCTCGGCGCCAGCTTCCAGGCCCGGCTCCGCGACGGCTTCCTGGCGCTCGCCGCCGAGTTCCCCGCCCGCTGCCGCATCGTCTCCGCTGCCGGCACCACCGAAGCGGTCGCCGCCCGCATCGCCGCCGAGATGGAGCCGTGACCGACACCCCCGACGAGCCCGACCGGCTGCCCGGCGCGCCGCACCCGCGCGAGACCGCGCACCTTTTCGGCCAGGCCGCGGCCGAAGCGCGCTTTCTCGACGCCGAGGCCGCCGGCCACCTGCCCCACGCCTGGCTGATCACCGGCCCGCGCGGCGTCGGCAAGGCGACGCTCGCCTGGCGCATCGCCCGTCGCCTGATCGCCGGCGAGCCCTCCCCGAGCCTCGATATGGACCCCTCGCACCCGGTCTTCCGCGCGCTCGCCGCCCTCGCCTCGCCGCAGCTCTTTCTCTGCCGCCGCCCCTGGGACGACAAGGGCGAGCGGCTGCGCAGCGCCATCACCGTCGACGAGGTGCGCGCGCTCAAGGGCTTCTTCCAGCTCACCGCCGCCGACGGCGGGCGGCGCGTGGCGATCGTCGACGCCGCCGACGAGCTCAATGCCTCCGCCGCCAACGCGCTCCTGAAGATCCTCGAGGAGCCGCCGCCCCGCGCCGCGCTGCTGCTGGTCAGCCACCGCCCGGCGGCGCTCTTGCCGACGCTGCGCTCCCGCTGCCGCGAGCTCCGCTGCGCGCCGCTCGCCGCATCCGACCTCGCTGCGGCGCTGGCCGCCGCCGGCGCGCCGCCGGAGCCGGGCAGCGAGAGGCTCCTCGCGGCGCTGGCCGGCGGCTCGGTCGGTGTCGCGCTCCACCTCGCCCACGACGGCGGCGCCGCCCGCTACGCCGAGATCGTCGACATCCTCCGCCACAGCCCGCCGGTCGACCGCCGCGCCGCGATCGCGCTGGCCGAGGCCGCCTCCGGCCGCGACGCCGCCCCTCGCTACGAGATGATCCTCGAGCTCACCGGCATCGCGCTGGCCCGCCTCGCGCGCGCCGCCTCCGGCGGCGCGGTCACCCCGGCCTCCGACGCCGAGGCCGCGCTGATGACCGCGCTCGCCCGGCACCCCGGCCCAGGCCCGGCTCTGGGCCGAGCTGGTGCCACGGCTCGCCGCGCGCAGCCAGCACGCCCGCGCCGTCAACCTTGACCCCGCCCAGGTGATCCTCGATACCTTCCTGCAGATCGACGCGGCGGCCGCCGAGGCGCGGGCCTACGCTGCCTGACCCCGCCCTGCCAAGAAGCCGCGATGCCCCTCCTCACCACCCCGCCCCCGCTGGTCGACAGCCATTGTCACCTCGACTTCCCCGACTTCGCCGGCGAGATCCCCGCCGTCCTCGCCCGCGCCGCCGCCGCCGGCGTCACCCGCCTCGTGACCATCTGCACCCGCCTTCGCCAGGCGCCGCAGGTCCGCGCCATCGCCGAGGCCCACACGGGCGTCTTCTGGGCCGCCGGCACCCACCCGATGCACGCCGCCGAAGAGACGCTGGCCAGCGTCGAGGCCCTCACGACCCTCGCCGCGCACCCCAAGTTCGTCGGCATCGGCGAGACCGGCCTCGACTACCACTATACCGCCGACAGCGCCGCGGTGCAGGCCGAGAGCCTCGGCATCCACATCGAGGCCGCCCGCCGCACCGGCCTGCCGCTGATCATCCACGCCCGCGACGCCGACGCCGACATCGGCCGTATCCTCAGCGACGCGCACGCCGCTGGCCCGTTCGCCTGCGTCATGCACTGCTTCACCGGCAGCCGGGCGCTGGCCGAGACCGCGCTCGGCCTCGGCTTCTATCTCTCGATCTCCGGCATCGCCACCTTCCGCAGCGCCGCAGAGCTGCGCGCGATCTTCGCCGACGCGCCGCGCGACCGGCTGCTGGTCGAGACCGACAGCCCCTACCTCGCGCCACAGCCGCACCGCGGCAAGCGCAACGAGCCCGCCTACGCCGCCGACACCGCCCGCCTCATCGCCGCCCACCTCGGCCTCGACCCGGACGAATTCGCCACCCTCACCTCCGCCAACTTCAACCGCCTGTTCGCCAAGGCCGCCGCGTGACCCCCCTGCCGTTTCATACTGGCTTGCTAACCTGGAGAGCAGTCGTTTTCCGTCAACAGGCGGAAAACAAACCAAGAAACAATGCGCGCACCTGCGCGCACCTTTCGGCCGCAACGGCGGCCCGCGGCGGAACGCCGCGTTCGGGCACGCCTGCGCGCCCGGGCGCCGGCCGAGCGGGGGCGCGCTCGCGCGCCTCCCCGAGGCCGGCGCCGCCCCCGGGAGCCGGCTGATGCCCGGCAACATGGCAAGCCGGATTCCAGCCAGTTTCCAGCCGGATTCCAGCCCGCGAAAAGCCAGCTTTCCCAAGAGCTTGCCGTGAATCCCCGCCTCACCGCCCGAATCCTCGGCTGCGGCTCCTCCGCCGGCGTCCCCCGCATCGGCGGCGACTGGGGCGACTGCGACCCCGCGAACCCGAAGAACCGCCGCAGCCGCTGCTCGCTGCTCATCGAGCGCACCACCCCCTCCGGCACCACCCGCGTCCTCATCGACACCACCCCCGACCTCCGCGCCCAGCTCCTCGCCGCCGGGGTCGGGCTCATCGACGGCGCCCTCTACACCCACCCGCACGCCGATCACCTGCACGGCCTCGACGACCTGCGCACCGTCGCCCAGAACCGCGGAGCCCGGCTGCCGGTCTGGGCCGACGCCGACACCTCCGAGGTGCTGATCTCGCGCTTCGGCTACGCCTTCGTCCAGCCCGCCGGCAGCCTCTACCCGCCGATCCTTGACCTGAAGCTGCTCGACGGCCCGGTCACCGTCGCGGGCGACGGCGGCCCGATCACGCTCGTGCCATTCCGCGTCGCGCACGGCCGCATCACCGCTCTCGGCTTCCGCGTCAACGACCTCGCCTATCTGCCTGACGTCTCAGGCATTCCCGACGACATCTGGCCAGCCCTCGCCAACCTCGACGTCTGGATCCTCGACGCGCTGCGCCGCAAACCGCACCCGACCCACACTCACCTCGCCCAGAGCCTCGCCTGGATCGCCCGCGCCGCGCCGCGCCGCGGCGTGCTCACCAACATGCACAACGACCTCGACTATGCGACGCTCACCGCCGAGCTTCCCGCCGGCATCATCCCCGCCTACGACGGCCTCGCGCTGGAGATTGCCGGGTGATCGTCGAGGTCCTGCTCGTCATCCTGCCGGTGTTCCTGGTGATCGGCGGCGGCTACGCCGCGACCAGCGCCGGCATCTTCTCCGCCAGCGCGGTCGACGGGCTGATGGTCTTCACCCAGAGCTTCGCCATCCCCTGCCTGCTCTTCCGCGCGCTGGTCGATCTCGACCTCGGCGCCGTCTTCGACCCGCGGCTGCTTTTGTCCTTCTACACCGGCGCGGTCATCGCCTTCGCCCTCGGCATCCTCGGCGCCCGGCGCCTGTTCCACCGCCGCCCCGGCGAGTTGGTGGCAATCGGCTTCGGCGCGCTCTTCTCCAACTCGGTGCTGCTCGGCCTGCCGATCATGCAGCGCGCCTACGGCGCCGACTCCCTCGCCCCGACCTTTGCGATCATCTCGATCCACGCCCCCTTCTGCTATCTCATCGGCATCACCGTGATGGAATTCACCAGCGCCGACGGCCGCGGCCTCGCCGGCACCGGCCGCGCCGTCGCCAGCGCGCTCTTCCGCAACGCGCTGATGATCGGCCTCATGCTCGGCTTCGTCGTCAACCTCGCCGACATCCCGCTGCCCGGGGCGGTGCGCGGCGCGCTCGATATGATGGCCGATGCAGCACTGCCGGCCGCGCTCTTCGGCCTCGGCGGCGTGCTCACCCGCTACGCGATCCGCGCCTCGCTGCTCGAGGCCGGCATGATCGCCGTCCTCTCGCTCGGCCTCCACCCGGCGATCGCCTACGGCCTGTCGCACTGGGTGTTCCACCTGCCGCAGGGCTTCGTCCGCTCGGCGGTGATGACCGCGGCGATGGCCCCCGGCGTCAACTCCTACGTCTTCGCCAGCATCTACGGCCGCGGCCAGGCCCAGGCGGCCAGCGCCGTGCTGCTGGCAACCGCGCTCTCGGTCCTCACCGTCTCGGCCTGGCTGGTGGTCCTCGGCGGGGTGCGCTGAGCCTCAGCGCGGCGCAGCCACCGGTCGCGGCTGCAGCGCCAGCCAGATCAGCGCGCCGCCGGCGGCGACGAGGAACGGCGCCATCGCGATATTGACCGCGGTCCAGCCGGAGACCGCGTCGCCGCCCGAGCAGTTCATCAGCCCGCCCGAGGCCAGCGAGGCCAGCGCCACCAGCCCGAATACCGCGAAATCGTTCATGCCCTGCACCCGGCCGCGCTCCTCGGCGGTATGTGCCGCGGTCAGCATCGCCGTGGCGCCGATGAAGCCGAAGTTCCAGCCGAGCCCGAGCAGGATCAGCGCCAGCGAGAAATGCAGGATGCTGACCCCGGCCAACCCGACCACGCCGGCGGCGGCGAGGATCACCAGGCCCGCGGCGATGATCCGCTCGACGCCGAAGCGGGCGATCAGCGCGCCGGTGAAGAAGGAGGGCGCGAACATCGCTATGACATGGCCCGAGACCACGTCGGCCGCCTGCCCGGTCGCGAAGCCGCAGCCGACGATGGCGAGCGGGGTCGAGGTCATCACCAGGTTCATCAGCGCGTAGCTGACCATGGCGCAGATCATCGCCACCGCGATCCGCGGCGTGCGCAGCAGCTCCAGCCGCGACCGGGCGCGCGGGCCGTCCGCCGCCGCCGGCTTCGGCCGCGGGCTGTCGAGGAGCGCGAAGAGCCAGACCCCAACGACGTTGAGCGCCGCCGCCGCGACATAGGCGCCGGCGAAGGGCACCGGCGCCAGCGCGTCGGTGGTGAGCCGCACCAATTGCGGCCCGACCACCGCCGACGCGAGCCCGGCACCCATCACGTAGGAGATCGCCTTGGCGCGGAACGACTCGCTCGCGCCGTCGGTCGCCGCGAAACGGAAGAAGCCCTGCGCCGACATATAGAGCCCGGAGAGCAGCGAGCCGAGCAGGAACAGGCCGAACGAGCCCCTGACCAGCGCGATCGCGCAGAGCGCCGAGCCGACGCCGCCGCCGACCGCCCCGAGCACGAAGCCGAGCGTGCGGCCGCGGCGCTGCATCAGGTCGGACAGCAGCGGTGCCGACAGCATGCTGCCGGTGATGATCAGCGTGATCGGCAGTGTCGCCAGGCACTTGTTCGGCGCCAGCGCCTGGCCGGCGAGGCCGCCGAGGATGAAGGTCACCGGCAGCTGCGAGCCGAGCACCACCTGCGCGCCGACCAGCACCCAGAGGTTGCGGCGGGCACGGGCATCGGAAACGGGGCTGGCGTCGGCAACCGACATGAGGCCGCTTCTATCGGCGAGCCGCACGCTTTCCAAGCGATGTTTCCCGGTGCTATTGAGCCGCTCGCGGGGGGCGGCATGGTCGGGCGCATCATCGAGAACGACGCGGACGTGGCGGAAGGCGCGGCCTGGCTCGCCGGCATCGAGCCGCGTTTCGCCGCCGCCTTGGCGCTGACCGGGCCGCTGCCGCTGCGCCGCCGGGCGGACGGCTTCGAGACGCTGTTCTCGGCGATCGTCAGCCAGCAGGTCTCCACCGCCTCGGCCACCGCGATCTGGAACCGGCTCGCGGCGATCGGCGCCACCGCGCCCGCCGGCGTCCTCGCCGCCAGCGACGCGGCGCTGCGCGCGGCGGGTCTCTCGCGCCAGAAGATCGCCTATGGCCGCGCGATCGCCGCGCCGGACCTCGATTTCGTGGCCCTCCGCGGCCTGCCCGACGCCGAGGTCGTCACCGCGCTCACCCGGATCAAGGGCATCGGCGTCTGGACCGCCGAGATCTACGCGATGTTCTCGCTCGGCCGCGCCGACGTCTTCGCGCCCGGCGATCTCGCGCTCCAGGTCGCGGCGCAGCGGCTCTTCGAGCTCGAGGCCCGCCCGGGCGAGAAGGCGCTGCGCCAGATGAGCCTCGCCTGGTCGCCGTGGCGCTCCGTCGCCGCGCGCCTGCTCTGGGCCTACTACCGCGTCGCCACCAGGCGCGAAGGCGTCCGCTGATGGTCGGCCGATCCGGCCGGCTTGCAGCCGGGCGCGATCGCTTCTAAACCCGGCCGAACCGAGTCCGGAGGCGGGTCGCGAATGCCAATCCTCGACGGTCCCTCGCGCCCCGCGGCCTCCGGCGCCGCCGACAGCCTGGTGATCTTCCTGCACGGCTACGGTGCGGACGGCAACGACCTGATCGGTCTCGCCGAGCCGCTGGCGCCGCACCTGCCCGACACCCGCTTCCTCGCGCCGAACGCGCCGGAACGCTGCCCCGGCAACCCGGCGGGCTTCCAGTGGTTTCCGATCCCCTGGCTCGACGGCACCCCCGAGGCGGTGGCGCGCGCCGCGGCGGTGGTCTCCTTCGATCTGCTCGACGCCTGGCTCGACGCGGTGGCCGACGAAGGCATCGGCCCGGAGCGGACGGTCCTCGTCGGCTTCAGCCAGGGCACGATGATGGCGCTGCACGTCGCGCTCCGCCGCGCCGCGCCGCTGGCCGGCATCGTCGGCTTCTCCGGCCGCCTGCTCGACCCCGAGCGGCTGGCGGCGGAGATCACCGCGCGGCCGCCGGTGCTGCTGCTGCACGGCGACCAGGATCCGGTGGTGCCCTTCGCCAGCCTCGCCGAGGCCCAGAAGGCGCTCGCCGGCGCTGGCGTCGAGGTCGCGGCCCACGCCGAGCGCGGCATGGCGCACGGTATCGCCCCGGACGGCCTCGGCTTGGCCCTCGCCTTCATTCGCGAGCGGCTCGGGATCGCCTGAGCGCCACCAGGCGCCGCAGGTCGCGTGAGCTCATGCGGCGATCTCCAGGCGGCTGATCCGGTCGCCCTCGAGGCTGAAGCGGAAGTGCAGCGTCACTGGGCTGCCGGGGAAGGTGCCGGAGACCCGGGCGGTGACCAGCACCCCCTCGCCGGCGCGATCGACAGCTTCGACCTCCGTCCGGTCGCGATATTTGCGGTGCGTCTCCTCCATCCACGCGAGGATCGCGCTTTGCCCTTCATGGGTGCTGCCTTCGTCCTGGACCACGGCCGAGGCGGAGAAGGCCGCGAGCGCGGCAGCAAGGTCGCCGGCGTTCTTGCCGGTGAAGTATCGGTCGATCGGCGGGGGCAGGGTCATCATCGTCTCCATTGGAAACGCGGGCCACGCGGCCCGCTTGCGCTTCCGGCAGGGTGGGGATAAGCTGCACGAATGACAAGAACGGACGAGAAAGTCAGGTACCTACCGAAACGTAAGGAGAGCTATCCGACCCCGGATGCCGGCGCCGCCGGCGTGGAGAACGTGCTGCGGGTGCTCGAAGGCCGCTGGAAGCTGGTGATCCTGTTCCACCTCTTCGGCGGCAAGGTGCTGCGGTTCTCCGAGCTGGAGCGCGGAGATCCCGGCGATCTCGCAGAAGATGCTGATCCAGCAGCTGCGACAGATGGAAGCCGACGGTATCGTGCGCCGCATCGTCCACCATCAAGTGCCGCCGAAGGTCGAATACTGCCTCACCGCCTGGGGGCAGTCGCTCTGCCCCGCGCTCGACGCGCTGCTGCAATGGGCGTCCCGGCGCCCGGCGCCCGACGGCGACAACGCGCGTTGACCTCCGATCGGCGAGGGAGACTTGCCGCGCGGCGGTTGCGTCATAGAACCTTGACCTGATGGGGATAGGCTCGTCGCCGGATCCGGAAATTGGTCTCTATCTAGAGGCTTGCCAGACAATCCGGACGAGATGTAGTCTGGTCGCCGTCGAGGCCGAACGCCGTCCCCACCGGCGGCGCCTCGCGGCGGCCCGCGCAGGGGATGTCTGAATGCTGCAATGCACGCCCATGCCCAGCTTCATCCGGCACCCCGGGGGGCTGCGCGACCATCCTGCGCTGGTCTTGAACGCCGACTTCCGCCCGCTCTCCTACCTGCCGCTGTCGCTCTGGCCCTGGCAGGAGGCGGTGAAGGCGGCGATCCTCGAGCGGGTGGTGGTGGTCGCCGAGTATGACGCCATCGTGCACTCGCCCTCGACCCAGTTCCGAATACCCTCGGTGGTCGTGCTGAAGGACTATGTGAAGCCCGCACGCGCCACCGCCTTCACCCGCTTTAACCTCTTCCTCCGCGACGAGTTCACCTGCCAGTACTGCGGCGACCGCGACCATCTCACCTTCGATCACGTGCTGCCCCGCTCCAGGGGCGGCCGCACCACCTGGGAGAACGTCGTCGCCTCCTGCGGCCCCTGCAACCTCGCCAAGGGCTCGCACACACTGAAGCAGGCCGGGATGCACCTCCGCCGCAAGCCGTTCCGCCCCAGCCCCGAGCAATTGCAGAACGTCGGCCGCAAGTTCCCGCCGAACCACCTGCACGACAGCTGGATGGACTATCTCTACTGGGACGCCGAGCTGGAGGCCTAGCGCGCGCGGGCGCCGGCGCGCCGTCGACTTCATTGGCGGGGGCCGGGCAGCGGCCTGCTCAACACCCTCGGACGCCGGCGCGCAGCCACAGCCAGACCAGCCCCAGCGACAGGATCGCATTCCACCCGGCCATCGAGATGCCCCAGAGGCTCCAGGCGACCTGGTCGCAGAGCACCACCGGCGTCGCCAGGATCTGGTCGAGCAGCTCCCCCGACGACTGCGCCCCCGGCTCCGGCGCGGTGCAGGCGACAGGCCCCGCCCACCAGGCCCGCTCGACCCCGACGTGATAGACCGCGATCCCGGCGCCGACCAGCACGGCGAGCGCCGCGAGCCCGGCGAGCCAGCGCCGCGGCGCGGCGAGGATCAGGAGCCCCAGCGCCACCGCCACCGCATGCGGCCAGCGCTGCAACAGGCAGAGATGGCAGGGCGCCAGCCCGCCGATGTACTGAAAGCCGAAGGCGCCGAGCAAGAGCGCCAGCGACCCCAGCGTCGGCCCGAGCGCCCGCAGCTGCAGCGGCGTCATCGCGCCAGCCCCACCAGCAGGAAGCCGCCGACCAGCGCCGCCACCCCGAGGCTGAACACCAGCCCGAGCCGCCGCTCGATGAAGTCGCGGATCGGCTCGCCGAACTGCCAGAGCAGCCCCGCGATCAGAAAGAAGCGGATGCCGCGCGAGATCACCGAGCAGACCGCGAAGGTCAAAAGGTCGAAGTGGAAGGCGCCGCTGGCGATGGTCACCAGCTTGTAGGGGATCGGCGTCGCCCCCTTGATGATGATCAGCCAGGCGCCCCAGCGCTCGTAGAGCCCCTGCAGCGAATGGAACTGGTCGGTGATCCCGTAGAAGCGCAGCAGCGGCATCCCCAGCGCGTCGAAGGCGAAATAGCCGATCGCATAGCCGAGAAAGCCGCCGAGCACCGAGGAGACGGTGCAGACCGCCGGCGAGCCGCCAGGCGCGGCTGCGGTTGGCGCAGCACCATCGGGATCAAGCAGCACGTCGGGCGGGATCGGAAACACCGAGCTCTCGATGAAGCTGACCGCGGCCAGCACCCAGACCGCGTGGCGCGAGCCGGCGAAGGAGAGCGTCCAGTCGTAGAGCCGGCGTAGCACGTTTCTTAAGACCTCTGGCCGATTGTCGGCCCCAAGCAGCATGGGACCATCGCAGCGTCAAGGCCGATCGCCGCCGCCGCTGCCAGCCTCGGAGGCCGTGAGCGATGCCTGTATCCCGCACCGATCCGACCGCGCGCGGCGGGGTGCCGCCCCGGAGCCTGGCGCTGATCGCCGTGGCGATCTCGCTCATGGCGCTCGCCGGTAGCTGGAGCTGGGGACGCCTGCACCCGGGCATCCCCGGCGCCGGGACCGAGGCCGTCCCGGGCGATCGCGCCGAGGTGATCGTGCGCCGCACCGAGGTCGCCTTCGCCGACGCCCAGGAGGTCTGGCGCCGGCAGGTGCCCGGCTACGACCCGGCCGAGCTCGTCTTCTTCACCCGCACTACCACCACGCCCTGCGCCGGCGGCGCCACGGTCTCGGGACCCTTCTACTGCCCGGAGACCGGCACCGCCGGCTTCGACCTGATGTTTCTCGACGCGCTGGCCGGCCGGTTGCAGCGCCAGCGCGACCTCGGCATCGTGGTGGTCGCCGCGCGCCTCTCCGCCGAGCACCTGCAGCGCGAGCTCGGCCTGCTCGACCGCGCGGCGCTGGAGCTGATCGGCGCCCCCCGCGCCCAGCGCAGCGCGATCGGCGCCGGGCTGGCGTTGCAGGCCGACTGCCTGACCGGCGTCTGGACCGCGCTCGCCTCGGCGGCGATCGGCCCGGTGCCGGCCGGCTTCTACGGCCAGCTGGTCTGGTCCTGGCGCAACGTAGTCAGCGATCTCGGCCGCGCCGGCGTGCGGGTGCCGCCCGCCTTCGACGCCTTCGCCGCCGCGCCGCAGGAGGCGCGCGCCGCGGCCTTCGCGCAAGGCTATGCCGCCGGCGCCATCGGCGCCTGCCCGGCGCCGGAAGAGCTCGTCTCCGGGAAGTGAGGCCTCAGGGCCGGTCGCGGTCGAGCGGCTCCAGCGCGCCGCGCCGCGGCGTGCCGTCCGGCTGCACCGGCAGCGGCATCGTCATGCAGCTGCCGCTCGCCACCATCACCCAGGCGTCGCCCTGGTAGTCGACGCGTGCTGCTGCCGGCCTTGCCGCCCGCGGCCGTCCCCTGGTCCTGCCCGGCCAGCGCCACGCCGTAGCATCTCTCCTGGCCCTGCGCCCCGGCCATCGGCGCCGCGACCACCGCCGCCGCGAGAACCGCCGCCCCATCACCCGGTACGCCATCTGCCGCTCCTGCCATCCGCGCCTTCGTCGGCCCAATCTGTGGCCGGAGCCCCGCCCGGGCAAGAGCCCGCCGCCGATCGCCCGCCGCCGCGGCAATTCCGTCACAGCCCGCCCCCCGCTTCCGCCGGGCGGCAATTCTTGCTAGGCAGGAGCGAAGGCGAACGGTGGGGGAACCGGGCCATGCATGGCTTTGTGAACGAGGGCCAGGTCCCCTCCGGCGGCTAGGCCGGGACGATGCGCGCCGGCATCCTCCTCTCCGCCGCCGCCCACGCCGCGCTGATCGCGCTGGCGATCTCGGCCCTGCCCTGGCTGCGCGTCCGCCCCGAGCCGCCGCCCCCGGCCGTCGCGGTCACCCTGGTCCGCCCCGGCGAGCTCGCCGCCCTATCCCGCCCCGCGACACCCCCCGAACCGCCGCCGGCCCCGGCTCCAGCCCCGCCCGCGGTCCCGCCACCCCCTCTATCCCCGCCGGCCGCCGCGCCGCCGCCCGAGCCCGATCCCGCCGAGGGCCTCGCCCCCGCCTTCGACCCCGAGGCGCCCTTCGGCCCGGCCGCCCTCGCACCCGGCGAAGCCGTCGCGCTGATAGCGCCGGAACGGCCTCCCGCCGATCTCTCCGAGCCGCCGCTCGCCCGCCCCGACGGCACCGCTTCGGAGACCGACCCCGCCCTCGCGCCCGAGCCGCCCCCCGCGCCGCCGCCCGGTCCGGCCGCCGCCGCCGCCAGGCCGCAGACCGCACCCCGCGCCAGCTTCGAGGCCGAGATCCGCGCCGCGATCGCCCGCGCCAAGACCTACCCGAAATCGGCGCGCGACCGCGGCATCGAGGGCGCGGCACGGCTCGAGATCAGCGTCGCCCGCGACGGCCGCCTGCTGCAGGCCAAGCTCCTGCGCTCCTCCGGCGACCGCTTCCTCGACCAGGCCGGCCTCGACGCCGCCCGCCGCGCCCGGCTGCCGGCAGCACCTCCCGACCTGCCCGGCTCGAGCTTCCGCCTCGAGGTCGGCGTCTCCTTCGAGCTCACCGGCGGCTGACCGGGCGGCTGCCGCTGCGGCCTCGCGCGCCGCCCGCTTCCCGGCTATCGTGCCCGGCGAAAGCCGAGCGACGGAGGCACGCCCGAGGCATGGAGATCAAAGGCTCGCGGCAGATCGCCGCCCCGCGCGAGGTGGTCTGGGCGGCGCTCAACGACCCCCAGGTGCTGAAATCGGCGATCTCCGGCTGCCAGGAGCTGACCGGCACCCCGGAGCAGGGCTTCGAGGCCCCCGTCAAGCAGAAGGTCGGACCGATCAGCGCCACCTTCGCCGGCAAGCTGCTCCTCTCCGACGTGGTGCCGCTCCTCGGCTACACCATTACCGGCGCGGGCAAGGGCGCCGCCGCCGGCTTCGCCAAGGGCTCCGCCGCGGTGGCGCTCGCCGACGAAGGCGGCGGCACCCGCCTCGACTACACCGTCACCGCCAGCGTCGGCGGCAAGCTCGCCCAGCTCGGCTCCCGGCTGATCGACGGCTTCGCCAAGCAGATGGCCGACAGCTTCTTCGACCGCTTCCAGGCCGCCGTCGAACCCCCCGCCGAGCCCGCCCCCGACGACGTCACCGAACGCAAGCCCGGCTGGTTCGCCCGGATCATCGGCAAGGCCTAAGGCCGCGTATCTCAAAGCTCGGTGACAGATATAGACCCTGAGCGACGTCTGCTTGTGGCGAATTTCGTTGAAAAAGCCATCGGCTGACTTGCTGAGGCGGACACGTAGTGAGGGACCGCTGCCCGTTTTCTCAGGTCGGCTGTGGGGCTCCGTGGATCGGGAACAGCTTGGCGAGCTTCCTTAGGTTCTGGGCGGCCGCCGCGAGGTGGAACTCGTCGCGCGCGCCGCATGGGCCTCGCAATCGAAGACGGCCCAGACGCAGGATGCGCTTGAGATGGGCGAAGAGCATCTCGACTTTCTTCCTCAGCTTGCGCGAGACCGCGTACTCGTCGGTTTTGGCGATGTCGCGGGCCATGTCGCGGGCGCCTTCGTAGATGGACCTGAGAATCTTACGCACCGGCTCAGTTGGGGTGCACCGCGGCTTAAGGGGACAAGCATCGCAGTCGGCCTTGCGCGCGCGGTAGCGCATCATGCCTTCGGCATCGACGCCCGTGCGCGGGGTCTTGTAGGACTGCGCTGGCCGGTGGAATTGCTTCAGAGGCTTGCCGGCCGGACAGATGTAGGCGTCGGCCTCGCGGTCGTAGGCGAAGTCGGCGCGCTCGAAGGTCCCGTCGGTTCGCGCCGACTTGTCGAAGACGGGGATGTGCGGCTCGATGCCGTGTCCTTCGACGAGCCAATCGAGCATCGGCGCCGAGCCGTAGGCGCTGTCGGCGATCAGGCGCTCCGGGTAGAGACCGAAGCACTCCATCGTCCGGTCGATCATGGTGCGCGCGGCGCCGACCTCGGCCTGGCGGATGGCGCGGGTCGTCTCCACGTCGACGATGACCGCGTTGTCGGTGTCGATCAGGTAGTTGGTGGCGTAGGCGAAGAAGGCATGGCCCTTGTGTGCGCCGGTCCATTGCGCCGCCGGATCGGCATGCGAGGTAAACTTCGGCTCGACCGGGCTCGCGGCCCCGAAGGCCGCGTCGTCCAGGACGGCGAGATATTCCCGAACCGCGCGCGGCGCCTCCGCAGGGTTGATCGAGGTGGGATCCCACTCGGCCCGTGGCGTCGAGCGCTGCCTGTTCGCATCGGCTTCGATCAGGCTCGCATCGACGGCGAAGCGCTCGCCCCCCACGAGCCCTTCAGCGATGCAACACCGGACGGTCGCCTCGAAGACATGGCGGAGCAGGTCGCTCGTCCGAAAGCGCCCGTGTCGGTTCTTCGAGAAGGTCGAATGGTCGGGAACGCGATCGGTCAGGTCGAGCCGACAAAACCACCGATACGCCAGATTGAGGTGGACCTCATCGCAGAGCCGTCGCTCCGAGCGGATCCCGAAGCAATACCCGATCAGGAGCATCCGGATCATCAGCTCGGGATCGACCGACGGCCGACCGGTCGAGCTGTAGAGCGGCGCCAGGCGGCGGCGGACGGCGCCGAGGTCAGCGAACCGGTCGATCGACCGCAGCAGGTGATCAGCCGGGACATGATCCTCGAGCGAGAACCCGTAAAACAGCGCGCCCTGCGCCACCTGCCTCGGACCCATCATCGCGCGCGCTCCACCAGCCTCATCGAGACTGAATCAGCGCTCAAGCCCCGGCGCAATCGGTGTTTTTCAACAGAAATCGGCGCCGCGCGCACCATGATCGACCGGACGATGGAGTGCTTCGGTCTCTACCCGGAGCGCCTGATCGCCGACAGCGCCTACGGCTCGGCGCCGATGCTCGATTGGCTCGTCGAAGGACACGGCATCGAGCCGCACATCCCCGTCTTCGACAAGTCGGCGCGAACCGACGGGACCTTCGAGCGCGCCGACTTCGCCTACGACCGCGAGGCCGACGCCTACATCTGTCCGGCCGGCAAGCCTCTGAAGCAATTCCACCGGCCAGCGCAGTCCTACAAGACCCCGCGCACGGGCGTCGATGCCGAAGGCATGATGCGCTACCGCGCGCGCAAGGCCGACTGCGATGCTTGTCCCCTTAAGCCGCGGTGCACCCCAACTGAGCCGGTGCGTAAGATTCTCAGGTCCATCTACGAAGGCGCCCGCGACATGGCCCGCGACATCGCCAAAACCGACGAGTACGCGGTCTCGCGCAAGCTGAGGAAGAAAGTCGAGATGCTCTTCGCCCATCTCAAGCGCATCCTGCGTCTGGGCCGTCTTCGATTGCGAGGCCCATGCGGCGCGCGCGACGAGTTCCACCTCGCGGCGGCCGCCCAGAACCTAAGGAAGCTCGCCAAGCTGTTCCCGATCCACGGAGCCCCACAGCCGACCTGAGAAAACGGGCAGCGGTCCCTCGTCCCTCACTACGTGTCCGCCTCAGCAAGTCAGCCGATGGCTTTTTCAACGAAATCCGCCAATTGCAGCCGTTTGCTCATTGATAGCTAATCCGGGCTATCGGAGTGCCTCCAATCGCCCGCTTCGGGAAGTTATTGAGCGGCTATGGCCTCGATGTCGGGCAGCGTCCAGGTCTTCTCAAACAGCGCCTTTGTCGGCGCATAGAGGCGGAACATCGCCTCGAACCCGCGCTCGGGATCGGTCGGGATCCAGTTGCTCTCCGCCCCGGCGGGCGCTTCCGGCCCGAAATAGATGTCGACCGATCCATCCGGGTTCTTCATGAGCTCGGCGATCTGCGAGGATCGGCTGGCGCGGGAGACATTCCGGATCAACGCGTGCGTCTCGCGGTCATAGGCCGTCACCGACCAGTATTGCTCGACGGGAACATTGGCCGGGACGGTCAGGCGATAGGTCTTGCTCCCGTCGAAGGGCTGTCCCTCATTGTCCTTGATCGAGATCAGGTAGAACTGCCCGGTGCCGAGGTGCTTGATGCCGATAAAGGCGTAGGTGTAGGTGAGGCCGCGCGCATCGACCGGATACTGATCCGGATCGGGAAAGCCCTCCGGCGCCGCCGTCACCAGCTCGGGCAGGGCCGGCACGCTCCAGTGGCCACCCTCGAAGAAGGTCGGCAGCCCAGCGTCGTACATGGCGGCGAGCCACGCCTTGGCCTCCAGCGCGGCCGCTTCCAGCGCCTCCTTCGTATCGGCGTCCGGAGTGAAGGGTTTGCCCTTCTCGATGCCGAGCGTCTTGAGCTGGTCGATCATCGCGCGGTCACGGTCGAGCCAGGGTTCGCTCTGGACGATGCGGTTGACCCCTTCGAAGAAGCTCTCGTCGTAGCGGATGGTCGAGTCGAAGAGCACGTCGGCGGCGTCGGTGAAGACCGTCGCCGGCGGATTGTCGGCCTGCGACAGTGGGTAGACCTTGATCTCCTTGCCATAGGCGACCGACTTCGCCACGTCGGCGTCGCTATGGCTCTTGAGGTTGGAGCGCAGCAGGGCGTAGCCGCCGTAGGTGTCGGATTGCAGTGGGAAGTAGCCGTCCGGAATGGACTCCGCATAGCCGGGCGGCAGGACCAGGTACTTCCCGCCCTTGCCCCTGTCCGCGCCGAGGGGGCCGGCGTCCTCCAGCGGCATCTGCCAGACGTCGACGATATTGCCGTTGATCGACCCGCCGTCCGCCGGCGGGACCTCGATCACCATTGGGCCATTCTTGGTGTCGAGGAAGGTCATCAGGTAGATCGAGTCGGGGTTGGGGGTGAGGGTCTGGTTGTGCCAGTCGAGCGGCCGCGACCAGTAGAGTATCTGGTTCACCTTGCCGTCGGTCTTGGCCAGCATCTCCTGGAGCATCAGGTCATAGTTGACCGCCGGC
Organism: uncultured Alphaproteobacteria bacterium; assembly: GCA_963750745.1. GTDB lineage: Bacteria > Pseudomonadota > Alphaproteobacteria > Rhodobacterales > Rhodobacteraceae > Amaricoccus. The sequence goes on along the minus strand of CAVVSO010000050.1, from coordinate 47,952 downwards.
ACGCCCCAGACGACAGCATCGACGCCGCGCCGTTCGATCATCCGCTTGGAAAGATCTCCGGCGGTTTGCTCGTCCTGCGCGAAGGAGGTGGTGCCGAGGCCTAAGATGAGAATGGCAGCAAGTGGTGTTGCACGCATTTTTCACTTCCGAGACAGTTTATCACGCTGGATTGAACGAACGGCCACAACTCCGCGGATTTCCAAACCAGTGTAGTCCTGCACGCCGCAGCCTCAAGCGACATGAACGGTTCCGCAGGGTCTGATGACGCCCGGCCCGAAAGGCAGCTTCGGGCCGAGGCTGTGTGGAAACGCGGGTCTGCGATACACTGCGAAAAGTCAGGGGCAGGCATGGCGGGCTTCATCGAGGGTGTCGATCGGGAGCAGATCGCGCTCTTTCCGGATCGTCTTGAGGAGTGGGTCGGAGACGACAATCCAGTTCGCGTCGTCGATGCGTTCGTCGATGCTCTCGACCTTAGGGAAGCCGGTTTCGGGCGCACGTCGGCCGCGGGGACGGGGCGGCCAGGCTATCATCCTGCCGTGCTCCTGAAGCTCTTCATCTACGGCTACCTCAACCGCGTCGCCTCGAGCCGGCGCCTGGAACGGGAGGCGGGGCGCAACGTCGAGGTCATGTGGCTCACGGGACGGCTTGCGCCGGACCACAAGACGATCGCCGATTTCCGCAAGGAGAACGGCGCGGCGATCCGGAAGGCCTGCGCGCGTTTCGTCGAGCTCTGCCGCCGGATCGGGGTTCTCGGCGGCGGCTGCGTCGCCATCGACGGCAGCAAGTTCAAGGCGGTGAACCACCGGGACCGGAACTTCACGCCCGGCAAGGTGAAGCTCAGGATCGCCCATCTGGAGGAGAGCGCCGGCCGGTATCTCGCGGAGATGGACCGGATCGACCGGCAGGAGGCGCATCGGGTCCACGCAACGAAGGTCGCCCGGATCGAGGAGAAGCTGGCCCGCATCCGGCAGGAGGTGCGGCGTCTGGAGGGCATCGCGCGCCAGTTGGACGAGACGCCGGACGGGCAGATCTCCCTGACCGATCCCGACGCCCGCTCCATGGCGACCTATGGCAAGGGCACCGGCCTCGTCGGCTACAACGTCCAGACGGCGGTCGATACCGACACCCACCTGATCGTCGCCCACGAGGTCACCAACGTCGGCAACGACCGGGCGCAGCTGGCGCCGATGGCCCGGGCTGCCAAGGCGGCGCTCGAGGCGGAGACGCTCGATGCGATCGCCGACCGCGGCTACTTCAACGGTGCCGAACTGCTCGCCTGCCACGAAGATCGGATCACCGCGACCGTGCCCAGGCCGGAGACCTCCGGGAACCGCAAGAAGGGCATGTTCGTGAAAGCCGACTTCGCCTACGACGCCGCGACGGACGTCTACCGCTGCCCCGCCGGCAAGGCTCTGACCTATCGCTACACGCGCGAGGAGGACGGCCTGATGCTGCGGCGCTACTGGCAGAACGACTGCCAGCACTGCCCGCTGAAGAGCCGATGCACCACCGGCAAGGAACGGCGGATCACCCGCTGGGAGCACGAGCATCTCGTCGAGGCGATGTACGCCCGGATGGAGCGGGACCCCGACCTGATGCGCAGACGACGCAGCACGGTCGAACACCCTTTCGGCACGATCAAGGCCTGGATGGGCGCGACGCATTTCCAGATGCGGCGGCTGCGAAACGTCCGCACCGAGATGGCGCTGCATGTCCTCGCCTACAACATCAAGCGGATGATCGGCCTCATCGGCATCGGCCCGCTGCTACACGCGATCCGCATCTGAGGATCGGAAACGCTCGTTCTCGAAGCGACCGAAAGAACGGACCCGGCTCAGCAACCGCCGCCTCCCAGACCGCCAATGACGACACTCCCGCCTGACAGCGCCGTTTCCACACAGCCTCGGCCGAAAGCGGACACGTCATCGCGCCATCGAGCCACCGTCGCTTATGACTACACGTCCCAGCGCATCGCGCCGCCGCGGCCAGCCCGGCCCGTTCCGGCGTTCCGGCTTGCCCCTCCCTGCCCCGATCGCCTAGAAGCGCCAAGGCAAACCGCATCAGCCCGGAAGGGATCGCCCGATGTCCGAAGACGATCATATCTTCGCCGACCGCATGCTGTCCCTCGGCCTCGCCCGGGTCTCGGAGGCGGCGGCGATCGCCGCGGCCAAGCTGCTCGGCAGCGGCGACGAGAAGGCCGCCGACCAGGCGGCGGTGGACGCGATGCGCAGCCAGCTCAACCTGCTCGACATCAAGGGCGTCGTGGTCATCGGGGAGGGCGAGCGCGACAAGGCGCCGATGCTCTACATCGGCGAGGAGGTCGGCACCGGCAACGGCCCCGGCGTCGACATTGCGCTCGATCCGCTCGAGGGCACCACGCTGACCGCCAAGGACATGCCGAACGCACTGGCGGTGATCGCGATGGGGCCGCGCGGCTCGATGCTGCACGCGCCGGACGTCTATATGGACAAGCTGGCGATCGGGCCGGGCTACCCGGAAGGGCTGGTCAACCTCGACATGACGCCGAGCGAGCGCATCCGGCGACTGGCGCGTGCCAAGGGCGTGAGCGCCAGTGGCATCATGGTCTGCGTGCTGGAGCGGCCGCGCCACGAGGCGCTGATCGCCGAGATCCGCGCCACCGGCGCCCGGATCCGGCTGATCCCGGACGGCGACGTCGCCGGCGTCGTGCATTGCGCCGAGACCGCGAAGACCGGGATCGACATGTATATGGGCTCGGGCGGCGCGCCGGAGGGGGTGCTGGCGGCGGCGGCGCTGAAGTGCATGGGCGGCCAGATGTTCGGGCGGCTGCTCTTCCGCAACGAGGACGAGCGCAAGCGGGCGCAGAAGGCCGGCATCACCGATCTCGACAAGGTCTACGCCCGCGACGACATGGTGACCGAGGACGTGATCTTCGCCGCGACCGGGGTCACCGACGGCTCGATCGTCAGCGGCGCCCGGCGCGACGGCGAATGGATGGAGACCGAGACCATCCTGATGCGCTCCAAGACCGGCTCGGTCCGCCGGCTGCTCTACCGCCAGCGCAACCAGTAACCGATGCCGGCGCGCCGCAGCCGGGCCGAATGGACCGCGATCGGCTTCATGATCGTCTGGATGACCTTCTGGGCCTCGGCGATCCTGGTCGCTGTCTGGTCGCTCGGCGCGGCCGCCTGGGAAGGCGAGCCGATGGCGATGCTGTTCCTCGCGGTCTGGGTCGCCGGCGCCGGGTTCGGCCTCGTCCAGGCGGGGCGTGAGCTCCGCCGGCGGCTCCTTCGCGAGGCGCCCCCGCTCCGACCTCACCGCAACCACCGGTGGGACGACGGCATCGATCCGGCGCGATGACAGGTGCGCATCCGTTCCGCGGCCCGCTCTGCATGACGCTGGCCTGCGGCGCCTATGTCGTCAACGACACGCTGATGAAGCTCGCCACCGTCGGCCTGCCGCCCTACGAGGTGCTGGTGCTGCGCGGCATCGCCGCGGTGAGCTGGGGGCTGCCGCTGCTGCTTCTCGCCGGCTATGGCCGGTTGCTGCCGCTGATGTTCGAGCGGCGGGTGCTGGCGCGCAACCTCTGCGAGCTCGGCGGCATCCTCTGCTACGTGGTGGCGCTGGCCAACATGCCGATCGCCGACGTCACCGCGCTCGGGCAGATCACGCCGCTCCTGGTCATCCTCGGCGCCTCGCTGATCCTGGCCGAGCCGATCGGCCCGGTGCGGATGGCGCTGATCGGCCTCGGATTTCTCGGAGCGCTGATGGTGGCGCAGCCGACCGGCGCCGGCATCTCGATCTTCGCGCTACTCGCGCTCGGCAACGCCGTGCTCTGCGCGGCGCGCGACCTGGTCGGGCGGCGGGTGGCGCCGAGCGTGCCGGGGGTGGTCGTGGCGCTTTCCGCCGCGGTGGTGGTGCTGCTCGGCGCCGCGGTCTGGCACCTTCTCTTCGAGGACTGGGTGCGTCCCGACGGCCGGCACCTCCTGCTCCTCGCCAGCGCCGGCCTCTTCCTGGTCTGCGGCCATTTCCTCCTGTTCATGGCCTACCGCATCGGCCCGACCCATGGCGTTGCACCCTTCTTCTACAGCTTCACCGTCTGGGCGATGATCTCCGGGCTGCTGGTCTTCGGCGAGCTGCCGAACCCGCTGGCGATCGCCGGCATCGCGCTGGTGGTCGCGAGCGGCCTCGCGGTGGTGCTCCTCGACCAGCGCGGCCGCCGCCCCGCCCCGATCGCCTGAAGCGCCCGCGACGCCTCAGGCTGCGGGCCGCGGCCCCGCCAGCACCAGCACCCGGATCATCCAGCCGAGCATGACGCCGTTGATGAGATGCCAGAGGAAATGCGTGCCGCGCGGGAAGGCGGCGCAGACCGCCTGATCGGCGGTGCGGAAAGCGAGCGAGACCGCGAGGAGCCCCGCCCCGAGCAAGAGCCCCCGCGCCGCGGCCGGCGCCCGGCGCCGGAGTGCGGCGGCGTAGAGCGCGATCAGGATCGGCACCGGCAGATAGCCGGTCGAGCCGTTGAGCGGCCCGAAGAGCGCGCCGAGCCCCGCCGCGGCCAGCGCGCTCGCCGGCAGGAAGGCCGCGGCCGCCGCCACCCCCGCCCACCAGGGCAGCGCGAAGAAGTGCACGGTGGCGAGCCCGAGATAGACCAGGATGAAGATCTGGATCGGCAGCACGTCGGCGAGCATCGCCCAGACCTGCGCCACGGTGTGGAACAGGAACGAGCCTACGCCGATCGCCGCCAGGATCGCCGCGAGGATCTGGCCGCCGCGGTCGCCGTGCGCCCGCGCCAGCCGCCAGCTCAGCCAGGCAGCGATGAGGAAGCTCGCGTTCGAGGCCGCGTTCAGCGGCTCCGACCAGAAGCTCGCGTCGGTGCGTTCGCAATAGCTGTTGACCGCGCGAAACCAGTCCATTTCCACTCCCCTGGGCAGGCCGCCCGCCGGCGCCATATAACCCCGACGGAGGACAGGACATGAAGCTCAGATGGCTCGGCCATTCCGGATTCCGCATCGAGATCGCGGACAAGGTGCTGCGGCTCGACCCCTGCTGAGCGGCAACCCCGAGATCGGCATACTCTGCGCCGGCGGGCATTTCACCATGGACATGGCGCGCGCCGCCTATGCGGCGAAGAAGTTGTTCAATTTTGAGACGGTTATCCCGTGCCACTACCCGATCCTCGAGCAAACGGCCGAGGTGCTGCAGGCGGGGCTGCCCGGGGTGCGGGTGATCGAGCCCGAGGTGATGCAGCCGATCGAGCTCTGAAGGAGGAAAGCCATGCCGATGGACCTCGACGCCGACGCGCCGCCCGCGGAGCTCGCGCCGCCGCTCAAGGCGCTCTGGTGGCTGAAGAAGGGCGAGCTGCAAACCGGGCCGGCCTGGGAGCGGGCGCATGCGATCTGCCAGGCGGCCGAAGGCACGCCGGCCTGCGACCGGGTGCATGCGCTGGCGCACTGGATCGAGGGCGACCGGGGCAATTCCGACTATTGGTACCGCCGCGCCGGCAGCCCCCGCGCCGGCGCCGATCCGGCGGCGGAATGGGCGCTTCAGGTCGCGGCGCTCGGCGGCTAGACCGGCCGTTCGGCAGAATCGCGCCGCGTCGGGACAATCGCCTTCAAGGCTTTGACGAGCCTGCTTTTTCGGCGTCTGGAACGCATCTGGAACGCATCTTCTTTCCATCTGGACGTTTCGGCAGGCGAGAGGACCGGCAGGGCTAGCGCGCCGGCGGTCGCGCGGTCGATTCGGGCGTGGGTTGTGCCTCATCAAGATCGAAGCTCCGGCATAGAAAGTGCGCGCAACTATCCGCCGAGGATGCGCCGCGCCGCGATCCGGTGGAAATCCTCACCAGGATTCCCGGTGGAGGCAGCCATGTATGACAAGAACGATCCGCGCTCGGCCCTCGTTCAGCCAGCCGAGCGGACGACGCCGCCGGTCACGTCCTACTTCGGGTACCAGCTCGTGGATATCTTCGCGCCGCCCCGGGCCGACTTCTCGTCGAAGCCGGGCTGGGTGCCGAGCGCCGAGGACGACCCGATGCTCAGGGGCGCTTGAACGGGCCGGTGCGAAAGGCCGTCTGAATGGCTTTGAGCAGTGCGAGCTTCGAGGTCGGGTGCCGCTGTCCGGGAGTGCCGCCTTCGAAGTCATCGGCTCGAGCGTCGCGACAAGCATGGCCTTCTCCTTGGAGCCAGGGGCGCAGAACCGCGCAAGTTGGCGCCCCTGCCGGAGAGGCGCAAGAGGCAGCGCCGAGGCGGCACAGCACCGACCTCGGCGATCCGACTTACTGCCGACTTACTGGGCGGCGATGGGTCGGGACGACGATTGGCGGAACCAGTCCTCGAAACGCGTGGAGCCGAGCCTTGCACCGTCGCCCGGAACCAGCGTTCCATCGTCGAGCCTGTAGCCGAAGTAAAGCGCGTCGGGGCTCGAGACGACCTTGCGAGGATCGTTGCTCGCTTCCAGGTAGCGCGCGACGATATCGCTGAAGCGCACCCGCTCGGGGCCGGCGATCTCGATGATTCCGTTCGCCGGCGGGGAGAGGGCAACGTCGGTCATCGCGTCGGCGACGTCGTCGGAGGCGATGGGTTGGACATAGGCCGGCGAGATCCGAACGGTCTGCCCATCGGTGGCGTCCTTGGCGATGGCGCCGAGGAAGTCGAGGAACTGCGTGGAATGGACGATAGTGTAGGGGATCCCGGAGCCCCGGACCAGGTTCTCCTGGGCCATCTTGGCCCGAAAATACCCGCTGTCCTGCATGCGCTCGGCTCCGACCACCGACAGCGCGACGTGATGCTTCACGCCTGCCGCCGCCTCCGCGGCGAGGAGGTTGCGGCCGGCGGTCTCGAAGAACTCCAGTGCAGCCTGTTCCTCGAAGGTCGGGGAGTTCGCCAGGTCGATCACGACGTCCGCGCCGGCGAGGGTTTCGGTCAGGCCCTCGCCGGTGAGGGTATTCACCCCCGAGCTCGGCGCGGCGGCCACGACGTCGTGCCCCTTCCGGCGCAGCCGCTCCACGGTCTTCGAGCCGATGAGCCCGGTGCCGCCGATGACAACGATCTTCATAGTCGCTCTCCTTTCCGATCTGCCGGTCACTTGCCGCCACGTGCGCCCCGGTCCGCCTCCGCCCAGGCTGCGTCCTCGATGGGGCCGGCGACCCGGTGCGGATGCGAGATCATCGAGGCGTGGGATGCGCCGTCGACGACCACCGCCTTCCGGGCGTGGGCGCGCTCCGCCATGAAGCTCATGGCGGCGGGCGATATGTTGCGGTCGTCGGTGCCTCAGATCAAGTAGGACGGCGGCGACTTGCCGTCGGCGACGCCGGACGGCTCGGACAGGAAGGTGGTCTGGTGGTTCGAGCCGCCGTTGCTATGCTGAGAGATCAGCTTCCCGGACATCACAAGCGGAGCACGGCCATGGCCAATACCCGATCCCTGACCGAGATCGACCAGCGGATTGCGATCGTCCGCGGCAACCTCAGAGACCTGACCGAGCAGGCGGCGGCTTATTCCGGCGCAGCGGACGAAGAACGCACCGCCGACCGCATCGCCGACCAGCAGGATGAGCTCGACGCGCTGCTGGCCGAGCGCGCGGCAAAGCTGGCCGAGGAGGCCTGAGCCGAAGCCTCGCCCACGGGATCGCGCCTTCGCCTTAGGCGCTCGGGACATTCCGCTTCAGCTCGTCGAGCCAGGGCGCCGCGGTGGCGTCGGAAGGTGCTCGCCAGTCGCCGCGGGGCGACAGCGCGCCTCCCGCCGACACCTTGGGACCGTTCGGCAAGGCCGAGCGCTTGAACTGGGCGAAGCCGAAGAACCGCCAGAGGAAGGTCTCGAGCCACTTACGGATGGTGGCGAGATCATACTGCCGGCGCGCGGCTTCGGGAAAGCCGATCGGCCAGAGGCCCTTCCCGGCCTCCCGCCAGGCGTGCCAGGCGAGGAAGGCGACCTTCGACGGCGGCAGGCCATAGCGCATGGTGTGGAACAGAAAGAAATCGTGGAGCTCGTACGGCCCGATCTTGGCCTCGGTGCTCTGGATGCCGCCGGCGTCCGCCGGAATCAGTTCCGGGGAGATCTCGGTGCCGAGGATGGCCTCGAGCACGCGGTCGGTCTCCGCGTCGAACTGGTTGGTGGCCACCGCCCAGCGGATCAGATACTGGATCAGCGTCTTCGGCACCCCGGCGTTCACCGCGTAGTGGCTCATCTGGTCGCCGACGCCGTAGGTGCACCAGCCGAGCGCCAGCTCCGACAGATCGCCGGTGCCGATCACGAAGCCCCGGCGCTGGTTGGCCAGCCGGAACAGATAATCGGTGCGCAGCCCGGCCTGCACGTTCTCGAAGGCGATGTCGTAGACCGGCTCGCCCTCGGCGAAGGGGTGGCCCATGTCGCGCAGCATCTGCCGCGCGGCGGGCCGGATGTCGATCTCCTCGCCGGTGACCCCGAGTGCGCGCATCAGAGCCCAGGCGTTGCTCTTGGTCGCCTCGCTGGTGGCGAAGCCCGGCATGGTGAAGCCGAGGATGGCGCTGCGCGGCAGCCCCAGCCGGTCGCAGACCTTGGCCGCGACGATCAGCGCGTGCGTCGAATTCGAGCCCGCCGGACACGCCGATCACCATGTGATCGCCGCCGGTGAACTCGAAGCGGCGGCGCAGGCCCTCGACCTGGATGTTGAAGGCCTCGTAGCAGTCCTGGTCGAGATGCGTCTTGCGGTTCGGCACATAGGGGAACCGCCGGATCGGCCGCATGAGCCCGATGTCCTCGAAGGAGGGCCGGTGCTCGAAGGTCACCTGGCGGAACCCGCGCTCGAGGCGCCGCGCCGCCTCGGCCGCATCGTTGAAGGTCTGCATCCGCATCCGCTCGGCGAGGATGCGGCCGGTGTCGACGTCGGCGATGCAAAGGCCCGGCTCGGTCGGGAACCGCTCGGATTCCGCCAGGAGGTCGCCGAGCTCGTAGATCACCCCCTGACCGTCCCAGGCGAGGTCGGTGGTGCTCTCCCCCGGCCCGGCGGCGGAATAGGCGTAGGCGGCGACCGCGCGCGCGGACTGCGACCGGCAGAGCAGATGCCGCTCGTCGGACTTGCCGATGGTGATGTTGGAGGCCGAGAGATTGGTCAGGATGGTGGCTCCCGACAGCGCCGCTGCCGACGATGGCGGGGTCGTCGCCCAGAAGTCCTCGCAGATCTCGATGTGGAAGACGAAGCCCGGCAGATCGCCGGCCGCGAAGATCAGATCCGACCCGAAGGGGACCGCCTGCCCGGCGAAGGCGAGCGTCTGCCCGGCGATGTGGCGGCCGTGGGCGAACCAGCGCTTCTCGTAGTATTCCCGGTAGTTCGGCAGGTAGCTTTTCGGCACGACGCCGAGGAGCTTGCCCCGGGCGATCGCCAGGCCGCAGTTGTAGAGGCGTCCCGCGCTCCTGACCGGCGCGCCGATCAGCAGCACCGGGCAGAGGCCGGCGCTCGCGGCGACGATGTCGGCGACCGCCGCCTCGACGGCGTCGAGCAGCGCGGCTTGCAGGTGCAGATCGTCGAGCGCGTAGGACGAGACGCAGAGCTCGGGAAAGACGGCGAGGTCGACCTTCGCGGCGTCGGCGCGCCGCGCCTCCTCGATGATGGCGTCGCGGTTGAAGCCGACGTCGGCGGTGCGCACCCGCGGCGTGCTGGTCGCCACCCGCACGAAGCCGTGTCGGTGCATGGCGTAGAAATGGTCGGGGCCGCTCGCTCGTCTCATCACAGCACCCTCTCGATCACTGCCGGGATGATCGGTTTCTCGCCCAAAGCATGGTTCAGCCGCCGGCCGACCGCAAGCGGGCGCGCGCCCGGCCTCCGGGTTCCCGGCCTTCGGCATTGGAGGCGGCCCGGTCTCGATGTAAGATCGGCCGGCGGTCCCTCGGGGACCGACTTCTTGCTCAGAGGACCCCTATGATCACCCGCACAGATTGGACGGGAGAGGCCATTCCTGCCCTTGGGCTCGGCACCTGGGCCATCGGCGGGCCGTTTTTTGCCGGCGATGACCCGGTCGGCTGGGGCGAGACCGACGATGCCGTCTCGCTCGCGGCGATCGGCGAAGGCGTGGAGGCGGGCATCCGTCTGTTCGACACGGCGCAGGCCTACGGCACCGGGCATTCGGAGGCGCTGCTCGGCCGCGCCCTCGCCCGGCACCCGGAGGTGCGCATCGCCACCAAGATCGGCATCGGCATCGACCCCGATGCGCGACAACTCCTCGGCGAGGACCTCGAGCCCGAGCGGCTTCGCAACGCGATCGACGCCTCCCGGCGGCGGCTCGGCCGCGACCGGATCGACCTCGTGCTCCTGCATCTCAATTCGCTTCCCGTCGAGCGCGCCGAGCCGGTGTTCGACCAGCTCGCCGGCCTGCGCGCGGCGGGGGTGATCGGCGGCTTCGGCTGGAGCACCGATTTCCCCGACCGCGCCGCGGCCTTTGCCGGGCGCGACGGCTTCGTCGCCGTCGAGCACGGGCTCAACGTCTTCTTCCGGGCCGACGCCCTGCTGCCGGTGATCGAGGCGCACGGCCTCCTGTCGATCAACCGCTCGCCGCTCGCCATGGGCCTCCTCGGCGGCCGCTACGGGCCGGAGAGCCGCCTGCCGCGCCAGGACGTCCGCGGCCGGTCGCGCGACTGGATGGACTATTTCAAGGACGGACGGGTGAGCGAGAGCCATGCCCGGCGGCTGCAGGCGGTCCGCGACGTGCTGACCAGCGACGGCCGCAGCCTGGTCCAGGGGGCGCTGGGCTGGATCTGGGGCCGCTCCGACCGGACCCTGCCGGTTCCCGGTTTCCGCACCCCCGAGCAGGTCCGCGACCTCGCCGGCGCCCTGGCGAAAGGCCCGCTCAGCGCGGACCAGATGCAGGAGGTCGAGCGGCTGATCGACCGCGAGCCCGAGGGACCGCCCCGCGAGCGGTGACGCCGGGGTCGGCGCTGCGCGACCCCGGCAAGCGCTGGATCAGAGCACGAAGTCGATCGCCCGGTAGGCGCCCGCGAGCACGCCGCCGTCCTCGATCAAGAGCGCGAACTCGAAGGCGGCGTCGCCATCGACGTTGCCGCGGATCAGGGTGTCGGCCCCCGACGCCACCGTCGAGATCCGGCCGATGCGGGTGCCGCCGAAGACGAAGGCCTGGTTGCCGGCCGCCGCGGTGTTGGCGTCGATGCCCGAGAGGTCAATCAGGTCACCGGCGGCGGCGCCGGCGCCCTCGAAGGCCGCAACGGTGCCGGCGCGGATGATGTCGCGGGCGGCGAGCGTCGAGTTGCCGGTGCTGTCGAAGTCGAAGACGTCGTTGCCGATGTCGCCGACCAGGACGTCGGCCTGGCCGCCGCCGCGCAACGTATCGTTGCCGCCGTCGCCCTGGAGCATGTCCGTGCCGTCGCCGCCGAGCAGCAGGTCGTCGCCGAGCAGCCCGGTCAAGAGGTCGTTGCCGGCCCTGCCCGAGAGCGTGTTGGCTTCCGTGCTGCCGCTCAGGGTGTCGCCGAAGTCGGAGCCGGTGAGGTTCTCGACGCCGGCGTAGCTGTCGCCAAGCGCATCGCCAGTGTTCGACGGCGTGGTGAGCAGCCGCGCATCGACGCTTGCGAAAGCGGTCTCGTAGGAAGCGGTGTCGATGCCGCGCCGCCGATCAGCGCGTCGCCGCCGGCCGCGCCGATCAGGAGGTCGTTGCCCGCTGCGCCGTCCAGGCGGTCGGCGCCGGCGCCGCCGGCGATGGTGTTGGCCATCTCGTTGCCGACGCCGGTGAAGTTGCCGATGCCGTTGAAGCGGAGGGCCTCGACGTTGGCGGTCAGGGTGAAGCCGTTCAGGAACGACCACACCGTGTCGCTGCCGAAGTTCGCCAGCTCGTAGACGATGTCGCCGGCATCGTTGACGTAGTAGGTGTCGTCGCCGGTCAGCCCGGCGAGCGTGTCGGCGCCGCTGCCGCCGTCGAGTTGGTCGTTGCCGGCATCGCCATAGAGCGTGTCGGCGTCCGCCCCGCCGGAGAGCCAGTCGTCGCCGTCGCCGCCGTAGAGGGTGTCGTTCTGGGTGCCGCCGTCGATGGTGTCGGCCCCGCCCTCGCCGTGCAGCCGGTCGTTGCCGCTGTCGCCGTAGAGCCGGTCGTTGCCGCCCTGGCCGACGTAGCCGGCGTCGCCATAGACCTCGTCGTTGCCGCCGCCGGCGCGGATCACGTCGTCGCCGCCGGCAGCGATGGAGTTAGCCCTGACGATGTAGGCGTCGCCGGCAATGATGTCGTTGCCGCCGCCGCCGTTGATGGTGTCGTCGCCGCCGACGAGCTGGCCGCCGCGCAGGCGATAGACGTCGCCGGCCAGGGTTTCCCCGAGGTCGCCGCCGTTGATGGTGTCGTTGCCGCCCTCGACCCGGCTGCCGGGGTGCGCCTCGAAGACGTCGCCGGCGATGACGCCGCGGAAGTCCTTGCCCGCGGTGATGAAGTCGTTGCCGCCGATCGCGGTGCCAACCACGTCGTCAGCGTCGCCCGCCACCGAGGCGCTCACGTCCGTCGACTGGTTGAGGATAGTGTCGTTGCCGCCGTTGAGCCGGCTGCCGCCATAGACGCGGGAGGCGTCGCCGGAGATGGAGTGGGTCTCCACCGTCACCATGCCGACAACGTCATCGTTGCCGCCGGTGTAGGTCGAGGTCACGGTCGTGGCCGGATCGCCGACGTTCTCCACATCGCCGTCCACCGCGGCGGCGGTGTCGCCGAGCTGGATGATGTCGCGGCCGCCCACGCTGGTGCCGGGCCCCGCCGCGCCGCCGTCGCCGACAATGTAGTACGAGCCGAACTGCGGCGCGCCTTTCGCCTTCTCCGGTCCGAGGATCACGTCGTTGCCTTCGAGCAGCATCCGCCAGAAGGCGTCCGGGCTGCCCTGCATGACCGCGATGCCGAACGGGAAGGCGCCTTCGCTGAGGCCGGTGAACGAGATGTCGGCGTCGCCGTCGTTCGCGATATCGATATCGACCGCGGTGACCGAGCCCGCCGTCGGGCGCCCGCTGGCGTCGAACTGCATGCTGGTGCCCGTGACGGTGACGCGGTTGCCCGCGGGCGTCAGATAGCTCCAGCTGGTCGCGGTCCGCGTGCCGACGACGCTGCCGAAGGTGACGAGGTTGGCGGCGGTCATGTCGAACCCGGAACTCGCCCGGCTGAGATCGAGGGTGGCCATGCTGTAGATCCTTCCCGTTGCGTCCCTTCCGTCCGGGAAGGCCGCGTTGATTGATGCTGCGGAGCGAGAGGATCATGCGATCCCAGGCGGCCGCCTCGACCCGGCGGACCGCCATCGGAGCCGCATCAGAATGCAGTCCGCGGTTTCCGCGGCGCGCCATACGGCGCCCGCGGCTGTATCAACGATGGTAAAGCGCCCGAATTGCCAGGACCCGAGCCGGCCGGACGGCCGCGTCTGCCTTCTCGCCGCCGCCGCAGCCGGAGGCGCGACGGCCTGACGAGAAGCGGGTGGCTAGATCGATTCCGGAGGGCTGCCGCCGGCGATCGCCTCTACGATCAGCGCCATCGCCAGCATGCCGGGATCGTCGAGCCCGCGGCTCTTCTCGGCGAAGATGCGCGCCCGGCCGACGGTGGCGGACCGCTCGCGGAAAGCCTCGAGCGCCGCCCGCGCCGCCCGCGGCGCCGCCTCCACCGCCGCATCGGTGTCGGTGATGCCGTCGAGCGCCCTCGCCACCGCATCGAGGCTGTCGAGCACGGTCTTGCCGCCGAGCTCCGCCTTGCCGCGCGCCGCCATCGCGTCCCGCGCCGCGGCGACGAGCCCGGCGAGATCGCCCGCCTCGATCGCCGTCCGCCCTTTCGCGGCCTTGGCCATTGCCATCAGCCCGGTGGCGAGCAAAGTGCCGTAGGACGAGCCCGACGACCGGGTGAAGGCCTGGGCGCAGCGAAGCAGCGCCTGGCCGAGATCGTCCGGCAGCTCCGGCGCCGCCTCGGCGACCAGCGCCATGCCGCGGGTCATCGTCACCCCGAGATCGCCGTCGCCGAGCGACCCGTCCGCCGCATTCAGCCGGCCGGCCTCACGGTCCATCGCCGGCCCGAGCCGGTCGATCGCCGCGACGAGCTCGGCGCGGCCGAGGCTCACCGCACGCTCCAGAAGGCGCAGTCGCAGGGCGCCTTGAGCAAGCCCTCGAGCTCGTCGTCGAGCCGGATCAGCGTGAGCGACACCCCCGCCATCTCCATCGAGGTGGCGTAGCGGCCGACCAGCGGCATCACGATCGCCGCCCCGGCCGCGTCGAGCCGCGCCTTCACCACCCGGTAGAGAATGTAGAGCTCCTCCGGCGGCGTCGCGCCGAGGCTGTTGACCAGCACCGACACCCGGTCGCCCCGCGCGACCGGCGCATCCGCAAGAAGCCGGTCCATCAGCTCGCCGGCGATGGCGTCGGCGGGCCTTAGCTTGTCGCGCCAGACCCCGGGCTCGCCGTGGATGCCCATGCCCATCTCCATCTCGTCCTCGGCGATCTCGAAGGTCGGCCGTCCCGCCTGCGGCACGGTGCAGGACGAGAGCGCGGCGCCGACCGAGCGGCAGGCGTCCGCCGCCTTCTGCGCGACGCGCGTCACCTCGGCGAGACCGAGCCCCGCCTCGGCCGCTGCGCCGGCGAGCTTGAAGGCATAGACCATGCCGGCGACGCCGCGCCGCTTCTCCCGCTCCTCGGGCGCCGCCGAGGCGACGTCGTCGGCGAGGAGCACCGTCGTCGTGGCGATGTCCTCGAACTCGACGAGATCGCCCGCCATGTCGAAGTTCATCACGTCGCCGCCGTAGTTGCCGTAGAGCCTGAGCACCCCCGCCCCGCGGTCGGCGGCGCGGATCGCATCGGCCATCTGCTCGGCGGTCGGCGAGGCGAAGACGTCGCCGATCGCGCAGGCGTCGAGCAGCCCGGGGCCGACGTAGCCGGTGAAGATCGGCAGATGCCCCGAGCCGCCGCCCGAGACGATGCCGACCTTGCCGGTCCGGCCCGCCGCCGCCCGTGCGATCACCCGGTGGCTGTCGCCATGCAGCCGGTAGTGCTCGGGATGAGCGGCGACCAGCCCGTCGAGCATCTCGTCGACATAATCTTCGGGGCGGTTCAGGATCTTCTTCATCGTGTCTCCGTTCCGGGCGAAGGTTCAAGGCCAGGGTCGGCGGCGGCGCCGGCCCGCGCCCGCAGGCGCGGCCAGCTGCCGGCGTTGACCACCATGACAAGGAGGAGCAGCACGCCCCAGATCAGCTCGCGGGCGAAGTTCGACACCCCGAGCATGTTGAGCCCCGAGGACAGGAACTGCATCGAGAGCACCGCGAGCACCACGCCGACCACCCGGCCGTAGCCGCCGTAGGGATTGACGCCGCCGAGCACCGCGATCAGCACCGCCAGCAACAGGTAGGACGAGCCGTAGTCGGCCTTGGCCGAGTTGGCCCGGCTCATCACCACCATCCCCGCGATCGCCGCGAAGACCCCGGATACCGCATAGACCCGGACCAGCAGCCCGGTGACGTCGACCGCGGCGAAACGCGCGGCGAGCGGGTTGGCGCCGTACATCTGCACCTTGAGTCCGAAGCCGGTGCGGGTGAGCACCAAGGCGAGCCCGGCGGCGAGGAGCGCGAAGAGCAGGAGCGGCACCGGCACGCCCAGAAGCGTCGCGTTGCCGAGCCAGGCGGTCGCGGCCGGGAAGCCCATGATCGCCGAGCCGCCGGTCAGCGCGATGGCGATCCCGGTGAAGATCAGCCCCGAGCCGAGGGTCGCCAGGATCGGCGGCAGGCCGAAGACCGCCACCGCGAGTCCGTTGAAGAGCCCGGCCGCCAGCCCGACGCCAAGCGCCGCCGCCATCGCCAGCGGCAGCCAGACCAGCGCCTCGCCGCCGGCGCCGAGCTTGGTCAGGATCAGCGCCGCGACGATCGCCGAGAGGTTGGCGGCGCCCACCACCGAGAGATCGATGCCGCCGGTCAGCATGGTGATGGTCATCGCCAGCGCCAGGATCGCGAATTCGGGGAACTGGAACGCCATCGAGGTGATGTTCTGCGCCGACAGGAACCGCTCCGGCGCGAGCAGCGACAGCGCCGCGAAGACCACGACGGCGATCACCGCGAGGCGGGCCTCCGGCGCGGCGAGGAGCCGGCTCATGTCGTCTCCGGGCGATCGTTTCGGGCGAGGCGACACCCTCGCCGCCGTCCCGACCGATTTGTCCGTCGACAAATCGGTCCGCGCCTCCCCGCCCGGGGCAGGCGCGCTTCACGCGCCAGCCGGGCAGGCGCGGCCCGATTACGCGCGTCGGTCCAGGCCGCACCCCACTCGCCCTCCGCCATGGGCTCCGGGCGACGGACCGGGCGACGCTCCACAGGAGCCTCGCCTTTTCGGTCCGAAGTGAAGCGATCGCACGCGGCACGAGACGACGAACCGAAGCGATCACCGGGAGCTCGTATCATATCGCCGCACCTCGCCATCGCCTCTCGCGAGCCTCCGGTCCGGCACGTCTCACATGTGGCTCGCCCATCACGCCGCCCTCGCCGCGGCGCGCTTGGCCTGCCAGGCCGGCAGGCCGGTGCCGATCAGGATCAGGATGCCGATCGCCACCGACTGCAATGTCGAGGGAATGCCGAGCACGATCAGCGAATTGCGCACCAGCACGATCAGCGCCACCCCGAACAGGGTGCCGGTCAGCGTGCCATAGCCGCCCGCCAGCCGCGCGCCGCCGAGCACCACCGCCGCGATCACCGACAGCTCGAGCCCGACTAGGTCGAACGGGTTGGCCACCCGCGCCATCGAGGCGTGGATGATGCCGGCGAGCCCCGCCATCGTGCCGACATAGACATAGACGAAGAACTGGGTGGCGCGCACCGGGATGCCGATGCGCCGGGCGCTCTCCATCGAGCCGCCCATGGCGAAGATCGACCGGCCGAGCATGGTGCGGTGCAGGATCGCCCAGGTGACGACGACGACGCCGACCAGGAAGGCGAAAGCCCAGGGCAGCGAGTAGAAGGAGCCGTCGGCGTTGGTGCCGCGCAGTATCATCAACCGCGAGAAGCTGCGCATCCCCGGCGGCAGGTTCGAGATCAGCTTGCTGCCGACGAAGGTCAAAAGGAACCCGCGGAAGATCGACAGCGTCCCGAGGGTGACGATCAGCGTCGGCAGCCCGAAGCCGGCGATGAAGAGCCCGTTGAAGGCCCCCAGGGCGGCCCCGATCGCCATAGCGATCAGGAAGGCCGCCGGCCACGGCAGGCCGGGCGCCCGGCTCACCAGCAAGAGCGTGGTGGTGTACATCGCGAAGGCGGCGACCGCGGTGAAGCTCACGTCGATGCCGCCCGAGACCAGCACCAGCATCGCGCCGACCGCGAAGATGCCGAGCACGATGCCGCCGCGCAGGAGATCGGTCAGCGTCGGCATCGAGAGAAAGCCCGGATCGGCGATGGCCGCGACGGCGCAGAAGGCGACGATCACCACCGCGACCAGGGTCTCGTTGCGGGTGAGATCGAGCCTCATGAGGCGAGCCGGTGCGCGAGGTCGGCCTGGCTGGTGGCGCGGCCCGGCAGGTCGGCGGTGATGCGGCCCTCCTTCATCACCAGGATGCGGTGGCAGGTAGCGAGCAGCTCCGGCAGGTCGTCGGAGATCACCAGCACCCCGAGGCCGCGGCCGGCAAGATCCGCGATGATGCCGTGGATCTCGGCCTTGGAGCCGACGTCGACGCCCACGGTCGGCCCGTTCAGCACCAGCACACGCGGCCCGCGCGCCAGCCAGCGGGCAAGCACCACCCTTTGCTGGTTGCCGCCCGAGAGCGAACGCACCGGCGCGCCCGGATCGGGGGCCTTCACCGCGAGGCGCCGCAGCCACTCCGCCGTCTCGGCCCAGAGCCCCGGCAGATCGAGCAGCGGACCGCGCGCATGCGCCTCCAGCCGGCCGATGCCGATGTTGCGCGCGATCGACTGGGTGAGAAAGAGGCCCTCGGTCAGCCGGTCCTCGGGCACGTAGCCGATGCCGGCGGCGGCGGCGCCGAGCGGGTCGCCGAGCGGCACGGCGCGGCCGTCGAGCGTCACGCTGCCGGCGTCGGGCATGACCAGCCCGAAGAGCGCCTTGGCGAGCGCGGTGCGGCCCGAGCCGAGCAGGCCCGAGATCCCGAGCACCTCGCCGCCGTGCAGGTCGAAGCCTACGTCCTCGAAGCTGCCGGGCTTGCCGAGGCCCCGAACCTCGAGCAGGCGCGGCGCGCCGGGCGCGAGCGGCGCCGGCGGCGTCTCGGCGACGTCGCGGCCGGTCATGTGCCGGGTCAGCGAGGCGGCGTCGAACTCGTCCGCCGGACCTTCGGCGACCTTCCGACCGTTGCGCAGCACCACCACATGCTCGCAGACCTCGAGCAGCTCGGCGAGCTTGTGGCTGACGAAGAGCACCGCCACGCCATCGGCCTTGAGGCGGCGAATGATGTCGAGAAGCAGCCGCACCTCGCGCTCGGTCAGCGCCGAGGTCGGCTCGTCCATGATGATGAGCCGGGCGTCGGAGGCGAGCGCCCGGCAGATCGCGACCAGCTGCTTGTGCGCGACCGACAGCGTTTCGACCCGCGCCGCGAGCGGGATCTCGACCCCGACCCGCTCCAGCATCCGCGCCGCGAGCGCCCGCGCGCGCCGGCGATCGACCAGCCGCCGCCCGGCGTGCAGCTCGGCGCTGAAGGCGATGTTCTCGGCGACCGAGAGGTTCGGGAAGAGCGAGAAGTCCTGGAAGATCACCATGATCCCCGCCGCCGCCGACTGCCGCGGCGTCAGCCGCCCGAAGGTTTGCCCCGCGACCGTCAGGTGCGCCGTGTCCGGCTCCTCGACGCCGGCGAGGATCTTGATCAGCGTCGACTTGCCGCTGCCGTTCTCGCCGGCGAGCGACACCGCCTCTCCCTTGCGGATCGCGAAGCCCACGCCATCGAGCGCCCGGATCCCGGCGTAGCTCTTGGTCACGTCGCGGATGACGACGAAAGGCTCGGTCATCGTCCGGCCCGGGCTCGCGTTAACTTCTCGTCAACGCCCATCTATATGCGTTCCATACGCCAAAAATACGCATTCCTGATCGGATTTTTCCAGCCTTTCCAGCATCCTGACGCTGATCGAGGCGGGTGGGCCCCGGATTTCGATATCCGGGGCCGGAAGTCGCTCAGAACGGATAGTCGGCCATATTGTCCTTGTCGACGTTCACCCAGGCCTGGCCATAGACCACCTTGCCGTCGAGCTTGACCTTCTCGTACCCCTCGAGCCCGAGATCCATCCCGTCGGTCACCGCCTCGCCGTTCGATCACCATCGTGGCGAGCTTGTTCATCGCATAGCCGGCGAGCGAGGGATCCCAGAACCCGATCCCGTCGACGGCCCCGGTCTCCAGATACTGCCCCGCGATCGACGGCAGCGAGGTCCCGAGCACGCAGGTCTTGTCCTCCAGCCCGCGCTCCTCGATCGCGAGCCCGATGCCGGCGACGTCCGTCGAGGCAGACCCTTGGAATCCCTTGACATTCGGGAAGGCGCGCAACACCTCCTGCGCCTTCTCGTATGCCTTCTGCTGGTCGTCGAAGGTCTCGTTCTTGTCCCCGACCAGCGTCATCTTCGGGTACTTCTCCTTCTGGTAGGCGATCGCCCCGTCCACCCACTGATTGTGGGTCTGCGAGGTCAGCGAGCCGACGAAGACCGCATACTCGCCCTCGCCGCCCATGCAGGTCGCGAGCCGCTCCATCAGGTTGGCGCCGAAGTCCTCGTTCTGGAACGCCTCGATGTCCCAGTTGGTGTTCTTCTGCGCCGCCGCCTCATGAGTGATGACGGCGATGCCCTGCTCCATCGCCCGCCCGAGCACCGGCTCGAGCGCCTCCGGCGACATCGGCACCACCGCCAGCGCATTGACGCCCTGCGCGATCATATCCTCGAGCAACGCCACCTGCTGCTGCGGGTCCGCCTGCGCCGGCCCGACCAGGAAAGCGTCCGCGCCGGTGTCCGCCGCGTACTTCTTGACGCCCTCCTCCATGCGGTTAAACCATTGAATTCCAGCGATCTTCACGACCGTCGCGATCTTCGGCTTGTCCTGCGCCGCGAGCGGCGTCGCCAGCATCGCGGCGGCGGCGGCCGCACCAAAGACGAGCTTGAATCCTGGCTTCATCGAGATCCTCCCCTTGTTCCCCGCTTGGACGGGGTCGTCTTGCCGCGCCATATAGCCACATCGCCCCGCGCCCGCGCCACCGAAAACATCCCGGTCGGGCACCACTCGGCCCCGGCGACCATGTGATGGGCGGTCGGCATCCGATGACGCGGAAGCGACGCGCTGCTACCCTCGGGGAGACTGCGCGTCAGACGGTGCAAAAATGGATGATCTCTCCCTCAGCCGGTTCACGAGCCTGGACGGCGCGCCCGACGTCCGGCCGTATGTGACTGCGCTCGAAGCGTTCGACGGTATTCCGGAGCTTCGCGAGCTCAAGGCGCTGGCGGTCGAGCGCGGCGGCTTCGGCCCCGGCCGCAGCATGCTCGATGTCGGCTGTGGCTTCGGGCTCGAGACCTTGAGGCTTGCCGCGCAGGCCGGAGCCGGCGGTCGGGTCGCCGGGATCGACAAGAGCGCGGATTTCATCGCCGACGCCGACCGCCGGGCAAAGGCGGCCGGGCTCTCGATCGACTTCCGCACCGGTGACGCGGCCGCGTTGCCGTGGCCCGACGGCGCCTTCGACTGCGTGCGGGCCGAGCGGCTCCTCATCTACCTCGAGGATCCGGCCGAGGCGGTGCGCGAGATGCGCCGCGTCCTTCGCTCCGGCGGGGGACTGGCGCTGATCGAGCCGGACTTCTCCACCACGACCGTCAACCTGCCGTGCCGCTCGGCCCTTCGTCGCGCGCTCGCGCACGAAGTTGACACGGCTGTGGTCCAGAGCTGGCTGCCTGGCCCGCTCAGCGACACCCTCGCTGACGTCGGATTCACCGATGTCGGTCGCGCCACGCGGGTCCTCGTCTTTCCTCAGGACCTCGGCGCCACCTACTTCCAATCGGTCGGCCGGCATGCCGCTGACGCCGGCGCCATCACCGAGACTGAACTCTCCGCATGGACCGACGGCATTGCCGATCTGCACGCCAAGGGCCGTCTTTTCGGCACCGTCGGATATTTTCTCTTCACCGCCCGCCGCTAGGAGGGGCCGCCAGCGCCCTGGAGGTGACCCCTCCCGCGTTACTTCAGCTGGCTGTCCTTCGAGCCCCGGCGGTTGATGCCGCCCCGCACGACCGGACGAGAATCCCGACCGGACTGGCAGTCGACGCAGAGCTTCACGCCGGGGATCGCGCGTTGCCGCGCCTCCGGGATCTCCTCACCGCATTCTGCGCAATGGGTCAGGCTCTCACCCTGCGGAAGCCGCCGAGCCTGCAGACGCCTGAGCTCATCCTGGATCGATGCCTCGATCTGATCATTCACGGCGCCATCAGGCGCCCAGCCACTTGCCATGCAGTTTCCTCCAGTTTGTCGAGCAGCAGCACTGTTCTGGACCTGGGGTTGGGCCAGAGAAAGGCAATGCTGGCGTGCCTCCGGCCAGCTCGCACAACGTGGATCGCGTTGGCTAATTTCGCAGCACCGATAGCCTGGGTTGACGCACCGGCATTCGAAATGTGAAGGTTTTGTAACTTCCGGGGGATGGGCAACACTTATGAACGCTCCGGTGAACGCCGGCGATGCTCTCAGCAAGGCACCGCTGGAGCAGGTTCTCGCGACGCTTGCGGTCAAGCCCGACCAGGGCCTCTCGGTCGCCGAGGCGCAGAGCCGGCTGGCAAGCTACGGCCCGAACGGTCTTCCCGAGCATGAGGAGAGCTTCGGGAAGAAGGTCCTGCGCTGCTTCGTAGGCCCGCTCGCCTTCATGATCGAGGCGGCCGCGGTCGTCTCCGCGATCCTCGGCCACTGGCCGGACGTCATCGTCATCCTTGGCCTTCTCATCTTCAACGCGGTTCTTGACATCTGGCAGGATCGCAAGGCGACGAACGCGCTGGCCGCGCTGAAGAAGGGCCTCGCGCCGGAGGCGACCGTGCTGCGCGGCGGGGCCTGGAGCACGGTGGCCGCCACCACCCTGGTTCCCGGCGACATCGTCAAGATCCGGCTCGGCGCGATCGTCCCCGCGGACATGCGCCTGGTCTCCGGCGCCTATGCCTCGATCGACCAGTCGGCGCTGACCGGCGAGTCGCTGCCGGTCGCAAAGAAGATCGGCGACGAGGCTTACTCCGGCAGCATCGTCAAGCAGGGCGAGATGGATGGCGTGGTCATCGCCACCGGCGGCCAGACCTTCTTCGGCCGCACCGCCAAGCTCGTCGCCGGCGCCGGCAGCACCAGCCACGCCCAGAAGGCGATGTTTCAGATCGGCAACTTCCTGATCGTGCTCGGCGCGGTGCTCGCGGCCTTCCTCGTCGCGGCGCAGGTCTACCGGGACATCGTGCTGGCCGACGACTGGCGGTGGAGCGACGCGCTCACCATCCTGCAATACGTGCTGGTGTTGCTCGTCGCCTCGATCCCGGTGGCGATGCCGGCGGTCTTCTCGATCACCATGGCGCTCGGGGCTCTCGCACTTTCCAAGCAGAAGGCGATCGTCTCCCGCCTCGCCGCCATCGAAGAGATGGCCGGCGTCGACATCCTCTGCACCGACAAGACCGGCACGCTGACCAAGAACGAGCTGAAGCTCGGCGACCCGATCCTGTTCGCCGCGACCGACCCGGCGGACGTCATCCTCGCCGGCGCGCTGGCCTCGCGCCTCGAGGACCACGACCCGATCGACACCTGCGTGATCGAGGGACTGAACGACCCGAACGCCACCAAGCCCTATGCCCGTGAGAGCTTCACCCCGTTCGATCCGGTGACCAAGCGCACCGAGGCCACCGTCAAGGACGCCGACGGCAAGACGCTGACCGTCGCCAAGGGCGCGCCGCAGGCGATCGTCGATCTTACCAAGCCGAGCGCCGACATCGCGGCCAAGGTCAAGGACACGGTCGCGGCACTCGCCGCCAAGGGCAGCCGCGCGCTCGCCGTCGCCCGCTCCGAGGACGGCGGCGCGACCTGGTCGCTGCTCGGCATCCTGCCGATGTTCGACCCGCCGCGCGACGACTTCAAAGGCAACGATCGACGCGGTCAAGGCCAAGGGCATCGCGGTGAAGATGATCACCGGCGACGACACCGCCATCGCGATCGAGGTTGCGCGCGAGCTTGGCATGGGCACCAACATCGTCGCCGCTGCCGACGCCTTTCCGAAGGACATGGACCCCGACCATGTTCCGTCCGCGATCGTTGACGCGATCGAGAAGGCCGACGGCTATGCCCGGGTCTTTCCCGAGCATAAATACGCCATCGTCAAGGCCCTGCAGTCGCGCGGCCACCTGGTCGCGATGACCGGTGACGGCGTCAACGACGCGCCTGCGCTGAAGCAGGCCGACTGCGGCACCGCCGTCTCCGGCGCCACCGACGCCGCCCGGGGCGCCGCGGCGCTGATCCTGACCGCCCCCGGCCTTTCGGTCATCAACAGCGCCATCGATGAGGCCCGCCGCATCTTCGGCCGGATCACCACCTACACGATCTACCGCGTGGCGCTCACCATGGACATCATGTTCCTGGTGGTGCTCTCCACCGTTTTCCTCGGCTTCCAGCCGCTGACCGCGATCATGATCGTCATCATGTCGCTGCTCGACGACATCCCGATCATGACCATCGCCTACGACCATACGCCGGTCAGCCCCAAGCCGATCCGCTGGAAGATGCCGTCGCTGCTCAGCATCTCGGCGATCCTCGGCTTTTTCTGCGTGATCCAGTCGTTCGGGCTGCTGCTGATCGGCCTCGAGATTCTTTCCGACCCGGCCCTCACCGCCCGCTTCGGCCTGCCCAACCAGGCGGCGCTGCAGACCGTGATGTTCCTGCAGCTCGTCGCCGGCGGCCATCTGCTCCTCTTCGTCACCCGCAGCGAAGGCTGGTTCATGCGTCCGCCGTTTCCGGCGCTGCAACTCGTCGCCGCGATCGTCGCCACCCAGGCGCTGGCGGTGCTGATGTGCGGCTTCGGCTGGCTGGTGCCGCAGATCCCGTGGAAGACCATCGCCTGGGTCTGGGGCTACAATCTCGTGTGGCTGCTGCTGCTCGGCGGCGTCCGCGTCGGCGCGCAGCGGCTGCTCGATGACGTGACCGCCCGCCGCAGACGCAGCGTGGCCATCGTCAATGCGCCGCTGCGCGCCGCGGCCGGCTAGGGGAACACCATGGACTTGCGCAAGAAGCTCATCGTCGAACCCGGCGCCAAGGTGAGGCTCGACAAGCTCGACCCCGGCTTTCACGGCAAGGGCGAGACCGAGGCGAAGGCCCGGGCGGAAATCGCCAAGGATGTCGCGCGCCTGACCGAGCTGCAGTACCGGCTCTACGCCGAGAAGAAGCACGCGCTCCTCATCGTTCTCCAAGGCATCGACGCTGCCGGCAAGGACGGCACGGTCTGGCACGTGATGACGGCGATGAACCCGCAGGGAACCACCGTCACCGGCTTCAAGCAGCCGACCGGGGAGGAGCTCGCCCACGACTTCCTGTGGCGCGTCCACCAGCACACCCCGGGCCGCGGCCAGGTCGCGATCTTCAACCGCTCGCATTACGAGGACGTGCTGGTGGTTCGGGTGCACGACCTCGTGCCGAAGTCGGTCTGGTCGAAGCGCTACGACGAGATCAACGCCTTCGAGAAGCTGCTGGTCGACAGCGGCACCACCATCGTGAAGTTCTTCCTGCTGATCTCGCCCGAGGAGCAGCTCGAACGCTTCAAGCAGCGCCTGGACGATCCTGCCCGGCAGTGGAAGATCAGCGCTACCGACTACAAGGAGCGCGGGTTCTGGGACGCCTACGTCAAAGCCTATGAGACGATGCTGGAGAAATGCTCGACCGAGCACGCGCCCTGGTACGTGATCCCGTCGAACCACAAGTGGTTCCGAAACCTCGCGGTCTCTCGCATCCTCGCCAACACGCTCGACGACTTGAAGATGAAGATGCCGAAGCCGACCGTCGATCTCGACACGATCCGCGAGGAATATCACTCCGCCGCGAAGCAATGATTGGGCCGAGATCGGCTGCCACCGCGTCGAGACGGGGGTCGCGACGCGAGCGCAGCGGACCGGCATGACCCTGATCATCGCTGTCTTCCTGCTGGTCTATGTCGCGATGGGGATGGGCCAGGTGCCCGGCTTCAAGGTCGACCGCACCGGGGCCGCGATCGTCGGGGCGCTCGTCCTGATGGCCGCCGGCCGCATCGCGCCGCAGGCTGCCTGGGACGCCATCGACTATCGGACCGTCGGCCTGCTGTTTGGCCTGATGGTGGTCTCGGCCGCCTTTGTCGTATCGGGCTTCTACGCCTGGGCCGCGCATCGGGTGGCCAGTCTCGCGGTCTCCCCGCCGGTCCTGCTCGCGATCCTGATCGCCGTTGCCGGCCTGCTCTCGGCGGTCCTGACCAACGACGTCGTCGTGGTGGCGATGACGCCGCTCCTCGTGGCGATCACCCTGTCGCGGGGCCTCAACCCGGTTCCCTTCCTGCTCGGCTTCTGCTTCGCCGCCAATGCCGGCTCCGCCGGGACGATCATCGGCAGCCCGCAGAACATGATCGCCGCCCAGGGCCTCGGCATCTCCTTCAACGGCTTCCTCCGGATCGCCGCCATTCCGGCCTTGCTCTCGCTGCCGATCGTCTGGGCCATCGTCGCGCTTCTCTATCGCGGACGTTGGCGCTCGGCCACGGCCGGTGCCGTTCAGGCTCCGCCACCGACCGACCGGTGGGAGACAGCAAAGGCGGCCGTCGTGACGCTCGGTGTCGTCCTCGCCTTCGTGTTGACGGACTGGCCGAAGGAACTCGTCGCTCTCGGCGCAGCGGCGATGCTTCTCGTCAATCGGACGATCTCCTCGTCGGACATGCTCGGCAAGGTCGACGGCAACTTGCTGCTGCTGTTGATGGGCCTCTTCATCGTCAACGCCGCGATGGCAGCGACCGGCCTGCCGCAGCGCCTGCTCGGCGAGCTTCGCTCGGCCGGTGTCGACCTCGACCAGCCGTTGACGGTGTTCGCGGTGATCTGCGTCCTGAGCAATCTCGTCGGCAACAACCCGGCGGTAATGCTGCTCATCCCCTACCTGGGCGGTTCCGGCGACCGCGAGGCGCTCGGGGCCGCGCTCGCGCTCGGAACCGGCTTCTCGAGCAACATGATCATCTTCGGCAGTCTTGCTGGAATCATCGTTGTCGAGCAGGCCAAGGCCAAAGGCGTCACCATCTCGTTCCTGGAGTTCGCCCGGGCCGGCGTGCCTGTCGCGCTGGTCTGCATGGCCACCGCGGCTGTGTGGATTGCACTGCTCGGCCATTGAACCTTTCCGGGCTTGCGCGGATGAGCGACGCTTCGGCTTGGTAAGAGTTTACACTTCCGACATAATCGGACCGTCATCGAAGGGATAGGACGCGGCCTAAGATGCCATCAGCTCGGCCAGTTTCGTCAGGCGGGTCGCGAAACGACCTGCGAACGCTTGGTTCCATGTGCATCCTGGCCGTCCTTCTGCTTTTGGTGGCGATGCTCCGGCCCGCCGATGGCCAGGAAGTCCCGAGCGGCGCACCGGCCGTGTGCCGGATCGGCGTCGACATCGAGGATCTCTATGACCTCGACATGGCGCGCGAGACGTTCGGCGCCATCCTCTGGGTCTGGAGCCTGTGCCCGACCGCAGAGCTGGACCCGATCGAAGCCATGGAATTTCCGACCGCCGCGGGCGGGTTGACGCAAGGGGACATCCTGACCATCCCGGTGAAGACCGGACAGTACGCTTCACGACGGGTGCAGGGAACGTTCCGCTACAATTGGGACATGAGCCACTACCCGTTCGATCGGCAGCATGTCGTCATTCCGATCGACGACGGCCGGTATGGTGCGGATCGTCTGGTGTTCGAGCCCGATACCCAGCAGTCGTTTCTGACACCCGACATTCGCGACCGGCTGGACGAGTGGCGGATCTCCGATCTCACGGTCTCGGCCTCGATCAGCGAGGAGCCGTCCACCTACGGGATGCCGGACGCCGAGGGAGCGCGATATGCGCGCCTCGAGGCATCGTTCGACATGGAACGGGCCCAGATCATGACCTTCCTGAAGCTCACCTCAGGCGTGTATGCCGGCGTCTTCATCGCGTTTCTCTCGTTCTTCTACGATCCCAACGATCGGGGTGCGTTCGGTGGCAAGCTCGGCCTGCTGGTCGGCGTTCTGTTCGCGGTCCTCGTCAACCTGCGCGCGGCGGACAGCAGCATCGGCGACACCGGCCATCTGACGCTGGTGACTGCGAATCCACCTCGTCACACTGGCCTTCATTGTCGTGCTCGCGAGCGTGGCGCTGAAGGACCGCCGGGCCGCCGAACGCGGCGTCACGGTCCGGCATCCGGATTGGCCGACGCTGAGCGTCATCGGCGGGACTTATCTGCTTGTCGTCGCTGGACTGATCCTGCACGCGGCCTGGTCGTGACGCCTTGGGTTGAGCCGTCGCTGAGACCTCAGTCTGCTCCGTCGCGACCAGCCATGTCGAACTTTCCGGCATCGACCGGGACCACCTTGCGAAGCTCCTCGTTTTCGAGCGCCGCCTCGCCGAGGGCGACGCGGGCGGCAACGCCGATGTTGTGGATCATGTCCTCGACTTCCTGGTCGCCGTGCAGCGGACTGGTCGGCACCATGACCGTGCGATTGAGGATCGCCAGTGATCGGGCGCACATGTCGCGGGAATAGCTGGTGCGGCATTCGGCGTTGGCAGCCATCAGGTAGGGGTTCATCGCCGGGTGCGCCGCGCCCGCGCCGATCAGCACCTGGTCCCATTCCGTGTAGGTATGCCTCCCGGTCTTGCCGGCGATGACGCTGGGGAAGATCCCAGTGAACCGCAGCGCGGCCTCGGCAGAAGGCAGTGTGTAAATGACCTGCGTGGCGCAATCGTCATCGGGGCTGTTCACCGGTGCCGGCCTCAGCCCGAGATTGCCGAGCGAGGCGGTGCCAGCAAGGATGCGCTTTTTCTCGGCGCGCATCGCGGCGATCATCCCGGGCAGGCGGTCGAGCTGGACGTTGAGCATCGCGCCCATGAGCTCGGAGGCGCGAGCGCCGTTGCTGGCGAAGGGCTTCTCATCGTCGCGACCGTTCCAGTAATAGTGGCAAGGGTCGATGGCGCCCTTTACGCGCTTCGCGGTGGCGTCGTCATTTACCGCGACCCCGCCCCCTTCGCCGGCGGTCATGTTCTTGTAGTAGTTGAAGCTGAAGGCGCCGATATGGCCGATCGCGCCGAACATCCTCCCCTTGTAGCCGCCACCGACGCCCTGGCAGGCGTCCTCGATGACGATCAGGTCGCGGCGCGCCGCGATGTCCATGATCGCGTCCATGTCGCAGGCCGCGCCCCACATGTGAACCGGCACCACCGCGCGGGTGTGCGGGCCGATCGCATCCTCGATCGCCTGCGGGTCGATGGTGATCGAATTCGTCGACCTCGACGATGACGGGGATGGCGCCCACCGCCAGCACCGAGGTGGCGGACGCCATGTAGGTATGCGCCGGGATCAACACCTCGTCGCCCGGCCCGAGGCCGACTGCGGCCATGGCAGCGGCAAGTGCGTTGCTCCCGCTTGCCGCGAGCGCGAAGTGCTTCACGCCCAGGACTTTGGCATAGCGCTCCTCGAAGCGATCGCATTCGCTACCGATCCCATAGCGGAAGAGCGCCTTGTTCTGGATCACGCGGGTCAGCGCGTCGATCTCTTCCTGGCCTACGATATACATGGCATCTCCTCACACGTTTCTTTGGATGCAACAGCAATCTAGCGCGCCGCGGCGCGCAGGTCGTCCCGCAGCCCGCGCATGCCGATGAGCTCGATTCCGAACTCATCGATCCATTCCTTGATCCGGGCGGTGCGGAAGAGCGCATATTCTTCGGTGCGGATGCGCGCGTCTTCGGCGTTGACCACCTCAAAGTCGCCCGGCTCATTGAAGTGCATTGAGAGAAAGGTCAGCCCCGGGCCAATCTGAGCGAAGATCGCCCGATACGCGGTCACGGCGTCGGACGTGCGCTCCCAAGGCGTCTCGTGAACGATCTCGAACACCGGCTCACCGGCAGCGCGGGCCTTGGCGACCTCGGCATCATAGGGGGCCGGATCGATCGGCCCGGCGTAGCTCGCCGGATTGTAGCGGGTGAGATCCTTCACCAGCAGGACCGGCAGCCGGTAGTCATGGCCAAGGCGGCGGAAGATGGCGGTGAATTCCGGCATCTGCGCCGTGCCCATGTGAGCATCGAGGTGGGTGGCATCGATGCCTGCGGCGAGGGCATAGTCGATCTGGGCCCTGAGCTCGGCCTCGACCGCCTCCGGCGCCGCGCTGCGCGCGCTGGGGACGTCCGGCCAGAAATAGCCGAGATCGTCGGTCATTCCCGCCGAGCGGGGCGGGGCAGTGACCGGCCGCCAGCGATAGGGGATCTGCTCGCTGGTGAGCGTCAGGTGCACACCCAGGTCGAGCGAGGGATCGGCCGCGGCGATGGCGGCGGCTTCGGAGAACCAGGGGCAAGGCACCATCACCGAGCCGGAGCTGCAGGTGCCGAGCCGCGAAAGCTCGACGAAGGCGGTATTGGCGCCGTGAGTCATGCCGACGTCGTCCTCATGGACGACGACGCGCTTCTTTTCGTCAGATGCAGTCACGGACTTGCCTTTCCTGTTCTCGTGGTCATGCGACGCGCGATCAGGTCGGTCAGGATGATCAGCGGGCGGCTCGGCGGGTTTCGACGTCGGTCTCGCCGACGTACCAGTCGCGGGCGTTAACCTCTTCAAAGACCACCCAAACCTCGTTCGAGGCGAGGCCGGTGGCGCCGGCGATGGCGGCGGTAACCTGGCGGGCGATCTCGGCTTTCTTGCCGGCGGGGTCGGCGGCGATCACCTCCTTGACCAGGCGGATGTTGACGAATGGCATGGTTTTCTCCGTTTCTTTTGGTGAGAGCGACAAGGCTTTGGCAGGCCTGACTTTTTAGCATCTTGAAAGCATCTTGAAAGCGTCTTGAAACCATCCAGACGTTTTCAGATCAACTGGGCGCTGAGGCCGCCGTCGATGCGGTAGTCCGCACCGGTGCAGAAGCCGGCGCGCTCGGAGCAGAGGAAGGCCACCAGCTCGGCGACCTCCTCGGGGGTGCCGATGCGGCCGACCGGGTGGGCGGCGCCGAAATCGGCGATGACGTCCTCGAGGCTGCGGCCGGGGCCGGCCTGCTGCGCGGCGCCGTCCTCGAGCAGCGGCGTGCGGATCGAGCCGGGGCTGATCGAGTTCACCCGGACCCCGTCGCGGGCGCAATCGACCGCCATCGCCCGGGTCAGCGCGTGCAGCGCGCCCTTGGTGGTGGCGTAGGCGAGGACGCCGCGCTGGTTGGCGAAGCCCTGAACCGAGGAGAAATGGACGATCGAGCCGCCGCCGCGGGCCTTCATGCCGGGATAGATGAGGTAGCTGGTCAGGTAGGCGGCGCGGAGGTTGATCG
This sequence comes from uncultured Alphaproteobacteria bacterium, assembly GCA_963750745.1. GTDB lineage: Bacteria > Pseudomonadota > Alphaproteobacteria > Rhodobacterales > Rhodobacteraceae > Amaricoccus. Next base: position 17,573 of record CAVVSO010000050.1, on the reverse strand, counting down.
CCATCACCCGGTCCCAATGCGCCGGGTCGGTGGTCTCGATGGTGCCGTAGGTCTGGATCGCGGCGGCGTTGACCAGGATGTCGAAGCCGGGGCCGCCGACGGTGTCGAGGAGCGCGCGGAGCGCGGTTTCGTCGGCGACGTCGCAGCGGTGGATGCTGACCACGAGATCGCCGGCGGCGTCGGCCGCGGCGGCGTTCAGGGCCGCGTCGATGCCGCAGAGATGCACCTCGGCGCCGCCGCGGGCGAGGCGCAGGGCGCTGGCGAGGCCCATGCCGCTCGATCCGGTGACGAAGGCGCGTTTCGCGTCGAACTCCATGGCGGTCTCCTCAGGCACGGATGCGGGTCATGTCGGGGTCGTAGAGCGGCTCGAGGAACACCGAGGCCGGGTAGCGCTCGGTGGCGACCTCGAGCTCGTAGCGGCCGGAGAGGACCATCTCGGGGTCGACGCCGTTCTCGGGGTCGCGGACGTAGCCGTAGCCGATGCCGAGGCCGAGGGTGTGGCCATAGCCGCCGCTGGACAGCCAGCCGACCCGGCGGCCGTCGCGGTAGATGGTCTCGCGGCCGTGCAGCATCACCGCGGGGTCGGCGAGGGTGAAGCCGGCGAGGAGGCGCGGGAGTCTGTGCGCGGCCTGGGCTTCCAGCGCGGCGCGGCCGAGGAAGGGGGTGTTCTTGCGCAGCTTCACCGCGAAGCCGAGGCCGGCCATCAGCGGCGAATGGTCGGGGCCGATGTCGGCGCCCCAGGCGCGGTAGCCTTTTTCCAGGCGCAGCGACTCGATGGCGCGGTAGCCGGCGTCGGCGAGGCCGTGCGGGCGGCCGGCTTCGCGTCAGCGCGTCGTAGACGGTGGCGGCGAACTCGACCGGGATGTGCAGCTCCCAGCCGAGCTCGCCGACATAGGTGATGCGCAGGGCGAGGACCGGGGCGCCGGCGACCGAGAGGCGGCGGACGCTGGCGAAGGGGAAGGCGGCGTTGGAGACGTCCTCCTCGGCGACGGCGGCGAGGATGTCGCGGGCGCGCGGCCCCATCAGCGCGAGGACCGCGTTCTGCGAGGTCACGTCGGCGAGGCGGGCGTCGAGGCCGGCCGGGATGTTGCGGGCGATCCAGTCGAAGTCGTGGGTGGCGAAAGCCGGTGCCGGTGACGATGTAGAAGGCGTCCTCGGCGAGGCGGGCGACGGTGAGGTCGCACTCGATGCCGCCGCGGGCGTTGAGCATCTGGGTGTAGGTCAGCGCCCCGGGCGGCCGGGTGACGTCGTTCGCGGCGATCCAGGAGAGCGCCGCCTCGGCGTCGCGCCCGGTCAGCATGAACTTGGCGAAGGAGGTCTGGTCGAAGAGCGCGGCCGCCTCGCGGGCGGCGCGGTGCTCGCGGGCGACGGCGGCGAACCAGTTCGGGCGCTCGAAGGTGGGGATGTCCTCGGGGGTCTCGCCGGCGGCGGCGAACCAGTTCGGGCGCTCCCAGCCGAGCTTCTCGCCGAAGGCTCGCGCCGCTGGCCGCGCAGCCGGTCGTAGAGCGGCGAGCGGCGGAGCGGGCGGCCGGAGGCGTACTCCTCGTTCGGCCAGGCCATCGCGTAGTGCCGGCCGTAGGCTTCGAGCGTGCGGGTGCGGACCCAGCCGGTCGCGCGGTGGTTCGGGCCGAAGCGGCGGATGTCCACCGGCCAGAGGTCGTAGGGCGGCTCGCCCTTCGCCACCCATTCGGCGAGCGCCATGCCGGCGCCGCCGCCGGAGGCGATGCCGAAGGCGTTGAAGCCGGCGCCGACGAAGAGGTTCCGCGACCTCGGGCGCCTCGCCGAGGATGAAGTTGCCGTCGGGGGTGAAGCTCTCGGGGCCGTTGATGAACTGCTTGACGCCGGCGGTCTCCAGCGCCGGCACGCGGCCGAGGGCGAGGCGCCATCATCGGCTCGAAATGGTCCCAGTCGTTCGTCGAGGAGCTGGAAGGCGAAGTTCTCGGGGATGCCCGTCTCGGCCCAGGGCTTGGGGTTCGGCTCGTAGCCGCCCATGGTCAGGCCGCCGACCTCCTCCTTGTAGTAGGTGAGCCGGTCGGGGTCGCGCAGGGTGGGCAAGCCCGGGGTGACGCCGGGGATGCGCTCGGTGATCAGATACTGGTGCTGCACGCTGACCAGGGGGACGTTGACGCCGGCCAGCGCGCCGAGCGCGCGGGACCACTGGCCGGCGCAGAGCACGAGCTTCTCGCAGGCGATATCGCCGCGGCTGGTGACGACGCCGGTGACCCGGCCGGCCTCGATGCGGATGCCGGTGACGGCGGTATCCTCGCTGATGGTCACGCCGGCGCTGCGGGCGCCGCGGGCGAGCGCCTGGACGATGTCGGAGGGCGAGGCCTGGCCGTCGGTGGGCAGGAACGCGGCGCCGATCACGTCGTCGATCGTCATCAGCGGCCAGAGGTCCTGCGCCTCCTGCGGGCGTCAGGAGCTGCATTTCGAGGCCGAAGGAGCGCGCGGTGGTGGCCTGGCGCCGGACCTCGGTCCAGCGCTCGGGGGTGCAGGCGAGGCGGAGGCCGCCGTTCATCTTCCAGCCGGTGGCGAGGCCGGTCTCCGCCTCCAGCCGGTCGTAGAGCTCGACCGAGTAGCCGAGGAGCTGGGTGACGTTGGCGTTGGAGCGGAGCTGGCCGACGAGGCCGGCGGCGTGCCAGGTGGAGCCGGAGGAGAGCTTGGCGCGCTCGAGCAGGAGCACGTCGGTCAGGCCCATCTGCGCCGAGGTGGTAGGCGGTGGAGCAGCCGACGATGCCGCCGCCGATGATGACGATCTTGGCCGAGGCGGGCAGGTCGGTCATGGCATGCTCCCGGAAGGCGGCGAAGGCGGCGTCGAAGCGGGCGCGGTTCTCGGCGGTGTAGGCCGGCATAGTCGAAGTCGATGGCGGAGTGGCGCTCGGAGACCATGCTCCAGAGCGTCTCGCGCAACAGCGAGGCGGCGGTCATCGCCGCGGCGCGGCGGAGGAGCGCGGCGTCGGGCGGCGCGGCCGAAGTAGGCTTCGAGCAGCGCCGCGGTCTCGCCCGCGTCCATGCCGGCGTTGGAGGCGAGGCCGCCGAGGTCGAAGAGCGGCCGAGTTGAAGCCGGCGTATTCCCAATCGACCAGCCAGAGCCGGGCGCCGTCGTCGAGGATGTTGGCGGGCAGGAGGTCGTTGTGGCCGAAGACGATCTCGACCGGGCCGACGGCGGCTTCCAGCGCCTCGGCGGCGGCGAGGCAAGCTCGGGCGGCGTGGCGTCGCGAAGGGTGTGGGCGTAGTCGCGGACCACCTGGAACACCCAGAAGAGCGGCGCCGGGCCGCGGAAGTGCTGGGGATCTCGCGGTGGCAGCGGCGCAGGAGCTCGGCGAGGCGGGGGCGGTTGGCGGCGGCGCGGACGTCGTCCGGGCGTCAGCGGGCGGCCGTCGATGAAGTCGAGGACCAGCGCGCCCGGCTGCCAGTGGCGGACCGCGGGGGCGAGGCCGGCGGCATGGGCGGCGCGGCTGGCGGCGAGCTCGGTGGCGCGCACGATCATGTGCGCGGGGATGTCGCCGCCGATGCGCACCAGGTAGCGGCGGCCGGCGTCGGCGACGATGAAGTTGAGGTTGGTGATGCCGCCGGCGAGCGGCTGCGGATCGACCGGGCCGGTCCAGATCGGCAGGGCGGCGGCGGTGCGGGCGGCGGCGTCGGGGGTCATCGGCCCAGGCGGCGCAGCGCGGCGGCCGGGCGGCAGGCGCGCGACTCGCGTCCGAGCATCGGCTGGCCCCCCTTCCCTGCGGTGCCGGCGTCTTCGCGCGCCGGCGCGGCATGCTCGGAGGAGATGCGGCCCGCGGTCAACCCGCTTTCGCGTCGGGACGGCCGTTGCGCGGGCGGGCGGCGTCGCTTATCCACGGGCGGGTCAGGAGGCGACCGGTCAGATGAAGAACGACAAGGATTTCATGCAGCGGTTCCGCTACGGGGCCTGGGCTGTGGTCGGGGTGCTGCTGGTGGTGGCGGTGGCGATCCTGATCTCCTGAGCGGCGGGCTCAGCCGCGGTGGCGGCGCCGGCCGGAGCCGCCGCCGCCGGCGTTGAAGCTGACCTGCGGCAGCGGCGCGAGGTGCGGGAAGGCCGCGGTCGCGTGCGGGATGGCGTTGGCGGCGACGAAATGCTCCTGGAAGCGCGGCTCGATCGCGGTCTCGACCTTGTGGATGCGGGTGACCAGCATCCTCGACCTCGCGGCGGGCGGCGACGTTGAGGAGCGCGATGCGCGCGCCGGTGCCGGCGGCGTTGCCGGCGGAGGTGACGCGGGCGAGGTCGCAGTCGGGGATCATGCCGAGGATCATCGCGTGCTTGGGCGAGATATGCGCGCCGAAGGCGCCGGCGAGCACGATGCGATCGACGGTGTCGATGCCGAACGCGTCCATCAGCAGGCGCGCGCCGGCGTAGAGCGCGGACTTGCCGAGCTGGATGGCGCGGACGTCGCCCTGGGTGACGAGGATGTCGCCGTGCAGGCGGTAGGCGTGGGTGCGGCCTTGCGGGACCGAGCGCGCGCTGCCGGTCTGCTCGGCGGAGCCGATGAGGCCGGAGGCGTCGAGCGAGGCCGGCGGCGCGCATCTCGGCGATGACCTCGATGATGCCGGAGCCGCAGATGCCGGTGACGGCGGCGTCGGCCGGGAAGGCGGGGTCGTCGGACCAGAGCTCGGTGCCGATGACGCGGAAGCGCGGCTCCTTGGTCACCGGGTCGATCTCGACGCGCTCGATGGCGCCGGGGGCGGCGCGCTGGCCGGAGGAGATCTGCGCGCCCTCGAAGGCGGGGCCGGTGGGCGAGGAGCAGGCGAGCACGCGGCTCGCGTTGCCGAGCAGGATCTCGGCGTTGGTGCCGACGTCGACCACGAGCATCAGCTCGTCGGAGAGCTGCGGCGATCTCGGAGAGGGCGACCGCGGCGGCGTCGGCGCCGACGTGGCCGGCGATGCAGGGCAGGAAGTAGACGCGGGCGTCCTGGTGCAGGCGGAGCTCGATCTCCTCGGCCCAGAGGTTGAGCGCGTCGGCGGTGGCCAGCGCGAAGGGGGCCATGCCGAGCTCGACCGGGTCGATGCCGAGGACGAGGTGGTGCATGATCGGGTTGCCGACGATCACCGCCTCGAAGATCAGCTCGCGGGCGATGCCGGCCTCGGCCGCGGCCTGGCCGGCGAGGTCGTTGAGCGCGGCGCGGACGGCGCGGGTCATCTCCAGCGCGCCGCCGGGGTTCAGCATGGCGTAGCTGACCCGGCTCATCAGGTCCTCGCCGAAGCGGATCTGCGGGTTCATCAGGCCGGTGGAGGCCAGGACCTCGCCGGTGGCGAGATCGCAGAGGTGGCCGGCGATGGTGGTGGAGCCGACGTCGATGGCGAGGCCGTAGATCGCGCCGTCGTAGAAGCCGGGCCAGACCTGCAGGATGCGCGGCTCGGGGCCGTCGCGGTGGACGGCGCAGGTGACCTTCCAGTCGCCCTTGCGCAGCGCCGGCTGCAGCATCTGCAGGGTGCGCAGGTCGCCCTTGACGCCGTGCGAGCCGCCATTGCTCGGCCAGCGCGCGCTCGAGCCGCTGCAGGTCGCCGGAGGGCTCGTGCATGTCGGGCTCGGCGACCTCGACGTAGTAGAGCCGGGTGGCGGGGTCGAGGGTGATGGCGCGGGCCTCGGCGCGCTTGCGCACCACCTGCTTGTGGACCTGGCGACTCGGGCGGCACGTCGATGACGGCGTCGCCGAGGAGCTGGGCCTGGCAGCCGAGGCGGCGGCCGGGGGCGAGACCGCGGATGCGGTCGTAGCGCTCCTCGACGGCGTTGAAGGGGGAAAGCGCGTCCTCGGAGACGGTGACGCCGTGCTTGGGGAAGTCGCCGAAGGCGGGGGTGACCTGGCACTTCGAGCAGATGCCGCGGCCGCCGCAGACCGAGTCGAGATCGACGCCGAGCTGGCGGGCGGCGGTGAGCACCGGCGTGCCGACCGGGAAGCGGCCGCGCTTGCCGGACGGGGTGAAGATGACGAGGGGGTCGCGGGCGGCGGTCATGCGGCGTGGTGCACAGCCGTCGCTGTCAGTGCGCGACCGCTAATCGACCTGACCGAGTCAGTTGAAGTCGTTACCGACCTAGCGCGCGCGCCGAGCGGAGACGCGGCGAACCGCGGCTGTTGCGCGCCACGGAGTCGTGGCAGGCGCCGCTGTGCGTATGCCGCTTCTGCCGGACGCTGCTCCGGTCCGGCAGAGCGAGGCTGGATGTGGCCAGAGGGCAGGCGAGTGGCGCAGGACTGGCCGCGGAGGCGCAGTCGCCGCGCGGGCGCGGCCGCCGGCCGGCGAGGGTGACGGCGGAGCGCGGGATGTCGACGCGCAGGCAGGCGGCCTCGTGCGTGGCGGCGCCATCGACGCGGGCGGGACCCGCGCCGCGCGGCGGCGAGCCGTACCATCCAGCTGACGCCGTCGACGCGTGGCGGCGCCGCGGCGCGGGGTCAGGCGGTCGATCGGATCGTGGCCGACGGCGCTGACCGCGCCACGGCGCCGGCGGTCAGCCGCGCCGGCGGCCGCCGGCCCTCGCGGCGGCCGCGGGCGCCGGCCTCGACCTCGCCTTCGGCGAGCGGCGCCTTGTTGGCGCGGATCCAGGCGGCGCCGTAGGGGTCGTTGTTGGCGAGCAGGTTCGCGGCGCGGATCGCGTGCATCTCGGCGTCGCGGGTCGGGTTCATGATCGCGCTGGTCATGCCGGAGGCGATCGCCATCGGCAGGAAGGCGGCGTTGATGCCGTGGCGGTTCGGCAGGCCGAAGGAGATGTTGGAGGCGCCGCAGGTGGTGTTGACGCCGAGCTCCTCGCGCAGGCGCCGGACCAGCGCGAAGACCTGCAGGCCCGCGGTCGCCATGGCGCCGATCGGCATGACCAGCGGGATCGACGACGATGTCGTGCGCGGGGATGCCGAAGTCGGCGGCGCGCTGGACGATCCTCTTCGCGACGGCGAAGCGGACGTCGGGGTCCTCGGAGATGCCGGTGTCGTCGTTGGAGATGGCGACGACGGGGACGTTGTACTTCTTCACCAGCGGCAGCACGCGCTCGAGCCGCTCCTCCTCGCCGGTGACGGAGTTCAGCGAGCGGGCGGCCCTCGCAGGCCTCGAGCCCGGCCTGCAGCGCGCCGGGGACCGAGCTGTCGATGCAGAGCGGCGCGTCCACCAGCGCCTGGATCCGGGCGACGAGCTGGGGCATCAGCATCGGCTCGACGAAGTTGTTGTCGGCGTAGCGCGGATCGTCGGCCATCTTGTTCTTGAAGACCGCGCCGGAATTGACGTCGAGCACCATGGCGCCGCAGGCGACCTGGTGGAGCGCGTCGGCCTCGACGGTGGAGAAGTCGCCGACCTCGAGCTCGGCGGCGAGCGTCTTGCGGCCCGGTGGGGTTGATGCGCTCGCCGATCACGCAGAACGGCTGGTCGAAGCCGATGATCACGGTCCTCGACCTCGATTCGACGACGGTGCGGGTCATGCGACGCGGGCTCCGAGCTGGTCGAGATGCGCCCAGAGCGCGGGATCGGTGAAGTCGGCGATGACCTGGTGCGCGCCGGCCTGCGTCAGCTCGTCCGCGGCGAGGCCGGTGGTCATGCCGAAGACGTGGGCGCCGGAGCCGCGGGCGGCGCGGAGGCCGGAGCGGCTGTCCTCGAAGGCGACCGAGCGCGACGGGGTGACGCCGAGCGCGGCCATGGCGGCGCGGTAGGGCGCGGGGTCGGGCTTGGCGCGCTCGCATTCGTCGCCGATGACCAGCGCCGGCAGGCGGTCCGCGAGGCCGGCGGCGGCGAGCATGGCGTGGGCGTTGTCGCGCGGGGCGTTGGTGACGACGGCGCAGCCGGCGATCGTTGGCGGCGGCCCAGTCGAGCAGCGCGTGGATGCCGGCGACCGGCGCGACGCTGGCCGCGAGGCTGTCGCGGAACATCGCCTCCTTGCGCGCGAGGATGGCGGCGTCCTCGCCGGGGAAGTAGCGGGCGAGGATCGCGTCGTTGGGGTGGCCCATGATGTGGGCTGCGGTACTCGGCGAGCGTCAGCGCGCGGCCGCGCTCGGCGAGGATCGCGACGAAGGCGGCGTGGTGCAGATGGTCGGTGTCGACGAGGGTGCCGTCGAGGTCGAAGAGGAGCGCTGGCTCGCGTCATGCCCGCGCCCGGCGGGGCCGGGCGGACGGCGGCGGCGGTGTAGTCGGTGGTGGCGGTGATGCCGCCGAGCGGGAAGAAGTGCACGCGCTCGATGCCGCAGGCCGGGTTCGCCGCCTTGTGGCGCGGCGATCTCGGCCAGGAACGTCGGTCGGCTCGAACGGCAGCATCAGCCGGGTCAGGTCGGCGGCGCGGCGCTGCAGCACGCGCAAGGCTCGGGCCGACGCCGCAGGCTCATCGCGAAGCGGATCAGCGTCTGGAGCTTGGCCGGGCCGGCGACGCCGATGTGGACCGGCAGGGTGATGCCCGCGGCGCGGCAGGCGGTCGGCCCAGGCGATCACCGGGCCGGCGCTCGAAGCAGAACTGGGTGGCGATCGCCATCTGCGGCGTCGGTCTCGCGCGGCGAAGCCGGCCTTGCGGGCGAGCGCGGCCATCGCGATGGCCTCGCCGCCGGCGGGGTCGATGTCGCGGTTGCCCTCGGGGTGGCCGGCGACGTGCAGGCGGGTGAAGCCGCGGGCGTCGAAGACGGCCGGTCTGCAGCAGTTGCATCGCCTCGGAGAAGGGGCCGCGCGGGCGGTCGATGCCGCCGGCGATGCACCAGCGCCTCGCGTGACGCCCGACGTCGGCATAGGCGGCGATGCGGGCGTCGAGCTCGGCGCGGCTGGCGATGCCGCGGGCCGGGACGTGCGGCATGACCGCGAAGCCTTCGTCGGCGAGGCGGCGGGCGGCGGCGAGCATCTCGGCGGGTTCGGTGCCGTCGATATGGGCGAGATAGACCCGGGTGCCGGCGGGCAGGATGGCGCGGAAGTCGGCGATCTTCGCGGCGGTGCGCGGCATCACCTCGATCGAGAAATCCGCGAGCAGCGCGTCCGAGCGCGGCGCCGGCGCGCGGGCGCGGCGGGCCGGTCTTGCGGACGAAGTTCGAGGATCTGCGCCATCGGGTCGCTCCGGGCGTCAGGGTCGCGGGGTGGCCCAGCCGTCGTTGGCGATCAGGGCCTTGATCGCGTCCGGACTAAACTCCGCTTCGAGCCGCGCCGCTTCGCCGGAAGCGACATCCGCCGCTTCGCCTTCGACAAGGTAGGGCTCGCCCTTGCGCCATTCGGCGAGATAGGCGTCGCTGTCGCGGGCGCCGGCCCTCATCGCGCAGCGGTCGATGGCGGTCTCGAAGCGCTCGGGCAGCGGCATCTTGGCGGCGCGGCGGCCGTTGCCGACGATGACCTGGGCGGGGATGTCCCGCCAGTAGACGATGGTGACCTCGGGCATGCGCCTCCTCGTCGGTTGCGCGGCCGGCGGCCGCGTCGGGCGGCTGTTCAGTTAGCCGTTGCCCGACGGCATTTCCAGCGGTATTCTCGCGGGCTGCAAACTTCATTGTCGGTATGGACCGGTGCACATGACGAAGACCCAGAAGGCTCTCCCGAGCCTGTCCTTCGAATTCTTTCCCCCGCATTCGCCCGAAGCCAGCCTGCGGCTGTGGCGGTCGGTCGAGCGGCTGGCGCCGCTGGCGCCGCGCTTCGTCTCGGTCACCTACGGCGCCGGCGGCACGACGCGGGACCGCACCAACGCGGCGATCCAGACCATCCGTCGGCCGGGCGCGGCTCAACGTCGCGGGGCATCTGACCTGCGTCGGCGCCAGCCGCGAGGAGACGCTCGAGGTGGCGCGCGGCTACGCCCGGATGGGGGTGCGGCGGATCGTGGCGCTGCGCGGCGACCCGCCCAAGGGCGAGACCGCGGTTCGTGCCGCATCCGGACGGCTTCGCCAGCGCGGCGGAGCTGGTCGCGGCGCTGCGCGCGGTCGGCGACTTCGAGATCGCGGTCGGCGGCCTATCCGGAGATGCACCCCGAGGCGGCGAGCCCGGCGGCGGACATCGAGAACCTCAAGCGCAAGCTCGACGCCGGCGCCAGCATGGCGCTGACCCAGTTCTTCTTCGACAACGGCGACTTCCTGCGCTTCCGCGACGCCTGCGCCAAGGCCGGGATCACCGCGCCGGTGCATCCGGGCATCCTGCCGGTGGAGAATTTCGCCAAGATGCTGAACTTCGCCGGCCGCTGCCGGGCGGCGGTGCCGGAGTGGATGCACAAGGCCTTCGCCCGGGCCGAGACGCCGGAGGAGGCGCATCTGCTCTCGGTCTCGATCGCCGCCGAGCAGTGCGACGCGCTGATCGCCGAGGGGGTCGAGCATCTGCACGTCTATACGCTCAACAATCCCGACCTCACCTTCGACGTCTGCCGGGCGCTCGGCTATGTCGCGGCGCCGCTGGCCTTCGCCGCGGACGGGAGCGGGGCCGCCTGAGGTGACGCCGCCGGCGTCCGGGCCATGATCAATGCCCTGACGCTGCTCTTTCTCTGCCAGCTCGCCGGCGAGGTGATCGTCCACGCCCTCGGCCTCACCTTTCCCGGACCGGTGCTCGGGATGGCGCTGATCTTCGGCGGCCTGATGCTGGTCGGCCGCTCCGGCGCCGGCGCTCGACGCGGCCGCCGACACGCTGCTGCGGAACCTCTCGCTGCTCTTCGTGCCGGCGGCGGTGGGCGTGGTGCAGCAGGCCGGGCTGATCGCCGCGAACTGGCTGGCGATCTCGGCGGCGCTGATCGCCTCGACGGTGCTGACGCTGATCGTCACCGTCTATACCTTCCGCGCGGTGGCGCGCCTGGTCGCGGAGCGGCAGGCGATGAAGCCCGCCGGCCTCCACAGCATCTGGGTCTTCCTGTCGGAGACCCCGCTGCTCTGGCTCACCGCGACGCTGCTGGCCTACGCGATCGGCGACGCGATCTCCGCGCGCCTGCACCGCCATCCGCTGGCGAGCCCGGTGGTGATCGCGGCCGGCCTGCTGATCGTGCTGCTGACCGCGACCGGCACCAGCTACCAGACCTATTTCGACGGCGCGCAGTTCGTGCATTTCCTGCTCGGCCCGGCCACCGTGGCGCTCGGCCTGCCGCTCTGGCGCAACCGGATCGCGGTGCGGCGCAACCTCCTGCCGATGCTGGCCGCGCTCTTCGCCGGCTCGCTGACCGCGATCGTCTCGGCGGTGGCGATCGCCTGGGCGTTCGGGGCGCCGCGCGAAATCCTCGCCTCGCTCGCGGCGAAATCGGTCACCGCACCGATCGCCATGGCGCTGACCCAGACCGTCGGCGGCATCCCCGCGCTGGCCGCGGTGCTGGTGGTGCTGACCGGCATCCTCGGCTCGGTGATCGTGACGCCGCTGATGAACGCGCTGCGCATCCGCGACTATGCCGCCCGCGGCTTCGCGGTCGGCGTCGCCTCGCACGGCATCGGCACCGCGCGGGCGTTCCAGGTCAGCGAGGAGGCCGGCACCTTCGCCGGCATCGCCATGGGCCTGAACGGCGCGCTGACCGCGCTGATCTTCCTCATGGTGCCGTTCTTCCTCTAGCGACGGCGCCCGTCATCGCGGCGGCGTGGTCCGGGACCCGCCCAGGATCGCCATGGTGGCGACGGCGAGCGCCGGCGCAACGGCGAAGGGCACGAACCACGGGACGAGGCCGCTCGAGACCTCCCGTTCACGGCTTGGCGGCCGGCTCGCCGATGCGCGGTTCGAGGTCCGCCCGCCGTCGTCCTCCCACCGCGCGATTGCCGGTTCGATTCGGCTTTCCCGCGCATGTCCGGGCAATCGCTCGGCCATCGTGGGGAAGACGTCGGGGAAGTCTGCTGCTGAAAGCATCGATCGTATCCTTGTGATCAGATTTGCGCGCGCGGTCAGGCGGCTCGCCGCATGCGCTCGCGCAATTCCTCGACCCGCGCGGACGGCGTTCGCGGCGCGGTCGCGCGGGCATCGCCTGCGATCAGCCCGCCCACCACCCGCGGGATCTCGCCGCGCGAAATTCCGATGTCGGCGAGCAGCTGATCGGTCATGGCCTCCAGTTCGGCGATCGCCGCGCGTCGCCGTCGCCGGCGCAGCATCGGCGCGATGAGGGTGCGCTGGATGAAGTGCGGGCTTTCCGCGGCGCCTCGTCGCCGATGCTGTTCGATGATCTGAGAGTCCAAGGTGTCGCCTGCGCGCATGACGTGCCCCCGGACGACGCGGCGTCGTCCGTTCCAGGTTGCGATTGAAAGGTTCGAGGAGGCCCCGAACGGGGATCAGCGCGAACGCCTACCCCGCTCGGGGATGCGAGCAGTTCAGCAGCGGTCCCGCGAAAGGCGAGACCCTTCTGTGGCGTTCAAGACTTGGCATGAGGATACATATTCCTCGCCTCGGATGATTTCAAGCCGACGTTGGCGACTATTTCTTCCGTTGACTGACACCAACGGCCGACAGCGTCATCTTTGCTTTCAGAGCCTGCGCCGGTCTCTACGGTCCGATCTCGCGCGAAACGGGCGCGCCCGCCGGATTTGTCCGTCGACAAAATCCGGCCGCGGCCGCCCCTCCGGGGGCGGACGCGATAGACGCGTCCGCGGGGCGGCCGCGCCGATTGCACCCTTCGGTCCAGGCCGCACCCCCCTTCGCCTCCGCGCACAGCGCTCCGGCGAACGGCCCGGGCAGCTCTCCACAGGAGAGTTTCCCTGTGGGCCGGGCCTCGCGGGCCAAGGCCCGCTTCGGTCGGAAGCGAAGTCCGATCTCGATTCGCCCTCAGGGCGCGAGCGGCGCCGCGTAGAGCGTGAAGGTCTCGCCCGGCTGCCAGGGATAGGGCGCGGCGAGGCGGGTCGCTTCGCCGAGCCGCAACCGATGGCCGGCGCGCGCCGCCAGCATGTCGCCGAGCTCGGCGCCGCGGTCCGGCTTGCCGGGCCAGATCAGTAGCACCGGCTCGCCGGCGACCGGCGCGGCGGTGTCCGTCCTCGACCCGCCAGTCGGGGTGGAGGTAGCGCAGGTTGGCGGCGAGCCACTGCGGATCGGCGAGATCCGGCCGGCGCGCTGGTCGGCGGGAAGCCTCGCCGCGAGCGCGGCGATCGGCGCGTCGCCGCGCGCCGGGCTGCCGGGGGTTCCGGTCAGGAGATGCACCGGCAGCGCGACGACCACCAGCGCCGCCGCCAGCGCCAGCGTCCGGGCGAGCCAGCGGGCGCCGGCCTCGGTGGTCCGCCCCAGCAGCCAGACCGTCGTCGCCGGCGCCGCGAGGAACAGCACCGGCTGCAGCCAGCGGTCCTTGAGGTTGGTCGCCGAGACGATGAGCACCGCGACCGCGACCAGGCCGAGGCCGGCGAGGATCAGGCGGAGGAGGAAGCGATCGAGCGGCCGGGCGGCGGCGCGGCTGCCGCTGGCGCAGCGCCAGCGCAGGATGCCGGCCGCCAGCCGCGAGCAGGAGCAGGAAGGCCGGCGGCGGCAACCGGGCGCAGGCGGCGAGGCCCGCGCGCGCGGCGGCGGACGGCGCGCCGCCGGCGGCGCCGCTCGAACTTGTGCGCCGAGCCGAGCGCGAGGTCGGAGTGGGCGAGCATCCAGGCCGCCGGCACCGCGACGATCGCCGCCGCCAGCGCGACGCCGAGCGCCGAGGCCGGAGGCCGCAGGCGGGGCCGGAACTCGGCGGAGGAGGCCGCCGCGAGCAGGAGGGCCACCGGCACGAAGGCGAAATTCGCCTTGGCGAGCAGCCCGAGGCCGCTGAGCAGGCCGAAGGCGAGATAGCCGCCGCGCCGCTCGCCGAGCACCCCTCGTCCAGAAGATCAGCACCGAGAGCGCCGCGAGCGTGGTCGCCAGCACCGAATGCGTCAGCGCGCGCTGGCTCTCCCAGGCGATCTGCGGCAAGAGCAGCAGGCTCGCCGCCGCGAGGCCGGCCACCCGCGGCGGGTGCGCGCTGCGGATCAGCGCATAGACCGCGAGGTAGGTGATCGCCAGCAGCAGATTCTTCAGCAGCGACAGCGCCGGCAGCGACTCGCCGAGCGCCTGGAAGACGCCCCATTGCAGCCAGTCGTAGAGCGGCGGCTGCGCGCCGTAGCCCCAGGCGAGCCGCCGGGCCTCGATCAGCGCCTGCGCCTCGTCGAGCCCGAGGTTGCCGCCGAGCGCGACCCGGTAGAGCCGCCTGGAAGGCGAAGTAGCCGATCGAAGCCATGAGCCAGAAGCCGGTCGGAGTCCGGTCTGAAGGATTGCCGCTCAAGGACCCGTCCCGCACCGTTTCGCCCCGCGCCTTGGTAGCAGGTTCGCGGCGGGAGCCAAGCCGTCAGGCGCGTCTTGTCGACGGCAAATCCGGCAGGCCGCCCGTTCGCGACGTCGGACCGAGAGGAGCGTCATGCCATCGGGCCGCTGGTACAGGCGGGCCTTCGGGGCCCATTGGGGCAGCTTTCGTGTGGAATTTCAGGGACTTCCGGAAGCGAGGGGCTGTCATGCCGCCTCCGCGCGATCGCCTCGCGTTAACAGCCGGTAAAAAATGGCAAACCGATTCCAGCCGGATTCCAGCCGCTTTCCAGCCAAGATTTTTCCAGCCATTCCAAGGTGATGGTCGTCTCTCGGGCGTGAGAGCCGAAAAAACCGCTCAGAGCGCGCGCCGGGCCAGCAGCGCGGCGCCGATGGTGCCGTCGTCGAGATAGTCGAGCTCGCCGCCGATCGGCACGCCCTTGGCGAGCGAGGTCACCGCGACGCCGAGCGGCGCGAGCTGGTCGGCGATGTAGTGCGCGGTGGTCTGGCCGTCGATGGTGGCGTTCAGCGCCAGGATCACCTCGCGCGCCGCCTCGTCCGCGACCCGCGCGCGACCAGCTCGGGGATGCGCAGCGCCTCGGGCCCGACCGCCGTCGAGCGCCGAGAGCACGCCGCCGAGCACGTGGTAGCGGCCGCGGAAGGCGCCGCCGCGCTCCATCGCCCAGAGGTCGGCCACCGTCTCGACGACGCAGAGCTCGCCGGTCGCGCGGCGCGGGTCGGCGCAGATCGCGCAGAGCTCGCCGGTCGCGATGTTGCCGCAGCGCGGCGCACTCGCGCACCGTCGCCGCCACCTCGGCCAGCGCCTGCGCCAGCGGCTCGAGCAGCAGCCTCGCGCCGGCGCACCATCGTCAGCACCGCCCGCCGCGCCGAGCGCGGCCCGAGCCCCGGCAGCCGCGCCATCAGCGCGATCAGCCGGTCGACCGCGCGGCATCCGCGTCGGCGCGTCGGGCTCAGAACGGCAGCTTCAGCCCCGGCGGCAGGTCGAGGCCCTCGGTCACCTTGGCCATCTCCGCCTGCGCCGCCACCATCGGCGCGCGCCTGCGCGTCCTGCACCGCGGCGACGATCAGGTCCTCGACCACCTCGCGCTCCTCCGGCTTGAACAGCGACGGGTCGATCGACAGCGCCTTGACCGCGCCCTTGGCGGTCGCGGTCACCCTGACCAGCCCGGCGCCGGCCTCGCCCACCACCTCGATCGCGTCGAGCCGGTTCTGCGCCTCGGCCATCCGGCTCTGCATCTCCTGCGCCTGCTTCATGATCTTGGCCATGTCGCCAAGCTGTCCCAGACCCTTCAGCATTCAGCTCTCCTCTGAAAAGGGATCGAACGGATCCCAGTCGTCGTCGTCCTCGTCGCCGGCGCCGGCGGCGCCGCGGCGGCGAGCGCGTCGGCGGGCGCACGTCGCGGATCTCCGCGCCGGGGAACGCCGCCAGCACCGCCTGCACCATCGGATGCGCGAGCGAGCGCGCGCTGCAGGTCGCCCTCTGCGCGCGGCGCGGACCTCGGCGATCGTCGCGCGCGCCGCCGGAGCCGACCACCGCCACGCCCCAGCGCGCGCCGGTCCAGAGCTGCAGCCGCTGCGCCAGCCGCGCCGCCAGGTCCGGCGCCGCGTCGTCCGCCGGCTCGAACTCGATGCGGCCGGGCGCGTAGCGCACCAGCCGCACCGCCGGTCTCGATCTCGACCAGCAGGCTCATGTCGCGCCGCGCCCGCACCAGCGCCACCACGTCCTCGAACCGCGCGTAGCGCGCCAGCGCCCCGGGCTCGCGGCGACCGGCGCCGGCGCGCGCGGGCGCGGCCGCGCCGCGGCGCGCCGCGGCTGCGGCCGCGGCGCGGCCGACCCGCGGCCGGCCGCGCCTCCGCCGCCGCCGCCGGCCGGCGCCGGCGCGGCGGCGGGGCGTCGGCTCAGCCGGCGCACCAGCTCCTCCGGGCTCGGCAGCTCGGCGACGTGCGTCAGCCGGATCACCGCCATCTCGGCCGCCATCATCGCGTTCGGCGCCGTCGCCACCTCCTCGAGCGCCTTCAGCAGCATCTGCCAGGTCGCGGGTCAGCACCCGCATCGACAGCCGCCCGGCGAAGTCGAGGCCGCGGGCCCGCTCGTCCGGCGCCGACCGTCGGGTCGTCGGCCGCCTCGGGCGCGAGCCGCACCATCGAGACCCAGTGGGTCACCTCGGCGAGGTCGCGCAGCACCGCCATCGGGTCGGCGCCGGCGGCGTACTGCGCGGCGAGCTCGGCCAGCGCGCCGCGCGCGTCGCCGGCCATCACCGCCTCGAAGAGGTCGAGCACGCGGCCGCGGTCGGCGAGCCCGAGCATCGCGCGCACCTCGGCCGCGGTCGTCTCGCCCGGCGCCGTGCGCGATCGCCTGGTCGAGCAGCGACAGCGCGTCGCGCACCGAGCCCTCCGCCGCGCGCGCGATCAGCGCCAGCGCGTCCGGCGCGACCGCCACCCCCTCGCGCCGCGGCGATCCGCGGCGAGGTGCGCCAGCATCGCCTCGGGCTCGATCCGGCGCAGGTCGAAGCGCTGGCAGCGCGACAGCACCGTCACCGGCACCTTGCGGATCTCGGTGGTGGCGAAGATGAACTTCACGTGCGCCGGCGGCTCCTCCAGCGTCTTCAGGAGCGCGTTGAACGCCGAGGTGCTCGAGCATGTGCACCTCGTCGATGATGTAGACCTTGTAGCGCGCGCTCGGCCGCCCGGTAGGCGACGCACGTCGATGATCTCGCGGATGTCGTCGACGCCGGTGTGCGAGGCCGCGTCCATCTCGAGCACGTCGACGTGCCGGCCCTCGGCGATCGCCCGCAGGCCTCGCAGACGCCGCAGGGCTCGATCGTCGGCGCCGCCCTGCCCGTCGGCGCCGGTGCAGTTCAGCCCCTTGGCGATGATCCGGGCGGTCGTGGTCTTGCCGACGCCGCGCACGCCGGTCAGCACGAAGGCGTGCGCGATCCGGTCCGCCTCGAAGGCGTTGCGGAGCGTGCGCACCATCGCCTCCTGGCCGATCAGGTCGGCGAAGGTCGCGGGCCGGTACTTGCGGGCCAGCACCCGGTAGGCGGTCTCGGTCAAGCGGCGTTCCGGTGGGCTGGGACGGATGCCCCAACCTATGCGCCGCCACCGGGCCGGAGCAAGGGAGGGCGGCCCCACGGCCGGCGGCCGCCCCTCCAGGCTTCCTTCGCGCCCCGACTACTGGGCGGCCAGGCCCTCCTGGCAGGTGCGCAGAGCGGCGATGGCCGGGTCGGCGTCCTCGAGCGGGACGATCACCCGGCGGTCGTCACCGTAGGTGATGGTGAGCGTGTCCTGGTCGACGAGGCTGTAGATGAAGTCGGCGTCTGTCCACCGGGACGGTGGCGCCGCCGAACCCGGCGGTTCCTGCGCCCGGTGAAGGTGCCCCTGAACTCCCGGCCGCCGACGGAGAAGGTCGCCGGGATCGACT